>NZ_VCBX02000001.1:6072500-6690896 GCF_005938745.2 Rhodococcus sp. KBS0724
CAGATCTTACGAAGTCGGACAATGGGCGCTCAACCAGAACCGGCTCCGTCATGGCGCCCTCCCCGTATTGAACCGACTGGCACGCTCTTCCGGGCTCACGGTGCATCTTGCAGTCCTGAACAAGGGTGACGCTCTTTATCTTGATCGCATCCCGGGTAGAAAACCTCTGTCGCTTCCGACCAAAGTTGGGGCCCGAATCCCCGCGCACCTGACCGGCGTCGGCAAAGCCATTTTGGCCAATCTCGAACCCGAACGAATGCGCAACACAACAGCGGGTCCGCTTCGTCAGTCGACGGCTTACAGCATCACCTCGCACGAGCGACTCTATGAGGAACTCGAACGCGTCCGCAATCATGGCGTGGCGATGGATCGTGAAGAAACTGTGGCGGGGATCGGCTGTGTTGCAACATCAATCGGCCCCCGGGACCACCAGTACGGCAATCGGGCGGCAATCTCGGTCTGTGGGCCCATCGAAGACATGAAGATGAATCAGCTTGTCGGCACGGTTCGCATCGCAGCTCGAAATATCTGGGATGCATGCGTTGCCAACGATCTCAAATCAGGGGACCACCGCGAAGCTTCGTGATCCTGGGTGGCCGCATCCATCAGGTGCACTTTCGTCCAACAGTCTGCCGGCCACGTATCTTTCATTACCGCGCGCACGCACTTCGACGATCAGTACCGAGCAGACGAGTGAAAGTCCGGGGTGGCGTCCACTCTCAATCGAGTCAACGACCGGTAGCTGATAAGCCAACGGCCGCTCTCCTGGCGGTATTCCTCATGGTAATGACCGTACCCGTGTAGATGCTCTTCACGATCTCCGTTCGTCCACCACAATTTGTCCTCCATCGCCCAGACACCGCGAGCAGTAGTGTTCGACGTCAGTTCGATCTCTGGCGTATGCCCGTGATGGACCGATGTGATCTTGGTGGCGCCGTCGAGCAGTGAACTGATTGTGCGCGCTAATCGTTCGTTCCCCACAACGCGATTCGCAACGCCGTCAGTCTGCGGCTGTCTGTCGATGGGCGCGCCTCCCCACGTCTCCGAAATAACGTCTTCGGTATGCAACGTCGGATACAACTCCCATTGTTTGTTGTCCATGCACCGTAGTCGTGCGGCAAAAGTATTCTTGATGCTCTCGATGGCCAGGAGTTGCTCGTCCACAGTCAAGGTGATTTCGGTTCCCATTTCACGATGGTGTCAGTGCGCCTGCCTGTGGACAACGGCCTGTTCCGATGAACGGACACCTCACCACGGCGAATCTTTGAAATCGAGCCTTGCGAATGCGGTGGCGAACTGCCACCCGAGTTGTCTGCTGAAACGATAACCCACCAATGGGATTCACCCTGGCGAACACCCTCCACACGGTATTGCGTAGAGATTCAACATATTCGCAGTGAGGAAACGGAAGAATGCAGAACTGGACAACCGAATGCGACGTGATCGTCGTAGGTTCCGGCGGCGGAGCGCTCACCGGAGCGTATACCGCCGCAGCACAGGGCTTGAAGACCGTGATCCTGGAGAAGACAGCACGATTCGGCGGTACGTCCGCCTACTCCGGAGCAGCAATCTGGCTTGCTGGAACATCCGTTCAGGAACGTGCCGGAATTGGTGATTCGCTCGAGAAAGCTCGCACCTACCTCCGCGCCCTTCTCGGTGACGACGAGCTCGAACGACAAGAAGCATTTGTCGATACGGCACCGGCCGTCGTCGAATTGCTGGAAAGAGACCCGAACATGGAGTTCGAGTGGCGCCCGTTTCCCGACTACTACAAGCTCCCAGGTCGTATGGATTCCGGCCGCGCGATCAATCCGATCGATCTGCCGTACAACGACATCGGGGAACTGCGCCACTTGATTCGACCGGAACCCGGAATCGATCGCGCCGGAGGAGCACAGCCGGAGGAGACTCTGATCGGCGGACGCGCGCTGATCGGCCGACTGTTACTAGCACTCGAAGGTACCGGACATGCAGTGCTGCACAACAATACTTCTGCACGGTCACTGATTGTCGACGGCGAACGCATTGTCGGAGTCCAGGCAACAGACTCCAATGGAGACCCCATTCGGATCAAAGCCAAATACGGAGTTCTCCTTGCTGCCGGTGGTATCGAAGGCAGTAGCGAGATGCGTACTGCCAACAAAACTCCCGGAAGAGCTCAGTGGAGTATGGGTCCACAAGGAGCAAACACCGGTGATCTTGTGAACGCTGCCGTCGATATCGGTGCGGCAACGGACCTGCTTGACGAAGCCTGGTGGTGTCCGGGGGTGGAAATGCCCGACGGCCGTGGAGCTTTCATGGTTGGGCTTCGAGGAGGGATCGTCGTCGACGCGCAGGGCGAACGTTACCTGAACGAGTCCCTGCCCTACGACCAATTCGGACGCGCGATGATCGCCCGGGACAAGGCCACTCCGGCGATTCCGTCTTACTTGGTGTTCGATTCACGCGAGGGCGAAGGAGTTCTCCCTGCGATTTCCGTGCCTGAAGCGACTGCGGCCGACCATCTATCTGCCGGCACTTGGGTAAAGGCCGATACCATTGATGCGCTCGCTACTGCGATCGGTGTACCGGCCGCGAATCTCTCTGCAACAGTCGCCCGTTTCAACGACTTTGCGAAACGTGGAACCGACGAGGACTTTACACGCGGCGAGGACCTGTATGACCTGTTCTTCTGTCCTCCTTCGGATTCGGACGACGCTCCTAACCCGGCGCTGCACACGATTTCACAGGGACCTTTCTACGCTGCACGAATCGTTCTCAGCGATCTCGGCACAAAAGGCGGCCTTCGAACGGACGCCGACGCACGAGTTCTTCGAGCGGACGGCTCCAGCATCGAAGGGCTTTACGCCGCAGGAAATACAGCAGCATCTCTGAGCGGTCGACACTACCCCGGCCCCGGAGTGCCGCTCGGAACCGCAATGGTGTTCTCCTATCGGGCAATCGAACACATGATGAAGTAATCCACAGTGCTGTGCCCACAGCACTACAATTTCAAGGAGCTATTGTGATCGATCCTCAGTATTACGGACCGTGGGCAGTCGTAGCCGGCGGCTCTGAAGGCGTCGGCGCGAGCTTTGCCGACGAGCTCAGCAAGATCGGTATCAACCTCGTACTCATTGCCCGCAAGCCGGGTCCTCTCGAGGAAACTGCAGCAAAGGCGCGCGCTAACGGAGTTGAAGTACGCACTCTCGCACTCGATCTGCTTGTACCGGACGCCCTCGACCGGATTCGCGACGTCACTGACGACCTCGAGGTGGGCCTGCTCATTTTCAATGCCGGCGCAAACAGTTACGGCCATGAGTTCGTCACCGGCGACCTCGACGGGTTCCGGGGCGTCATCGAACTGAACGTCAACAAGCAACTCGAACTCTCGCATCATTTCGGCGGATTGATGAAAGATCGCGGACACGGTGGAATTCTGCTGCTCGGTTCGCTGTCAGGCTACATCGGCTCCGAGCAGTTGGGCATCTACGCCGCATCCAAGGCCTTCGGACGAATCTTCGCCGAAAGCCTGTGGCTGGAATTGGCTCCCCATGGCGTGCATGTTCTCGAGTTGATCCTCGGACTCACCAGGACCCCGGCGATGGTTCGCGCTGGACTGAATTTCGATCTGCCCGGAATGAAGGCCGCTGAGCCAGAAGATGTTGCACGCGAGGGGCTAGAGCACCTCGCGGACGGTCCGATCTGGATTACAGCAGGCAATCAGGAGTCGGCCGAGCGACAGAGTGGGTTCCCCCGCAACACTCTGGTCAAGGGCGCTGCCGATGCGATGCGCGCTCTGCTGAATCGCTCCTGATCCACACTTCGCCCAGAGGGTGTACACGCAGAGCGCGAGTACACCCTCTGCTATTTTCAGTGGAATTCGAATGACCCTCGGACGGGGCGGCTTTCACTTCCAGTCCCGAGTTGTTCTCTGATCGGGATAGGCGATGGTGCGCATCCGATTATGGTGGCATCGTTCGGAGTATGACGACTGAACTGAGCTACGAGGACACTCTGAAAGAGCTGCAGACCGATCTCGGTGTGCTCCGCTATCACGAGGCCGGCGACGGTCCGCCGCTGGTGCTGCTGCACGGATCGGGCCCCGGAGTCACCGGTTGGCGTAACTACCGCGGCGTTCTCGCGGACTTCGCCAAGCACTTCCACTGCTACGTGCTCGAGTTCCCCGGCTTCGGAGTCAGCGACCCAGGCGACGGCCATCCGATGATGATGGCTCAGGCTTCGGTCAGCGCCTTCCTCGACGGACTGGGCCTCGGTCCCGTCCACCTGATCGGCAACTCCATGGGCGGCATCGTTGCCACCAAGGTCGCGATCGACGAACCGCACCGCGTCAGCAAGCTCGTCACCATCGGCGGCATGGGCAAGAACACCTTCTCGCCCGGCCCCGGTGAAGGCATCAAGCTCCTCATGGAATTCACCGACAACCCCACCCGCGAAGGCCTGATCCGCTGGCTGCAGTCGATGGTCTACGACCCCGCCGTGGTCACCGAGCAGCTCATCGAAGAGCGTTGGGCGCTCGCCACCGAGCCGACGACCCTCGAGATCGCGCGTCGTATGTACAGCAGCAAGGCCATGGCCGCCATGGGCGCCGCCGCCGCTACGTCGACGGCCGTTCCGTACTGGGCACAGCTCAACAAGATCAAGGCTCCGACCCTGCTCACCTGGGGCCGCGATGACCGCGTCAGCCCCGTCGACATGGCGATTCTGCCGATGCGCGACATCCCCAACGGTGAAGTGCACATCTTCCCCAAGTGCGGCCACTGGACGATGATCGAAGCCCGTGACGCGTGGGTCTCGGCCGTTCTTGCCTTCCTCACCCGCCCGGAAACCGACAACTAAGGAAGATTCACGCGCTGATCTGACGCTTCGACGCCAGGGTCCGTTCCAGGAACGCGATACTCAGATCGACAATCGTGCGCCCTTCACGAAGAGCCTTCCCGATCACCGGGAAAGCATGGATTTGCCCACTCCAGATGTGGGTTTCGACGGTTTGCTGTGCCTTGATGAAGTTTTCGGTCATGATCTCGACATCCGGGCGCATCAGTTCGTATTCGGCGCACACCAGGAATGAGGGCGCAAGCAACTTGGGGTCGGCCTTGATCGGAGACTGCTCGCCGACAATGTTGTCCGGTCCGTTCAACCAACGGTCCTTGAGTTTCTCGACCTGTGACATCGGCAGGTACGCATCACGTTTCATGAAATCGGGATCGTGATCCTCGAGGTCGACGTTGAGGAGCGGCGAGTACCCGATAACGGCGGCCGGGCGCGTGATTCCTCGCAGCGCGGCTATCTCGGCGACCTTCATTGCCAGATAGCCGCCTGCCGAATCACCGGCAACCACAATCTTGTTCGGGTCTTCCGCGGTCTCGAGAAGTGCCGTGTACGCGGCCATCGCATCGACCACGGACGTGCCGATCGATCCTTCGGGCAATTGCCGGTACCGAACGGAGATCACCGGGACACCGGCCTTGGCGGACAGCAGGCCACACAGTGCTCGGTGAGTGGCAAGTCCGCAGAAGATGAATCCACCGCCGTGGAAGTAGAGAATGGTGGCTCCCGCGAGCGCGCCGGTAGCGCGGCACGGGTGCGTCACCTTCTCACAGGGAACCCCGCCCATCGTCAGCGGTTCGATGTCGAGATTCTTGGGCTTGGGGAGGCGATCGGCAAGCGCGTCGAGCTTTTCGAGTTGCCGGATCCCGCGGTCACTGGTCGGCCAGTAGGTGAATGCGGGCTTCACAAATGTCCTGGTGACAGCAAAGATGAACCGTGCGCGCGGGCTCACGTTCCAATGCCATACCGTCGAATCTCGCGTCCGCATAGCGTCCTCCCAGGTCAAGATATTTTGTGTATCCGAGTTACACATACCTTGACTGAACGATAACCGACGTAATTTCCCCAGGACAGGCTGGCGCCCGAAACCTGGCGCCCGGAACTCAGTAGCCGAGCTCTTCGAGCTGCCGCAGAATGTCTTCCACTATCTCGACCGGACTGCCACCGACGTCGATGATGATCGCTTGTTCGTCCGGGTCGATCGGCTCGAGCGTGGAGATCTGCGAGTCCAGCAGTGATGGCGGCATGTAGTGATCGAGGCGCGCAGTCAGCCGCTGGCCGATCTGAGCGCGCGAACCGGCGAGATGAACGAACACCACGTTCTCGCCTCGCAGAATGTCGCGATAGCTGCGCTTGAGAGCCGAGCACGTGACAATGCCTGGTTGCCCGGCATCGGTGTGCTGCGTGATCCACTGTGCGATCTTGTCCAACCACGGCCAGCGGTCGTCGTCGTTCAACGGATGCCCGGTAGCCATCTTCTCGATGTTGGCCTGCGGATGCAGATCGTCGCCTTCCTGGAGATCCCAGCCCATCGCGCCGGCGATCATTCCGCCGACAGTCGATTTCCCGGAGCCCGAGACACCCATCACGACAAGCACGGGGTTCTTCTGTGCTGCTTTTTCAGTCATGTCCAACCCCTAGATAAATGCGCTCAGGACAAGGACGCCGGCAAGTCCGGATACCGAGATGATGCACTCCATCACCGTCCACGTCTTGAGGTTCTGCACAACGGTGACGCCTAGGTATTCCTTGACCAACCAGAATCCTGCGTCGTTGACGTGTGAAAGGAAGAGCGAACCCGCGCCGATTGCCAACACCATCAACGAAACGTGAGTGGATGAAAGCTCGGCGGCAACGGGAGCCAGGATTCCGGACGCCGTGACTGTCGCGACCGTTGCCGAACCTGTTGCGACGCGGATCAATACAGCGACCAGCCACGCCAGGAAGAGCACCGGCAAGCTGCTGCCCTTGATCGCGTCGGCAATCACGTCGGCGATGCCGGTGTCGATAAGCACCTGCTTGAACCCGCCACCGGCACCGACGATCAACAGGATGCCGGCGATAGGCGGCAGTGAACTCTCGAGCGACTTCGAAATGGCCTTGCGATCCATTCCCCCGCCGCGTCCGAGCAGCACCATGCCGACCAGAACTGCGAGTCCCAACGCAACTACCGGGGTTCCGAGGAAGTCGAGTATCGATTTGGGGAGCGATTCGGAATCAGGGGCAATGACCTCGGCAAGCGCTTTACCGAGCATGAGCACCACGGGAAGCATGATCGATGCGAGAGTGGCCGCAAAGCTGGGGCGCTGCGCCTTCTCCTCTTCGCCCCGATCCTCGCCGGTGACAAAGAGATCGGGAACTTTGACGTCGACCCAGCGGGCCGCGATCTTGCCGAAGACCGGGCCGGCCAGGATCACCGTCGGGATGGCAACGAGTACACCAAGCGCCAATGTCAGACCAAGGTTCGCGTTCAACGCGGAAACGGCTACCAGCGGACCGGGGTGCGGCGGAACCAGACCGTGCATCGCAGAGAGACCCGCGAGGGTGGGAATCGCGATACGAATCAAGGACTGCCCGGACCTACGAGCCACCAGAATGATGACGGGCATCAGCAGGACGAGGCCGATCTCGAAAAACATCGGCAGACCGATGACGGCGCCCACCAGAGCCATCGTCCACGGCAACGCCCGGTCACTGGATCGGCTGACGAGGGTGTCCACGACGCGATCAGCACCGCCGGAGTCGGCCAGCAGCTTGCCGAACATGGCACCGAAGCCAATGAGAATGCCGACGCCGCCCATCGTCGAGCCGAACCCTGTTACGAAGGCCGCAACGGACTCAGCCGAACCGAGCCCGGCAGCCAATCCGACGCCTACGGCTCCGATCGACAGAGCAAGGAAGGGGTGCAGATCGAGCCAAGTGATGAGCGCGATGATGACGGCGACGCCTGCGATGATCAGTCGAGCATCGCTTCCAGCGGGGACGACCTCGGCCGCCAACAGTGCTGTGGTGTGCATAGGGACTCCAGTCCAACGAGTGATGGAGGTCACTGTTCCTTAATTAACCTACAATTTCAAGACCAGACACTAATTTGTAGTATTTATCGGACTTTCATCGGGCTTAATCCATACACATGGGACGATCTACGCATGGCCACACCTCCGTTTCAGCAACTGCACGACTCGATGCTGGAACAACTGGGTCAAGACATCGTCAGTGGCACCCTCGGACCGGGCACCACCATCTCCGCGGATGAGGTCGCCACCCGCTACGACGTGTCCCGCACGGTCATCCGGGAAGTCGTGCGAGTACTCGAATCACTCGGCCTCGCCTCGGTGCGTCGACGGGTCGGAATCACGATCCTCGGATCGGAGCATTGGAATGCTCTCGATCCCCATGTCATCCGTTGGCAGTTGGCCGGCCCCGGCCGGTTCGAGCAACTGTCGATCCTCAGCGAACTACGCTCAGGGATCGAACCGCTGGCCGCCCGTTTGGCTGCGACCCGAGCCACTCCGCAGCAGTGCGGCGCGCTCACTGCGGCTGTAATCGGGATGTCAGCTACCGCACGCTCCGCCGATACCGACGCCTATCTGGGGCACGATTCGGACTTTCATCGCACTCTGCTCGCCGCGTCCGGAAACCCGATGTTGCGCGCGATGTCGCAGATCGTCGTCGAGATCCTCGAGGGTCGAACTCGCCACTCACTGATGCCCCACGAAGCCGATCCGGAAGCGATTCACCTGCACGGAGTGGTCGCGTCGGCAATTCAGTCCGGTGACGCCGAGGCCGCTGAAGCCGCGATGCGATCGATAGTCGCGGAGTCCGCCGAGGCCGTCGAAACCATGCGCGCCTCTCCGCCGCTGTAGTTCGAGCCACAGACTCTGCTGATTTGCTCCGCAACCGCTCCGCAAGTGGAACGCTTGGAACCATGACATCACTCGCCACGCCCGAGAGCGCACTCTGATGGCCCGCCCGGTACGCGTCGTTGTACTCGGCGCGGGATCCTGGGGAACCACCGTTGCCGGGCTGGCCGCCCGCAACACACCCACTTTGTTGTGGGCACGCAGTGCGGACACCGCTGACGAGATCAACTCGCAGCGCACCAACAGCAGGTACCTCGGTGAGCGCAGGCTTCCGAAAGACCTGAAAGCGACATCCGACCTGGTCCAGGCGGCACGTGAGGCCGACGTCCTGGTCTGTGGCGTTCCGTCGCATGCCGTACGTTCCACACTTACCGAGATCTCCAACGAGGTTCGCGCGTGGGTCCCGATCCTGTCCCTCGCCAAGGGCCTGGAACCCGGAACTCGCCAGCGACCCACCGAAGTGATCGCCGAGTGCCTGCCCGGCCATCCCGTCGGGCTTCTGGCCGGACCCAATATCGCCAAGGAGATTGTCGACGGCATGGCCGCCGCCTCCGTCGTCGCGACGCAGGACGACCGCGTTGCTGCAGCACTGCAGCCGCTCTTTGCCTCGTCGGTGTTCCGCGTCTACCGCAACACCGACGTTCTGGGGTGCGAACTCGGCGGCGTCCTCAAGAACATCGTCGCGATTGCGTCCGGGATGGCTGACGGTCTGGGCGTCGGCGACAACACCCGCGCCATGGTGTTGGCTCGTGGACTCGCAGAGATGACCCGGATGGGCGAAGCGATGGGCGCCAATCCGCGAACATTTGCCGGCTTGACCGGTGTCGGCGATTTGATTGCCACCTGCATGGCTCCCACCTCCCGCAACCGCCGAGTGGGCGAAGCGCTCGCGCAGGGACTGACGGTCGAGGAAGCCGTCGAGAAGCTGGGTCAGGTAGCCGAGGGTGTGAAGACTGCGCCGACGGTCATGGCTCTGGCCCGTGAGTACGGCGTGGACATGCCGATTGCGGCGGAGGTCGAGGCGGTCATCGCCGGTCGCCAGAGTGCCAACGACGCTTACCGAGGCCTGCAGAAGGTAGCCGCAGGCGACGAGGAAGACATCGCGTGATGAATATCTACAGGTATCTAGCTCACTAGCTAGATACCTGTAGATAGTTCAATCGACGCTCAAGCACCCACTGGGCGCAGGATCCACCAACCGCCGACAGCCAGCACTCCCACGTTCACCACGAAGAACAAGCCAACCCACACGATCGCGGGTATCGGCGAGAGTCTGGCCAGTTGATCGGCGTCGGAATCCGGCGCTCCGCCGCGGCGACTGCGCTGACGCTGCAGTTCCACAACAGGGCGAGGTCCGGCAAACAGCAGGAAGAGCGTCAAGAAGTATGCGGCGGCCACCTGCAGTTCCGCCGTTCCCCACCACACGAGAGCAAACAGCGCTGCCCCGACAACGGCAAGCGAGAACACTCCGTAGAGATTGCGGATCAACACCATCATGACCGCAACAACAAACAGTCCGATCCACAGCACCAACACGGCCCGTTGCGCACCCAGCAAGGCGGCCGCTCCCAGTCCGAGAATCGACGGACCCACATAGCCCGCGAACGTCATCACGACGACGCCGAATCCGGTCGGTTTACCCGACGAGATAGCAACCCCCGACGTATCCGAGTGCAGCCGAAGACCTTTCAACCGTCGACCGACCAGGACGGCAACAATCAGGTGAGCGCCCTCGTGCGCGATGGTCACGACGTTGCGGGCAACCCGCCACAGGTGTGGTTCGAGGACAATCACCACAGCAACAAGTGCGGCCAGCGGAACCACCCAGGTTTGCGGAGCAGGACTGATCGCCGTAACCCGATCCCAGGCCGTCTCGAGGGCGTTCACTCTGCCTGCCCACGCAAGTAGCGGCCGAAGTGCGGCACCGTGAATCCGATCGACCCGCGCTCCGCGGAGTAGATCAGGCCTTTCTTGATCAGTCCGTCACGCGCCGGCGACAACGACGCGGGCTTGCGTCCGAGTTCCACCGCGATCGCTGCCGTCGCCACCGGCCCATCGTCACCGGACAGGTCTGCCATGGCACGCATGTACTCCCGCTCTGCCGGAGTTGCTCTCTCATAACGTGATCCGAAGAACCCGACCGCCAATTCCTCTTCAGCTGTCGGAGCACCCACCCGCACATCATCTTTCGTAATCGGACTCGATGCGGCCACATCCCACGTGGCTTTGCCGTAGGCCTGAACAAAATACGGATAGCCGTCCGCCGCGTCGTACAGAGCGTCGAGTGCTGCGTCCGTGAACTCGACGTCCTCACGCGCGGCGGGTGCGATCAACGCCTGGTCCGCTGCACCGCGTTCGAGTCGATCGATCCGGTGGTAGCTGAACAGCCGCTCCGAGTAGCTTTTCGACGCGGACAGCACCGCAGGCAGGTGCGGAAGGCCCGCTCCCACCACGATCAAAGGCGCTGCATCCTGACTCAATTCGTGGCAAGCGCCACAGATCGCCGAAACATCCGCCGCACCGAGGTCCTGCATTTCGTCGATGAAAATCGCGATACCGACACCGACGTCCCGCGCCAGCGACGACGCATCCATCAGCAGTTCGACCAAGTCGATTTCGATGTCGCCACTGTCGGCCCGCCCCTTCAACGCCGGCGCGTCTATTCCGGGCTGCCACCGCTCACGCATCCCCTTGTCTGCGGTCGCCCGGAGCGCAAACGATTTCAGGACACCGAGAAACTGCTCGACCCGCTCGGGATCGCGATGCGAGACAGCGATCTCCCGAACAGCCATGTGCAGGGCGGACGACAGTGGGCGTCGTAGATCTTGATCAGGGCGAGCCTCGATCTTGCCCGTCCCCCAACTCTTCGAGATTGCCGCCGATCGGAGCTGGTTCAGCAGTACGGTCTTCCCCACACCGCGGAGTCCGGTCAGGACAACACTGCGTTCGGGTCGTCCGCGTGCGATGCGCTCGAGCACGACGTCGAACGCGTCTATCTGCTTGTCTCGACCGGCCAGTTCCGGCGGCCGTTGGCCGGCGCCAGGTGCATATGGATTGCGTACGGGGTCCATGCCCATCGACGGTACAAGTCGACTAGCCGAATATGCCGTCATCTAGGGCGTGTCCTAGAGAGAACTAGTAAGCGCAATATCGACGCGATGCAAAGGTAGCCAGATGACCCCACATGTGGAATCGATCCTGGAAGGGCCACGAGGGCGACGTTTGTGCCTCGAACTTGCCAGGGAGTTGGAACCGGACATTGCTAGCGCAATCTTCCGGCTCTCCCACGGTGTCGAGAAAACAAGTGAGGGGATTCTCGTTCCCGCGCCATGGGTGGACGACGCCGAACCCTTCCCTGTCTCATTGCTGGAGCAACTCTCCGCGGCCCTTGCGTCGCTCGATCTGTCCGGCCTCGACACCACGCAGATACTGACCGCTCTGGGACGATCGGTGAACTCTGCCATGTACTGGCAGGAACCGGACGGTGCTGACTTGCTCGCGGGCCACCCGATCATCCGATCAGCCCTCGCCGACATTGCCGAACGAATTGCGACGTCCCCGATCATGGAGTGGTTCAAGGAGTCTCGCCGGACCGAGCAGTGGGCCATCGACTGGCGATCGGCCAATGCCTGGCCACCACTACCGAAATATCCGCGACAAACACTGCGCCAGTGGGCAGCCAAGGAACGCGCCGAAGAAGAACGCGCCGCGCGGGAACGCCCACGTGACCCCAACGCCAGTTGGGGCGGAACATGGTGGTCAATTCCCCTCGGACTTATCAAGACTGTCGGTCGACTTCCTGCCGGGTTGGGCCTCGAGGAAGACGGCTTCGGGTGGAAGCAAGCGATCGCGATACCGGTCCGTGGGGCCGGGCGGACGTTCGAGGTTCGTTCGGACGAGGACTGGATCTTGCTATGCAGTGAGTATCCGCTTGAGGTCACCGCATCCCGCCGACATGTGTGGTTCCAGACCACCGGCCGCGACGGTCGGTGGGTCATCCCCGATTGGGAGCGTGTCGCGAATGAGTGGGACGCCGTGCACCTCACGGTTTTGGGTTATCTCAGCAGCGCGACGCGGGTACTTCACGTCGACGCCGAGACCGCCACAGTCATGGGCGGATGGGACCCCGACACCACCATCTGGCTCACGGATGTCGCACGCGAATGGGATGGCCCGCGACAGGATTGGCACCTCGACGGAGGCAGCGACACTTGGATTTTGACGCTATAGGCGCTTTCTGCCGGGATCTGGGTACTGCGAGAGCACTTTATTCCGATACGCGCGGAACTCGTCGAAGCTCCCGGTGAGGGCCTGTAAAAGTTCGGCGGCGCTCTCCACCCAAGCCACGTCGTCGAGTTCCGGAAGATCTTCGGGCGCGTGGTTGCGCTGCGGCACAAGAAACGTCGGATCACCAGAGGGGTTGACGATCATAAAACCGGCAGCGACACACAGTTCGTAGATGAACTCGCACTCTGCACCGGTAAGGCTGGCATGAAAGATACCGCCACTCAAAGGATCACTCTTGTCCAGTGGGTCGAGGTACAGGTCAGAGAAACGACCGTCGAAGCTCAGAGGGTTGCCGTCGAGATCGAAGATCTCTCCTCCGTACCGGCCCGCAACGAGTTGCAGGCCACGCCGTTCGAGGAAGTCGGCGACGCCGCCGCGGTCGGCATCAACCTGCTCGTCCTGCTTGATGCGCATGAAGGTCAACGAGAAGCCCATGTCGGCACACTAACCCGAACGCGCCGACTAACCGGCGCATTCGATCGCGGCCTGGACCGCGCCTTTGTCGGTGCCGATATGGCTGAGCCAGTACCCCCCGACATCCATTCGGTGAGCAGGGTTTGCCACGACCCGCAGTGGCAGCGCAGGTAGGTGACAGTCCCTTCGCTGGTCCGATGACGCGATTCGATTTCCCACCGGTGGATGCACTGGACGCTGGCAAGTTCTGTTTTCTTCATACGACAACCATGATGTAATGGCATTATGCATCTCAACCCTTACGGAGAATATGCGGTGACTTTGGCTGCCGACCTGGCCAATCGCCATCCCCGGACACTCGACGAACTCGTCGAACGCTGCGTCGACGCGGGTATCATTCTCGATTTCCCCATCGCCGAGAAAGACCTGGGCGAAACTCTCGACCTTCTGACCGAGTGGTCGAAAATCGTCGACCTCACCGACGAGGAGGGCCGCGCCGAACTTGTGAACGTCATGTTGGAGCAAGCGTCGGCCTACCCACGCATGACCAATCACGCGGGCGACGGCTGGCATCTGCATTACCGCGATCCGCAGCAGTCGCTTGCCGAGGTCTTGAAAGCCCTGTTCTCGGTGGGGACGGCGCTACACCTCGTGGGCCGCGGAATGCACCGCCTTGGGCGATGCTCCCTCGACGAGTGCACCAATATCTACGCAGACACCTCACGCAACGGCAGGCAACGGTACTGCTCCCCCACCTGTTCGAATCGAGACGCGGTACGACGCCATCGCGCGCGAAACTGAATTCGCTACGAGGTAGGTACTACTACATCGATGCCCGAACCACCTTGAAAGTCGAAGCTCCCGAGATTGGTACCGAGGCTCTCGCTGTTGCTGCCGGTATTGACGGTGCTGCCGTTGCCACTACCCGAGCTACTACCGGTCGAGATCCTCTCCCACGCATCGATCAGATCGTTGAGACTCTCGAATCCGAGACCCTCCAAAGAACCTGAGACACTTCCCGTTCCCAGGCCCTCGAAGAATCCACCGACAACAACCACCTCGGGCAAGCTTATCGCCGGAAGTGTTGTGATCGGCGGTATGAGACTCGGAATGAACACGCAGGCACCGACAACCGCGTAGACACCGTTGGGGATATCCGTGACGGTCTTGGTCAGCTCTCGCTGTGGAAGGACTCCGAACAGATCGCCGATGTTCGTAACCTGGGGATAGACAAGGACACCGGGATCGAGCAACGACGCCGGGTCACTGATGACGGCAGGCAGATTCTTTATATCGACAATCGCCGGCGTGCAGTTGATCAGACTCAGTCGCGGATTCGGATTCTTGATGGTGAACGTGATGCTGTTCCCGGACACACTCACCGAAAGCGGGGGCGGTAACACAACCCGCTCCGCCGACGCAGTTGCCGGCGTCAGGAATGCCATTCCGATCGCGGCAGCGGACGCCAGTGCAATTCCGCCGAGAATCCTGGTGAATCCACGTGTGGCCATCATCGTCCCCGATCAGCTGCCGAATAGTCCTGTGAGACTACCGGTATTGATGCCACTGAGGGGACCGCCGACGACAACCACTGTGGGAGTGCCGACCGTCGGGGTGAGTCCACTTCCGTCGAGGATGTCGATGCATCCACCAATGACGGCGTACGTACCGTCCGGAAGAGGCGCGGTCGTGGTGGCGGTACCTCCCACACCGACACCCCACAGCGAGGATGGATTCGAAACATCGGGGTAAACAACAACATTCGGATCGAGTAGCTTGTCGGGGTTCTCGGCAACCGCCGCCGCGTCCGCCACATTCAACACGAACGCCTGGCACCACGACGTCAGTGACGTGTTTGTGTTGCGCACCGTCAATGTCAGATCGTTGCCGGCAACCGAGTACGACACGTCGGGTGCGGCGGTTGCCGCCGACGCGACTGCCGGGTTGATCAGTACCGCGCCGCCGACCGCTGCTGCTCCAACTGCGACGGCCCCGACCACTCGACGAACTGCACTTCGCCCCTGCGTCAGCATTGACTTCCCTCTCGATCACGTTCCACGACAATCAGCACAGGGTAGAACCACCCGCACTGCCGGGGTCGTTCGAATCGCCGAAGTTGCAACCAACGAAGGAAGACTCAGGACCAATGTCCTACCCCGGGGTTACACCCGAGTCGTCGCTCCACCCCGAACCAGACCACGACGCTCGAGGATGGGACGAACTCCCTCGCCGAACTGGTAGGTCTCCTCGAGATGCGGATAGCCAGACAAGATGAAGTGGTCCAACCCGATTGCCGCGTACTCCGCGATCCTGTCCGCAACTTCTTCGTGTGAGCCGACCAGGGCGGTACCCGCGCCACCGCGCACCAATCCGACTCCCGTCCACAGGTTTGGCGCAATTTCCAGCGATCGAGCACCGATACCTTCTCGGTATGCGGATCCACCGCCGTGCAATTCGTTCATCAGGCGTTGGCCCTCGGAATTCGACCGCGCAAGGTTCGCTTGCGCACGTTCCACTGTCGCGGGATCCAGCGCGCCGAGCAGGCGATCGGCCTCGGCCCAGGCTTCTTCACTCGTGTCACGACTGATGACGTGCAAGCGAATTCCGTAGTCGAGCCGCCGTCCCTGAATCTCCGCCAAGTCCCTGATCCACGCAATTTTCGCGGCAACCGCAGAAGGCGTTTCGCCCCAGGTGAGATAGGTGTCGGCAAAACGCGAAGCGACGGTTCCCGCGGCCGGTGACGATCCGCCGAAGAAGATGGGCGGAACCGGGTCCGGAAGGCGGTGCAGCTCAGCATTTTCCACGCTGACGTACTCGCCGGAAAAATCGACCGGACCGTTGCCTGCCCACAGCTGACGGACGACGTCGAGGTACTCGCCACAACGCGCGTAGCGCTGATTCTTGTCCAGGAAGTCGCCGAACGTCCGCTGCTCGTAGTCCTCGCCGCCGGTCACGACGTTCAGGAGCAACCGTCCGCCGGATTGCCACTGGAACGTTGCTGCCATCTGAGCGGCCAACGTCGGACTCGTCAGGCCGGGCCGCAGGGCGACGAGGAACTTGAGGGTTTCGGTGGTGTCGATCATCATCGCCGTCGTCAGCCAGGCATCCTCGCACCAGGCTCCCGTGGGAGTGAGGACAGCCTCGAAGCCGTTGGCCTCAGCCGCTGCGCCGATCTGGTTGAGGTACTTCAGCGTTGCCGGTCGATCTCCGGACATGCCGCTGCCGTGGCCACCGGCCATCAGATTGCGGGAATCGCCATAAGTGGGCAAGTACCAATGGAAACGCAAGGACATGGCAGTTCCTTCGGATCGACTTCAACAGACAGGGGCAAACACTTCATTAGACCGTTCGAATGCCCCTGACAACAGGGTTGAAATCACGAGGATTATTACCTTCTGCCACGGCGCACATAGCAGTATTCGCTAATCTTCCAAATTTTCTAGATATAAATAGAAATTCCGGACATACGCAAATTTTCCGATACGCCACCGCATCGGATACATCAATGTATCGTTTGGGAAACCAGCATCAAGGAGGTACGGATGACGGATGTAGACACCTCCCCCGCGAAACGTGTCACAAAACGTCGAGGTCAAACGCGGCAGCGACTGCTCGACGCCGCAGCCGATGTTTTTGGCGACCAGGGATTCGGGCACGCAACCGTCGAGCAGATCTGCGAACGAGGCGGATACTCACGTGGCGCCTTCTACTCCAACTTCGACTCCCTCGATCAACTGTTCTTTGCCATGTGGGAACAACGGTCTGCGGCGATGCTCTCCGATCTGAGGTCTGCCACTGCCGCAATCACCACCGAGTCGCTCGACATGACTGCCGTCGTCGCACGCATTGTTTCCGTGGTCCCGGTTGACCCCCAGTGGTATCGGATCAATGCCGAGTTCACAGCGCACGCACTCCGCAACGACGCACTGCGAACCGCATTGGCCGACCGCGAAGACGCGATACTCCACACCCTGCTTCCCCTGGTGGAGTCCGCACTCGGCGACGTCGGACGGCGCATCGTGGGAGACCCGACCGCAGTGGGCCGCGCTCTCGTCGCCGTTCACGACGGCACCAGCGTCCAGTGCCTCGTCGATCCCGACACCGACGCTGCGTTTGCCCTTCGCCGAGACATCTTTACTCGAATCCTGCTGTCCTACACCGAACCAATCCCGCCCCACCCATCATCAGAGGAGTTCTCATGAGCGAACATGCTGACGTCATCGTTGTCGGGGCCGGACTTGCCGGCCTCGTCGCCACGTACGAACTGACCCGGGCAGGACGCAAAGTCCTTGTCGTGGAACAGGAAAATGCAGCCAACCTCGGCGCTCAGGCGTTCTGGTCACTCGGCGGACTGTTCCTTGTCAACAGTCCGGAACAACGCCGACTCGGCATCAAGGACTCGCTCGACCTCGCCATGCAGGACTGGATGGGTACCGCGGCCTTCGACCGTGATCGCGAAGACCACTGGCCCCGCCAATGGGCCAAGGCGTACGTCGAATTCGCGGCCGGCGACAAGCGCCAGTACCTGCACGATCTGGGGCTTCGTCTGATGCCCAACGTCGGCTGGGCCGAACGCGGACGCGGAATGGCTCTCGGGCACGGTAACTCAGTCCCCCGATTCCATCTCACCTGGGGAACTGGCCCCGGAGTCCTCGATGTCTTCCTGACCAAGGTCATTGCCGCCCAGAAACGCGGACTGGTCACGTTCAAGCACCGCCATCAGGTAGACCAACTGGTCGTCACCGACGGTGCTGTCACCGGCGTTCGGGGTACCGTTCTCGAACCTTCGAACACCCTTCGTGGAGTAGAGAGTTCCCGTACCCCGGTCGGCGAATTCGAATTCGCCGCGCAGGCAGTTGTTGTCACCTCCGGCGGCATCGGCGGCAATTACGAACTGGTGAAGAAGAATTGGCCCGAGCGCCTCGGCAAGGCTCCCGATCACATGCTCACCGGCGTACCTGCCCACGTCGACGGCCGCATGCTCGAGATCACCGAGTCGGCCGGCGGCAACATCGTCAACCGCGACCGTATGTGGCACTACACAGAAGGAATCCAGAACTGGAACCCCATCTGGCCGAACCACGGAATCCGCATCATCCCCGGCCCGTCGTCGATGTGGTTCGATGCCACCGGAAAACGTCTACCGGTGCCCAACTTTCCCGGTTTCGACACGATGGGAACCTTCAAGTACATCCTCGACAGCGGTCACGAGTACACGTGGTTCATTCTCGATCAGAAAATCATCGAGAAGGAATTTGCGCTCTCCGGTTCGGAACAGAATCCGGACTTCACCAATCGTGATTTCAAGCTCCTCCTCGAACGCATCAAGAAGGGTGCACCCGGCCCCGTCGAAGCCTTCAAACAGAAGGGCGCGGACTTCGTGGTGCGCAACAACCTTCGCGATCTGGTCGACGGCATGAATGCCCTGACGGATACACCGCTACTCGATTTCGAGGACATCGAGCGCGAAATGATCGCCCGCGACCGCGAGGTGGACAACAAGTACAGCAAGGATTTCCAGGTCACCGCTATCCACGGTGCCCGTAATCTGCTGGCCGACAAAATCGTGCGCGTTGTTGCGCCGCACAAGATTCTGGACCCGAAGAACGGCCCCCTGATCGCAGTCCGGTTGCACCTGCTCACTCGAAAGACCCTCGGCGGCTTGGAAACCAATCTGGATTCGCAGGTCATCAAGGCCGACGGCAGCGTCTTCGACGGGCTTTACGCAGCGGGCGAGGTTGCCGGCTTCGGCGGCGGCGGTGTCCACGGGTACAGCGCTCTGGAGGGAACCTTCCTCGGCGGTTGCATCTTCTCGGGCCGCGCGGCGGGCCGCGCGCTGGCGCGAGACCTGTAGCGAACCTATTACACCGGCTCCGAGATCGTACGGTCTCGGAGCCGGTGCTCTACAGCGATGTCCCGAACAGCATTCCGAGTAGATACGTTGCCGCCGCAGCGCCGTAACCGATCGCGAGTTGGCGTAGAGCCCGCTTGAAAGGCGGACCGCCGGAGAGCAGTCCCACGACAATGCCGGTGCTCAGCAGGGCAATACCCACCAGAACCGAAGCCACGATCAGCGCCGTCACACCTTCCAGCCCGAACAGGTAAGGCAACACGGGAATGATTGCGCCGGAGGCAAAGAAACAGAAACTGGCGGCCGCAGCACCCAATCCGGTGCCGACAGACTCGTGGGTGTCTTCGACTTCCGTCGTACCGAAGTTGTTGTGCTTCAGTACGTCCGCCGCTCTCACTTCGGCTTCTTCTGCCGTCATGCCGCGGGCCCGGTACACCAGAGCCAACTCGTTGGCGTCGACGTCGAGCAATCCGACGGCGTCGCGCGCGTCGGCCCCCGGAGTGGATGCCTCCAACAATTCACGTTGCGAGCGGACCGAAACGTATTCACCGGCGCCCATCGACAGTGCGCCAGCAAGTAATCCGGCCATACCGGTAAGCAACACGATCTGATTCGAGACGCCGCTGCCACTGATACCGAGAACCAGGGCCAAGTTACTCACCAGACCGTCGTTTGCGCCGAACACAGCCGCACGGAAGGTCCCCGACAGCCGATTGCGCCCTCGAGTCGCCAGCGCGCGCACCACTTCCTCGTGAATCTTTTCGTCGGCACCCATCGAGGCAGTTGCATCGGCGTCGTTCGGGTAAGGCGATCTGGTCTCCGCGCGTTGAGCAAGCGCAAGAACGAAGACCGAACCGAATCGGCGGGCGAGGAACCCGAGGATACGAGTGCGTATGTCGCCGGGCATCGGCTTACCGACATGTTCGCCGAGGAGGGCGCGCCAGTGCGCTTCATGCCGACCCTCCGCTTCGGCGAGTGCAAGGAGGATCTCGCGTTCCTCTCCGGTCCGCCGACCCGCGAGGTCGCGATACACGGCGGCTTCGGCCCTTTCGTCGGCAAGATAGCGTCGCCAACGCTTGATGTCTCGAGGGTCAGGATCAGGCCTCGCGTCCGGAACTGTCGGCATCGAATCTCCTCACGTTCGTCGGGTGAAGTAGCGCACTCACTTGCCGCATTCCCGCACATCCCAGCCCAGATTCGGATATACCGGACACACATGTCGGCTGGCCGGAGGAACGAACCATGAATCCCACAGTAATACGTCGGATCGTCGTCCTCGCGGCACCGCTGATGGCAATTGCCCTCGTCAGCGGTTGCGGATCCGACAGTTCGGACACGGCCACGAGCACTACCGTTTCCACCACTACCTCAGCGCAGCCCACGTCCGCAGCGCCCGGCCCGAGTCCGGCAACAACAACACACGCAACCCATTCGGCTGCATCAAGCACGCAGGTCAGTCCCGAGAACTGCACGGTCGCAGAACTGAGCGTGACCCTTGGACAGGCAAGCGGCGCCGCCGGTTCCACCGAACTACCGGTGGTCTTCACCAACACCAGCACACGAACCTGCACCCTCGACGGGTTCCCCGGCGTTTCCTACGTAACCGGCGCGGACGGCAATGAAGTGGGCGCAGCGGCAACGCGCACGGGATCCGGATCTGCGGTCTCCCTCGCACCGGGTTCCACCGGAACCGCCTTGGTTCGCGCCACCAACGTCGAGAACTATCCGGCCGACCAGTGCGGTGTCACCGACGTCGCGGGACTACGGGTGTATCCGCCCAACTCCTACGATGCGGTGTTCCTCCCCTACCCCACCAAAGGTTGCTCGATGACCGGCGCGAATATCAATCAGCTGGCCGTCGCACCGGTCACCAGCTGATGGTTACGGCTTGAGGCGTCGCAGTCCCCAGAGCGCCGGGATCATGAAGATTCCTGAAAGAACCAGTGCCAGAGCTGCTTCCGTCAACTGGAAACGCCGGAACTGATCGGCCGAATGGTAGCGGATCTCACGGTGGTCGACGCCCTGTCCTTGCAGGCAGACCTCCATCTCCCGGTCCCGCTGCGCCTCTAGTTCATCTATCCGGAGCGAGTACTCGGCACCTGTCTCCTCGGGAAGCTGGTCGTACGGGTTCTCGTCGCCCGATCCACCCCACGTGCACTCGTCGTAGCGAACGTCCACGAAATTGCCGCGAATATCGACGTATCCCTCGTCGATGTCCCAACTCACTCCGGGAAAAGAACCACCCTCCGTAGCCGTGTAGGTAACTGACCCATTGATGGGAGTTACGTCGACACTCAACGGCGCATAGTGGGGCCTGGCGACAAATTGAAACAGCGCCAGAACGGTGACTGCGCCGGCAATCGTCAGCGCCATTGCACCGATCGAACTCCGCACCAGCAAGGCAAGAGCCGCCCCGAGCACCAACGCCATGAATGTGTAAGCACCCAAGGCCAATCCACTGGACTGGAAGATCGGATAGGACAGGTTCGAGTAGTAGGGGGACATCGAACGGCCGACCACCATTGCGTAATTACGACCTTCGCCTGGTATTCGGGTCCACTCGAGCACAAAGCCGAGCAACGTCGCAGCAGCAGTCACCGGTACAAAAACCACCAGGACTCTGCTCCAGAACCAGCGCACCCGGCTTACGGATTGGGTTAACCCCAGAACATGCGTGCGTTGCTCGATGTCGCGAGAAAAGACCGTCACGCCAACCAGCGCCCCTAGAAGCACCGGCAGCATCGTCGCGATAATTGTCACTGCAGTGAGCGTCGTTGCGGCCAGACAGACGGCACCGACGTCAGCACCGAAACATCCCATTGACCCGAAAGCGTCAGCATAAGGATCGCGTTTGACCACAATCCCACTGACTAGTGCTGCAAGAGACAGCGCTGCAATGATTCCCAAGGAGACTACAAGCGACGTCCGATGATGACGCCAGGTTACCCAGATCATGCCGGCACCTTCGCTTCCGCGCTCAAATGCCCGAGCACCAAATCGTCCAGAGTTGCATCGTCGAGCGTCCAGCCCGGTCGTTCCTTCGGCCGACGCCCCTCGACGAGGTGTGAATTCCGGCGGAGTCCTTTATCTGTATGGACAACAGTGCCGACACCCACCACGTCCGACGGATCGCCGTCTCCAACCAATACGTAATGGGCAGAGACCAATTCATCCAACGATCCGGAGAGTCGAGCATTTCCGTTGCCGAGAAGAAGTAACCTGTCCGAGACGTCGGCCAGTTCGGAAATGATGTGCGAGGACAGCAATACCGTGGTTCCGTATTCGGCGACATCTTCGAGGAGCGATGAAGCCACTGCTCGCCGTGCGATCGGGTCCAGATCTGCCAGCGGTTCGTCGAGAAGCAAGAGCCTCGGTCTGCGTCCGAGCGCCAAAGCCAGTGCCACCCTGGTTCGTTGACCGGGAGAGAGCGTCTTGGCCTTCGCGTCGAGTGAAATGTCGGCACGTTCCACGAGGCCGAGCGCGTACTTCGCATCCCAATTGTCGTTGGTGTAGGCGCCAAACCGAAGTAGTTCCGCAACAGTGAATTTCGGATACAGCGGCTTGTGCTGCGCCAGATAGGCCAGGCCCGGACTGATGCCGTCGCGACTCGGAGTGGCGCCAAGCACGGAAATCGCACCATGATCCGGCGTCGTCAATCCCACCGCCAGGGACATGAGTGTGGACTTGCCTGCACCGTTGACGCCGACCAGGGCGGTGATGCTCCCGGCCTCGACTTCGAAGGTGCATGCGTCGAGCACCTTCTTGCGCCCGAAGCGCTTGTCCACGTCTGCCATGGTGAGCACTGATTCTTGCTCGGTCACGATGTCTCCCCCTCAATCTCGAACAAATCAGATTCGATGAACTCACGCTCGAGTTCCATGTCGACAAGTGCCTCGATATCGGTGCGCTCGAGACCAGCGGCCACCGCGTCACGCACCCACCGAGAAAGCTCTGCCCGCAGAGCGGAGTTCTCCACCATGCCCGGCTTCGCGAGCGACTTGATCACGAACGTCCCCAACCCCGGCCGCGGCGCGACAAGACCGTCTCGCTCGAGTTCCTTGTAGGCCTTCAGAACAGTGTTGGGGTTGATGGCAAGAGCGCCCACAACATCCTTGGCGGTAGGCAGACGGTCACCGACCTGTAGGTCGCCGAGCCGCAGTGCCTGCTTCACCTGCACGACCAATTGCACGTAGGTGGGTATGCCGGATCGGCGGTCGATACGGAAGTCGATCATCCGAACCCTTTCACTAGTTCATTAGTGGAATAGATGTTTACCGTGCCTTTGCCGCTCGAGTCAAGAGAGACCGCCCCTGTAAAGTGCAGATGCCCCGGATTTCCGGGGTGCCACGCTGCTTGTGAAGTCCGGTGAGAGCCCGGCACTGTCGACGCAACTGTGAAGTCGTCCGCGTACCCGCGGATGAACGAGTCAGGTCACCCAGTCTCGTGGCGACACGATGGTCCTCGGACGAAGGACGCTCGTGCAGCCCAGCCCTCCGGCCGTGCCGCATGTCGACTTTCTCCGCACTGATGGAGGGGTGGCTGTGAGTATTCGGCCGACACGCACGTTCCGATCGATCTTTGCGGCGCTGGCGGTGAGTACGGCGCTGCTGGCCGGAGCCTGCAGCAGTTCCACCACCTCCGACGCCCCCACCGCATCGGCGGTCTCCGACGGCGTATTCCCCGTGACGGTGGAATCCGGTCCCACCGGCTCCAGCACCGACATCACAATCGAGTCGCGACCGACGTCGATCGTCTCGCTCAGCCCCAGCGCCACCGAGACGCTCTGGGCCGTCGGTGCGGGCGATCAGGTCAAGGCAGTCGACAACCAGTCCGACTACCCGGCCGGTATCCCGGTCACCGATCTGTCCGGCTTCTCCCCCAACGTCGAAGCCATCCTCGGCTACGCACCCGATCTGGTTATCGCGTCAGACGACATGAACGATCTTGTGTCCGGGCTTCAGAAGGCAAAGGTACCGACGCTTTTGCTGCCGGCGGCAACGAGCATCGACGACGTCTACGCACAGATCGAGCGCGTCGCGACCGCAACCGGCCACGAGGACCAAGGCGCCGAGGTGGTCAGTGACATGCGCACCGAAATCGACGCAGCAGTGGCAAGTGTTCCGGCCCGCCAGCAGCCCCTCACCTACTTCCACGAACTCGATTCGTCGCTCTACACGGTGACGAGCACAAGTTTCATCGGCCAGATCTACGGCCTGTTCGGCATGAAGAGCATCGCCGACGCGGCCGCTCAGGGCGATTACCCGCAACTGTCGGCGGAGTTCGTGGTTCAGGCCAACCCTGATCTGATCTTCCTGGCGGACTCGCAGTGCTGCGGTGTCACCGCGGAAGCTGTTGCGGCGCGGCCCGGTTGGAATGGAATGACGGCAGTGACCGGCAACCAGATCCATGTTCTCGACGAAGACTTGTCCAGTCGATGGGGACCGCGCGTCACCGACCAGGTGAAGGCTGTCGCCGCGATTGTGGCGCAGGTTCCGACGGCCTGAGTTCTCTGATGCCCAAAGCCGGTCTCGCGAACCATCGAACCACCGCGCTGGTCGGTGCCGCACTCATTCTGTGTGCGGCACTGTTGATCGGCATTCTGGTGGGACCGGCGGGCCTTACCCCTGATCGTGTCATTCTCGAACTGCTCGACGGGATTCCGGGCGTCGACATCGATTCCGGACTGACCGTTCAACAGCAGGCAATCCTCTGGCAGATCCGACTTCCCCGCGTTGTCCTGGGAGCGCTGGTGGGAGCGATGCTGGCCGTCGCGGGTGCCGCGTATCAAGGGGTGTTCCGAAACCCGTTGGCAGATCCCTACCTTCTGGGCGTTTCCAGTGGTGCCGGGCTGGGTGCAACATTGGCCATCGTCTCCGGCGGCGCCCTGGGGATGTTCGGAATCCCCATGGCCGCCTTTGTCGGCGGCGTTCTGGCCGTGTTCATCACCTATGCTCTGGGCCGCAGTATCGGCGGCGCCCAGAACGCGGTCGTCATCATTCTGGCCGGCGTTGCGGTGGCCGCCTTCACCAACGCCGCCCAAACTTTTGTGCAGCAACGGTTCGACGATTCACTGCGCGAGGTCTATTCGTGGTTGCTCGGCGGTCTGTCGACGGACGGATGGTCGGAAGTTCTTGTTGTACTGCCGTACGTGATTGTCGCCTCGGCAGTCATCCTGATTCACCGACGGGTGCTCGACGTCATGGCTGTCGGCGACGTCGAGGCGGCCAGCCTCGGCGTGGATCCCGCCCGATCTCGGCTCGTCCTGGTCCTTGCGGCAACACTCGGAACTGCAGCGGTGGTCAGCGCCAGCGGTCTCATCGGCTTTGTGGGAATTGTTGTTCCCCATGCCGTTCGACTGGTGGCAGGACCTTCACACCGCCTGCTTCTCCCGCTGTCGCTGATGCTGGGTGCTGCATTCCTCGTCCTCACCGACGTTGCCGCCCGATCATTGATGTCCCCCGCCGAACTTCCGATCGGCGTGGTGACGGCCATGATCGGCGCTCCGTTCTTCCTGCTTGTCCTGCGCCGCAGCCGAGTGTCGTCATGACCGAGTTTGCCGTTCACTGCCACGACCTTCGGGTTGTTCTGGGTGGCAACAACGTTGTCGACGGAATCGGTCTCGACGTTGCAGTAGGTGAATGGGTTGCCGTCGTGGGGCCGAACGGCGCCGGAAAAACGACGCTGATGCACGCACTCGCCGGATTGATTCCGTCTGCCGGCCAACTCACCGTCTCCGGCCGTAACCCTCGAGATGCCGGTCGTAAAGCCATGTCTCAAGTTGTCGCGTTGATGCCACAACGGCCCGTGGTTCCGGAGGGTGCAACGGTCACCGAACTCGTTGCGCTCGGTCGAACTCCGTATCTACGACGCTTCGGCACGGAGACCGCCGCCGATCGGCTGGTGATCAACAACGTCATTCAGCGCCTGGACCTCACGGAGTTTGCCGATCGGCGGGCAACCGAACTGTCCGGCGGCGAATTGCAGCGAGTGGTTCTGGCCCGCGCGCTCGCGCAGGAGCCGAAGGTCCTGCTCCTCGACGAGCCGACCAGCGCCCTCGACATCGGACACCAGCAGCAGGTCCTCGACCTGGTGGAGACAATGCGGTTGTCGGACAACATCACCGTGATTGCCGCGATGCACGATCTCACTCTCGCGGGCCAGTACGGATCGCGCATCGTATTGCTCGATCGAGGTCGCGTGGTGGCAGACGGACCACCGGTCGACGTTCTCCGGTCCGATCTCCTCGGCGAGATCTACGGCGCCCGCGTCGAGGTTCTCGATCGACCGAGCGGACCCGTCGTGGTTCCGATCCGCGAGAAGGACGACCGCTGATGGAACTACTCATGCTGGGCACCGGCGCCGCCGACGGTTGGCCCAACCCCTTCTGCGAGTGCACATCCTGCACCGCCGCGCTCGCAAGCGGCACCGTCCGAGGTCACACAGCGGCCTTGCTGGACAATCGAATCCTGCTCGACTGCGGTCCGGAAGTGCCGCGCGCCGCTTCCCGATCCGGCCGCACTCTCGCCGCAGTCGAACATATCCTGCTCACTCACTCGCATCCCGATCATCTCGGTCCGATGGCGCTGCTCTTCCGGTCCTGGGCCGGCCGCACCGAACCACTGCAGATCCTCGGGCCACCCGACGCCCTTGATCTCTGCCGCGACTGGGTGGGGCCACACGACCCGGTCACCTTCACTCCGCTTGCCGCCGGCCAATCGATCACGCTGGGTACGTATGACGTTCGCACTCTCGAAGCGACACACGAAGTTCCGACCCTGCTCTACGACATCACCGACCAAGCCGGTACCCGCATCTTCTGGGCCACCGATACCGGCCCCCTCGCACCGTCAACAATCGCCGAGCTCGCGAACGCCTCGTTCGACGCCCTCTTCCTCGAAGAAACCTTCGGGTTCAAGACCGATCACGACACCGGGCACCACGATCTGCCCAGCTTCGCCCGGACAGTCGCCGCCCTGCGTGAGGTCGGCGCAGTCACAGACCGAACCGACATCGTGGCCGTCCACCTCGGTCACCACAACCCGCTCGAACACGAACTGTCCGCAGAACTCCACCAGTCCGGTGCACGAACAGTTCTCGACGGCGCAGCGCTGCACATCGGCTCGCCGGCGCCTGGCCGCACTCTGGTTACCGGTGGCGCCCGGTCGGGCAAGTCCACCTACGCCGAAGCACTACTGTCCGGGTACCGGCACGTCACATACATCGCCACCGGAGATCCGGACGACGACGATCCCGACTGGACGGAACGGGTCGCGTCACATCGCGCGCGGCGGCCGGCAACCTGGACAACACTCGAAACGGTCGATGTAGTCGAAATACTGAACAGTGCAACCGAACCCGTACTGCTGGACTGTCTGGGCACGTGGCTGACCGCACGGATGAATTTCCGCGATGTCTGGATGGACGGCAACACCGCCGCGGTTCGCGAAGACATCGATCAGTTGGTGGCAGCCTGGAAGTCCTGCCCTGTCCCGATCGTCGCGGTCACCAATGAAGTCGGCAGTGGAGTTGTTCCGGAAACCAAGTCCGGCCGGCTCTTTCGCGACCTGCTCGGTATGCTCAATGCCCGCATCGCCGATGCGTCCGAGTCGGTTGTCCTGATGACCGCTGGATTACCCACCCGTCTACGCTGACGCCTCAGATCAGTCCGGTGAGACGCCGAGCGCAATCGAGCAGAAAGCCCACCAACTCTCGGTCTTCCACAGTGACACGCTCACAGGAACCCTGGATACACAGTCCGCCGGCCACCAGGTCGGCACGATCGCGAATAGGCACCGCCAGCGCCGACCGCCCGAGCCGAGATTCCTGATTCTCGAATGCAAACCCCTGCAATCGAACCGAACGCAACTGCTCCGCCAGCTTGTCACGATCACCGATCGTGAACTCGGTGAGTCGACGTAGCTCCAGATCGACAAAAAGCCGCTCGTCGTACGCCAGCAGGAGTTTGCCCAACGCATTTGCATGGATGTTCTTCGAGAGAGTCGTTATCCCGATTATCTCGTGATCGGGGTCCTTGTCGATGAATCGGAGTCGCCCGGCGTTGAACGACGCAACATGCAGTCCGTATCTCGTGTGGGTACGCATGTCTTCGACTTGTTCGTGGAGTGACGGCGCCGGGCCACTCGTTGTTGCAGCATGCGATAACTCAGCCGTACGACGACCCAATGCAAAGCCGGATAGATCCGGCACCCGGACGAGGAATCCTTCTGCCACCAACAGATTCAGCATGCGATATGCAGTGGCCGAGGGAACCCCGGCGAAGGTCGCGATCTCCTTCGCGGTTGTTCCCGGTCCCAGATGCGCAACTGCCTCGAGCATCCCGAGTGCCTTTTGAACCGCTTTGGGCTGCTGCCCACTGAAGTGCGATTCTTCGCTGGTCCGTTTGCCGGGTCTGGTACCGGTGGTGGCGCGGTCGGCGCTCACTCGCCCCACTCCGGTAGGTCACCATCTGTAGCAGAACGATCCGGGACCAGACGGCGTCGGCCGTCGTCGCCGATGAGAAGTGTGCCCGCCCCTGGCAGGAGGTCCGCTGTTTCGAGGCTGTCGAAAGCCCCCACCGCCGTGAGACTCTCAGGACGCACACGTCGGAGAATTGCACTCCAGATCACTCCGGACACTGCGAGCGCTCCAGCGGCACACGGCAACGCCCAGATTCCGTGGACGACACCGTCGAGAATGATGTACACGAGTAACCCGGCCCCGGCGACGCTGACCGACAGCGTGCACAGCCGGGTCACCGATGTGTGCTCGCCGATACGGTGCAAGAACTTCCAGGACGCGAAGGCCACCAACGTGTACGCGCAGACGAGGGCAATTTCCACCACTCCGTCGAAAGAGCCCGAATCATCTCTCACCGCATCGGAAAACAGAAGAACACCAACTGTGCTGACCGAGACAAACGTGAGGACCGCAATGTAGGGGGTTCGGAAACGACGGTGCATCCGAGCGAGCGACGACGGCAGCACCCGTTCGATGCCCATGGAGTACAACAGCCTCGAACCCGCTTGTGCGCAACCGAGAGTGCACGCCAGCCACGAGCACGTCATACCGATCTTCACTGCCAGCACCACCCCCGCGCTGGCACCGGATGCCGTCCCTTGGAAGTACGCGCCGACGATGGTTGCGCCGTGCCCCGTCATTGCCGCCCACGCGGCGAAAACGAACAGTGACCCGCAGATGATCGGCGAAATCAGCACTGTGCGTGTGACGGTGATCAACGGGCGCTTGGCCTCGGGCCCGAAGAAGGCTGCACTCTCGAATCCGGCCATGCTCAGAACAGTCAGCATCGCCAGAAACGGAACCACACTCAAGGACGGATTCGGCAACGACACAGTTGTGGTCGTGTCGGTGCGGGTTGCCAGCATCACCGCGATGATCAAGATCAGAGAACAGCTTTCGATCACGAGAATCGCCCGGGTGGCAAACCGAACACCTCGCACTGCTATCCAGGCAACCGCGAGGGCAATCACAACGGTCACGACTGCCGTCGCGAACGGACCACCGACATTTGTACCGATGAGCGAAATCGTGTCCAACAGACTGGGAACCGCTTGGGCGAACACCGATATCGAGATACCGAGATATCCAAGGACCAACGCGGCTCCTACCAAAAGCGCGCTTCGTGTTCCGGTACCTTGGAAAACGAAACTGTAGAGCGAACCGGAAGCCGCCAGCCTGCGGGTGAAGTGCGTGATGCAGAGTGCCACCAGAAAGACCGCCGACGTCGTCGCGGCGATAGCAGCCAAACCTGCGTACCCGGGGCTGTACGTGATCATCCACAGCGCGATGAACACCATTCCCGTAGCCGGGGCAATGGTAGACAACGATTGGCCGAGAAGATCGATCGGCGTCAGCCGCCGTCGCCCCAGACCGCGCAACGGCGAATACACCGGATCGCTGCCTTGATCCGCACTCTGTGCTCGCGCGAGTGCCGCGCGCAACGCCTCCGTCACGGCCATGTCTCACCGTCCGTCCGTTATCCGATTCACCGATTTCGGTCAAGTTAGTCCGCATATGTTTCCGCGCAGTTTCCACCGTGGCGCGCAGTCGCGATTCAAGTGGGAATGCATGCGCCCGAGACAACTCCGCCGGGTACCTCCACAGCGCTACACCAAGCCGGTCCCGCGCCGAAGAAACCGATTGACCTGCACAGATATCGATTCTCACCCACGTTGCGCATTCCCAGTTGCCAATCCCACGGACGTATCGGTTCCGAAGCATGTTCGCCGCATCACCGATGCAGGATGTGTCCCACACACCAGCGCTTGCCGACCTGAAAGGGAGGAATCATGGACTTCACCATCGCTGCCGTATCGGCGATCATCGGGTTTGTCCTACTGCTCGCCGGCATCCCCAAGCTGACGGACTACGACGGTGTTCTGCGTTCCGTACGTGGATACAAGGTCCTTCCGAACGGACTGGAAGGACCGGTGGCCCGGGTACTTCCCATCGCCGAGACCGTGGCGGGCGCACTTCTCGTGACGGGCATTGCCCGGCAGTGGGCGGCCGGCGTTGCCACACTCATGTTCGCGTCGTTCTTTGTCGGCCTCGTCGTCAACCTTGCGCGGGGTCGACGCGACCTCGATTGTGGATGCTTCGCATTCGGCATCGGCGAGATTCCGCGCATCGGATGGTTCCACGCGGTACGTGCCGGAATCCTTGCCGCTGCGTCACTTGTAATCGTGGTGCTCGGCAGCTCCGCGAGCGCGGGCGTGCAGGCAACGGCCGCCGCGCTCGCACTCCTCCTGGTTTTGGCGGGCGTCGCCGTCGCGCAGATCCGATCCGTCGTTCATTTCGGCAAGCGCCCGGTCGACGACTACCTCTCGAGTGCCTCCGTCCGACTGCGTGCCGCCGGCGCCACGTCTCGGTACGGCGTTTGACCTTCTCCCTATTCACCGACTGCGCAAAGGCAGGACTTCTACGATGACTACTTTTCTGCTCGTAGCAACCGTGATTCTCGTGATCGCCGTGGCCGTACTGTTCCTGATGGTTCTCGCACTCGCCCGTGAAATCGGCCGTGTGCAGGTACGTCTCGGCCCCCTCGGTGCCCGAATGATGGATACCGGCCCCAAGGTCGAACAGGTGGGACCGTCGTTTGCCGGTTTGATCGACCAGGAAGGGCGGACCGTCGGAGTTGGTGGTCATCGCGACAAGGCGCAGCTCCTGCTGTTCACGGCACCGAGTTGCTCGACCTGCAAGAGCCTGCTTCCCGGCGTGCGGGCCATGGCCAGAGCCGAATCCGACCTCGACGTTGTCATCATCTCCGACGGAACCCCGGAAGAGCACCGAGAGTTTCTGGCCGGCAGCGGGATCGGTTCCGAGCTCAGCTACATCGACGCTCGTGACGTCGGCATCGCCTACCAAGTGGGTACCACTCCGTACGGCGTGATTCTCGACGAGCACGGCAAGATTCGCGGAAAGGGCCTGTGCAACCACATGGCCCAGGTCGAGAGCCTGCTCAACGCACTAGAGTCCGGCACCCCCTCACTCCAGCACCTTCATGCGCAGGCTAAGTCGGGCAGTGCGGCCTGATCACCCTCAATTCTGCTCGTTCCTTTCACGAATCAGGAGAAAATCGTTGGACGACAATGCGTTTCCACAGCACAACATGACAGAGAACCGATATCCGGTGGACGAGGCAACCGTTCAAGCGCAGGCCGAATGGATGGCGGGTCAAGGCGGTTCCCTGACCAGTCGCACCGGTCGCAAGCTCTCCGAGCGCGTCTCGCGGCGGTCGATGATCAGTCGAATCGGTAAGTGGACCATGGGTGTTTCCGGCGTTGCGCTGATCAGCACTCTGCCGGTCACGCGCACCGCGTTTGCCCAAGAAGCCGCCCCTACCGATCCGGTGCCCGGCCCGGAACCGCTTGTCCCCGTGTACGACGGCAAGGATCCGGCCGAGTGTGAATACTGGCGATGGTGCAACATGGACGGCACATCCTGCGCTGCTTGCAACGGCGGCGGTGTCACCACGTGTGCGCCCGGCAGTAAGCCCGGCGCCGAATTCTGGGTTGGATGCTGCACCAATCCCGATACCGGAAAGACCTACCTGATCGCCTACTACGACTGCTGCGGTGCGCCTTCGTGTTCCAACGCCTTCTGCGGCGAGCCGGATATGCAGGCAGTGATGTACAACCCGGTTTCCGGCAGCTACGACCAGGAAATCATCTGGTGCGTCTCCGACGAATCTCAGGCGTACACCTGCACCATGGCTCCCATCATCGGTGAGGACTGCCAGACCCGTCCGGCAGCACGCCCCAAGGTCGGTGCCGGATCATGAGCACCTCACGTACCCGAAAACTCGCCCGGCCTGCCGTCGCGATACTCCCCCTCACCGTTGTGCTCGCGCTGGCCGGTTGCAGTTCGTCCGACAACGACGAACCCTCCAGCGCAGGTGATGTCACTTATCCCACCGTTCCGTTCACGGCCCCGGGCGAGGGCATTTCGCTCGGACACGACGATCAGGAAATCGGGGACACCATTCCCGAACCCCTGCACGTCGGCTCGATCACTCCGATTGCCGCTGACCGACTCCTCGGCGTCGAAGGCGGCTTCGGGGCACTCGAACTCAGCGTCAACGTCATCGATCCGAAAACCGGTGTGGCCGAGAGCCGCATCACCGTCGGACCCGGCATCTGGGATCCCGTCATCCACGGATTTGTCGGCGACTCCGACGACGATCCGGCAGTGATCGCCGCCGAGGTGTGGCGTCCACGAGGTTCGCGCGGCGCAGCAGATTTCACGGTCAGCACCTACTCCGGCAACCTGCTCGAGCCCGCCGAGGTCATGCTCCCGGACGTCGCACGTGTGCATTCCCGCCCCGGCTCCAACGCCGTGACTTCCGACGGCAAGTTCTTTGTCACCTGGGACGACGGGCTGTACGGCATCCGCGTTGTCGACTTGGACAAGCAGGAAGCAACCGGAGCTCTTCAGATCGTCGGATGTGGGCCGTTCACCTGGATGGTCGGGCACGAACTCTACAGCGTGTGTGAGGACACCCGTGAGCTCCTTCAAGTCACGATCAGCGACGACGGAGTCCCCACCGAGACTGCCCGATCCAAGGTGCTGCCCGACGATTTCGTCTCGGCTCGCAAGGTCACGTGGGCTGCCGACGCGCAGAAAGCGTTGCTGGTCAGTGAAAACGGTGACGTCTTCGTCTTCGACTTCTCGAACGGACTGCCCAAGGAAGCCGTCAAGCCCATCGGAAACGCGGGTCAGGATTCCGGCCGCTTCTCCGAGAACGTCATCAACGCCGACGCCACACGTCTGGCAATCGAGTACACCGACAGCGCAATTCATCCGGACTCCGCGCGCGGTGGATCGATTGTCAAGATCGATCTCTTCGACGCGGCGACCTTCGCCCCGATCAAGAGCCTCTCGCTCGCAGATCTCGGTCTCACCGATATCGGAAGTACAGCCTTCTCTGTCGACGGCGCCACGTTCTACGTACTCGGCACCGGACCAGAGGTCGACGGTTCCGCTCCGCAAAAGATCGTGGGCTACAACGCAACTACCGGTGAGCAGATCAGCTCCGTGGACATCTCGGGCAATGTCGGTGATGTCAGTGGGTTGATCACACCAGAAGTGCTCCGATGAGTCGTCCCGGATCCGGAGTGGTGATGGGCCGGCGTCGTTTCCTGAGTTTGGGAGCGCTCGGCGCGGGTGCACTCGGACTCGGTGCAGTGGGGACGATCGCCGGATGCAGTTCCACTGCAGCAACTCCGACGTCCACTGCCGATCTCGACTACATTCTGCCCACTGCCCCCGAAGTTGCTGCTGCAGAGTCGGCACGAGCCTGGAACGGAACCACCGCTGCATTTGCCCTGGCTGCCGGATTCTCGACGGTTGATCTCGGTGGCCGCCTTGTGAACACGTGGACGTACGGGGGCGCTGCGGTGGCTCCGGAACTTCGCCTGAAGTCCGGTGACCGGGTGAATGTCTCCGTCCAGAACAGTCTCGATGCCGAAACCACCCTGCACTGGCACGGAATTCGAATTCGCAACGACATGGACGGCGCGGCACCCACCACGCAAGCTCCCATCGCGGCGAACTCGACTTTCGACTACAACTTCGTCGCCCCGGATCCGGGAACGTACTGGTACCACTCGCACAGCGGACTACAGGCCGATCGTGGACTCTTCGGGGCCATGATCGTCGAAGACCCGAACGACTCCAGCGGGGCCGACGCCGACGCCGTTCTGGTACTCGACGACTGGGTCGACGGATTGGGCACCACGCCCGATTCCATACTGATGGCACTCAATCCGGCCATTGCCGGCGGTCATGCCGGACATGGCGGGGCCGCATCAACACCCGTCGAGCACACCGAGGGCGACCTGGCCGTCGCACAGCAGTTGGTGAGCGCCGGCCACGGTTCTTCCGACGTGCTCGGCGGCATGACCCAGCACATCGCGTATCCATTGCACTTGATCAACGGGCGACCGCCCAACGATCCAGCTGTGGTGACCGCGGCCCCTGGTTCGACCCTGCGACTGCGAATCATCAACGCGGCAGCCGAGACTCCGTACCGATTTGCCGTCGCCGGTCACGAAATGACAATTGTCGCCACCGACGGTTACGACGTGGAACCGACTCCTGCCGACGCCATCATCGTCGGAATGGCTCAGCGCTACGACGTACTCGTGACAGTGAAGTCGGGAACGTGGCCGGTGGTGGCAAAGGTCGAGGGCCGCGACGGATACGCGTCGACGGTCCTGCGCAGCGCCGACGCCTTGACGCTCTCGAATCCCGACGTGGGTGGTTCGATCTCGGAACTAGATGGCCGACTCGTTCTCGAAAGCGCGCTCCGCCCCGCGGAATCCGCACGCCTCGAGACGAAGTCACCCGACCGCGACTATCACATCGAACTGATTCAAGCCGGAGATCGTTACGTGTGGGGTATGGCCGGAGCCGATGCGGGCAAGCTCGTGATGAAACAGGGTGAACGCGTTCGGATCACGATGAAGAACACGTCCACGATGTGGCATCCCATGCACACTCACGGCCATACCTTTGCCGTACCGGATTACGGCGGACTTCGTCGTGACACCGTCAACGTACTACCCGGGAGCGAACTCGCCATCGAGTTCGACGCCGACAACCCCGGCGAGTGGATGTTCCACTGCCACAATGCCTACCACTTCGAAGCCGGAATGACGGCAAATCTGCGTTACGTCCGCTGACAAGTACGAAGAATCGAGAGGAACTCTCATGAAGAAGCTCGTTCCCGCTTTCCTCGCCGCCTGTGCGGCTTTGAGTCTCACCGCCTGCAGCAGCAGCGACAGTTCGACGTCGGACGAACCTGCCGTCGTGATCGAGGTGAAGAACATGGCTTACACACCGGCATCGGTCACTATCGAGAAGGGCCAGACCGTCGAGTGGAAGTTCGACGACAGCGGACTCCCCCACGACGTAGTCGGCAACGGTGAACTCGAAGGGAAACTGAAGAGCGAGTTACTTACCGAGGGAACCTTCTCGTTCACGTTCGACGACGCCGGTACCTTCACCTACCACTGCACGCCCCATCCGATGATGGTCGGCACCGTGATCGTTCAATAGTGAGGAGGTGGATCGCCGGCTTCGGCCTTGCCGTCGCAGCAACGTGCGTTCCTGCTTGCGGCACAGAAGATCCCGCCCCCGACGTCGTGGTCGAGATCAGCAATGTTCAGTTCAGCCCGATGGACGTCACCGTCGAGCACGGCGGCACCGTCGAGTGGCGTTTCGACGACGGCGGACTTCTGCATCACGTGGAATCACCCGGACTGTTCGACAGCGGCATCACCGGAGACGGTACCTTCCGGCACACGTTCGAGAACGCCGGTGTCTACGAGTACTCGTGCTCCGTGCACCCGTACATGATCGGAGTCATCACAGTGTTGTGACTTTTGGGTTGCGACTTCTGACCCATCACTTTTCGTGAACTACATACAATTCGGAGGATCTGATGACTACCGTTCTCTCTCACGGCCCACTCCAGACCGATGTCCCTGACATTCGGCCGACCCTTCACGGCTCGGTCGGCACCGCTACTCGCGCCGGCTTGATCGCGGCAGGTGCAGCAGCGGGTGCCGGCATCGCGCTCGTGGCGGCACCTTCTGCTACAACAGCTTTGACCACTGCGGTTGTCGGAGCCGGACTGGTTACCTCACTGGCTGCCAACTGGTCGACGTGCGGAATGTCGGTTGCCGGAGTTGTTGCCGCACCGAAGCAACCTGACCGCAAGGGATCTTCGACTCCGGTACGCCGACTCGGTTGGCACGCCCTGGGTTCCGTCACTACGGGAGCCGTCACCGGCGCCCTGATCGGCGCTCTCAGCGCGGCGGTGTCGGGTTACATCCCGATCGGCTGGGCGTTGGGCGCCTGGGCCGTTGTGGCACTCGCATATGGTCTGCACGAGCTGGGTGTTCTCACGATGCCGACTCCGATGCGGCGCCAACAGCTTCCGCGCCATCTGCGCCGCACCATGGCGCCGTGGAAGGTCTCACTGATCTTCGGTGCGATCATCGGGCCCGGATTCCTGATCTTCATCCGCTCGAGTGCGTACTATCTCTTGGCGCTCGGCGTCATCGCCTCGGGTTCACCGGCTCTCGGCGCTGCACTGTTCACCGTCGTTTCCCTCGGCCGCTGCATGCCGAGCCTCGCGGCAATCGTGCACACCAAGCGCGGTGGCTCGATGCCCGGTTTCCTCTCGATCATGTGCGTCGTGGACCGTCGAGTGCAGAGCATCACGGGCGCTGCGCTGATCGCACTGGGAGCGTTTGCTGCCTTCGCGTTGATCTGAGTTTCCGTCGAAAGTAGTGTGGCCGGTGAGCATTTGCTTACCGGCCACACTACTGTGCGTAGTTCCGTTCGTATTCAGTAGGTCGATGCACCCGCATCGACCGCGAGGTGCTGGGCCGTGACGAAGGAAGCCTCGTCGGAGGCCAGGAACAGCACCGCATTGGCCTGATCTGCCGGCTGCGTCAGGGAATCCTGCGTCGACGTGATGAGCATGCCACCGACCGAAGGATTGCCCTCGATCGCCGGACCGAAGTGTGCCTGCGCACTCGCATCTCCCATCGCGGTTTCCACGCCGCCGGGGTGAAGACTGTTGACACGAATCTTGTGCTGGGCCAACTCATGCGCAAGGGCTTCGGTCATGCCGGTCAATGCATGCTTACTGGCCACATAGGGCAGCAGAAACGGCAGCCCTTTCAGTCCCGCAACCGAACTGGTCAGAATGATCGACCCGCCACCGTTCGCAATAAGGTGAGGAGCCGCAAGACGAATCGTATTCCATGTACCGGTGAGGTTCGTGCTGATGGTCTCCTCCCAGATCTCAGAAGTGACCTGATCCCATGGCGCGATGTAACAGACGCCGGCATTACCGACAACGATGTCGAGATGCCCGAAACGGTCGACACCCCGGTCAATGGCAGCGCCGAGCGCCGGCGCGTCGCGGATATCGACAGCCGCCGATTCGATGCTGCGCCCGGTCTTCTCGACCAGACGGACAGTCTCAGCGAGGTCGTCGACGGTCGCATGGGGGTACTGAAGGCCGGGTATGGGCCCGGCGATGTCGACAGCGATAATGTCGGCGCCCTCCTCGGCGAGTCGCAGCGCATGCGCGCGGCCCTGACCTCGAGCGGCTCCGGTAACGAGGGCCACCTTGCCTTCGACACGACCTGTCATGATTAATCTTTCCTTTCCAGTGTTGTGAACCCGTGCCGTCGGTTAGAGCTGACCACCCGCGTCGACGGTGTGCGTGGTTCCCGTGACATAGCGTCCGCTGTCTCCGGCAAGGTAGAGCACGGCTTCAGTGATGTCGGACGATTCGAGCGCTGGCACCGGCAGAGTATTGAGCGTCAAGGCGGCTTCCTCGAAGTCGGCCCGTGTCGGCTGGGTGAGGTCCGGCCGGAAGAGTTGGTATGTGGCGTCGTTGAGGATCATGTCGGTGGCGACGGTTGTCGGATGTATCGTGTTCACTCGGATATTCTGCGGCGCAAGTTCTTTGGCGAGCACCTTCATGAAGCCGACCAGACCCGCCTTGGCTGCCGAGTAGTGTGCGGTATTCGCGTTTGCTTTCAGAGCCGCGAGTGAGCTCGTGATCACGACAGAACCGCCGCGACCACCCGCGATGATGTGCGGTACGGAAGCAACGCAGGTCTTCCACACTCCGGTGAGATTGACGTCGATCATCGTCGACCAGGTCTCCTCGGACATCTCGAGCGTCGGAGCCGGCACCGAGATACCGGCATTGGCGAGCACGATATCGAGCCGACCGAGCTCGTCGATACCAGCATCGACTGCTGCTTTGAGACCGTCGAGATCCCGCACGTCGACTTCGCGGGCGACAATACGCCGACCGAGGGCTTTGACCTCCCGCTCGGTCTCGGCGAGGTCGTCCGCAGTGGCGGTCGGGTACGGCACGGTGTCGACCTGACGACAGACGTCGATCGCGATGATGTCGGCACCTTCTTGTGCGAGCCGTAATGCATGGCTGCGTCCCTGGCCCCGGGCAGCACCGGTGACGAATGCAACCTGACCATCGAATTGCCCCATGAAAGAAAACCTTTCGGCACCTGCAGCGCCGACCTTGTGCGGCACCGCCTCGTACCACGCAGGTTATGTCACTCAATGACAAAACATGCCGTTTTCGAGAAAACTCCCACCGACGCGATATCCGATCGTTACGGGCAACCTGCCGATGTCCGAAGCCGCGCCCGAACCAACCTGGAACGATGGACCGCGTGATCAGTACCGATAACCGAATCGACCGCGGAGGACGGCCCGCAGCGACAACTGCGCACCACCTCGCCGCCGTCGCCCAGCGACTGTTCGTCGAGCGCGGCTTCGACCGAACCAATGTCGAAGACATCGCGCAAGAAGCGGGTATCAGCACTCGAACCTTCTTCCGGTACTTCCCGACCAAAGCCGATGTCCTGTGGGTCGAATCGGATGCCGAGATCAGTCGACTGCGACAAGCGCTCGCCGACAGCGCAGCGACCGAACCGTACGAAGCCGTTATGGTGCGCGCCGTGGTCACGGCAATGGCCTTCCCCGACGACCAGATCGAATGGGCCAGACACCGGGCCCAACTGGTCCTGACGGAACCCGCCGTGCAAGCACAGGCCTCGCAACGTCACACCAGGTGGCGAGCCGCTGCCACCGAATTCGTGAGCACTCGTACCACTGACGGATTCTTCGCAATTGCGGTGGGACACGCAGTACTCGCCGCCACACAATCGGCACACGAGTACTGGGTCACGCACGCCGACACCCACCTCGCCGACCACCTCGAGCAGTCGCTACTCCTACTGCTCCCACCCCTGCCCGCCGATACCGAGATGCTCGCCGACGATCGCTCCGATCTGCGGGGGTGAAAGGCATACGGAAACTGTCATCGAAACTACCGGCTTGGGTTACCACCAGCTGAGGTAATCCCTTACGGACTGCGCAGCAAAACGGATGGCCATTCCGCCGGGCGCACCTCGACATGCTGGAGGTTCCGATGCCTGAACCCGAAAACCCCACGTTCGGAGAGGCGGAACCTGCCCACGACGACGCAGTCGGTCAACCCCACACCGAAGCCGAGGGCCAGCCCATCATCGCCGCCGAACAGGACGCAGCACGGATCAGCTCGCCCGCACACCCGCTTGGTGAGCCCGGCCCCCGATTCAACCGCAAGTCCCCGTTCATAATTGGCTTGACCGCGGCAGCGGGTGTCGCGGTGACCTACGGCGGAATCGAGTTGCTGATCGCCGCCAGAGGAGTTCTCATCCTCATCGTCATCGCCGCCTTCCTCGCGGTCGGCCTCGAACCCGCGGTGTCCTGGTTGGTCCACCGCCGAATTCCCCGCTGGGCGGCCGTGACCGCTGTCTTCCTCGTCGCCTTCGGCTTGCTCGCCGGATTTCTCGCGGCCGCGATCCCGCCACTCGTCACCCAAGGCACCGCACTCGTCGACAACGCCCCGGATTATCTGCACCACCTCCAACAGCGCTACCCCACCATCGACCAACTCAACAGTCGATTCCACCTTCAGGACAAGCTCCAAGAGACAATCGGCGGCGAGAATGTTCCGAGCGTCCTCGGTGGGATCGTCGGTGCAGGCAAGGTCGTGTTCAGCGCGATCAGCGGTGCCGTCATCGTATTCGTCCTCACCGCCTATTTCCTCGCCAACTTCCCCCGGATCCGCGCCTCGCTCTACCGACTTGCACCCCACTCCCGCCGCCCGCGGACAATTCTGATCGGCGACGAAATTTTTGCCAAAGTCGGCGGATACGTGCTGGGTAACCTCCTGATCTCGCTCATCACCGCCGTCCTCACCTTCATCTGGCTGATCGCATTCGGGGTGCCATACCCACTACTGCTCGCGGTATTGGTCGCAGTACTGGACCTGATTCCGATTATCGGATCGACACTTGCCGGTATCGTCGTCGCCTTGGTGGCTTTGACTGTGTCACTACCTATTTCACTCGCTACAGTCGTCTTCTTCATCGCGCTCCGACTTATCGAGGACTACCTGCTCGTGCCACGCATCATCGGCCGAACCGTCCAGGTACCACCCCTCGTCACGGTCGTCGCAGTCCTGCTCGGTGGGGCACTGCTCGGAATTGTCGGTGCACTACTCGCCATCCCGATTGCCGCCGCGATCCTGCTTCTCGCGCGCGAAATACTCTTCCCGCAGCTGGACCGTCGATAACAGCTGGAGCGCAGTCGAACCCGAGATCTCACGGAATGAGCATGGCCTTGATGGAGCGTCGCTCGTCCATCGCTGCATACGCCTCGGCGACCTGGTCGAGCGGAAGCGTCAGATCGAAGACTTTGCCCGGCTGGATCTGCCCGTTCCAGACACGGTCGAGGAGATGGTCGAGGTAGGCCCGCACCGGTGCCGGTCCACCGCGCAAGCCGACGTTCTTCCAAAACATGTGCCGCTGAGGAAGATCCGCGACATGCGGAACACCGACCCAGCCAACCATGCCGCCGGGGCGCGCGGACCGCAGGGCCTGCTCGACGGAATCGTGAGTACCGACGCACTCGAACACCGAATCGGCTCCGATTCCGGAGGTGAGTTCCTTGACCCGCTCGACGCCTACGTCGCCGCGCTCCGCAACGATCTCCGTGGCACCGAATTCCAGTGCGAGACGCTGCCGATCCTCATGACGGCTCATTGCAATGATCCGCTCCGCACCCAACTCTGCTGCCGCAAGAACACCGGACAGGCCTACCGCGCCGTCACCCACAACCACGACCGTGCTTCCGGGCTTGACGCCTGCGCTGATCGCCGCATGCCAGCCGGTACACATGACGTCGGAGAGCGCCAGAATGTTCGGGATCATCGCCTCGTCCGGCAGTTCGGGTGTGGCGACGAGTGTCCCGTCGGCGTTCTGGACGCGGATCAGTTCTGCTTGACAGCCGTCGTATCCGGTGCCGTGGAGGCAGTTCGCGTGGGCGCCGACCTTGCAGAGCGCGCACGTGTTGTCACTGGTCAAAAATCCGCCCACCACAAATTGTCCAGGCTTCACGGTGGTGACGTCACTTCCCACCGCTTCGACGATGCCGACGTATTCGTGACCGATGGGCGTCGGCTTGGCGACTTCCGCGATACCGCGGTATCGCCACAGGTCCGAACCGCACACGCACGCAGCCACGGTGCGAACTATCGCATCGGTGGGCTCGACGATCACCGGGTCTGGGCGATCCTCGAATCGGATGTCATGGGGACCGTAGATGATTGTGCCTCGCATGAAAAACTCCTTCGCTGCTGCTCGTCGCGTATCAGGCGGGGAAGACTTCGAGAGTGGCTGAACGCGGACCACTTTCGATCAGGTGGTCGACGATGCTCGGGTACTGGCGGTACTTCGTCCGGTAGGCACTGTCGACCGTCGGAAGGTCTGCGTCGCCGGCTTCGACGAATTTCACGTCGTACACCGTGCCATCGGAGATGATCTGCCCGGTTCCTGTCGTGATCGCACTCGTGAACCAGGCTGCCGGCCGGCCGTTGGTGGATCGGATGAAGATCCGATCACCGTCGCCGACGATCCAGATTATTGTCGGCTTTCTCAGCGAACCGTCCGCCCGCGCGGTCACGACCTGCACCTCCTGAGGGTTCGTGATCGCCGCTACCTGATCTTCGCTCCAGCCCGCCATGGCATGCACCCCTTGCGTCGACGACATGTTCCTTCAGCCAACCCCAGATCCGCCCGGAGCGCGAGGGCCGGAGATTACCGGTAATGCCAGTGCTCCCTTGGGCACTCAACACCCCCTTGATACGCAAGCCTACGCTTGCCTATAGTGGTGCCGTGGTCACCATCTACCGTGCTCTCGACGACGAGACGAGGCGCATCATCCTCGACGAACTCGCGGCACATGACGGCCAGACCCTGTTCGAGATCTGTTCACTGCTCACGATGCGGCACGGTCTTGGCTTCACGCGTCAGGCCATCTCTCAGCACCTCGGCGTACTCGAGTCGGCTGGACTAGTCGTGACGGAGCGGCGCGGACGTTCCAAATTCCACTACTTCAATCCCGAGCCACTTGCCGAAATCACCCGGCGATGGCCTGTCGAGACAGGAACACAATGCAAATCAAACTGACAAGCCTCTTCGTCGACGATCAGCGAGCAGCACTCGCCTTCTACACCGACGTGCTCGGTTTCACGAAGCATCACGACATCCCGCTGGGCGAAGACTCGTGGCTCACGGTCATCTCACCGGAGGCTCCCGACGGCCCGCAACTCCTACTCGAACCCGCAAAGCACCCGGCGGTGAAACCGTATCGCGATGCACTTGCCGAGGAGGGCATCCCACTCGCTCAGTTCGCCGTCGAGGACGTCGAAGCCGAGCATGCACGTCTCACCGAGAAGGGTGTGGTGTTCACGCAGCCGCCGACAGATATCGGCACTGCCGTCGTGGCCGTTTTCGACGACACATGCGGCAACCTCATCCAGATCATCGCGGAGAAGCCTGCTCAGTGACGCTCTTGCTGTGCGCCTTTATTAACCGCCCGCGGTTAATAAAGGCGCACAGCAGATTTGACCGAATCCTCCGGCGGGCTCGTGACCTTCGCATCGCGACCGGACAGCATGTCGATTGCCGCTTTGGGCTTGGCGAGAATCCATTCTCGGGCAGCATTTTTGATCAACGTCGGTGTGGAGCACCCACAATCACTGTTCACCCCGTCCGCATCGATCCCGGCGTCACGGCACAACGCGACCGCGCGGGGCACGTGGTAGCCCTGGGTGACGATCAACGCCTTCGACACACCATACGTATGTATTGCCCTAGAGCAGGTGTCATACGTGTCCAGGCCGTACGGATCCCCGACGATACGACGCTTATCGATCCCCTGCTCCACCAGGTAATTTGTCATCGCGGCGATCTCGTCACCCGAAGCCCCACTGGCATCCCCCGACACCAACACTGCGCTCGCCTTGCCGTCCTCGACCAGTTGGACGGCCGCGTCGAGGCGCCCTTTCAGGAACGCCATCGGCTTGCCGTCCTTGATCTGAGCACCCAGAACGATCACCACCGGAGCCTCGGGCGCATCCGCGACGTCGGAGGTGTGCCCCGACGCGGCGACGGATATCCAGAGGACGGACCCCACATAGGCAACTACGCCGAGTGCAACGAGACCCGCAATCCATCGCTTCACTAGCGGAAGAGGTTCGCGACAAACGGAATTGTGTCGGCCTGCGATTCGATCAACGCGCCACTGTGGTCGGTGTTGTAGGTCTTGAAGGTCACGGGTTCACCATTCGCGACCAGTGCCGCGACAAGCGAAAGTGCCGACGGGGCAGGAACATCCACGTCCAGCAAGCCTTGGCCGATGAAGATAGGCCGGTCGTAACCGCTGGTCGGTACACCCATGTAGTCGTTCAGGAGACCGTAGAAGTTCGGTATTTCGTTGAGCGGACGCGACAACACGTCACCAAGCACCAGCTTCTTCGATGCTTCTTCCAAGTCTGCGGCGCATAGCTTTTCGGCCAGATCGACCTGCTCGCGCCCCAGCGGAGTCAGGTACGAGTTCACGTCGATTTCCGGGTGCGCTTCGCGCAGACCCGCCAGAATGTAGAGGGCGTACGACGTCAAGCCTCCACCGAGTGCGACGGGCGGAAATCCGGGGCCGGCCGGCAGGAAGACCAGTTCTATGTTGGCCGGTACACCCGTCCCCACACCACCGCGGTAGTCGAGGGAATCCCCACCGTATTCGGTTGCGTATCGCGCGGTCGTGATTGCCGCGCCGCCGCCTTGCGACTGCCCGACCACTGCCCAGCGATTCGAGATCGAAGAATCGAGGGCGCGAGCAGCTTTCACAGAGTCGACGACGCTGTGCGCCTCCACTTTTCCGTCGAGGTACGGCATGAGTCCCGGAGTTCCCAGTCCGACGTAATCGGTTGCGACCACGGCGTAGCCTTCGGCAAGCCAGCGACCCAGATATGGGTAATCACGTTCCGGGAGTCCTGGCCCCACCAGGGAGGGCGCACAGGAGTCGTCGAGGCCGGTGGTTCCGTGCGCCCACGCGATGACGGGCCAGCCGCCTTCGGGGGCAGGCCCGGCCGGTACGTAGTACGCGCCGCTACTGAGGGCAGGGCTTCCGTCGGAACCGATGGTCCAGTACGTGAATCGAGTAGCGTCGGCCGTCCCCGGAATCCAGAGATCCCGCGGTAGCGGTTCGCTCGAGACAACAGTTCCGGTTGCAACCGAGACGCCGGGCGCCTCCGCCGACGCCATAGGCGCCAAGGCCACCGAACTAATCGCCGCAGCACACAGCGCCGCAATAATCGACTTCGACTGGAAATTCACGTCCCCACAACCCCTCATTCCGATGCACTGGAGTCATCGTAGGACGTGGTTCCGATCGGCGCGGCTGATTGTCACGGCTGCGACGACTACGCCGATCACCACCCCGATGAGAGTGTCCGCGACCCGAGCGAGCGCCGCACTGGTCTCGATCGGTGCGCTGAGACCGATGAGCACCAAGGCCATCGGCGTCACGGCAACAGACGTCAACGCGTAGTTCTTGACGACAAACAGTTCCGCCGCGGTCTGCAAGATCACCACTGCAACAACAGCCTGCCAATAGCCGAGTGTCAGGGCGATCAGAGCGGCAGCGATGACTGCTCCGCCGACGTTGCCGACAAGCCGTTGGATTCCGCGTTGAACGGTCTGCTTGTAGTTCAGTCCCTGCATGGCCGCCATCGCACCCATCGACGCCCACAGCGGATGCTCGAGCCCGGCGGCTGCGGCGACCCATCCGGCTAATGCCGACGCCACGACGATACGAACGGCATTCATCACGACGGCGCGCGAGTACAGGTGCCGCAGACCTGCGATGACGTAGTTCTCCGGCGCGGGCAATTCCGATGCAGGTTCGAGCGAGTGCTCGATCATGCTGGAGCGCTTCATCTTACGAAGCTCACCCTCATGCAATGCAATATCGCGAATCAGCGACGGATCGCCCTGCTCGCTCCACAATCGCACTGCGGCATCCGCTTCGCCGAGCACCGCCATCAGTTCGCGTCCATGACCCATCGTCGACTTGATCCGACTACTCGACGCGATAACCGTGCGCGCATGCGCAATCGACGCCTGCGCTGCGGCGACTGCAGAATCACCGCCGGCCTCTAGCCTCCCGACGTTCGCCAGCGCCCGGGCAACAGCCAGTCGGGCGGGGCCCATCGGCAACGCAAGCGCGGGAAGCATCGCCGCGGCCCATCCGATCAGGACACCGACCGTTCCTGCGATGACCAGCCGAACCAGATCCGAAACACTCGTGGCAAAGCCGGCCGCACCCGTCGCGGCGAAGACGAGAATCACGGGCCCTGGCCCAGTGATGCGGAAACCGGAGATGAAGCAGTACGCCGCGCCGGCCGCCAGCGAGAGAACACCGATCTGCGCCCAGACCGGCACACCGAGCACTCCCATTGCCGCACCGAAGGCGATGAACACGATCAGCGCTGCGCCCACCATCGCGAGTTTGCCCGCCAACCGGGGGTATGGCTCGTACCGTCCGAACGCCGCGCTCAGCGCGCCCAGCGCCGCAAATCCCGCCAGCTCTCCGTGCCCGAGCACACCGCCCAAAATCAGGACTACCGCCGTTGCCAAGCCAACTCGTATCGCCGGGGCAATTCCGGCGTCGGCGGAACCGAGCCGGAAAGCTGCTCGCCACGTCTGCGCTGACACCGAATGCGCAATTGCTCCGCTCGAATGGCGGAGTCGGCTGGGGGTCGCGGAGAGAGTCGGAGTAGGCGTCACCAATCCACCATACATTTATTTCACTAGTAAATTACTTGTGAAGTACTGTGAAATCGATCGCTAGGATGTGTGCCATGGATCAGGCCAACAGTCCCGAAGACGACTTCATCGACAAAGTCCGTCGTGAATGGAATCGCGCCTACCCTGAGATCGACACCTCCCCGGTCGAGGTGATGGGACGGATCACCCGCATCAGTTCGCAGTCCCTTCACCAACTTGATCGCGCCCTGGCGCCCAGCGGTGTCTCCCGCGCCGAATTCGACGTGATGAGCGCACTGGCACGCAGCGATCGACCACTACGCGCCAGCGAGGTCACAGCAGTCACTATGTTCAGCGGCGCTGCCACCACCAAACATGCCGATCGACTGGCCAAGCTCGGACTGGTGGAGCGTCAACGGTTCGAACGTGACGGACGCGTCGTACTTCTCCAATTGACCGAAGCCGGAAGAGCTTTGGTCGAATCAGAGTTTCCGCGCCGAGTCGAACGCGACCGCCGGTTGTTATCCGGACTGACCGAGGACGAGAAAGTGCAACTCACCGCACTCCTCAAGCGGATCTCGGTCAACATCGACGCCGGGCTACCGGACTGAGCTACTTCGGCAACGGAACGTTCTGCAACCGAACCTGTCCACGCGCCACTTCTTTTCCCGTTTCGGGGTCGGTGATGACAACCGACCACAACTGCTGAACGCGGCCCTGCTGAATCGGAAGTGCCACGACGTCCACGCGTCCACCGGTGCGCGCTCGCAAGAAGTCGGTTCCGTTGTGAACGCCGACCGCAAATTCTCCGCGGTCCGCAACAGCGGTACTCGCACCGATACTGGCCGCAGACTCCACCGCCGTTGTGTAGACGCCGCCGTGCACCACACCCCAAGGCGTGTGATGAGCGTCGGACAGATCGATGTGTCCGACGACTTTGGTGCCGGACACCTCGTCGAGTTGTAATCCTGCGGCGCTCACGAAAGCGCTCGATGCTTCAAGATCTACATCGGCCACGTCATGCTCCTCATCTTGTCGGTTGGATTTCCCAACTCACACTGCGGCATAGATTTCGTACCGTCAAGTGCTAAGTTGGATTTCGCAACCCACTGTCGAGCGTGACACGTAGTCGATCGGAGTGACCATGACGCCTAAAGGTCGTAACTGCTCGATCGCCAAAGCCTTGGATCTTGTCGGCGAGAAATGGTCGCTTCTGATCCTGCGTGAAATCGTCCTCGGGCAACGACGCTTCGACGCCATCGCGCGGGGAACCGGCGCCAGCCGCGATATTCTTGCCGCCCGGTTACGCACTCTTGTCGACGCCGACGTGCTGACAAAACGCTTGTACGAGGACCATCCCCCACGCTACGAATACGTCGCCACCGAATCAGGGAAAGCGCTGTACCCGATTCTGATGGCGATCATGGAATGGGGAGACACCTACGCGATCGACGGCCCGCCGCCGACCGTCGTCGAACATCGGTGCGGCGAGCAACTGCACGCGCAGGTCGTGTGTGCCCATTGCAACGAACCACTCGAGGCACGGGATGCGACCGTCGTTCATCTCTCCCCGACTGCTCCTTAACGCTCCGGTGGAAACCCGCCCGTTGCGATCGGTCCCCATGAATCGACGGTGACGCGGATCAGGCTCTTGCCCTGTTTGTGCATCGCTTGCCGGTACTCGTCCCAGTCTGGATGATCGCCGGCAATCGAGCGGTAGTAGTCGACCAGAGGCTCCACGGATTCCGGCAGGTCGATGAGCTCAGCCGTTCCGTTCACCTGCACGTACGGCCCATTCCACTCGTCGGAGTGGATACACAGCGACACGGCGGGAGTACGACGCACATTCACCGCTTTCGCTCGCTCCGGGTAGGTGGAGATGACGATGCGGCCTTCGTCGTCGACGCCACAGGTGACCGGCGAAATCTGGAGTTCACCGGACTTGCGGACGGTCACGAGGGTGGCACGGTGGCGTGGTCTGATGAATTCGAGCAACTCGGCGTGCGAAACCCGGTCTGCACTCGCGATTTTCGACATACCACCAGCCTAGGTGCGTTTACGTCCCGATGCTCATGGCATCTCGATGGTCTGAGCGCGCGCGATTTCGCCGATCGCGGTGGTGATGTACGCCGTCAGCGGTTTCTTGACGACCGCGGACAAGTTACCGATCACGAGCACCGCCGAACGTAGGTACGCACCGTGCCCGATCCGGAACGAGTCGTCGTCGAGATCTGTAATTCCGAGCGCGCCGGTGTACACGGCGGCGAGGGCTTGGACGTCGAGGTCGGGAAGCCACACGATGGTGGCCTTGGCGCAGGCAGTGAGCGCGTCCTGCACGTCTTCACTCGACAGTCCGTCCGGATGGGTGTCCTCGAGAAGTTCACGAACGATAGCCGCGTGCACCGATGTGACCTGTTCGAACGACAGCGCGCGCAGTTCCTCCACCGCTTCAGTCAACGCATCGCGATTGGCCGCTCGCACCGCAGCCAGGGCGTCTGTCGTGACAGCGGCGATGTCGCGGGCAACCTTCGGCCACTCGGTGGGCCAACTCTGCTCGGGGTTCACGTTCGGTTCTCCTTGTATCGCGCGCACGGTTCGCACTCGCATGTGAGCTTGCCAGGTAACACCGACAGCCCGACGTCAGGTGAAGCGGGCCAGGAACGCCATCGCGTTGTGTGGCGCAAAACCCTTCATGTCGTTGTCGAAGTACACATACACGTCGAGTCCGTCGCTCATCCAGTCCCGAGCGCGTTCGGACCAGCTGTCCAGAGCTTTGTCGGTGTAACCGCTTGCATACAGTTCCTTGTCGCCATGCATGCGCACATAGACAAAATCGCTGGTCGGCGTAGTGATCTGGGGGTATCTCCCAGCGGTATCGGCGACAACAAACCCGATGTCGTGCTCGCGCATCAGTTCTACTGCTTCCGGCACGGCAAAGCTCGCATGCCGCGCCTCCACCGCATAGCGAATCGGGAGTTCGATCTCTGCGTGCGCCAACACCCGGTCTTCGGTCAGCTTCTCGTCGTGGTGGGCTGCAAGCTCCGCAGCGTCCGTGGTCGTACGCGGTAACTGTTCGAAAAAGCTCGACAACCGTTCGGGCTCGAACTGCAAAGTGGGCGGCAACTGCCAGAAGATGGGTCCGAGTTTCGGCCCCAGTGCAAGAACTCCCGCCGCAAAGAAGTTCGCCAGACCGGCATGCGTGTCGAGCAGGCGCTTCATATGCGTGATGTATCGACCCCCTTTGAGGGCAAACACAAAATTTTCGGGTGTTTCACTGCGCCACTTCGCGAAACTCTCCGGTTTCTGAAGCGCATAGAACGAGCCGTTGATTTCGATCGAAGTCAATTTCTCTGCGGCATAGGACAATTCCTTGCGATGTGCAAGGCCGCTCGGGTAGAAATCCCCACGCCAGGCGGGATACGTCCACCCTGAGATACCGACTCGGATATCTGCCACCGCTTCAGACTAGACGCCCGATACGCCGGCACTGAGTGCAACGGACACCGGCACGACGGTCAAGCACACCACGGCTGCCACAAACAACCCGATGACGAGCCGACGATCCCACTTTCCGCGGGCGCCGCTTGCCGCGAGCATGAAGATCACAAAACCCACACAGACAGACACGATCGTCACGATCACCGGAGTACCAACCATGGGTTGATTGTCCCCTACCACTTTGTGGGTATACCCCTCGGAGGTGAAGACCCCTGCCGAGCAAGGAGCGGACATGCCGAAATACCTCTGGCAAGTGACGTACACACCGACCGGAGCCGCCGGTCTCCAGAAGGAAGGGGGCACCGCCCGCCGCGACGCAATAACCCGCATGGTCGAAAGTGTGGGTGGCACAGTCGAATCCTGTCACTTTGCACTCGGCAGTCACGACATGTTTGTCATCGGCAATCTTCCCGACACGGTTGCAGCCGCGGCACTGAGCATTCGCACCACCGCTGAGGGAGCGGCCCGGTCCGAATCCGTCACCCTGCTCACCCCGGAGGAAATCGACGAAGCAGTCAATCGCCCGACCGACTACCGTGTGCCCGGCGCGGAATAGATCTCGATCACACTCGGGTTACCACCACCATGACTGACGCGACGCAGACACCTGACCTGGGCACCTACGGAATCTGGCGAGGAGCCGCCGGATTGAAACCGGATTTGGGGGCAGCAATCGAGAAACTAGGGTTCGGCACCATCTGGATCGGCGGTTCACCGCGCGCGGATCTGCTGGTGGCCGAGAAGCTACTCGACGCGACGGAACACATCACCGTGGCTACGGGGATCGTCAACGTGTGGTCATCACCGGCTGCCGAAGTTGCCGAGTCGTACCACCGACTCGAAGCCAAGCACCCCGGACGATTCCTCCTCGGCATCGGCATCGGCCATCCCGAAGCCACCGGCGATTACTCGAAGCCGTATGCCACCTTGGTGTCGTACCTCGACGAACTCGACGCGGCTCGAGTTCCGGAATCTCGTCGTGTCCTCGCCGCTCTCGGCCCCAAGGTATTGAAGCTGTCGGCTGATCGTGCTGCCGGAGCACATCCCTATCTGACAACTCCCGAACACACTGCCGAAGCTCGCAGCATTCTCGGCCCGTCGAAAATTCTTGCGCCCGAACACAAAGTTGTTCTCGAGACCGATCCGGACAAGGCGCGAGCGATCGGCCGTCCGGCTGTGGCCAACCCCTATCTGCACCTGCGCAACTACACGACCAATCTCGAGCGCCTCGGTTTCGCACCCGACGAAATTGCGAACGACGGAAACGACCGTGTCATCGAGGCCCTGGTGGCCTACGGGACCGCCCGTTCCATCGCGGACAGATTGCGCGAACATGTTGCGGCCGGTGCCGACCACGTTGCGATCCAGTCGCTTCCGGCTGACGGTGATCCGATTGCGACGTACGAAGCATTGGCCGCTGAACTATTCCACTGACAAGTCGACAACCCTTGACTTGGATAAGTTATATCCGAGTATACTTGGACACGACTTATCCGAGTAAAGGAGAAAAGCATGAAGATCGTCATTTTCGGTAGTGGGCTCATCGGCAGTCAGGTCGCGTCGAAACTCGGTGATGCCGGACACGATGTGAAGGCACTCGGTCGTGCAGACGGTATCGATACAACCACGGGCAAAGGCCTCCTCGAAGCCGTGACCGGCGCAGACGTCGTCGTGGATCTCACCAATTCCCCCTCCTGGTCGGACGACGACGTCCTGGCATTCTTCCGCGACGGGACCAGCAATATCCTCGCGGCGGAGGAGAAGGCGGGCGTCGGGCACCACGTCATCCTGTCCATCGTCGGTGCCGACCGGCTGCCTGATTCCGGGTACATGCGAGCCAAGGTCGCCCAGGAAGACCTGGTCAAGGCCGGGCCGATCCCCTACTCGATAGTCCGCTCGACCCAGTTCTTCGAGTTCATCGCCGGAATCGCCGATGCCGGAACCGTGGACGGCACAGTCCATGCAACCCCGGCTCATCTTCAGCCGATCGCGTCGCGGGACGTCGTATCCCACGTCGCAGAGGTTGTGACCGGCTCTCCCCGGAATGGCACGGTTGAGATCGCCGGGCCCGAACCGCTGGGTATTGACGAACTGGTACGGCGCCTGTTCTCCGTCACCGGAGACAAGCGCTCGGTGACACCCGACCCGGAGGCCGGATACTTCGGCGCGAAACTCGACAGCGCCGCACTCACCCCCACACCGGGAGCCAACGCCTGGATCGCACCGACCACACTGGACGAGTGGTTGGCTTCCCAGGCCTGAAAAACGCCATCGATATCCGCCCCAAACCGTTTTCCACGGCGTCGATAGAGTCCTTGCATGAAGCTTTCCGGAGGTGTGGAGTGGTCACTCCACTGCTGCGTGGTCCTCAGCCAGGCTGAAGGTCCGGTTCCCACAGCCAGACTCGCCGAACTGCACGGGGTGTCGAAGACATACCTGGCAAAACATCTGCGAGCGCTGGCACAGGCCGGCCTTGTCAACCCGACCGAGGGCCGCGACGGTGGATACGTCCTGACCCGGCCGCCCGAGAGCATCACAGTCCTGGACGTCGTGCAGGCCGTCGACGGTAAGGAACCCGCGTTCCGGTGCACGGAGATTCGGCAACAAGGGATCCTCGCCGCGCCACCGGAGCAGTGCCTCGTCCCGTGCGGAATCGCCAAGGTCATGGCCGACGCCGAAAAGGTATGGCGTGCTTCACTGTCGGGAGTCACCATTGCGGACCTTGCGGCAACTCTCGATCTCCCCGCCCTCAAGAAAATTCTGGCGGCGCAGCCGAACTGAGCGTGAGTTCCTACCGAGAGGATTCACTGTCGTTGGCGGGATCCACTTGATCCTGGGTAGCTGCCCAACTCGCCAAGAGCTTCAGCGCATCAGCCGTTGGAGTATCCGGCGCCGCTGTGTAGACCAGCAGCGTCAGTCCGGGATTGGACGGTAGTTCCATCGCCTCGAAGTTCAGCTCGAGGTCTCCGACAACAGGGTGATGGACCTTCTTGAAACCTGTTCGATGAAAGCGCACATTGTGTTTCGCCCACCGCGTGCGGAATATCTCACTGCGCGTAGCTAATTCACCGATCAGTTCGGTGAGGGCCTTGTCGTGCGGGTTCTTCCCCGCTTCAGATCGGAGCATTGCCGCAATATCATCGGCAGCACGTTCCCAGTCGGTGAAAAATTCCTGCGAAGCCGGGTCGAGGTACACGAAGCGCGCATTGTTGGCCGGACGACGTGGATCGGCCAATACCGGTGAATACAGCGCCCGGGCCATGCGATTGGCGGCCAACATATCGTGACGGGCGTTGCGGACCCACGCCGGAGCATCGGTGATGGCGTCGAGTATCTGCTGAATGGCCGGACTCACACCTTTGGGTGCTGATCGGCGCTTCGGCGGAGCCGACGCACTTGCGGTCTTCGCCAGGTCGAACAGGTGGTCCTGCTCAGCCTCGTCGAGTTGAAGTGCCCGGGAAAGACTTTCGAGCACCGAGTCAGATGCTCCGGCCAGATTGCCGCGTTCCATGCGCACGTAGTAGTCGATGCTGACACCAGCGAGCAAGGCAACTTCTTCTCGGCGTAATCCTTTGACCCGGCGGTTTCCGCCGTATGCGGGAAGCCCCGCCTGCTCGGGAGTGATGCGCGCACGGCGGGAGCTGAGGAACTCACGGATCTCGGCTCGGTTGTCCATGACGATTACGTTACTCGAGTCGTCGGACCGCAGGGAGGTACTGCCGGTACCTGGAACAACAGGAACTCCCGCCAGGATGATTCGGACGGTTCACTGGGTATCGACACTGCGAACCGAACAACCAAGAGGATTCATCATGCGCGCAACCATCATGTACAGCGCCGGAGACGTTCGCGTCGAGAACGTGCCGGATCCGACACTGCAACAGCCGACGGACGCTCTGGTGCGCATCGTTCGAGCGTGCGTCTGCGGATCCGACCTGCATCCGTACCACGACATGCCTGCCACACCGGGTGGCACTCCGATGGGCCACGAATTTGTCGGCGTCGTCGAGGAGGTCGGCGGCGACGTGGCCACGCTGAAGAAGGGCGACTTTGTCATCGCCCCGTTCGCGTGGTCCGACGGAACCTGCGAGTTCTGCCGTGAAGGACTGCAGACGTCGTGCCGCCACGGCGGATTCTGGGCCGGCGACGGCATCGGTGGCGCACAGGCGGAGGCCATCCGCGTGCCACTGGCAGACGGCACCCTGGTCAAAGCACCCGTCGGCGAAGACTCGGAACTGCTCCCCTCACTTCTCACCCTGTCCGACGTCCTGGGCACCGGCTACCACGCTGCCGTCAAGGGTCGTGTGAACGAACGCACCTCGGTCACCGTCATCGGCGACGGCGCAGTCGGCCTCATGGCGGTTCTCTCCGCCAAACGACTTGGCGCCGAGCGGATCATCCTCATGGGCCGTCATAAGTCGCGCACCGATCTGGGCATCGAATTCGGAGCCACCGATGTCGTCGCCGAGCGCGGCGACGAGGGCATCGCCAAGGTCCGCGAACTGACCGGCGGTGACGGCACCCATGTTGTACTCGAAGCCGTGGGCCACATGCCCGCCTACGAGCAGGCGATCGGTGTCGTCCGCCCCGGCGGTGTCATCAGCCGCGTCGGTGTACCTCAGTACGAGGTAGCGCCCGTCGGTTTCGGCAGCCTGTTCGGACCCAACGTCACACTCACCGGTGGCCCGGCTCCCGTGCGCGCGTACATCGAGGAGCTCATGCCAGACGTGCTCGACGGAACGATCCAGCCGGGCAAGGTTTTCGACCGGACCGTCAACCTCGACGAGGTACCGGACGCCTACCGCGCGATGGACACTCGTGAGGCACTCAAAGTTCTTGTTCGGCCGTAACCCATGACCACCGTCGACACTCCCCGGATCGGTCGCGTCAATTCCACCGCGATCCTGGCGATCATTCTGATCAGCTACTTCATGATTCTGCTCGACAACTCCATCATCTTCACCGGGCTGCCGAGCATCGCAGCCGAGATGGGGTATTCGGCGACCGGTTTGTCCTGGGTGCAAGACGCGTACACCCTCGTATTCGGCGGACTGCTCCTCCTCGGCGCGAGACTCGGAGACATCTTCGGGCGTCGCCGCATCTTTGTGGCCGGGTTGGCGATCTTCGCGGCCGCGTCGTTCCTGGTCGGGGTTGCTCCCAATGGTTGGTGGCTCATCGCGGCCCGCGCCTTCCAAGGCGTCGGCGCCGCGGTGGTCGCGCCGGCGTCACTGTCACTGCTGACGGCAAGCTTCCCTCCGGGGCGCGAACGGACACGCGCGGTTGCCTGGTACGGCGCAGCCGCCGGGATCGGCGCGAGCCTCGGCCTGGTGATCGGCGGCGCCCTTGCCGATTGGGTTTCCTGGCGCGCAGGATTTTTCATCAACGTCCCGATCGGCATCGCGATGATCGTTCTGGCACCGCGGTTCATTCCCGAAACGAAGCCGAGCACAGGACGTTTCGATGTAGCCGGCGCCGTCTACGCCACACTTGGAATGGCCGCATTGGTCTTCGGCATAGTCAACTCCGCCGAAGCCGGCGCGGCATCACCGACGACCTTCCTGCCGCTGACGCTCGGTGTGGTTCTCCTGGCTCTGCTGGTTCGAAATGAATCGCGCGCGGAGCAACCCATCATGCCGCTTCGACTCTTCCGCTCTCGCGAACGATCCGGCGCCTACGCCGCCCGCATGCTGTATCTAGGCGCCATGATCGGCTTCTTCTACTTCACCACTCAACTTCTCCAGGGCGTAATGGGATTCAGTGCTTTCCAAGCCGGTGTGGCCTTCTTCCCGATGACGGTCGTCAATTTTGCAGTTGCACTGCTGATTCCGCGATTGACCCCTCGATTCGGGAACGCTCCGTTGCTCGCCGCAGGAGTGGCACTCACCTTGGTGGGTATGACCTGGCTCAGCTTCGTGCATTCGGGCAGCACTTATCTGAGCGGCGTTGCATTACCGATGATCTTGATCGGCGCAGGCCAAGGTCTCGCGTTTGCGCCGCTCACCGCTGCCGGAATCTCCGGGGTGAGTGCCGACGACGCCGGAGCCGCGTCCGGACTGGTCAACACAGCACACCAACTGGGCAGCGCACTGGGACTCGGCATTCTCGTTGCGATCTCAGCCGGGGCCGGATCCGCTGCAGAATCCCCGAAAGAAGCACTCACCGAGCATGTCTCGACTGCACTGACCGCAGGCGCCGGCCTCCTCGCCGGTTGCCTCGTCATAGTTCTTGTCTTCATCGTGCCGTCAGCGGGTAAACGAAGACAGGTAGACAGTCATCCGAAAATCGTTCAGCCATAACATAAGGAGTTCCCATGGAGATTCTGAAGCAACCGCAGACGAGCAAGGCTCCCGCAGACTGGTTCACCGGTGACGTCTGGTGGGACGTCATCTACGCAGGTCAAGAACCGTCACGCATGCGCGCCAACATGGTTCGCTTTGCGCCGTGCTCACGCACAGACTGGCACTCCCACGCGCTGGGGCAGACCTTGCACATTGTGTCCGGCACCGCCCTGATTCAGGCTCGCGGCGGCGAGATCATCGAGGCCCACCCCGGCGACACCGTCTACACACCACCCGGCGAAGAACATTGGCACGGTGCGGCACCCGACCACTTCATGACCCATCTCGCGTTGTGGGAAGGTCCCGGCGACGGCAGCACGGAAACCACTTGGGGCGACAAAGTCACCGACGAGGAATACAACGCCCCTCGTAGCAATCGCCGGTGAAGTCCGAATATCAAGGAGCGCAACATCGTGACTGAGACCATGACTGCACTGTTCGGTGGGCAGGGCCCGGACTGGGTGGCCCGCGACGTTCCAGTTCCCGAGCCTGGCCCCGGACAGGTTCTTGTGCGCACTCATGCCGTCGCACTGAACAACGCCGATCCGCAGATGCTCGCTGAGTTCGACACACCGGGCTCCGACAACGAGTACGTCGCCGGATACGAATTTGCCGGTGACATAGCAGCACTCGGCCCCGGTACGCACAACCTCACAGTGGGCGATCGTGTCATGGGAACTGCGCCGAGCAGTTTCGCGCAGTTCGTCCTCGCGGATTACCGGCACGTCATAGCCATGCCCGACAACCTGCAATACAACGAAGCCACAGCCCTGCCGACTGCACTACTCACCGAACACGGGGCTCTGATGCTCGCCGGCTACACGCCGGGACAGACGGTACTCATCACGGCGGCCACGTCAGGCATCGGCCTGCTGGGAGTTCAGATCGCGAAGGCGCTGGGCGCAGCCGCCGTCATCGGCACCACACGATCTCCGGGCAAGGAAGACGTATTGATCAAAGCCGGCGCAGACACCGCTGTCGTCACGACGAATCGAAATCTCACGGACGCCGTACTCGAAGCAACAGAAGGTCGAGGAGTCGATGTCGTACTCGACCACGCCGGCGGGCAGACTCTAGCGGCCTGCTTACCCGCCACCCGAGACGGCGGGCACCTCGTCAATATCGGACGCCTCGACGCCGCGCAGTCCACGATCGACCTGGACGCGCTCTCCTACCGCCATCTTCACCTACATGGAGCATCATTCGGCTTCGGTCGAGCAGAAGAACTCGGGAACGTGATTGCTGCCCTCGCCAACGAGGTCATGCCTGCTGTCGTCGACGGTCGGATACGTCCCGTCATCGACAGCATCTACCCCTTCGTGGAAGCGTCCGACGCGGCACACCGCATGCGTAGCGGCAATACCGTCGGAAAGATCGTGATGCCGATGCCCTGACCGATCTGTACGTCGCACCCCAACAGGATGAATGGTTCGTTTTCGGTCTGACTCATGGCACGCTGATCCCATGGAGCCACTCGAACCGATGCGGCCGGTGAGCGTTCAAGCGCCGATTCAGACGTCGACCCCGAGGTGGAAATCCGCGGCGGTCTTGCTGGGAACGATGTGCGTCTTTGCGTATGCCCTGCTCTCGACGAGAACCGGACCCGGCCCGGTCGCGGCGGGAGTTGCCGTCGGCATTGTCGGCGTAGGGCTCTACGCAATGTCGGTAGTGCGCACCCTCCGAGAGAACTCGGGCAAACGGATACCTTTGTGGGGCGATGCTCCGGTGTCTCCGCGCGAGATGGACCTGCTTGCCGGAGCCGGTATGCCGTTGTTGACAGCCGGAGTCTTGACCGCGATCCGTGCGTCGGGATTGACCTGGCCGTATCTCTTCTTCGGGTTGTTTGCGACGGTTGTGGTCCTGGCTTTGATTCTTCCTGTCCTCATACATAATTCACGCGTAAAACGGTCACCGGCAGCGTGAGAGACTCACCGCATTCCGGTATCCCGGAGAGTGATATTGAGCCGACCGGATGTCAATCCACTGTCCGTATCTGCGCTTCCTGCAATCACTTTCGGGACACCGTGGTAGGCGAATCGTGAGGCTCCACCAAAAACGAAGAGATCGCCCGACTGAAGTTCGATGTCGGTGTACGGCCGGTTCCGATTCTCCGTGTTCCCGAATCTGAATACGCAACTCTGGCCGATGCTCAGTGACACGACGGGGGCCTCGCAACGCTCGTCCTTGTCCTGATGCATGCCCATCCGGGCGCCGTCGTCGTAGAAGTTGATCAGCGCGGTGTCGGGTGTGTAGGTCTGACCCGGATCTCCATAGGCTTCTCTCACTGCTTTACGCCCCAACTCGATCAGCCAATCGGGCAGTGCGGCCACTGCCGCCCCGTTCACATCGTCGGCCGTGCGCGTGTATTTGTATGGTTGCCAATGCCAGCCGAGGCACACGGTTTGGACCGACATCTTGTGTCCGCCGGCAACCACCGCCGAGCGCATCGGGACCGGGGCAGTTGCCCACCGTCGACATTCGGTCACGAGCATGCGCTGTTGGGCAAGGCCGAGCCAATCCGGAATATGGACAGCGCCCGGGGCTACCTCCATCCGCGGGCGCGGGATCAGCGCGTTCATGATTTCCAGGCTAATAGGCACCGAGGCATTGACACTCCCTACCTCGACTCGTATCGTAATCAATGAATTGATTGATAAAGGAGATGGTTGACAAGTGATCGTGGATCCCGGGGCCGATGATCGTCTCGACAAAGCATTCATGGCACTTGCCGATCCGGTGCGACGACGGATCATCGCCCGCCTGAGCACCGGACCTCAGACGGTCAACGAGCTCGCGGAGCCGTTCGAGATCACGAAACAGGCCGTCTCCAAACATATTCAGGTACTCGAGGCAGCGGGGCTTGTCACTCGCAGCCGTGACGCCCAGAGACGTCCGGTGCATCTGAACGCCGCAGCGCTCGAGGCTTTGACGGCCTGGATCGACCGCTATCGACTGGTCCACGAACAACAGTTCCGAAAACTTGATCACCTACTGCACACCACACAGAAGGAGACGCAGTCATGAGCACCACCAATCCCGTCACGATCACCGCTCCCGAGGGCGTTCCGTTCATCGACATCACACGTGAGTTCGACGCACCCGTGAGTGCCGTGTTCGCGGCCCACTCGAATCCCGAACTGGTCAAGCAATGGCTCGGCCCCAACGGTTACGAGATGGACATCGAGGAATACAACTTTGTCAGCGGCGGTCGATACAAGTACATCCACCGCAATCCCGAGGGTGACGAGTTCGCGTTCAACGGCGTTTTCCATGTGGTTCGCGACAACGAATTTGCCATCCAGACCTTCGAATACGAAGGCTTTCCCGATGTGGTCAGCATCGAATCCATGACGTTCGAAGATCTGGGCAACGGGCGCACCCGTCTCTCCGGCCATTCGGTCTATCCGAGCCTCGAGGCGCGCGACGGCATGATCGAGAGCAATATGGAGCGCGGCGTCGTCGAAGGTTACGAGCGCCTGGACAAGATCGTCGCTCAGTCCTGAGCACCTGTTTGCCCGATTACTCACTGCGGAAGGCACTCCCATGGATTGGACCCTCGAAGTAGTCATAGTCCCCGTCAGCGATCTCGAGCGCTCCATTGCGTTCTATCGCGAACAGGTCGGATTCAATCTCGATCACCACACCGTGAACGAGCATATGACGGTCGCCCAGCTCACGCCACGGGGATCGGGTTGTTCCATCGTCATCGGCAACCTGCCGTCACAATCCGAGATGGCTCCCGGCTCGTTGAAGGGCCTGCAGTTGGTTGTGTCAGACGCGGCAACGGCCAGACAGGAGCTCATCGACCGCGGCGTCGACGCCAGCGAGGTCACCGTCTTCGACGAGCGTGACGGCGGCACCTTCTTCGGATTCTCCGATCCTGACGGCAACACCTGGGCGGTTCAGCAGCTGAAGGTTCGCGGCGAGAAGCCCCTCATTCCGAAGGCGTACCAGGACCGTTTCGGCGCGTAGCGGCCGCCTTCCACGCGGCATAGTCCTCGGGCAGACAGACAGCGCACGGGCGATAGCCGGCCGCAATCGCGGTCGGCTCATCGGCGAAGAACACCCGACTGGCGACATATCCACCACGCGCGATTGCCTGCGCCGCCCCTCGACAGTCGAGTCGGCCGTAGATCTTCGTTTTCCGGTGCCCGCCAAGCACACCGGGCGTCTGACTTTCGTAGGGTTTGTTGCGGGCGTCGCGGAGTATGTACGTCTTATTCGGCATCGTGAAGCACCAATCCCAATGTTCGACGCGTACCCGAGTGCACCACGCTGACACCATGTCGCACAGGGGCTCTGGACCACCCACGCGAACTCTGGACCGGCCGATCCCGCGTGGTGAAGATCAATGCGTGACCTTGTTCGAGTACCGTGACCGTCCCTTTCGACTGGGCGCGCGAACGCTGTTCGACGAGCAAGAACTCTCCCCCGGCGTGATCGAGGCGAGGTCTGTCGAGGCCGATCACCACCTGTAAGGGAAACACCAACTCTCCATACAGGTCCCGATGCAGTGCATTCCAGTCACCAGGGCCGTAGGACAGAAGAATCGGAGTAGGCCGCTTCTGTCCGGCGGTGTGGCACTGATCGATCCATTCTTCGAAAGTGTCCGGCCACGATGCCCTGTCCCCCAGCTTGAACGCCCACTCTCTCGCTACGGGCAGCAGCTGTCGGTAGAAGGTGGCCCGCATAGCCGTGATCGGCTCGGGTACCGGATCACCGAAGTACCGGTACTCCCCTTGGCCGAAGCGGTACCGAGCCATGTCGATCGTGCTTCGAAATCGGTCGACGTCCGTGTACCAGGAAGCGATCTCGCGACACTCCGATTCGTCGAGTAGCGGTGTCGTCTGAGCACACCCACTGGAGTTGATTCCCTCGATCAGCGCAGGCCAATCGAGGGAATCGACACGAGCAGGCAGATCGGTGAACTGGTCCATACGTCGTAGACGACGCGAAGGTCAGGAATGTGAGAATGCCAAGAGTTGGTCAGCCAGAGCGTTGTACGTACGGGCGATCCCGGCATAACTGAGCACTGGTTCCGGATTCCAGGTGCCGATCTTCCCTGCCTTCACCGCGGGCAAGTTGGACCACGCAGGATTGGTGCCGAGCGTATCCAGTTGCAAACTGGACGGGCGGTCGTCGAGGAAGATCATGTCGGCCGGATAGTGGTCCGCCATCTCCCAGGCCAGCTTCTCGACGTAGACCGACGATCCCTCGGCCGGATCGACGACGGCAAGACCCAAACCTGCCAGGTCGGCGAGGATCGGAAATCCGGAACGACTGACACGCATCGTGTCCGGATCTGCGGAGGCGAATAGAACGTGTGAATTCTTCAGTGAAGAAGCGACTTCGGAGATCCGCTCGCGCGCAGCGTCGTGGTCTTTTCGCTGCGCGTCCATATCTGATTCCGCTCCGATTTCCACGGCCAGTTCCACGATCTCTTGCACAGTTCGGTCGATGGTTCCCGCTGCCGTCTCCACGAACAGTACTGTCGACAAGCCTTTCACTGCATCCAAATTCGCCTCGTCGAGTAGAGCCGAACCACGCAACTGAGGGACTATGACGACGTCCGGCTCCAGCGCAGCGATCTTCTCGAGTTCCACCTGTCCCCAGAGCTGCCCGACCATGTCGGTCTTCGAGAAATCCAAGTTGCCGGAGATGCTGGTGTCCGTCGATCCCGGCGACCGTGTCGGCGCCCCGAAAACACCGACAGGCACCAGTCCGTAATCCCACAGAGCCCCCGCGATTCCGGTGTAAGTGACAAATGTTCGTGGCGGTGAATCCAATTCGATCAGGGTTCCGCGATCGTCGGTGAAGGACCAACCGGCATCGCGTGTGCCGCCGGCATCTGCGTCGGAACGCGAGCAACCGGCCGCTGCCAGCGCAGCAGCCAATCCTGCTGCTGCGCCGAGGAACCTGCGACGGTTCCAGTCCATCTCGAGGCGTCTGTGCGGTCGTGGAGTGAGCAGCGTGGTCATGTGTGTGCCCTTTCGGCGATTGATTGAACTGTTGCAGGAGTAGACGAACGAGAAAAGAGAAGGATCGATACGAAACCCGTGAGCATTCCGACGCCGGCGCAGAAGATCAACGGCCACAGCAAGGCGAACTCGTCGGATCCGGTGAAGAGCGAGCCGCACAGGGCAATTCCGACGGCGAGCCCGAATTGGCGCGATGAGTTGGCTGTTGCCGAAGCCGTCCCGGCGTTCTCTGCCGGGGCGTCCGACATCGCGGCGCTGGGCAGCACCGGCGACACCATCGCCGAACCAACGCCGGTCAGAATCAGCCCGGCGATCAGCGCCGGCCAGATCGGCGCGACGAGAACGTACAGCATGGCGAGGCAACCGATTCCGCAGAGGACCGTCCCGAATCCGAGCGAGAATCGAAGATCAGCTCGCTGAAGCCGTGATCCACACAGGGCCGACACGAAGACAAAAGCGAGCGGTCGAATCGAGAGCACAAGTGCAGCCGTCGACGCCGACAACTCCAACGAGTTCTGCAGCCACAGTGAAAGAACTACGAGCGGGCCGTAAGCCGCGAGGTAGTAACCGAAAGCCGCGACAAGGACGCCGTCGAATTTCAGACATCGGAACAACGCCGGATCGAGCATCGGACGGCTGCTTCGACGCTGCCAGGACACAAACGCCATCAGCGCAACGATTGCGATCACGAAGGCAAGAGCTGTCGACGACGAAGTCCGCCCGGCGTCGCCGCCCCACGTCACGCCCAGAACCGCGGCAACGGCAGCGAGAGTGAACAAAACGATTCCGGCACAGTCGATATTGCCCTCGCCGCGCTCACTTTCGGCGAAACAGAAAACAGCCAGTACGAGCGCCACTACGGCCACGGGGATTCCGAAATAGAAGACCGCACGCCAGTCGAAGAACTGCGTCAGCAGCCCTCCTGCAACGTTTCCGATTCCGGCTGCCAATCCAGCGACAGCGCCCCACGCGGCAAAGGCGACGTGACGATCACGGCCTGAGTACGCGTCGCCGAGCAGAGGCAAGAGCGTCGCAAACATCGCCGCACCGGCAATTCCTTGCGCGCCGCGAGCAGCGACCAGAACCGTGACGTCCGGAGCACCAGCGCACAAGGCCGTCGCCACCAGGAACACGACCAGACCGCAGACATAGAGACGCTTGCGTCCCCAAGCATCGCCGAGCGCGCCCGTCCCCACCAGAAGCGCAGCAAGAGCCAGCGTGTAGGCGTCGACGACCCAGGACATCGCGCCCGTACTGCCGTCCAAACCGACGGCGATGGCCGGCACCGCGATCGTTGTGATCGTGGCGTATGTCAGTAAGAGGAAAGTTCCGATGCATGCGGCGATGAGCGGCAGCCATCGTCGTGCCGACATGGTCAACCTCCGAACAGGGCAGTAAGTGCGCCCTAACTATGGAGGTTCAAGTCAACTTGAAGTCAAGCGCCGCTTCGACGCGGATGTCGAGCTGCTCGAGCAGCCACGGACACTGCATCGGACGCTCTTGCCGACACGTCAGGTGATGCTCGAGAATCAGTTTCGCTCTCGTAGCGGCGGCGATCTGTGCCTCGAGCATCGAAACTTGATCCGTGAGAACCGCGGAGAACTGCTCGGACGTGGTGTCGGCTTCGATGAAGGAGCGCACCTGCTCCAAGGACATTCCCGTCTCGGTGTACATCCGGATCAACGCCAGCCGACGCAGCTCACGACGCCCGTACCAGCGTTTGCCGCCGGTTCGCGATCGCGCGGACAGCAAGCCTTCGTCCTCGTAGTAACGCAAGGTCGATGCCGCGATTCCGAACGATTTTGCAACCTCGCGGATCGGGATCAAGTGCTCACGCATTCATCGATCGTAGGCTGAGCGCGTAGGCGGTTCCGGCAGTTATGTGTAACTTGGCATACTGACTAACGGAAGGGGTCGCGCAAGTGATCTCACAGCAAAATGCTGTATGCGCTCGTTGAACGAGGGAGAGCCATGCTGGATCCAACGCGACGACCTGTCGGGCCGTACTCGTCAGGGGTGCCCCAAGGCGCTCTCGACGTCCGTATGCCTGACCTGGAACGATTCGGCCTCCCCCAGTTATGGCGATCGGCGGTCATCGCGGTCGTGCTGTCCACATCGATCATGATTGCTCTGATCGTGTGGCCGTTCCGCAGACGCGGACGCACCGTCGTGGACGCGGCATCTGACGGCGTGGTGGATGGCTTCATCACTCTCGGTCCGACGTTCGTGAAGCTCGGACAGTTAGTTGCGTCGTCGTCAGGGATTTTCCCCGCGCCGCTGGCCAATGCCTGCCTTCGGTGCCTCGACGATGTGCCACCGTTCCCGGCGGACCAGGCTCGCAGCGTCGTGGAAGCGGACCTCGGATACTCGATCTCCGAAATTTTCGCGAGCTTCGACGATCAACCGCTGGCGGCTGCGTCGGTGGCGCAAGTGCATGCGTGCGTTCTGCACGACGGACGTGAAGCCGTCATCAAGATTCAGCGGCCGGGTATCTATGCCCGCATGCTTATCGACCTCCGGGCGGCATATCGCGGCGCGCGGATTCTCGAGAAGTTCGTCGAGTTCCTACGAATAGCCAACGCGACGGCCATTATTCGCGACCTGCATACCGCCACGATGACGGAACTGAACAGTGCCGTCGAAGCCGATCGGCAAACAACGTTCCGGAATAACATCGGCGCTTTCGGCGACAACAAGGGCGTGACAACGCCCGAGGTGTACTGGGATTACTGCGGGCCTCGGGTGATCTGCATGGAGCGTATGCGGGGTGTTCCTCTCGATCGCTTCGTCGCGAGTCCTGACGGCATCGACGAAGCCCGCATGCTGATCCGGCGCGGTGTGAAGGTATGGCTCGAATCGGTCATTGTTCACGGGCCATTTCACGGTGACGTGCACGCTGGAAATCTCTGGGTACTCGATGACGGCCGGATCGCGATGCTCGATTTCGGAATTGTCGGAATTCTCCCTGAAACGTGGCGAACGATTCTCACCGACTTGTTTCGCGCGACATTGATCGACGGAGATTTTGCCCGGGTCGCCCGCGGTATCCGTGCTTTGGGATACGCCACCGACTACGAGGTGGACGACGATCAACTCGGCCTGCAGGTAGCCACGGCATTGGCGCCGATTCTGGGCCGAGACCTGGGAGAACTCAAGTTGAGTGAACTCATCATGGCGCTGATCCAGTTAGGTAGGCAATGGGGTGTGGCCAGCCCTGAGGAATTGGTTCTGTTCGGCAAGCAGCTCGGCTATTTCGAGCGGTATGCCACTGCGCTCGCACCTGGCTGGGTTATCGGTCAGGACCTTTACCTTTTCAAGAATATGTTTCCCGACGAAGTAACGGCCAAAGCGCACAATTTGGGAATCACCCTTCCGGAATAAATCTGCCTAACTTAACTACTACGACAATCCAGGCGCGGGGATTAATCTGAAGCAACCCCCTGCGCAAGGAGCACGCCGTGCAAACAGCATCCGCCACGATTGCCGAGCAGAAGTCCGCAGACAACTTCATCACCGGAACGACCCCTGCCACCACCATTGGCACGCTCATCGCGTCTTTCGACAGTTCCGTCATCGAATTACTCGTCAGTCCCGGTGGGCTCGACGTCGACATTCGATCAATGGCGCTCCTCGAAGATTCCGATATGGACGGCATGGAATCCGGGGGCGCACTGTCCGACGTGTATCTACCGGTCGGAGTTCCGATTGATTCGGTGATCGACTGGCTGGTCGCGTCGGAGCACCATCCGCACAAACCGAAACTGCTGCTCGTCAAGAATGCCGACAACGAAGGTCCATTGCGGGCAGCCGCGGAAAGATCAGGAATCGCGCTCGCCTCGGTACATCCGAAAGCCAGCTCGGGGCATATCTACTCGCTGATACAGCAGTTGCTTCTCAAGAACGCATACCGCCGACGCGCCACCCCTCAAGGCTCTGGTTTTGATCCCACCGGCGACTCCGACTTGTTCGGGCTCGCGGAGACCATCGCCGAATTGACCGGTGGCCTGGTCACGATCAACGACAATGCCCAACACATCTTTGCCCATTCCGCCGGACACGCGAATGAGGACGAACTACACCAACGCTCGGTGCTCGGCCGCGAATGGCCGAGTGGCTACAGCGAATGGCTGCAGAAGCGAGGCACGTTCGAACATCTACGACGCTCGGACGAGATCATCGACATCCCGGCCGCGCCGGAGTTCGGCGCGGCGCATCGGTTGGCCGTCAGCATTCGGCGCCGCGGCACAAGCGTCGCCACGTCCGGAGTGCACCAGCAGCATCTCGGAACCATCTGGGTTCAGACCGCGGGAACACCACTTCACGACGGTTCCGACGAGGTGCTTCGCGGCGCAGCAGAAGTGGCCTCACGCATCGTGATCCGGATTCTCGACGCGTCCCGCCGGGAGAGCGACCAAATCCAGCGACTGTTCGGCGCTCTGGGCGGCGGTGTCGATATCACCTCCTTGGCGGATTCACTCTCGCTATCCCTCGACGGACCCGCCGCGGTGGTGGGATTCGCAACCACCGAGCAGCCGCCGGCCGAGCTGCGGCGGATGACGAACTCACTGCGCCTGCACGCCAGCGCTTTCCGGCGTGACGCCGTCACCACTGCGATAGTCGACCGGATATACGTGCTCTTCCCTCACGCAGAAGGAGAATCGCTGATCAGCGACTGGGCCGCAGACACAGTTCACTATTTGGAAGGTTCCTCGGATATCGTCGCGCGGGCTGCGGTCGCAGTGATGATTCCCCGACTGTCCGGGGTTCCCGAGGCCCGCAGAGAAGTCGACCGGGTACTCGACGCTCCCGGCGACACGTCTTCCCCCGTCACAACGCTGGCTGCATCGCGCACCGCAGTGCTACTCGGCGAAATCCTCGACCTGATCGGCGATCACGACCGACTTCGGGATCCCCGAGTTGATCGTTTGCTGTCTTACGACGACAAGAACTCGTCGGACATGCAGTCCACGCTCACGAGCTATCTCGCAGCGTTCGGCGATGTGAAAAAAGCTGCGGCCCTGCTGAAAGTGCATCCCAACACGTTGCGGTACCGCGTCCGGCGCGCTGAACAGATCATGGGAATCTCACTCGACGAGCCGGACACACGACTGCTGACAGAGCTTCAACTGGCACTCGTGAGCCGGGAACCGTCTGAACCGGAGCGGCTGACACCCACCAACTGAACCGCTCCGGTTGCACGCTCCGTCCGATCAACGAGACATATCGCCTACCGCACGGCAAATGCGCGGTACACAACACTCGTCAATGAATCGAACACGTCTAACTCAGGAGCACCCTTGAGAACTCGCGGAGCCGTCATCCGTCAAGCGCCCGGCAAGTACGAGGTCGTCGACCTCGAACTCGATTCACCTCGTACCAATGAACTGACCGTCAAGATGGTTGCTTCCGGCCTGTGCCATTCGGACGACCACATCGCCAGCGGCGATCACGCAGTGGGCCGGTACCCCATCTGCGGCGGCCACGAAGGCGCGGGTGTTGTGGTCGAGGTCGGCCCGAACACCGAGGGCTGGACCGAAGGTGACCACGTCATCTTCTCCTTCCTTGCCGCCTGTGGCCGATGCCGTTGGTGCGCAAGCGGAATTCAGAACCTGTGCGACAACGGCGCAGCAATCATGACGGGTAGCCGCCCCGGCGACACCGAGAGCTATCGCATGACGTTGGACGGCGAGCCGGTTTCACAGACCTGCGGCCTCTCCACCTTCAGCGAATACACTACGGTCAGTACGCTCTCCGCCATCAAGGTGGACAAGCATCTCCCGCTCGAGACGCTGTGTCTGCTGGGTTGCGGCGTCGGCACCGGTTGGGGTGCTGCCGTCAACTCCGCCCAGGTGTACCCGGGCCAGACCGTGATCGTCATGGGCGTCGGCGGCATCGGCATCAATGCCGTTCAAGGTGCAGCACACGCCGGCGCCGCACACATCATTGCCGTGGATCCTGTCGAATTCAAGCGCGAGAGTGCCCTGAAATTCGGTGCCACCCACGCAGTGTCCACGATGGAAGAAGCAACCGACATCGCTCGGTCCTTCACCAACGGCCAGGGCGCTGATTCCGCGATCGTCACCGTCGGAGTGACCACTGGAGACCATGTGGCACAGGCTTTCTCATCCATCCGCAAGGCCGGAACCTGCGTCGTCACCGGACTGGGCAAGATGACGGACATCGGCATTCCGGTGAGCCTGATGGAACTCACGCTCTACCAGAAGAGAATTCAGGGATCGCTCTTCGGTGCATCCAACCCGACCGCCGACATCCCGTGGATGGTCGATCTCTACACGAGCGGAAAGCTCAACCTCGACGGCTTGATCACCAACCGCTACTCCCTCGATCAAATCAACGAGGGCTTCGCGGACATGCATGCCGGCCGTAACCTCCGCGGCGTTATCACCTTCTGAGCTAGTTCTCTCCGGACTTGACCAGTGCGCAAGTCCGGAGAGATCCCCGCATCGGACACACCAGGCATTCACGGTGTCGAGGATCAGGCGAATCGAGTTGGCGAAAAACACAATTCACGAAGCATCCTGTGCGCTCACTCAGCCGAGCGACGAAGCGATCGCATCTCGCCCCGCAGCAGCACACGCTTGGTCCTGCATTCCGTCCGGAGCGCCACCGACACCGATGCCGGCGATCGACGCGGGTCCAGCCTTCACTGTGACTCCACCGGCAAGGAAGAGAGTGCCGGGAAGGTCGGCGATGGTGGATCCGTCACCCTTCGTTCGCTGCGTGAGGTCACTGGTATCGGCCCCGAAAGCTGCAGAGGTGTATGCCTTCTCGCGTGAAGCCTCCACAGTGTGCTGGGCTGCGTTGTCGCCGCGCACCATGGCGATGACATTGCCTGCACGGTCGACGACGGAGACGGTGACGAATCCGAGTCCGTCGGCACGGCATTTCGCCAGGGCCGCACCGGCAGCCTTCACTGCTGCGTCGGCGCTGAGTCGATTCTGAGTGACAACCGCCGAATCACCGGTCGCAGCAGGCTGCTGCGTGGCAGAAATCGATGTCGTGCTCGACATGTTCTCCACGGGTGTGTCGGTACTCGAGCAGGCCGCGCTCGCAAGGATCGCGACAACCGGAATGGCGACAGCCAGGGTGCGTGGCAGTCGTGTGTAAATGCGGTGGTTCATGATGGGCACACTTTCAGTCGAGTGGTTCGAAACCGTCCACTACAGCGTCGCTTCTCCGCGGCAACCAGCACATCGGGCACTCAGGTGGCGAACCGTGCCCCCTCTGGTTATCGAGATGTCATCCGAATGGTTGATCCGAGGACCAGGCGCACTCCGTAACATTCGAGGGATGAGCACTGGAGCCACGACGAGCGCCGAACTCGGACTACGCGGCCCGTTGTCGTATGCGATCCACGCGTCGTTCTTCGTGCTGCTGTCCACGTCCGGCGTTCGGTACGTCGCGGTCCACGGCACCAGCGGACGGTTCGGGGTAGTACTCGTCCTGGCCGTGGTGCTCGCCGTGCTCTACGCCGTCATGGCTACGGCGTCCTCGCGAGATGTCGTTCGCCAGCGGCTGTGGATGTGGCCGGTGCTGAGCACCTGGGCGGCGCTCGTCTGGCTTGCACCGAGTTTCGCCTGGTGCGCATTCCCTGTTCTCTTCCTCTGCATTCGCCTGTACCCGAGCAAGATCGCCTACCCCATCGTCGGGACCCTGGGCGTCCTCGCCGGTATCGCGTTCTACCGGGTCACCGGGCGCGCCGAATTGGTGACCCTACTTGGACCTCTGTGCACGGCTGCACTGGTCGCGGCAGCGTACGGGCAGATGGAACGAGATGCCCGAGAACGCCTTCGGCTTCTGCGTCAGGTGGCGGAAGCTCAGTCTGCATTGGCAGATACCGAACGTGCTGCCGGTGCGGCGGCCGAGCGCGAGCGCCTCGCTCGCGAGATTCACGACACGGTTACCCAGGGCCTCGCGAGCGCCCTTCTTCGACTCGAGGCGGCCGAACAAACTTGGAATACAACGGGTTCACCGTCCCGAGCCGATATCGATGCCGCGGCAGTGAATATTCGTACAAGCCTGATGCAAAGCCGCGACCTCGTCCACGACCTTGCGCCGACCAAAGACGGAACGGGCGACTTCGACGCCCTGGTCGTGGCCGCCGCCCGCCAGTTCGTCCCGACCGTTCGGGTCCGCACCGTCGGTGAATCCGTCAGCCTTCCCCCGGACGTAGCTCACGCCATCGTGCGCGTGGTCTCGAGCGCGTCGTCGAACATCGCCCGCCACGCACACTCTGAAACGGCAGGCGTGACCATCACCTACCTCGACGACACCATCTCCGTCGACATCTTCGACGACGGCGTCGGTTTCGATCCGGAAAAACTCAGCGACCATTCTCGGTACGGTGGGTACGGCCTACGCGCGATGCGAAGCCGCGTCGCGCAGCTCGGCGGATCGTTCACTGTGGAAAGCGCACCGGGAGACGGCACCGTCGTCGCGGCCCAGTTCCCGCTCGAACGGAGGATCCGGTGACCACCACCATTCGCGTGTTCCTCGTCGACGATCATCTGGTCGTGCGAGCCGGGCTGAGAGCGCTACTGGACACTCAGCCGGACGTCGAGGTGGTCGGCGAAGCATCGTCCGGAGAGGAAGCTGCCACAGCAATACCGTCTGCCTCGCCGGATCTGGTGATGATGGATCTCGACATGGGTACCGGAATGCACGGCGCAGAAGCGATCAAACGGCTTCGAAACGACGGTGTCGACGTTCCCGTACTGGTTTTCACGACGTATGACACCGACGCCGACGTCGTGCGGGCCGTGGACGCCGGTGCCATCGGCTATCTACTCAAGGACTCGACTCCCGACGAGATCTTCGGCGCGGTGCGCGGCGCGGTTGCCGGGCGTAGCGTTCTCTCCCCTACCGTGGCCTCCCGTCTCGTTCAGCAGATGCAGCGCCCGCAGGAAGCGCTCACCGCGCGTGAGTCCGAACTGCTCAGCCTGCTCGCCGAAGGAATGACCAACCGCGAGCTGGGTAAGGCACTCTTCATCAGCGAAGCGACGGTGAAAACCCATCTCGGGCACATCTACGCCAAGCTCGGCGTCGATACCCGCTCTGCCGCAGTGTCCGTCGCACTACGTCGCGATGGAATACGCTGACCTCGGTGGCGGCCGAACAGCTCAGCCGCCCATCGCCTTACGCACTCCGTCGATCAGTTCGAGGAATTCGGCCTTCGGAGCGAAGTCCACGTACTCCGAGTCCTCGATCGCGCCGGGAACGTGACCGGGTGCCCAGTAGAAGACCTCCCCCGCATTGTAGATCTGCCGACCCGATTCGGAATCTGTGTAGATCCTGCCTTTCAAGACGTATCCGTAGTGCGGACATTGACAGCGCCCACCTTCCAAATGCGCGAACGGTTCGGCAAAGTTGGCTCCGGCAGGCATTTTGACGAAGTTGACGATCATGTCGCCTTCTTCTCGCATTCGCAGTTCGAATTCGCCGTCCTGCAACACGACGGGAAGCTCGTGAGCCGAGATGGTGTGCATCGGAGTTCCTTTCGACTTCAGAACGGGAAGGTCTGGGCGGCGGGCCGGCTGGTTCGCCACTGCCAGGTGGTGAATTCGTCCCAGCTGCTTTGAGTTCCGAATCTCGCGCCGTTTCCGGAGGCACCCGCACCGCCGAATGGTGCATAGGCATCGTTGTTCAACGTCTGATCGTTGATGTGCACTATGCCGGTCCGCAGACGGTCCGCGATCCGCTCGCCGCGTTCCACCGATCCTGTTTGAATGGCCGCTACCAGACCGTATTCGCTGTCATTGGCAAGTCTGACGGCCTCGTCTTCGTCCTTGACGACCACGACGGGCGCCACGGGTCCGAAAATCTCTTCGCGGAACGCGGGCATGTCCGAGGTGACACCGGCCAGGACGGTCGGCTGATAGAACAGCCCTTCGTAGGTTCCACCGGCGCGGATTTCGGCGCCGGCCGCCTTGGTGCCCTGGACGATTCGATCGACGTTGGCAATCTGCCTCGCGTTGATGAGCGGACCGAGAGCGACGTTGCCTGTATTGGGATCCCCGACGGGTAGGACCGAGGCACGCTTGGCCAGCAGGTCCAGGTACTGATCGGCGACCGACTCCAGCACGATGTGTCGGCCCGCGGTCATGCAGACCTGGCCCTGATGCAGGAACGATCCCCACGCACCCGCCGAACTCGCGGCATCGAGGTCTGCGTCGTCGAGGACGATCAGAGCATTGTTCCCGCCCAGTTCGAGCGAGACACGCTTGAGCGTGCGTCCGGCCGTTGCTCCGACCTGACGGCCGACGGCGGTCGAACCCGTGAAGGACACCATCGCGATGTTCGGGCTCTCGCACAATGCCTGACCAGGCTCCGCGTCACCGGCGAGCACATGCAGGAGACCTTCGGGAAGACCTGCTGCCGTGAACAATTCCGCGATGACCGCGCCACCGCTGATCGCAGTTTGAACGTCCGGTTTGAGAACGACGCCATTTCCGAGCGCCAAGGCGGGTGCGACAGCGCGCATGGCGAGGAGCAGCGGGAAGTTCCACGGGCTGATCACGCCGACCACGCCCAGGGGCACCCGGCGACCGATGCTCGTACGCCCCTCCTGGCTGGCAGGCAGGAGGTGTCCGAACGGCTGTGTCGGTAGTGCCGACGCCTCCCACAGTTCGGAGATGACAAGATCAACTTCGAACGCGGCTTTCCCTGGTACGGAGCCACCTTCACGAATCAACCAGCGCTCCACCTCGGCTCGCTCGGCTTCCAGAATCTGCGCCGCCTTACGGATCACCGAAGCTCGGGCCTGCCCGATCGTGGCCGCCCACGACGGCTGCGCGGCCGACGCGATGTGTGCCGCTCGATCGATATCCGCAACAGTCGCCGTCCCGATCACACCGAGCACCTCGCCGGTAGCCGGTTCGACGGACTCGACGGTGTCACCGCCCCCGTCGATCCATTGGCCGTCGAAGATCTTTCCGTGCCATTGCTGATGAGCGAGCAGATTCGTCATGAGTTCCTCAATTCGTAGCTTCCGCTGCGGCCCTCGCTGTTCGCGGGCCTGAGCTCTTCGCGAGCTTGAAAAGCGATCTGGAACACACTCTGCCCCGGTATTCGGGCTCCGAGTTGTCGTGATCGGACACGTTTGTTGTTCGGATGCGACAGATCAGTGACGTACTTCCGACGGCGCCGTACCGAATTCCGCTTTGAACGCACGCGAAAACGCCGGTGCGTCATGGAAACACCATCGCGCGGCCAGGACGGAGATCGAGTGATGGCGCAGTGAGACGTCGGTGAGATCGCGGCGTACACGGATCAACCGTTCTCGACGGATCAGCGCGTTGAGGGTCAGACCCCCGTCTCCGAAATGACGCTGAATTGTTCTCGGCGACATGTGCAGCGCTCCGGCGATCGACGCGACCGAGAGGTCCGGTGCATCCAGATTCCGAAGCACGTATCGCAAGATCTCCTCACGCGTGGAACTTCCGGGTGTCGCGGGCGCAAAGCCTTGCACCAGGACTGCCGCAGCGAGATTGACTCCGGCATCTCCGAGAAGCCCTGCGGCGCTGCCGTCTACCTGCGATGCAACAGCGCCCGAGATGAAGTTCTGCAGCAATGCACCGGATCCGCGCCGGCCGTCGTGGATGCGCGCGAGCGCGCAATTCAGTTCTCGTTCGGTCAGACTCATTGCGCCGCGCGGTACGGTCATGACGGTGCACGACCAGTGGCCGTCGAAACGCAACGCGTACGGACGCTCCACGTCGTAGAGAATCATCGCGCCGGACGGGGCCGTCAATTCGCGGTCGGATTGGCGCAGGATCGCTCGCCCGGTTCGGACCGTGCAGATCTTGAGCAGATCGCTACCGTGTCGCTTTGCTGCGCGCGTGCTCCGCCGCAGTATCTGAGGTGAACCGGAGATATCGAAAGCGCCTACGTCCCCGAGGCTTACGCCGCTGACGGTGCCTACAGGCACGCTATCGACGGAACTCTCGGGGCACAGGCCACCGAACGTCTCCGACATCTCGCAGTACCACTGCTGCACAGATTCCGGATTGCTCGAAGACATCGGAGACGTGGCCGACTACTTGATCGAAGATCCGTGCTGCGTCAACGGCATGACCTCGATGCTCATGTACGGGAACAGAGGGAGATTCCAGAGAATCTCGTGCAGTTCGTCAGCCGACTCGACGTCGAAAATGCTGATGTTGCTGAACTGACCCACAATTCGCCACAAATGAACCCACTTGCCCTGGCGCTGAAGGTCTTGTGAGTACGCCTTCTCCGTTGCGACGGTATCGGCGCGAACTTCCGGATCCAGGTCGCGCGGAATATCGACGTCCATCCGAACGTGAAAGAGTGCCATGTTCCTTTTTCCTCTAGTTCCTGGTCCAGGTCTTGACGGCGTCCATGTTCAGTTCGACTCCCAAGCCAGGCCCGGCGGGGAGGTGCAACTGACCCTCGGAATACTTCAACGGTTCCTGAAGCAATTCCTCGCTGAAGAGCAGCGGGCCGAAAAGCTCTGTTCCGAAGTTGATTCCCGGCTCGGCGCACGCGAAGTGCAACGAAGCCGCTGTGCCGATCGGCCCTTCGATGGACGTCGCACCGTGGCACGCAATACCCGCGGCCTTGGCAATCGCGACGATCTCGCGGCTGCGCTGGAGGCCACCGCACTTGGTGGTCTTGAGGGCGATGACATCGGCGGCGCTCCGGCGGGCGATTTCCAACGCGTCGTGTGGGGTCTGGACGCTCTCGTCGGCCATGACCGGAATCGGTAGAAGCCTACTGAGTTCGGCGAGGACCTCGATTTGGTCTGCCGGAGTGGGCTGTTCGATCAGTTCGACTCCGCCCTCGGCGAGTTGTGGCAGGTACCGCAGTGCTGTGAAGCGATCCCATCGCGCGTTGACGTCGACGCGGACGCCGGCATGACCGTCGAGCGCCTGCGCAATCCTGACGATGCGCGCGACGTCGACCGCTGGATCGAGTGCACCCATCTTGAGTTTGAAGCTGAAATTGAGCCGGGATTCCAGCTTTTCGTGAGCTTCCTCGATGATCTCGTCCGCCGGCGCAGCACCCAGTGCCCACGTCACGTCGACGCTCTCGCGGAAAGCCCCGCCGAGCAGCGTGTGCACGGGGACTCCCAGGCTACGAGCCCACGCGTCGTGCAACGCGACGTCGACGGCGGCCTTCGCGAATCGTGCATTGGCAACAACTTTTTCGATGTCGGCCATGATCGCGGTGATCTGATCCACGCGCCTGCCGACCACCACCGGCGCGATGTACTTCTCGATGATGACCTGCATCGTCTCCACCGATTCGCCGCCCCACCACGGACCGCCCGGTACGACACCTTCGCCGTATCCGATCACTCCGTCGGAGGTGCGGATCGCGACCAGCAACAACGGCTGCGCCGTCATCGACGTAGTGGCGAACTTGTGGGGGCGAACCAGAGGAACGTCGAGGATGGTCGTCTCCAAGGAGAAGATCGACAGGTCTGTCATCAGATCACTTTCTTTCGAGCAGTTGTGGATCAGGCCGGATCGAGCACGAAGTCGTATGTGACCCGGTTGGTTCCGTCGGCACCCGGCTTCGGATCGAGAATCAGTTCGGGCTTCGTCGCCGTTGCCACGTCGTTCTCGATCCACTCTCCACCGGAGAAATAGAGCTGGGTGGTGATCGTGCGCTTACCGGGAGCCTTCACCATGAGATGCAGGTGCGCCGGACGCCACGGGTGCCAGCCGGCCTTCTCGATGAACCAGCCGGTGGGCCCGTCGGTCGGGATCTGGTACGGCGCAGGTTGAATCGTGGTGATCTCGAAACGGCCCTCATTGTCGGCCACGATCGTTCCGCGGAGGTTGCCGTCCGGGATGTGCGGCGCGAAATGGGAGTAGTAGCCTTCGTCGTCCGCATGCCACAACTCGACGGTGGCACCTTCGAGACCCTTACCGTCGAGATCGCGAACCTGGCCCTCGAAGACCAGCTTCGATCCAACCTCGTTCTCACGCATCGGAAGTTCACACTTGGCAGGCAACGTCTTGGCATCGGCAACGTAGTACGGGCCCTCGATGCTTCCCTTGGTGCCGTGCTGGCCGCGGTACGCAACCTCCTCGACGTTGTGCTCGAGGAAGACGTCCAGCCACAGGGGCCACTCGCCGAACTGGCCGATGTCGATGAGCCACTGCTTGAGGACGCGGTACTCGGGGTAGGTGATGCCGTGCTTGTCGATGACGCCTGCGAGTGCCTCGAGCACGTCCTTGGCGATGGCCGAGACGCGCTCGGGCGGGGTGTCCGCGCTGACTCGTTCCTGGAGGAACTTGTCGGTGGCGGCAGTGCCCGAACCTACTGCGGTGGGGCTCTCGGAAGTGGTCATGTGGTCCTCCTCGGGGCCGTGTATGGCTGTTACCGGGTGGGTGCCGTACTGCTGGGCTGCGTCGGCTCCCCAAGTTTGGGTTGTACGCTGTGCGTACATATGTTACGCTGTGCGTACGCTTGTACTGTGCGCCCAGTCACAAGGTTTGTCAACCTTCGAAGGCGTCGATCGGGCATACCCGCAGATGAAAGGCCATTCCGTGAGCGAGAACGATCGCGATTACATCCAGAGCATCGAGCGTGGATTTGCTGTGCTGACTGCCTTCGACGAGAAGAATCCCAACCCGTCGCTCGCCGATCTTGCCGCCGAAACGGGTCTCTCCCGCCCCGCGGTCCGGCGCATCCTCCTCACGCTGCAGAAGCTCGGATACGTCACCGGCAACAACAGTCGGTGGTCGCTCACCCCACGCGTTCTGAGCATCGGGCAGCACTTCTCTGCATCACATGCTTTGACGCAGGCGGCGCTCCCTCGTCTGTTGGAGATCGCAGAACACACCCACGAGTCGGCGTCGCTCGGGGTGCTCGACGGCGTCGACGTGGTCTACGCCGCGCGTGTACCCGTCCGGCGGATCATGAGCATCAACGTCAGCGTCGGCACCAGAGTGCCTGCATATGCCACCTCCATGGGTCGGGCCCTGCTAGCCTGGGCGCCAACGGAAATCGTCGACAACGTCATCGCGAATTCCACGTTCGACGCCCTCACCCCCACCACGATCACCGACGAAGGCGCATTCCATACCGCCCTTCGGGTGGTACGCGAGCAGGGATACGCGCTCACGTCCGAGGAGCTGGAAGATGGCCTGATTTCCCTCGCTGCTCCCGTCCGCGACGCCGGCGGAAGCGTCGTCGGCGTGACAGCGTGTTCGACCTCGGCGGGGCGCACGACCCCGGAAGCCTTCCGCGCCGACGTCGCGCCTTTCCTCGTCGAGAAGGCAAATCAACTCAGCGCGGACATGGGGTACCGAAGCTAACGCCGCAACACTTCGGAAGGCAGCAAGCCGTACTTCCGCCGAAAGGAAGACGCGAACCGTCCGGTGTGCGTAAAACCCCATCTCACAGCGACATCGGTGACCGTCGTCGAGTCGTCGGCGTCCACCAGATCTGCATGGACCCGCTCGAGACGGATGTCGAGCAGGCATTCCGACGGACTCCGGCCCACGTACTGCCGAAACCCTTCTTGCAATCTCCGTACGCTGACACCGGCCACTTCGGCCATCTCCGCTGCGGTCCACACGCGGGCCGGGTCGTCGTGTATCTCGTCGAGCACCCGCTTGACGATGCGTGGCCTGGCGTGTCGCACCGCATCCTCACTTTCGGGCATTGCTGCAAGGACGAATGCCGTGACCACGGCGCCGGAGAGCTGACCCGCCACCAGTTCGTTGTGCAGCAGTCCGACTGGGCCGAGTATCTGATCCGACAGTGAGCGAACAAATTTCAGCCATCTGGCTCCGTCGTCTCCCCGAAGATCCACCTGATCAGGCAAGTGCATTCCGGGCCTGCCGAGAACCTTCTCCATCTCACGGTCGAGGTACTCGCGGTCCATCCGGACTCCGACGATCTCGCAGTCCGCACTCCACCGCGTGATTCTTGTGGTGATGTCGGGCGGACATACCGTCGCAACCCCCTGCGTCGAGAGCACGTGGGAGCCCGCGAAGACCGACTCGAGCTCACCCGAGAGCGGGATGTTCACGCCATAGGCGCCGGGATGATCGGATTCGACGGCGACGTCTGCTCCCCACCGAATATGAGCGATCCTCAGCGGTCCCAACTCGGTGGTGCACACCCCGACTCCACTGGCCGCATGCCGCGACAACGGCGTCAGCGTGTGCGGAAAATAGGCGTCCGAAACCGCATGACACGCCTCGTCCCAGTCGCGGGGAGCTGTACCGATCATGGAGTCGACCATCGTCCTTCTTCACCTTCCAAACCCGTGACCAGCCACATTGCCGAGCAAGGGCGCTGAACATCATTGAACACTGTGTCCCCGGTCACTTCCAAGAGAAAACGGGTACGGGCCGCGATCGGGTGCGCAATCCGGATAGCCACCGCGCTGTACGGATCGACCGAAGCCTGCGCCCGCCGTACGTTCGTCTTCACTCCCGGCGCGAGTCGTCGACTACTTCCGCCTCCCGCACTTCGCGGCACTCTCACTCACCCGCCATCCGAATAGGAGGTCCGGTCATGGAACAAAATCAGCTTCGAGGAATCTTCGGTCAATTCGCGAGCGGCGTCACCGTCATCACCTGCACCAATGCCGACGGCCAACCGCACGGAGCCACCGTCACCGCATTCACGGCCATTTCCCTGGAACCGCGACTGTGCCAGATCACGATGACTCGCAAGTCCAAGGCATGCGGCTACCTCGGCAACGCGCCGTTTGCCGTCAACATCCTTGCCTCCGACCAAGTGGACACGGCCATGCATTTTGCCGGCCGACCGCAGCGCACCGAACCGAGGTGGATCGACGGACCGACCGCTCCCTTGCTCGACGGCGCCGCAGCAACCATCTCGTGCGTCCCGTGGAACGAGTACGACGGCGGTGACCACATCATCTTCATCGGCGAGATCGTCGACGCACAGTCGAGCGGCAAGGATCCACTTCTGTTCTACCGAAGCACTTTTCACGATCTAGGCGCCACCTCGTCGACCACAGTCTGGAACGGCAGTCAGGACGACCCCCACAGCGGGTGGTTCGACGCCACCACCTCGTTCACCCCGATTCATCTTCAGCCCGCACCCCAAACGATCTGAAAGGCTTTGCCATGACGACCACCGAAATCCCTCCCACCGGCGTCGACCCCACAGATTCCGGAGCGCCACAGGTCAATCCGGCCGCCGACTGCGAAGCCAACCGCACGAAGAACTTCGCCACCCGGCCCATGACCGGCGACGAGTACATCTCGAGCCTGCAGGACGGTCGCGAGATCTGGCTTCACGGTGATCGCGTCAAGGACGTCACGACGCACCCCGCGTTCCGGAATCCGATCCGCATGACCGCAAGGCTGTACGACGCTCTACATATGGGCGAGCACGTTGACGCTTTGACCGTTCCGACGGACACGGGCAACGGCGGTGTCACGATGCCGTTCTTCCGCACTCCGACGTCGTCGGCTGATCTGCTCAAGGAACGCGACGCCATCGCGACGTGGGCACGTATGACCTACGGCTGGATGGGCCGCTCCCCCGACTACAAGGCAAGTTTCCTGGGAACCCTCCACGCCAACAAGGAGTTGTACGCGCCGTTCCAGGACAACGCCGAACGCTGGTACCGCGAATCGCAGGAGAAGGTTCTGTACTGGAACCACGCGATCATCAATCCCCCGGTGGATCGCCAACTTCCACCGGACGAGGTCGGCGACGTCTTCATGAAGGTGGAGAAGGAAACCGACGCCGGTTTGATCGTCAGCGGCGCCAAGGTGGTCGCCACCGGATCGGCGATCACGAACTACAACTTCATCGCTCACTACGGTCTGCCGATCAAGAAGAAGCAGTTCGCCCTGATCTGCACGGTGCCGATGGACGCACCGGGTGTGAAGCTGATCTGCCGCACCTCGTACACCGAACATGCTGCGGTGATGGGCAGCCCATTCGACTACCCGCTGTCGAGCCGCATGGACGAGAACGACACCATCTTCGTCTTCGACAAGGTGCTGGTTCCGTGGGAGAACGTCTTCATGTACGGCGACGTCGACCGGATCAACGCATTCTTCCCCCAATCGGGTTTCTTGCCGCGCTTCACCTTTCAGGGCTGCACTCGCCTGGCCGTCAAGCTCGACTTCATCGCCGGACTGTTGATGAAGGCACTCGAAGCCACCGGCGCCGGCGGCTTCCGCGGAGTCCAGACCCGTGTCGGTGAGGTGATCGGGTGGCGAAACCTCTTCTGGTCGTTGACCGAATCGATGGCACGCGATCCCGAACAGTGGGTCGGCGATTCGGTGATCCCGAAGCTCGAATACGGACTCACCTATCGAATGTTCATGATCCAGGGGTACCCGCGGATCAAGGAGATCATCGAACAGGACGTCGCGTCGGGCCTGATCTACCTGCCTTCGAGTTCACTCGACTTCAAGAGCCCGGAGGTGCGTCCGTACCTCGACAAGTACGTTCGTGGTTCGGACGGCATCACCGCCGTAGACCGCGTGAAAGTCATGAAAGCGCTCTGGGATTCGATCGGAACGGAGTTCGGCGGCCGACACGAACTCTACGAGCGCAACTACTCCGGCAATCACGAGAACGTCAAAGCGGAACTGCTGTTCGCAGCCCAGAATCGTGGACACGCAAGTTCCATGAAGGGACTGGCCGAGCAGTGCCTGAGTGAATACGACCTCGACGGCTGGACGGTCCCTGACCTCATCGGCAACGACGACGTCTCGTTCTTCAAGAACCGGTAGCCCACTCGGCGGGTAGGGCGGACTCGCGATGTCGAGTCCGCCCTGGTCGTCGTCTTCAGCAGGCATGGCCCATCAGCAGAATTCGACGAACACTGGACCCTTGGTCAGGACTAGGCAATTGCCTAGTGTGACCCGAGACACACGATGTCAAGGTGAATTCAGTACCGGACGCAGCCCCGTCCGGAAAGCGGGTCCCACCGATTCTGTCCGACAGCCCTCGGATTTCTCGGTCGGCGCCCACTCTTATCTGGAGGACACCCATGACGGATATGTTGGACGCTGCCCGCGGCACCGACCAGTTCGCGAACATCCGCGCTGCCCTCGACGACGCGCTCGTCGAGGACCCGGAGACCGGCCGCTACCAGGTGCGGCGCAGCGTCTTCACGGACGAGCAACTGTTCGAGCTCGAGATGACGCACATCTTCGAGGGCAATTGGATCTACCTCGCGCACGAGAGCCAGATCCCGAACGTCGGCGACTACTTCACCACGTACATGGGCCGTCAGCCCATCGTGCTCACCCGCAACAAGGACGGCGAATTGGGTGCGCTGATCAACGCATGCAGCCACCGCGGTGCGATGCTGTGTCGCCGTAAGACCGACAACCGAACCACCTTCACCTGCCCGTTCCACGGCTGGACCTTCAACAACAGCGGAAAGCTCCTCAAAGCCAAGGACGCTCGCACCGGTGGCTATCCGGAGCAGTTCAACAAGGACGGCTCACACGACCTGACCAAGGTGGCGCGGTTCGAGAACTACCGCGGCTTCCTCTTCGGCAGCCTCAACCCCGACGTCCTGCCGCTCGAAGAGCACCTCGGTGACACCACGAAGGTCATCGACATGATCGTCGATCAATCACCCGACGGACTCGAAGTCCTGCGCGGCGCATCCACGTACACCTACGACGGCAACTGGAAGCTGCAGACCGAGAACGGTGCCGACGGCTACCACGTGTCCTCGACGCACTGGAACTACGCCGCCACCACCGCGCGCCGCACCGCCGGTGAATCGTCCAACGAGACCAAAGCCATGGACGCCGGCACCTGGGGCAAGCAGGGCGGTGGATACTTCTCCTACGACTACGGACATCTCCTGCTCTGGATGTGGTGGGGCAATCCCGAGGACCGTCCCCTGTTCGAACGCAAAGCAGAACTGGAGGCTCAGTTCGGTTCCAAGAAAGCCGAATTCATGGTCGGTGCGTCGAGGAACCTCTGCCTGTACCCAAACGTCTACCTCATGGATCAGTTCAGCAGCCAGATCCGGCACTTCCGTCCGATCTCCGTGGACCAGACCGAAGTCACCATCTACTGCATCGCACCCAAGGGAGAGAGCGCCGACGCACGCAGCAACCGCATCCGTCAGTACGAGGACTTCTTCAATGCCAGCGGTATGGCCACCCCGGACGATCTCGAAGAGTTCCGTTCCTGCCAGAAGACCTACCAGGCAGCCGGCGCCCCGTGGAACGACCTCAGCCGTGGTGTCACACACCAGATTCCCGGTCCGAACGACGTCGCGAAGGATCTCGGCATGAATCGCGTGCTCTCGAGCGGAGCCAAGACCGAGGACGAAGGCTTGTATCCCATTCAACACGGATACTGGCGCGACGCCATGCTTGCGGCCGTAGATGCCGAGCAAGCCGCTTCCAACCGGACCATCTGAGGACGATCATCATGACTGTCACCACCACCAATGCCGTCGCCCTCGAAACAGTGCAGCAGTTTCTCTACCGTGAAGCTCGCTATCTGGACGATCGCGAGTTCGAGAAGTGGATCGAGTGCTACCACCCCGATTCCGAGTACTGGATGCCGGCATGGGCCGACGACGGCGAACTGACCACGGACCCGCACGCGGAGATCTCGCTGATCTACTACCCGAATCGCGGCGGTATCGAGGACCGCGTGTTCCGCATCAGGACGGACCGTTCCAGCGCGACAAGCCTTCCCGAGCCCCGCACCGGCCACAACATCACCAACGTGGAAGTGATCGAAGAACGCGGTTCCGTCGTCGACGTCCGCTTCAATTGGTTCACGCTGTACTTCCGCTACAACACAGTCGACACCTACTTCGGCACCTCGCACTACACGATCGACTTCTCGGGCGAGCAGCCGTTGATCATGAAGAAGAAGGTAGTCCTCAAGAACGACTACATCCATCACGTGGTCGACATCTACCACTTCTGACACGACTTCCCTTCGAATCGAGCTGTTTCCCATGAGTATTCAAGCTGCGTCGACCTTTCAAGTAGCCCTGAGTTTCGAAGACGGCATCACCCGCTTCGTCGAATGCAACACCGACGAGACCGTCGCGGACGCGTCGTACCGCGCACGAATCAACATTCCGCTCGACTGCCGCGACGGAGCTTGTGGCACCTGCAAATCGCTCTGTGAGTCAGGTACTTTCGACGCAGGCGACTACATCGAGGAGGCCCTGACGGACGACGAGGCCGAGCAGGGATACTGCCTGCCGTGCCAGATGGTGCCGGAATCAGATCTCGTGCTGCAAATTCCCACCACGTCCGCGGTCGCCAAAACCACTGCCGGTTCGTACACGTCCACGATCACCGAGATCATTCGCCATTCGGATTCGACCGTGGGTTTCACCGTCGAAGTCGACAACCGCGCAGATCTGGTCTTCCTCCCCGGTCAGTACGTGAACATCCTCGTTCCCGGAACCGAAGCGACGCGGTCGTACTCGTTCAGCACCGGCCCCGAGGTCGAGTCGGCGTCGTTCCTGGTCAAGATCACCCCGGGTGGTCTGATGTCCGAGTATCTCAGTCAGCGTGCGCAGGTAGGTGACACTCTCGAATTGACCGGCCCGATGGGTAGCTTCTTCCTCCGCGCAGGTCAGCGGCGAGCCCTACTGCTTGCCGGCGGCACCGGCTTGGCCCCGTTGCTCTCCATACTGGAGAAGATGCGTACCGAAAGCTCCACTCGGCCCGTTCATCTGGTCTACGGCGTCAGCTCCGACACCGATCTCGTCGAGCTCGACACACTGCATGACTACGCGGAGTCTTTACCCCAGTTCACCTTCGACTACTGCGTATCCGATCCCGACAGCACAGCCCCGAACAAGGGCTATGTCACCGGCTTGATCGAGCCCGATCACCTCGACGACGGCAACGTAGACGTCTACCTGTGCGGCCCGCCGCCGATGGTCGAAGCCGTACGTCTGCACTTCAAGGACGTCTCGATCACACCGACGAACTTCTACTTCGAGAAGTTCAACAACGCGGCAGCACCGGCTGATTCACCGGCAGTCTCGGTGGAAGAATCAGCAGCCGACACGTACGAGATCGGTGAAGAACATCTGCCAGTCGCGGAGTCGGACGCACAGTTCGACGCGCGGATGGCACTCGAACTCGGAGCAATGGAACTCACGATCGGCCGCCTCACTCCGGCACAGTTGACGGAGTACCGCATTCTGGCGGAGAACTCGGCCACCTCCATCGACCGCGATCACTTCACGGACGCAGCGGCATTCACCGAAACCAATGCCCTGTTCCACGACTTCCTCTTCCGCTGCACCGGAAACGAAGTGCTGCTGCAGGCATACCACCGCCTCGAGGTCACACAACTGATGAACCGAGTGCTCCGCACCGCCGATTGGGTGGACGAACATGTCGCGGAGGATCACTCACGTATCGTGCATGCATTCGAGCAGAATGATCGCGCCGCGGCCCGTGATCTGATCGTCCAGCACAGCGAACACGCCAAGTCGACGATGCACCGGGCCATCACTGACGCTCGGGAAAGTGTGGCGTCGTGAGCACGAGATTCTTCGCCGGCCGGTTCGACGACCGGGTCGTGGTCGTCACCGGAGCGGCTCAGGGGATCGGACGCAGCGTTGCCGAAAGAGTTTCCGCAGAAGGTGGTTCCGTCGCGCTTGTGGATCGAGCCGAACTGGTTCACGACATCGCGGCACCGTTGGAACGTGCCCATTCGGTGACCGCGGACCTCGAGACGTTCGAAGGTGCCCAGCATGCAATAGATTCCGCATTGGAACGCTTCGGACGCATCGACGTCCTGGTCAACAACGTCGGCGGCACCATCTGGGCCAAACCCTACGAGCACTACACACCGCAGCAGATACAAGCCGAGGTCACACGATCGCTATTCCCCACGCTCTGGACGTGCCGTGCGGTAGTGCCCCATCTGATCGAGCAGGCGGGCGGCACCATCGTCAACGTCTCCTCGGTCGCCACCCGCGGCGTCAACCGTGTTCCCTACGCGGCGGCCAAGGGCGGGGTCAGCGCGATCACCGCTGCACTGGCGATGGAAGTCGCGCAGTACGGAATACGCGTCGTGGCAACCGCTCCCGGCGGAACCGAGGCGCCACCACGCGTCGTGGCACGCGGACCGGGTGCCGAGACCGACGAGGAGAAGGCCTGGTACCAGCAGATCGTCGACCAGACCGTCGACTCGTCGCTACTCAAGCGTTACGGCACCCTGGACGAACAGGCTGCCGCCATCACTTTCCTTGCCTCCGAAGAGGCTTCGTATGTCACCGGAACGGTTCTGCCCGTCGCCGGTGGCGACCTCGGCTGAATCCAGCCTCCCCCGATTCCTGATCTCTCGAACGGAGATTCGCCATGTCCTCGATCGAACGTGGTTCCTGGGCCAGTGCCCGCCATCGCTCGTCAGTGTTGTGGGTGGTCACCATCGCCGCCATTGCCATTCTGTTCGACGGATACGACCTGGTCGTGTACGGCACGATCCTGCCCGTACTCATGGACGACCCCAGCCACATCGGCACCTTGACCGCATCTCAGGCCGGCGCGTTGGGTTCGTATGCACTCGTCGGAGTGATGGTCGGCGCACTGACGTGTGGAGCGATCGGCGATCACTTCGGTCGCCGAAAGATGATGCTGGTCAACATCATCTGGTTCTCGGTCGGAATGGCACTGGCAGCGTTCGCCACCAGCATCACCACCTTCGGTCTGCTGCGGTTCTTCACCGGCATCGGTGTCGGTGGGCTTGTCGCCACCGCCGGAGCCATGATTGCCGAGTTCGCGCCGCCGGGACGCCGCAATCTGTTCAACGCCATCGTCTACAGCGGTGTCCCGGCCGGTGGCGTCATGGCTTCCGTCCTGGCGATTGTTCTCCGCGATTCCATCGGATGGCGCGGACTGTTCCTCATCGGCGCACTTCCGTTGGTCTTTCTGTTCCCACTTGCCTGGTTCAAACTGCCCGAGTCTCCCTCGTGGCTCATTGCTCGCGGACGTGTCGAGGAAGCTCGCGCCATTTCCTCGAAGACTGGAATTCCGTTACCTGTCGGTGCAGATCAACCCGACGACACCGTAGCCGAGAAGGTCGGCTTCCGAGCGTTGGCGAGCAGACAATACGTTTGGGGCACTGCGCTTCTCGGCCTCATGAGCTTCGCCGGCCTCCTCCTGACCTACGGACTCAACACCTGGCTGCCCAAGATCATGGAAAACGCGGGATACAACGCGAAGGGTTCGCTCTCGTTCCTGTTGGTACTCAACGGCGGTGCCATCATCGGTGGACTTCTCGCCTCCAAGATCGCGGACGTCACCGGTCCGCAACGGGTTGTCGCCACCACCTTCGGTCTGGCTGCACTCGCCCTGCTCCTGTTCACATTCGGGTTCCCGCTTCCCGTACTCCTCGCCTCTGTTGCGATCGCCGGTGTCGGCACCATCGGAACTCAGGTGCTCATCTACGGATTCGTCTCCAACTACTATTCGACAGCGGCCCGAGCTGCGGGTGTCGCGTGGTGCGCAGGATTCGGTCGACTCGGCGGTATCTTCGGCCCACTGATCGGCGGAAGCTTGATCAGTGCCGGTATCAGCTCCGAATCCGCGTTCTACGTGTTCGCCGGTATCGCCGTGCTGGGCTCCATCGTGACCTTCTTCGTACCCAAGCAAGCAGCGGATCTCGACACAACCGCATCTCTGGTGACGGAAGTCCTCTCTGAAAACGAATCCCGTGGTGAGCCCGGCGTTACGGTAGTCAGGTGACACTTCGTGACGTGCTGGTAGGCCGAGAACACGAACTGAAGGTTCTCGGCCAGGCATTGGCTGCGGCGAAGGCAGGTACGCCGTCCCTCGTTCTTGTGGAGGGTGATGCGGGCAGCGGTAAATCAACACTGGTCAACCGGTTCACCGAGATCTCGACGCATCACACTCTTCGATCCGCCCGTGGATTGGAGTGGGAGTCTTCAACTCCGTTCGGGGTGATCGCGCAACTGCTCGAACATCCGGTGTCGGCTCACGAGCCCGTCGCCGTTGCCAAACAGATTCTCGACAGTGCAGACCAGTTGACCATGGTTGTCGTCGACGACGCCCACCACAGCGACGTCAGCTCGCTTCAGGCGATCACATCGGCACTTCATCGAGGTCGGGGCGCGCAGCTGTTGGTTGTGCTTGTCGTCGAGGAATCGCCACGCATTGACGCCGGCGTCCGGAGCATTCTCGAACTTCACTGGTCGCAGCGACTGCACATCAGCGCCCTCGACGCCACCGCCGTCATCGACATCGCTCGGGTTCGCAACGGAATCGATCTCAGTTCCGGCGTCGCTCGCCAACTTCAAGAGTTCACAGCGGGCAACACACTCGACGTCGTCTCACTCCTCGACGAACTGCCGACGACATACTGGACTCGGTGGCACCGTACCTTGCCTGTTCCCCGCCATCGCGCTGCGTCGATCACAAGCACACTTGCGCATTGTTCCGAGGGTGGGCGCACGTTGGTCGAAGCCGCCGCGGTCCTCGGGCGCAGCACGTCGTTGTCACATCTCGCGCAATTGGCCGACGTCGACGACATCGTCAGCGCGCTGGACAACGCCTTTGCCTGCGGTCTTCTCACCGTGCACGAACGGCGCGGCAGCACCGAAGTGTCCGTCCGGGGTCAGATGGTTGCAGCCTCCGTGAATGCCAACTTGGGACCTGCCCAGCTGCATCAACTGCATCGCCGCGCAGCCGAGATCGCCTGGGGTGACGGCGAGCGGTTGTTTCATCTGGCTGCCGCCGCCACTACGCACGACGAAGTGCTGGCCGCAGAACTGGTTGCGTACGCGGCACTCCGAGCAGTTGACGGTGCATGGTCCGAGGTGGCGGACGCCATGGTCACCGCCAGCCGTCTCACCACCAGTAGGAAAGATCACGAGAACCACCTGTTGAGAGGAGTTGACGCGCTGACCGGTGCGGGCGACATTCCACACGCCATGGACTTCGTTCCCGAAATCGAGAGTATTACGCGCGGGCCGCTGCGGGACGCCGTCCTCGGATACCTCGCGATTCATCGTGGACGCCCAAGCGAAGCTGCTGATCTACTGACTCGCGCCTGGGGTAATTGCCGTGCGGATCTCGAACCCGCGGTCGCGGCAATGATCGCCCAGCGCATGGTCCTGCATTCCCTGGCCAGACTCGACGGTACAGCTCTGGTCGAGTGGGTCGATCGCGCAGTCGAATTGGTTGGTCCGTCAGATCCTGCCGCGGTGGAGTCCGAAGCAATCAAGGGCCTCGGACTCGGTGCCACCGGACGAACCGAACAGGCGCTCGCGGCATACGAGGAACTGTCGGACCGCGTCCGTCCCGGCGCTCAAGCACAGCGATTTCAGATGGGCCGCGGTTGGCTCGAATTGGCAGTGGATCATCCCGAAGCAGCCCGGCGCGATCTCGAAAGCGCAGTGTCCACTGAATTTTCCAGCGGATCGGCACGTATCTCACTGTGGGCGCAGGCCTGGCTGGCCCGCACGCAGTTCACCTTGGGCGCGTGGGACGATGCGCTGTCGACAATCGACGGTGCCGCCGCCCAAGTCGACCGTTACGAGATCGACATCGTCCGACCGTTGGTTCACTGGTCCGGTGCACAAATTCACGCACTGCGAGGGAACTGGGACCTTGCCCGTGATCATGTGCGCCGCGCGCATGTGGGTGCGCATTCCTACGAAATCATGTACGTGCCTGCACTTCTCGCGAGGGCACAATTCGCCGAAGCTGCGGCCGACTACGCCGGCGTACTGGCAGCGCTGGCGCCGCTGACGGCAAGCACATCTCAACAATGGCTCGACGAACCCGGGTTCTGGCCGTGGGTCGACGTCTATGCAAATGCTCTGGTTATGGTCGGCCGGGTCGACGACGCCGATATCTTCCTACAGCCATACGAGGAGACGGCACGCAGTCGCGGGCACCGTTCCGCCACAGCACGTCTCGGATACGTTCGTGGCCGAATCCATGGAGCCCGAAGCGAACTCGTCGACGCCAGAAACAGTTTCGACGAGGCACTTCTCAATCTCGAGGACCTGCCGCTCCCCTACGACCGGGCCCGAATCAATTTTGCCTACGGCCAAACTCTTCGGAGGGCCGGCAAGCGCGCAGAGGCAGACGTCGTACTGAGGGACGCACGCGAGCTCTACTATGCATTGGGCGCAGCGACGTACGTTGAACGTTGTGAGCGCGAACTGCGCGCTGGCGGGTTGAACCTTTCACGACTGGACAAGGGGATCACCGACCTGACCCCGCAAGAGCGAGCCGTTGCCGATCTTGTCGCCGCCGGCAAGTCCAACAAGGAAGCTGCCGGCGAATTGTTCCTCTCCGTCAAGACCATTCAATATCACCTCACGCGCGCGTACGCGAAGCTCGGACTGCGATCACGGAGCGAACTCGCGGCGCTCTTTCGTGAACGCGAACTTGGCGATCCCGACCAGGAGACCTGAAACATGTCGAATACCCCGACAATTGCACACACTCGTGTCATCGCCGAGCCGCTGCTCCAACCCGTCTACGGGCCTCGGCGTGTCTTGCGGGACTTCGGGGGAACATACGGCGCCAACGCAGTTATCGGTATCGTCTTCTCCGCCACCGGTCCGGTAGCGGTCATCCTTGCTGCGGGTTTGGCCGGCGGTCTCAGCCAATCAGAGTTGGCCTCTTGGATTTTCGGCGCCTTCTTCGTCAACGGCATTTTGACGATCACCGCGTCCTGGCTGTATCGGCAACCATTGGCGTTCTTCTGGACGATTCCCGGAACCGTTGTCGTCGGAGCGTCGTTGGAGCATCTGCCGTGGGAGCAAGTGCTCGGAGCGTTCTTCGCGACCGGCGCCTTGATCTTGTTGTTGGGATTGACCGGGTGGGTCACACCGATCATGGCCGCATTACCCATGCCCATCGTCATGGCAATGGTGGCAGGCGTTTTCCTTCATTTCGGAACCGATTTGGTCGAAGCGCCCGCTCACGACGCGGTGATCGCCCTGCCGATGATCGCCACCTTTGTCACTCTGAGCGTGTTCGCCAAGTTGGGAAGATTCGTTCCGCCCGTTCTCGGCGCGCTGATCGTTGGCGTGGTCGTGATACTCGCGACCGGAAGATTCAACTCCGCCGGCGACGCGTATGAGTGGCTGGCGCATCCGATGCTGACCACGCCAACCTGGTCTTGGCAGGCGATGATCGAACTGGTTGTACCGCTGGCGATCACAGTCGTCGTCGTGCAGAACGGCCAAGGAATCGCAGTCCTCCGAGCAGCCGGTCATCAACCGCCGATCGGGACAGCAACGGTTGCCTGCGGTGTGTTCTCTCTCGTGAACGCGGCGGTGGGTTGTGTCTCGACGTGCCTGACCGGGCCGACGAACGCATTGCTCACGGCGTCGGGAGAGCGGACACGCCAATACACCGCCGGAATCTTCTGCGGCTTACTCGCCGTCGTCTTCGGACTGTTCGCCCCGACTTTCGTCGCGATGATGTTGGGAACTCCCACGGCATTCATCGTCACACTGGGTGGTCTGGCCATGTTGAAGGCACTGCAAGGCGCTTTTGTCACCGCATTCGGCGGGAAGTTCACCTTCGGGGCCCTGATCGCGTTCCTTGTGACAATCTCCGACGTCGAACTGTTCAATATCGGTGGCGCATTCTGGGGACTCGTCGTGGGAGTGATCGCGTCACGCATCCTGGAGCGCTCCGACTACTCCTGAACGGTCACCCTGACATGCGAATATTCGCATGTACGACTTTGACAATCATTTACATTAAGCTTTAAATCTCTACCCATGCACCTCAACACCCGCATCTCGCGGCGCCTCGCTCTTGCCACGTCAGTCGGCCTCTCACTCGCCCTCGTCACCGGATGTTCGTCCAACACCACGGATACCGCGGAGGCAACAACCACCACCGCCTCGGCCGCACCGAACGAACAGGCCTCAGCAACACCACGCCTCGCGGTGTCCTACGACGGCGGCGTTCTGGTGCTGGATGCCACGTCTCTCGATGTGGTGGGCGAAACCGAGCTCGACGGCTTCACCCGACTCAACCCGGCCGGCGACGGTCGGCACGTCATGATCTCCGCCGGCGAAGCGTTCAAGGTACTCGACACCGGAACGTGGTCTTCGGCCCACGGTGACCATTCTCATTACTACACAGCCAATCCCGCGATGTCCGACGTCGAATTTGCGGCCAATGAACCCGGACACGTAGTGCGACATGCCGGGAAAACCGTCCTCTTCAACGACGGCTCGGGACTCGTCGAGATCTTCGACCCGGTTCAGCTGGCAAAGCGTCAACCTCGCGTCGAGACGTACACCACCCCCGAGCCCCACCACGGCGTTGCCGTCGCACTCGCAGACGGAAGCCTGTTGACGACTATCGGAAACTCCGAGTCCCGCAACGGCATTGCCATTCTCGACGCCGACCGCAAGGAAATCCTGCGCAACGAGCAGTGCCCGGGCGTTCACGGTGAGGCAGTTGCAGCAGACGAGACGATCGTCTTGGGCTGCCAGGACGGTTTGCTCGTGTACAAGAACGGAGCGATCACCAAGGTGCAAAGCCCCGATGCGTACGGCCGCATCGGCAATCAAGCCGGTTCCGAAGAATCCGACATCGTCCTCGGCGACTACAAAACCGACCCCGACGCCGAACTCGAACGCCCGCAACGGGTCTCCCTGACCAACACGACGACGTCGGAACTCAAGCTCGTCGACCTCGGCACCAGCTACACGTTCCGCTCACTCGGTCGCGGCCCGCACGGCGAAGCGCTGGTCCTCGGCACCGACGGCGCCATTCACGTCATCGATCCGAACACCGGCGCAGTCACCAAGAAGATTGCAGTCATCGGAGAGTGGACCGAACCCACCGAGTGGCAGGAACCCCGGCCCACTCTCTTCACACTGGACCACACCGCCTACGTCACCGACCCCGCGTCGAAGAAGCTGATCGCCGTCGACCTCGAAGACGGCAGCATCCTGACCGAGACCACCCTCGATCACACCCCGAACGAATTGACCGGCGTCACCGGCTGATTCCACTTCCCTGAACCGTATTCCGCCGCGGCGCTCGATCGCGACCACACATACTTCGACCGATCTCGGACTTGCAATCCGAGATCGGTCGAAGCAGTTCAGGCTGCCCGACTAGAAATCCGTCCAATGTGGCGGGGCTGACAGAGCGTCGGGCAATCGCGTGTCAGCACTACCGCTGGCTGCGTTCACCTGAGGTTGGGTGACGTACAACGCGCCCGAGAGATCGGCGCCCGCTAATCTGGCATCACGTAAATCCGCCCCGAGCAGGTCGACAGCCGTGAGGTCACTTCCCCTCAGATCCACTGCGATCAGGCAGGCACCACGCAGATCGGCCCCACACAACCTGCGTGCCCGCAGGTTCGATCCGGCAAGGTCTGCCCCGGCTGCAATATTCGGGTCAAGGTGACCTACCTCGGCGAAGTACGAACCCCGAACTTCCTGACTTATCTCCATCAGCACTGCCCTGACCTCGACATGGAGGGCGTCGATGTCAGTCGCGAACAGTTCGGCCAGACCGCCGCGAGTCAGTGAGGTGACGGAGGCTGCGAGTTCGCGAGCTTCGTCCGCAGCATCGGGGTCGTAGGTGCGTTCCTGAGCCTCAGCCAGGTACCACAGCATCTCGTGTAACTGTTTGACGATCTTGAAGGCGGCGAACATGTGTTGCTGAGCGTCAGGGCGCTCACGCCAGCTGACCCCGAAGAACAATTGCTGCGACACAACCTGTCCCGCACCGAAGCAGTCGAAGACTGTACATCCACGGAAGCCCCGGGATCGAAGTCCTTCGTGGACAGTGCAGGAATAGTTGGAACCGAGGTGCCGACATGGCGATCCTGCCGGCTTGTCCTCGGCAAAATCGACAGATCGTGAGAACCCGAAGGCCGTGCAGCACAGGGCAAAACAGCTGTTGCAGTTAGCGCGCAGTTCCTCGCGCCGGATGGATGTGTGTGTTGATGACATGGTGAAGTGAGCTCCAAAGGTGGGGATTCCAGTGCAGGACAGGAGACGGGAACCCGGCATCGGGTTCCCCTGAAAGGCACACGGGATCACCACCGCGCGTAGGCGCGGCACACGATCACTAAGGGTCTGGGTCACAGACAAGTTTTGTTAATCACTGCGAACAAAGTAGCAGTTCAGACGCCGCGAATACGAAACAGGTCGAGAGTCGACCGCAAGGTATCACTGCTACCTAAATAGTGTTATCGTCGATTACATGAGTTCGAGAGCAAAGATACTGGCGGCAGCGACCGAGTTGCTCAACGCCTCTCCGGACGGCGATATATCCACCCGCGCCATCTGCGAGCGAGCAGGCGTCGGCGCTCCCGCGCTCTACCGCCAGTTCGGCGACAAAGACGGCCTGCTCGCAGCGGTCGTCGATGCAGGATTCACGGAATACCTGGAAGGCAAACGTGCCGCCGTCCCCTCTTCGGATCCGGTAGCCGATCTGCGTGCGGGCTGGGACGCACATACCGCGTTTGCGCTTGCACATCCCGCCCATTACCGATTGCTGCATTCACCCTCGGCGAAGAGCGCCGAGACCGCGCTGCAGGCGCAGGCCCTGCTGCGCTCGGTTCTCGAACGCTGTGCCGCCGCAGGAGTCCTGACCGTATCCGTCGACGTGGCCACGCAGATGGTGATGTCGGCCAATGCCGGCGTCGCGCTGATGCTGGTCGTGAGACCCGAGCAGTACCCCGATCCCACATTGTCGCAACGCGTTCGCGACGGAATTCTCGGGGCCGTCATCTCCGATTCCGCGGCCCCACAGGACACCTCGCTCAACACCGTCGCATCGGCTCTGGATACCCAACTCGCAACAGCGGGTTCTACTTCACTCTCCCCCAATGAAGTTGCCCTGATGCGTGATTGGCTCCGGAAACTCTCCGATTCACCCACTACCGATCAGGAGCACCGTCATGTCTGACACCACTACCCGCGTCGCCATAGTCACCGGAGCTTCCGGAGGGATCGGACGCGCCACTGCCGAAAAGCTTGCCGCCGACGGAATGGCTGTAGCCGTTCACTATTCAGGAAATCTCGAGCGCGCGCAGGAAACTGTTGACGCTGTCATCACTGCCGGCGGACAAGCGATTGCAGTCCACGCCGACGTTGCCGACGAAGCTGAGGTGGCAGCACTGTTCGATACGGTAGAGCACGAGTTCGGCGGCATCGACGTTGTTGTCCATGCCGCAGGCATCATGATTCTCTCGACAGTCGCGGAATTGAACTTCGACGATTTCGACCGGATGCACCGAACCAATGTCCGTGGCACGTTTGTCGTCGATCAGCAGGCCGCCAGGCGAGTACGCAGCGGCGGCGCCATCATCAATTTCTCCACCTCCGTGAAGAAACTGGCCTTCCCGACCTACGCCGCGTACGCCGCCACCAAAGGCGCCGTCGACGCGATCACCCTCGTTCTCGCCAAAGAGCTACGCGGACGCGATATCACGGTCAACGCTGTTGCTCCAGGCCCAACCGCTACCGACCTGTTCCTGGACGGGAAAGACGAGGCGACAGTGGAGAATCTGTCGAAGATGGCGCCCTTGGAGCGACTCGGAATGCCGTCGGACATCGCCGAGGCCGTCGCTTTCCTGGCCGGTCCCGCTCGCTGGGTCAACGGTCAGGTCATCTACGTCAACGGTGGCGTGGTCTAGCGCATCTTCCATTCCAAGGTAAGACTTCGCCGAACTCACTCGTTCTTCGGTTGCGGCTTCTCAGGGTTCGGCGTGGCCGGATCGATGGTGTCCGCCTGATCCCGCTTCTCGTTCAACTCATCCTTGGAACTTGCTACTTCGCGCCGATGCTGCGCCGCATGCTGTTGCAGGGCAGATGCTTCCGCAGCTTTGGCATCGGCCTCGGCTTGCACCATGCGAGCCTTTGCCTCAGTCTCCTTGGCTTGGGCCTCACGCTGGCCCACCTCGAACGACGAATCCGCAACGTCTTTGCGAATCGCCTCGGCTTCGAGATGGCGCCGCTCGTTACGTTTGTTGCGAGCCGTCCACACCAGAAGCGCCACGATCACCACGGCAACGACCACAACCACAACCGTCCAGATAATACTGCTGGTACTCATACTGCAAGCAGTACCCACCAGCAGATTTCTCACACGCCGAGATCCCCCAGGCTTACGTTGGCTCCACACAGAACCACGCACAACTCACCATCTGGCGGTGGTGAAACCGTGCCGTCCAGTACCGGAACCAGCGCAGCGGCGGTACCCAACTCCACGAGTATCCGAAACTCCCGCCACAGAAACGATCTGGCCTGAATTATCGAATCATCATCTACGACAACACTGTCCACTGCATTGGCGGTGACAGTCTCCCAGGCAATACCGCCGATGCGTGTCGCTCCGAGAGAATCGGCCGCGATGCTGTCCAACTCGATATCGACGGGATGTCCAGCCTTGAGCGCTGCGTGCAGCGTGGCCGCTCCAACCGGTTCCACCGCGATGACGCGATCACCTGGCCGAGCAGCGGCAGCTATCCCCGACACCAGTCCACCACCACCGACGGCGATGCAATAGGTAATCGGCCCGGCAACCTCCTCCGCAACCTCGAGAGCAATAGTTCCGGCACCGGCGACTATATCTGGCAGGTCATAGGCGTGCAGCTCCAAAGCTCCACTCGACAAGGCAATTTCGGTGGCCGCTGCGGCCGCCAGAACATACCGATCGCCCACCTTTTCGACCGTGGCACCCAAGGCGCCGAGCGCCGCGACCTTTGCATCGGGTGCCGTCTCCGGCACCACCACGGTGCAACCCAGACCACGCCGACGCGACGCCCACGCAGCTCCGATGGCCGCGTTTCCACCCGATGCGATCACCACACCCGCACTGGGCATCGTGCCGTCGGCAGCTGCCCGCTCTACCGCGTTGAAACTGCCGCGCACCTTGAACGAACCACCATGTTGGAGGTATTCCAGTTTGAACAGCACCGCGACGTCTCCGCGAGGGGTAGAGACCGAGGTACGGAAGATCGGAGTCCGTCTGGCAAGTCCGTCGATCCGCTTCCGCGCCGCTTCGACGTCGACAACCGTCATCGCGACTGGTCCCGTGCTGTTCTCGCTGCGAGGAGTCATACAGCAACTTTACGGACGGAGTCCGGTTTACCGACCGCCCACCATATTGGTTCCGGAACGTCCGTGTTTCACCGTGAATTGGCCGTATACCACCAAGACATCTCCTCGTACGGAGACTAAATTTACTGATGCAGCCACAGTCGATGTACTAGTGAAGGGCGTCCTGATGTCCAAGATCGCAGTATTCGGGGGAAACGGATTTGCCGGCAGCGCCATCGCGAAGGAAGCACGAACACGCGGTCATGAAGTCACGACGGTCTCGCGCACCGCTCAATCGAACTCCGACGCCCACGCGGTGCAGGGTTCTCTGCACGACGCAAACACTGTCGAGCAGATCACCACGGCCAACGACGTCGTCGTAGTTGCCATTCCCGCCCGCGAAATCGACGGCAAGAAACTCCTCGACGCCGTCGCTACCCTGACTGACGCCGCCGCGCGTAACGGTGCTCGTATCGCCGTTGTCGGCGGTGCCGGCAGCCTGCTGGTCGCCGAAGGCGGCCCTCGCGTCGTCGATACTCCGGATTTCCCGGACGCATACAAGGATGAGGCGCTCGCCCACGCCGATGTTCTCGACGCGCTCCGCAACACCAGTTCTGATGTCGACTGGTTCTATGTCAGTCCCGCCGCACTATTCGGGGCGCACACGGGCATCCCAGCGAAGGGTTCCTTCCAGATCGGTGGAGATATTCTCCTCACCGACGACGAGGGCAATTCTGCGATCTCCGGTGAAGACTACGCGCGCGCATTCGTCGACGAAATCGAAACTCCGGCGCACCGACGCCAGCGCTTCACCGTCGCACACTGACTCCTTCCGCAGTCGACAGCCCGCGACCTGGCAGTCGAACAGCGTGAGTGCTAATCTTTTGTTGCACAGTGATTTCGGTTGCTGTCACAGGGACTGCGACCATGTGAAACATGGGAGGTGAGTTACTGTGCTCCGCTTCGACCCCTTCAGTGATATCGATTCGATCGCGAAGTCACTTCTCGGCGCAGACCTAGGCGCCAGCCGGGTTCCTCGTTTCATGCCGATGGACCTCTACCGCGTGGGCGACCACTACGTACTCAATGCCGACCTTCCCGGCGTTGATCCCGGAACCGTCGACGTGAGTGTCGATCACGGGCTTCTCACGCTGTCCGCCACCCGTACCGCGTCGTCGGACGAGAACATGCAGTGGCTGGCATCGGAACGGTTTGCCGGAACCTACCGGCGGCAATTGTCCCTCGGGGAGAACATCGACGCCGACAAGATCTCCGCAACGTACAACAACGGCGTTCTGTCCGTCACGATTCCGATTTCCGAGCAGGCAAAACCGCGTCGCATCGAGGTTTCTCGCGCCGGAGATTCCGAACAGACAATGATCAACCCGACGCGCGAGCACGAATCCAACCGTTGACCGGATTCTCCACGACCGGTATTCGAGGAGGTGGTGCCCAACTGAACACGCCGAACGCATCAACGACTCGATGGTGGCCACCGATTTGGTGGCCACCATCGCTGTGCGAGCGCGGCCACTAGCCGGAGACGCATTTACACAGTGTTCACCTGCCCCACTTGCAGGCCTTACACAACCAGTCCACTCTCGGATGACGGTGATTCACCGCATAAGACACATCGCCGAACACGAGACGCATTCGGACGGCGATCACTCCGGACTCAACAAGGTGGACACATATGGATCAGGCAATCGTTGCCGCAGATACCGCGTGGATCTTGGCTGCATTCACTGCCGTATCTCTCATGGTTCCCGGACTGGCCCTCTTCTACGGCGGAATGGTCAGCGTCCGAAGCACTCTCAATATGGTCATGATGACATTCGGCGGCTTTGCCGTAGTAGGCGTTCTCTGGATCATTTTCGGCTACTCCGCGGTCCTCGGCGATTCACTGGGCGGACTCGGTTTACTCGGTGATCCACTCGAGTACATCGGTCTGGGCCAACTCCTCGAAGCGCCTGCCGAACCCGCACTGCCGCCCGCATTGGTGGCAGGATTCCAACTTCTGTTCGCCGGCATCACCGTCGCACTGATCTCGGGGGCGTTTGCCGACCGCCTGAAGTTCGGCGCCTGGATGATCTTTGCCGGGATCTGGGCCACTCTCGTGTACTTCCCGGTTGCCCATTGGGTGTTTGCGTTCGACTCCGCCGACGGCAGCGTCGTCGGCGGCTGGATCGCCAATAAGCTTGCCGCCGTGGACTTCGCAGGTGGAACTGCCGTGCACATCAACGCCGGTATCGCCGCTCTCGCCGTAATCCTGGTGCTCGGAAAGCGTCGCACATTCCCGAATGCACCACGGCCACACAGCGTCCCACTGACCATTCTCGGTGCCGGCATCCTATTCTTCGGCTGGTTCGGGTTCAACGGCGGTTCAGCGTTGGCCGCGAACAACAACGCGTCGGTGGTCATTCTGAACACGGTCGCCGCAGCGTGTGCCGGCATCTGCGCCTGGCTTGTCGTCGAAAAGTTCCGCGAAGGTCACGCAACGACGCTCGGTGCCGCATCCGGGCTGATCGCGGCACTGGTTGCCATCACTCCTGCCTGTGGCGCGGTCTCGCCGATGGGCGCCCTGATCGTCGGTGCCGCTGCAGGAGCGTTGTGCTGCTTCACCATTTCGTTCAAGTTCAAGCTCGGCTACGACGACGCACTCGACGTGGTCGGCATCCACCTCGTCGGCGGAATCCTCGGCACACTACTCGTCGGATTGCTGGCCGTACCGGAAGCTCCCAGCGGCGCCCAGGGACTGTTCTACGGTGGCGGCCTCGAGCTTCTCGGCAGGCAGACGGTGGCCGTGGTCGCGGTTGTCGCGTACTCGTTCATCGTCACATTCATCATCGCGAAGGGAATCGACCTCGCAATGGGGTTGCGCGTCGATCCCGAAACCGAGTACGAGGGCCTCGACGTGAGCGTTCACGGCGAAACCGCTTATGTGATGGATTCCGTCTCGATGACAAGTTCCACGAAGCACCAACCCGACTCGGTGTCCGTCGCCGCCGAATCCATGACCACCAAGGCTGCGAGCACAGTCGACAGCAGTTCGTAAACCCGCATTCCGACGTGTGCCCCTGCTCTCGAATCCGAGAGCGGGGGCGCAGTCGTGCTCAGCCCTGGTGATTGTCCGGATACGCGGTCACGGCCAGGAAGCGAATAGGCAACGTCACCAACTCGTTCGGACCGTGCAGCCCCTCACCGTCCAACAGGAGCGAATCCCCTGGGCGCATTCGATATTCCGATTCGCCGTGCCCGTAGACCATTTCGCCTTCGAGCATGTAGAGCAGTTCGGTTCCCGGGTGTTGAAAGAGGGGAAACACCTCACTGGCATCAGTCAACGTAACGAGGACCGGCTCCAGCCGCTTGTTCTGCCCTCGCAACGACCCGAGCAACTCGTAATGGTGCCCGACCCGCGTGCCTCGCCCGACTATCTCCGCGCCGCGACCGGCTTCCACGAATACCGCGTCACGCGCCGTATCCGCACCACGAAAGAGTGATGTGACCGGTACGTCCAAACCGGCTGCGAGGCGCGCCAGCGTGGACAGGCTGCAGGAAGTCTGCGCATTCTCGATCTTGGACAACATCGCCTTCGAGATCCCGACCCGAGTCGCCATGTCCCCGACCGACAGTCCGCTGGCCAACCGCAGCTTGCGCACCTGAACGGCGATCACCTTCTCTAGGTCGAGGCCGGTCGGAGTGTCCGCAGGAACTTCGCGCTGCTCCGGTGCCGGGTCTCCCGTATCTCGGTGGACACTGCGCTTCGACGTCGTCATGGCCACAAGCCTAACTGTGCGTCTACTGGGAGTAGACGCACAGTCGTTGTCCGCGTAGCTGATCACCCCGATTTTGTTTACCGCCACGTAACCGCAAATCAGTTTCCTCTCATTACAATAAGTTTCACGTCAGCGATCATGAATCAACGATCGGACGCTCTTTCATCCAGCCACTTCCCTCAGGAGCAACGATGAGCATTTCTACGACGTCCACAACGCCGGCCGAATTCCGTGTCACCGCAGATTTCTGGGCAGAACTCCCTCAGATGCCCGAATCGGAGTATCCGGGAACCAAGGGATTCATCGACGACGTCTACTCCAATCCGGATGGATCAGAAATGTCCGCGGGCTACTTCGAATTGATCCGCACCGACGCTCCCCTCGACTACCTCTACGAATACGACGAGATGAAGGTGGTCCTCGAAGGTGAGTTCGTTCTCGAAAATCTCGACACAGGCCAGGTGAGCGTCGCGAAGGCGAAGGACGCGATCTTCTTCCCCAAAGGTTCACGGATCAGGTTCACCACACCCGACCGCGCGCTGGCCTACTATGTCGGCCACCGCTCATTCGCACCGTAAGCCAGCCATCGTGAGTGTCTGTATCGAATCGACCAGCGTTCCGCGCTGGGACGCCGAACGCCTGCTCACCGATCCGGACGGGCGTTACTTCACCGTCGTCTCCTTCGGCGACCACGCACATACCGATGCCGCCCAGGTGGTCGGTAAGCATTCCGGCCACCGGGTCAGCTGGTTGAAACTCGCTCCGGACTGGAGTGCCGCAACTTCCGCGGTGTTGCAGCGAGAGTTCGCTGCCGCGAGAGTGGGGTGGCGATTAATCGTGATCGGCACCGAAATAGAAGTGCTACAGGCATGTTCGACGGCAATCGCTGCGGGTGCCATACCCGCAGAGATCCTCACGTACGTCATCGACGACGCGCAACGCAGGGTCTATTGCGTGCATTGCCGGCACGTTCATCAATCGAATGCACCTGTAGGAGCACTCAGCCCGTGTCCACGATGTGATACCGATTTGTTTGTCTACCACCACGTATCCCGCAGGTACGGTGCCTACCTCGGGTTCATGGCTGACGCCGAGGAGCAAGGATGACCGCAGCAACGGACGCGCCTGGCGTCGCAGACACTAAATCGTTGACCTTGATATTGACAGAGGCCTCTGAGCTCTGCGACGGCGTCAGAGCACTGCGACTCGAAAGCGCCGACGGCGCAACACTTCCCTCTTTCACACCGGGCAGCCACCTCGTTCTGGATTGCGGTACGACGCCACAGGGAACACCACGGCGCAATTCGTATTCGATGACCGGCCCCGAACTCGAACCGGACCACTATTCCGTGTCGGTCCAACTGGATCGAGGCGGTAGAGGTGGATCGCGCTGGATTCACGGGCTCGAGCTTGGCACGTACATTCGCGCGTCGCGCCCGCGCAGCGTGTTCGCTCCGGTACTCACGGCTAGGCACCACCTGCTGATTGCCGGCGGAATCGGTGTGACGCCGATACTTTCGCATGCGCGGGCCGCCGTGCAATGGGGTCGATCCTTCACCGTCCTGTACGTGTGGCGAGGGCCGGACGCAGCGCATCTCGACGAACTTCGTGAACTGTGCGGATCACAACTGCACGTGTTTGCCTCACGCCGAGAATTATGGGCTCACCTGGGACCGGCATTGCTGGAACAGCCACTGGGAACCCACCTGTACACGTGCGGCCCCAGCGCTATGATCGACGACGTCGAGGGTGCCGCACAGGCAGCGGGATGGCCGAGTGCCCGCATTCACTACGAACGATTCGGCGGCGTGGATCTGGACCCCGGCCAACCGTTTGTCGTCGCATTGCGTGGCAGCGGAAAAGAATTCGAAGTACCCTCCGGGACAAGCGTCCTCGAGACTCTCGAACAGCACGGCGTCACCATCCCCAACCTCTGTCGGCAAGGGGTTTGCGGCGAATGCCGGATACCGGTAGCAGACGGGAGCGTCGCACATCGCGATCTGTATCTAACCGACGAGGAGAAATCCTATGGCACATCGATGATGGCCTGCGTATCACGGGCCGATGGATCACGATTGGAGTTGGACTTGTGAACGCATCGACAGAACTACTCGACATACCCACTCGAATTGCGAACTTCCCGTTCCCTTTTGCCAAGGACTCGTACCGCTACAGTACCAACGTCGAACCTGCCGGGACGCCCACCACGACGCCCGCCGGCGGCTGGGGAAAACACACCATCGAGATCGACGAGAACTACCATCACGAACTAGCCGAGCGAACAAGGATATTGGCGTCGGATGCCAGTAGATATCAGAGCCTCCCCCACATGATGCCGGCGCAGTGGGACGCCATGATCTCGATCATGCGCATGCTCGCCGAGAGCTATCCAGAGTCAATGAGTCTCGAACGCGACGGCGCGGTTTGGGTCTGGCGGAACGTGTTGCTCGCTATCGAACATCGGTTTGTCATCGGCGACCTCGATACGCTTCCGATCGATCCGCTTCGGTTTGCCACCAACCAGATTCAGGAGGATGTTGTCCTCCTCGACCAACGAGAAGGACAACTCTGGGGCGACGCCGGTGTGGTCACTTTCGCAGCGGACTGGTCATTGCGATTCGACGTCGGTATGAGCTTTCTGCAAATCCACGGCCCGGTACCTCGCGTACATGCCGATGGTGTTGTCACTCGCGCCCAGAGTTTTCTCATGCGCCTCGAGCCCGGTGAACGTTACCGCCGAACCAACTGGACCTTGACCGTCGACGGCAAACTCGACACGTCCACCGAAACCTATCCGCAGTGGGGACCTGACCGAACCAGCGTGGCGCGCGGCCCCCTCGAGGAGGTTGGTGACCGACTGTTTCTCCGCGTCGAGGTGCAGCACCTGATTCGTCTCGCAACCTCCGGGGCGATCATGTTCCTCATCCGGAGTTATCTTCTGCCACTGCGAGACATCGCAGTGGTTCCGGTCTGGGCTCATCGCTTGCACGCGGTGCTCGACGACCTTCCGGAAGACATGGCCGACTACAAGGGGATCACCAAAACCCGGGGACCGGCAATGGAATGGCTGCGCACACACGGAGGAGTGAACTCGTGACCACTACCCCGGAACTGGATACAACCGGACGGGAGTTTCTCCTCATCACACTCGGTGGCTGCCGCGGCGGCCGAAACACCGTGATCGACTGGGCAACCCAGGCAATCGCCGCCGGTCGATCGGTGACCGTTCACGTTCAGGATCAACTCGATCTCTCGCAGATCGAGCAGGCAGTAACTGGTTCGCACACCGGCACGCGAATCGCCGTTGCCGGTCCCGAATACGACGTGATGCAAGCGCTGGCCGCGATACAGGCCTGCGGCGCATTGCCATGCGAAGTGCGCTCCTACGTCACGAGCGCCGGAACCATCTCACTCTTCTGCCCACATTGCGCACACACCCATCGGGTCGAGACCCGGCCGGGCTCGGCGCACGAATGCCCTTCGTGCCGACTACTACTCGATATCCGGGTACATAGAAATTCACATCGCGGAAGCTACCTCGGCTCCGTCGCCGCGTAACACCTTCCACTCGAGGAGTGCAGTTGTGAGTGATCTGAAAACCTTGCCGTGGCCCTTCCCCGACGAAGACCGCACTTTTCGCTACGGCGTCAACGTTCAACCGGCACCCCAGTACACGCCGACACTCGCGGGGGCATGGGGTGAACATGTCGTCGATCTGGGCGAGGACTACCTCGACATGATGAAGCTACGACGCGACATCCTCGACCGGGACCCCGACCGAGCACAAATGCTGCCGCACATGATGCCGGCGTGCTGGGACGTCATGTTATTTCTCATGCGCCAACTCGCCGCTTCGTATCCATCTTCGATGCTGTTGGAAGGCACCGGAAGTCGCTATCGTTGGACAAATCGGTTACTCGGGATAGAACAGACCTTCACACTCGGCGACCTGTCCACCCTCCCCGAGAACCCACTGACATTCATCGGTTGCCAAGTACCCGACGACATACTGCTCCTTACCGAACGTGACAACCAGTTGTGGTTCGACGCAGCACTGGTCACCTCGTCTGCCGATTGGTCGGTGAAATTCGACATTGGGATGAGTTTCGACGAAATCCATGTTCCGGTACCAGGATTGACCTCAGGTGGAGTAACCGGCAGGGCACAGAGTTTCATGCGAATGCTGACCACCGAACAGGTCTATCGCCGGGTGAACTGGACGTTCTCCGCCGTCGGTTCACGGCTGCGTGACACCAGCCTCGAAACAATGCCACAGTGGATGCACGATATGCCGGAGTTGATCGACCAGAAAGACTGGGGCCGAATCCAACTCCGCATCGAACTCGAGCATCTGATACGACTTCCGTTGACCGGCGCACTCGTGTTCAACATCCGCACCTACCTGGCTCCGCTGTCGGATATCGCCACAATCCCGCAATGGGCGGAGCAATTGGCGTCCATAGTGACCGAACTACCTCAGGATATAGCCGAATACAAAGGCATCGACGGCTACCGCATGGCAGCAATGGCTTGGCTAAGTGCACAATCCGAAGTGGTCTATGCGACGGGCTGAGCCTTCGCATACAGTCGAAAGAATGGACATTGTCACGAGCACTGTGAACGGCGTGCCGCTGAGCATCGCCAAGCCCGAATCACCTGCCGCGCAGGTACCTGCGGTGATCGTGCTACAGGAGGCCTGGGGAGTAAACGCTCATCTCGAGAGCGTCCTTCAACGCCTCGCCGACAACGGATATCTTGCAGTTGCTCCGCACCTCTACCATCGTGGATCACAGACGGTCTTCACCGATTTCCCGTCCGCCAAGGACTCCTTCATGGCTCTGACCAGTGACGGACTCGGCCACGACGTCGGTGCCGCGGTCTCGTACTGCAGGTCCGAGGGATCCGGCAAGATCGGATCCCTCGGATTCTGCATGGGTGGCTCTGTGTCACTGTGGTGCGCAACTGTTCCACTGGTCGATGCCGCGGTCACCTATTACGGCGGCGCAGTTGCCGAAGCGCGATGGTCGGGAATCCCTTCCGGGATCGAACTTGCCGCCCAACTGAAGGTTCCGTGGCTCGGTCACTACGGCGACCTCGACACAAGCATCTCGCCGGAGAGCGTCGAGCAGCTGCGTGAAAACGCCGCAGATCTAGCGCGCGTGTACACATATGCCGACGCCGGCCACGCGTTCAACAACGACACCGCCGACCATTACAACCCCGAAGCAGCGGCACTCGCTTGGTCCCACACTATGGAGTTCTTTGCCGAGACCTTGTGACGCCGGGAGTTCCGGTCAGGGAACCCGCTTGACTACGGTCCCCGTGACCTCGTCCTGAATCTGATCGGCGTCTACTGCTCGACTCTGCGCGCGACGTGATCGAGTGAAGTAGTAGATGCCGATCACGGCCAGGACAAACGGAACTCCGAACACCAGCGTCATCTTGAAATCGTCGACCCACAACGTGGTGATCAGAATCGCGACCATGAGAACGCCGCCGAGGATTGTCCCCACGGGGAAGAACGGAATCGTAAAGGAAAGCTTTGTTCCGTCCTCTTTCATTCGCTTGCGGAAGAACCAGTGCGTCACGAAGATCAGCAGCCAGGTTGCCATGGCGCCGAACATCGACAGCGAGATCATCAAAGTGAATGCCTGCTCGGGAAAGAGCACGTAGACGATCGTTGCGACAGCAATACCCGACGTCGACAGCAGCAGTGCGTTGACGGGCGATCCATTGGGTCGGACCTTACCGAGAACGGCTGGTGCATCACCTGCGCGGGAGAGCGAGAACATCATTCGCGATGACACGTAGAGTTGGCTGTTCATAGCAGACAACGCAGCAATGATGACCACAAAGTTGAGCACACTGTCAGCACCGGGGATATTGACGACCTGCATGACCGTGACGAACGGACTGCCGCCCGCCAGGATCTTGTCCATCGGGGCGATCGCGAGAATCAACGCCAATGTTGCGATGTAGAAGACGAACAGCCGAACTATCGTGACCCGAAAAGCTTTCTTGACCGCCACCGCCGGATTCTCCGCTTCGCCCGCGGCGATGGCGATCATCTCGATACTGAGGTAGCTGAAAATTGAGACGATGACGGCAAACCACATGCCGGACAGGCCGTTCGGGAAGAACCCGCCACCTGCGGTGTAGTTGTGGAAGCCGTACTCGGGATTTCCACTGCCGAACACGACGTAGGCGGCCATGACGATAAATGCCACGATCGCGAATACCTTGATCGTCGAGAACCAATACTCCATCGTTCCGAAGGCCTTGACGTTGAACATGTTCACGCCGATCAGCACCCCGGAGAACAACACGATCCACATCCACGACGGTACGTCGGCAAACCAGAACTGCATGTACTCACCGATAGCCGTGACTTCGGTACCCACTGCAAGCACGATGCACGACCAATAGAGATAGCGGACGAGAAACCCGATCAAGGGTCCGACGTAGAACTCTGCGTAAGCACCGAACGAACCCGACGTCGCATGTGCAACAGTCATTTCGGCGAGTGCACCCATCAGCAGCAGTGCGATGAGACCGCCGATCGCGTAGCTGATGATCACACTCGGACCGGCAAAGCCGATAGCAAATTTACTGCCGAGAAAGAGTCCCGTCCCGATTGCCCCACCGAGCGCGATCATGCTCATCTGTTTGGGGCCGAGTTCGCGTTTGAGACCTGATTCTCGCTGCTGAATGTTTTTGAAATCACTCATGGAAAACTCCTCACGAAGGCGGCCGCACCAGAACCGCAAAAAGGTGAACGATCAAGTGACGGCGTCGCGCTCGCGAAACTCCGGGCGGTCCCAAGACCCGCTCTCGAGGATGTCCCTCAAAGCGTCGACTGCGTTCCACACGTCGACGTAGCCGACATACAAGGGAGTGACACCGAATCGCAAGACTCCAGGTTCGCGATAGTCACCGATGACTCCGCGTGCGATGAGAGCCTTCATGATCGAGTAACCCTCAGGATGAACAAAACTCACGTGAGACGCACGGTGCTCATGCTCCGATGGTGTGATCAATTCCAAACCGAAACCCGCGCAGTGCTGCTCGACCAATGCGATGAACAGATCGGTCAATGCGAGTGACTTCTGCCGGATGTCGGACATGTCGACGCGCAGCGCGATCTCGAGGCCGCATTCGACAAGCGATAGAGCCGTAATCGGCTGCGTTCCGATAAGGAATCGCCGGATCCCGTCATGCGCCTCGTAGCCTGGCTCCATCGCGAATGGCCGGGCGTGACCCCACCACCCGGAGAGCGGTTGTCTGCCTGCATGCATATTCCGCTCGTTCACCCAGAGGAATGCCGGCGATCCGGGACCGCCGTTGAGGTACTTGTACGTGCAGCCGACCGCAAAGTCTGCGTCTGCACCAACCAGGTCGATCGGCACGGCTCCGGCGGAATGCGCGAGGTCCCAGATCATCAATGCACCACGCCCGTGCACCTGCGTCGTCACCGCTGACATGTCGTACAGATATCCGGTGCGATAGTTCGCGTGGGACAGCATCACAACCGCGGTGTCAGCGTCGACGGCAGACGACAGTTCCGTGGGATCGTCGATCAACCGCAACTCGTATCCGCTGTCGAGAAACCCGATGATTCCCTCTGCGATATAGAGATCAGTGGGAAAATTGTCTCGCTCGGACACGATCACACGACGCGCGGGCTGCGTCTGCTTCGCAATGCTCAGCGCTGCGGCCAGGCACTTGAACAAGTTGATCGAGGTCGAATCAGTCACCGCCACTTGGCCTTGGCCAGCGCCCAGCAACGGTGCGAGCTTGTCACCGAGTCGTACGGGAAGGTCGAACCACCCTGCGGTATTCCAGCTTCGGATCAGACCCGTCCCCCATTCTTCGTGGACGACGCGTTCAGCACAGGCACTCGCCGAATGTGGACGAGGTCCGAGCGAGTTTCCGTCGAAGTACAAAACTCCGATCGGAAGATCGAACTCGTCGCGGAGTGATCGGATCGGATCGTCGGCATCGGCTCGAACGCAATCTTCGAAAGTCCCGAGCGTGCGCGAAGTGGTCATGATTCTCCTGAAAGTGTTGGGGGCGAGATGATTACGAATAGGTGCGCAGCACTGCGCGCACCGGACTTGCGTCGAGATCTCGAAACTTCAGCGGCAGAGCAATGAGTTCGTAGATGCCTTCGTCGACGCCGTCGAGGCAGAGCCCTTCGAGGATCGCGATGTTGCGATCGCTTGCCGCATGGTGCCCATCCATGGTCTTGCTGTCCATCGGATCGAACGAAGCACCGTCGATTCCGATCAGAACTCCACCGCGGTCGGCAAACCAGTGCATCAGTTCCGGGGAGACACCGGCAAAGGTGTTGTCCCACTCGCTCGGATATTCCTCGTAAGTCCGAAGGATCAGTCGCTGCGGTAGATGGCCGCCGAGTCGCTCAACGGCATCTTCGACGGGCCCGATACAGGCGGCACCGTCGATCCTCGTCATGTCGACCACCGTCATGTCGACTACCAGGGCCTCGCCGAGATACGGCCCGAGGGGAACGGAACCGATGGTCGCGCCGTCGATGCGAGTGTGCGCCGGCGCATCGGCGTGAGCACCGATATGAGGAGTGGTGGTGATTCTGTTGATGGTGACAGCATCACTGCCGCCCAGGTCCGACGTGACAGCCTGGGTGAACGCGGTATCCCCAGGCCACACCGGTGTCGCTTCTGAGATCGGCGGGCTGATGTCGATCAGCCCTGTCCCTCCGTCGCACGTGTGTCGGCCGATCCTCGGAAACATCCAGACCCCTTAGTTCACAGTCGACCGACTCGACCTCGACCGTTTGATAATTCGATGTGTCTGGCAAAAGCTAGAATCATCGACAAGCATGGTCAAGAGATGCTGAATATCTTCGCAATGACAGGGAGAAATCAGATGATTAATGCGATCGAACGGGCGTCCGCCGCGGCTCGGCCGAATCATATTCGGCTTGACGACGTCGACATGGCGATTCTTCGCGAGCTGGTTCACAACGCCCGGATACCGAACAACTCACTTGCCGAGAAGGTAGGCGTCGCCCCGTCGACTGCTCTCGCACGGATGCGCGCTCTACGCGAATCGGGCGTCATCAAGGGGTTTCACGCAGATATCGACCTCGAGAAGCTCGGACTCGAGATCTCGGCGATGGTGTCCATCTTGATACATTCGCGCGCCCGGAATCGGATGACCGAAATTGCCGAACGGATCGCCGCACTCGACTCGGTTCAGCGCGTATTTCTCATGAGCGGGGACCGGGATCTACTTGTACACATTTCGTGCGAAACGCCCGCACTACTCAGGGATTTTGTCAGCACTCATCTCAACGATCCCGCTATCGCGAACACTCAGACGAACTTGATCTTCAGCGAGCTCCCACACGCGCACTGAGTGGATCCCTCGGGCCCGAACACCGGCCTGAGAATTGAAAAACGGTAGGTGCAAACACAAAACGTGTTTGCACCTACCGTTTTCGGGTGGGCGGTCAGGATCCCGCGCGGATCCATTCCTCGAGATGCGGCGCTTCGGTGCCGATGGTGGTGCCGTCGCCGTGACCGGTGTGGACCTTGGTCTCGGCGGGTAGGGCAAACAACTTGTCGCGGATCGATCCGATGATGGTCGGAAAATCGGAGTACGAGCGCCCCGTTGCTCCCGGTCCACCGGAGAACAGGGTGTCACCACTGAACAGTTCCCCCGCCTCGGGAAGATAGAGGCAGGTCGATCCCGGCGAGTGCCCCGGCGTGTGCATGGCCAGAATGTCGGTGCCCGCCACCGAGATTCGCTGTCCGTCTTCCAAACTCAGGTGCTTGACGCCTGGATGCGTCATCTCCCAGAGGACGTCGTCCGCCGGATTCAGGTAGATCGGAGCGTCGAGCTTCTCGGACAGTTCCGGTGCAACGGTGACGTGATCGTTGTGCCCGTGAGTGCAGACGATTCCGACAACCTTGCGACCGGCAACGGCGTCGATGATGGGTTGTGCGGTGTGCGCGGCGTCCACGACAACCACCTCGTTGTCGTCACCGATCAACCAGATGTTGTTGTCCACGTCCCAGGTGCCACCGTCGAGACTGAACGATCCCGACGTGACGACGCGATCGACTCGCAACGTCACAGGACCACCACCGAACGCAGGACCTCGCCGCGGTGCATCGTCTCGAAGGCCTTCTCGACCTCGTCGAGCTTGATGCGCTCGCTGACGAACTTCTCGAGCGGCAGACGACCCTGCTGGTACAGATCGACCAAAACCGGGAAGTCGCGCTCGGGCAGGCAATCTCCGTACCACGACGACTTGAGCGAACCGCCACGCGAGAAGAAGTCGACCAGCGGCATCTCCAGTTTCATGTCCGGCGTCGGAACACCCACCAGCACTACGGTTCCCGCGAGGTCACGCGCATAGAAGGCCTGCTTCCACGTCTCCGGGCGTCCGACAGCGTCAACGACGACGTCTGCGCCGAAACCACCGGTCAGTTCCTGAACAGCCTCGACAACGTCGTCGACCTCGGTGGCATTGATCGTGTGGGTAGCGCCAAGTTCTGTGGCCCACTCCAGCTTTCGCGGATCGCGATCGATTGCGATGATGGTGTTGGCGCCGGCCAGACGTGAACCCATGATGGCGGCGTCGCCGACACCGCCGCAGCCGATGACAGCGACCGAGTCGCCGCGGCCGACGTTGCCCGTGTTCATGGCGGCACCCATACCGGCCATGACGCCGCAGCCGAGCAGACCGACAACAGCCGGGTCGGCCGACGCGTCGACCTTGGTGCACTGGCCTTCGTGGACAAGAGTCTTGTCGGCAAACGCGCCGATACCGAGCGCCGGTGTCAGCTCGGTGCCGTCTTCGAGCGTCATCTTCTGCTCGGCGTTGAACGTGTCGAAGCAGTACTGCGGGCGTCCGCGCTTACAGGCACGACACTGCCCACACACAGCACGCCAGTTGAGGACGACGACGTCGCCCACCTCGACATGAGTGACACCGGGGCCGACGCTCTCGACGATGCCCGACGCCTCGTGTCCGAGGAGGAACGGGTATTCGTCGTTGATGCCGCCGTCGCGGTAGGTGAGGTCGGTGTGGCACACGCCGCACGCTGCGATGGCAACAACCACCTCGTTGGCACCGGGATCGGGAATCGTGACGGGGACGATTTCGACGGGGGCACCCTTGGATCGGGCGATGACGCCGCGTACCTGCTGTGGCATGGCTTTGCTCCTGGCTTGTGCGTTTTCGGACATGTCGTCACATAGCAATATATGAACGCACTACGAGGTTAACCCGAATGGACGAACCAGAACCCTGGCCGAAATAACTGACCGACCTATCCGAAGAGCTAGGGAGCCGGCTTGACACCGGCTTCCGTGCCTGCCGCTGCGGCGGCACCGCGACTGTCGACGCCCAGTTTCTTGAGAACTCCCGCGACGTGAAACTTCACGGTGCTCTCGCTGACACCGAGACGCTCGGAGATCGCCTTGTTCCGGCGACCCGCGACAAGATGTTCGAGCACCTCGATCTCTCGAGGAGCCAGATCGGACAGCGTGTGATCGGCGGGCGTCGCCGAGGCCGCGTCGAGCGGAATGGTGGCACTGATCCGGCTGCCCCAACCCGTCGTCGATTCCGACTCGATGGTTCCGCCCAACGTCTCTACCCGCGAACGTAATTGGCGCTCCAAGTCGGCAACGTCGGCTTCGCCCCGCCCGTCGTCGCGGATGTCGATCAGCAGAGCGGAACCGTCCAGGCTCCACGCCACCCGAATCCGCGACAACGTGTGTTGATCCGCCAGCGCGAGCACGGCACCTCGCACCACCGCCCGCGCGCCGTGCGCGACTTCACCGGGAAGCCCTCGGCCCTCGACCGGCGGTTCCACCAGTTCCAGCTCGACGTTGCGATGCTTGAGCAGCGATCGCAACTCTCCGCGCATCCGCGCAAAAGCCGTGGTGATTGCCTCTTCCGCCAGTTCCCGGTGGACATCGACGGCCGAGCGCAACCCGATCAGCGCCGACGACGTTGTTTCCCTGGCTGACGTTCGCGCCCGAGTGTCGTCGAGATCATCCGAACGCAACGTGGCCAGGATGGTCTCCAGCGTCGCCGCGTGAACCTCGGTCATCTCGGCAACCGTGCGTGCACGTTCCGACGACGCGGCCCGTGACTCCGCCAAATAGGCCGGACTGGCGTTGCGGACCTGCAGTTGAATGCCGGTCGCGACCACACCGAACAGTGCTGCCGTCAATTCGAGCGCCGTAGCCCGAATCGTCGTCGAGCGCGGCATCAGTACCAGTACCGTATCCGTCCGGTCGAGAACAGCAACCACTTCTCGTTCCCGGCCGGCAACCGTCAATTGTCCCCGAAAGATCTGTCCCACAGCAAGATCGGTACGGATACGATCGAGTTCGGCAATGGTGACTCGATCGACGATCGCCGGATCTCCAGCCACCTTGCGTGGCCGGCCGGTGCATTCTCGAGTGAAGATCACGAGCGCGGTGTGCGGCACCAGATCTGCAAGCAATACCGAGAATCGGCGACCGATCTCGGGCAGCGGACCCACCAACACGTCGCGTAGTTCGGAGATGAGAGTGGGGAGTTGTTCGGCGGTGCTCACCGTTCAACGATAACCACTCGCTTGTCTCCTACAGCGTCGTCTTCATCAACATCACGTTGTAGTCCGACCACGTCGTGGCAAGGAAGTACAAGTCCTGCCCCTGTGACCACGGATGCATGTACGCGCCGTAGAGGCCGGGGACGGCGCCCGGTTCGATCACGACGTCGGGGGCGCTCCACGGGCCGGTCAGTTGGTCGGCCGTGCGCAGCACCAGAGCACCCCATTCGTTCGAGTACATCGCAACGAACTTTCCGAGGTAGTTGTTGTACTGCACCGACAGTTCACTGACGTCACCGTCGAGTACCGGCGTCGCCACATCGGGATTGTTTGGCACCCAAGCCTTTCCGTCCCAATATTCGTACGCCGCAACATCGACGATCGACGCTTCCTTCACTCGCGAGAGTCGCGCTTCGCCAAACCTGCCGGACGGTGTCCCGAAGTTGTAGACATATCCACCGTCCTTGACGAAGGACCCCATCTGGAAGTTGGCGTTACCGGTCAACGGCAGGTTCGGGCGCGCCGACGCCGGTTCCACCTGCCACGTTTCGCCGTTGTCCCGCGAGGATGCGATTTGCGAGAAATTTGTCACCCATTCTCCTGATCCTCCCCACGACCGCACCGACATGTAGTTGACGTACTGCACGCCGCCCACCTCGATACCCGACGTCGGGATGCTGCTGGTTTCGACTCCGGTGACTTTGAGGCTGTCGATGATTTCGCGGGAGCGATTGGGCCGATCTACGGGTGACGAGTCGATACTCATGCCGTCACTCAGATTGCCGTCGGCACTGCGGAACAGCACGTTGCTGCGCCAATCACCTACCACTCCGCAGGCCGGGTTCGAACTCAATCCGACAGTATCGCCGAAGACCGTCAGAACCTGGCCGGCGCCGTTGTCCCACATGATTCCGAGATCCGTGCCGAGCACGTTGAACCGTTCGACCGTCTGATTGGGGCTGAGCGCTCCGGTGATGTATTCGACCGCAGACGTGCGGCCTTGCAGTTCGGGGAGGTTTCCGTCGGTTCCGTTGATCCACGGAATCGGGTTGGTCGGTCCGCCGGATTGGTCGAAGATGGCCGTGAGGTTGCAGCCCCACGGTGACGCGTGAGCTGTTGATGTGACAACGGCAGTGGGCACAAAGGCGCAGGCCAATGCGACTACCGGAAATCTCCATGACTGTTTCATCGCTCCCCTTTCGCCGGGAGGATGCCCCGAACGGAGGTGAACGTAACTTCGCTCCTATTCCGCAGCCTCTACCCGAGCGCCGACGGCGTGAAGGACCACGATGTGCGGATCCCAGGGCACCAACGCGTCGACCGCACGTTCGAGGTCGTCGACAGGCGGCAGATCCTGCGGTCCCAGTACTTCGATCACCGCAGTATGTGCCTGCCACGTGACGGACCCGACCTGCACGCCAGGAACTCCAGCAAGCCACTGTTCGGCGGCGTCGTGGATCTGGCTCGCCCACAACGAGGCCAGAGAATTCACCACCATCGGGATGGCAACAATAACCAGGGCCGACGCCAACACCAGGTAGACACGTCGATGGCCCGCGGCAACCGCTCCTGATTCGCGCGCATAGCCGGCGATCACCAGCACCACCGTCGACGTGATCACCATGGCAATGACATTCGACGCAAACAGGATCAGCGCACCCAACGCGAGCGACGGTGCACCCGATCCGAGACAGACACCGACAACGGCAAGAGGCGGAACCAGTGAAATCGCGATCGCGACGCCAGGAAGCACATCCCCGACATCGCGTCGGGTAATCGCGATGGATCCGGCAAAACCCGTGGCTATCGCAGCGGCGAGATCCGTCAACGTGGGGGTGGTTCGCCCCGTCACTTGAGAGTTGGACAGCACACTCGTCGGGTTGAGGAGAACAAGGGAAAACAGAAAGCCGAGAAGAACAACGAGAACGAGTCCACCCGCGACGTACAAAATACTGCGGGCAATGAGTGCGCCCCGACCGGTGACAATGCCGAGTCCGATACCCAGAATCGGCGTGGACAACGGCGCGACGATCATCGCCCCGATCACGGTGGCCGTCGAATCACCGACTACTCCGGCGCCCGCAATCATCCCGGAGAGAACAAGCATTATCCAGAACGCGGATCGTTTTGCCGCCTTGTCACCGGTGGAGAGATCCAGCCGATCGTCAAGTTCCTCGAGGCTACGCCGCTGACTATCCGGAATCAGAAATGAGCGCATAGCCGATCCTTTCGGACACGAACCCGGGCGTTCTCCACACCGTAAGCCCTGAGCGCCTACTTCGGGCTTACCTGGGCGAAATCGACTTCAGCCACCTGTCCATGACCATTGCAGCGAACTCGAGTCCTTCGGTTTCCGCTGCAGCCAATTGCTGCATGAAGATCCGTGGCCCGTCGGCGCCCAGCGATGTCAGCAGCGACTCGCGGTACTCGTCCAATTCCATCCAATCCTGTGCCACCTCACACGACGCTTCAAGGTGGAACTGCACGCCGTAGCTCTGCTTGTACCGAAACAGCTGATTCGGATACTTGGCGGAACCCGCAAGGTGCACGGCACCATCCGGAATCTCGAAAGTGTCCGAATGCCATTGCATGGCAGGGAAGGTGGAGGGCAAGTTCCCCCAGATCGGATCCAGTGCGCCTGCCTCGGTCAAGGTGACGTCCTCGACACCCACTTCGGGAACTGACCCTGTGTACACGCGAGCCCCTAGTGCTGCCGCCAACAATTGCGAACCCAGGCACACTCCCCAGATCGGAACATCTGCGTCGACGAGCGCACGCAGATAAGCGATCTCGGAAACCAACCACTCGATGTCGTCTTGATCGCCGACGCCCATCGGGCCACCCATCACGATCACCGCGTCGAACTCGACGTGCGCGGGAATCGGGTCGGTCCCCAAGAGGACGGTCTGCACATCTCCGTATGTGGCCAGGACTGGAGAGTACGCGGCCGGGGGTTCGCATTGCGCGTGTCGAAGTTCCAGGAATCGCATGTCGCTGATTATTCTCCCGGTTCAGCTCCAGCGCCCATTTTGTCGGCTGCGCACCAATTATGCGGAAACCCTCACGCCGAGTCCGATTGCTTTGTAGTGTGACCGAGCTGGACGTATGTCCAGCGCATTCGGAGTGTCCCGCCGTCCGCTCCGGTTCACGAGAAACGAGCTGTTCATGGTGCCCACATCGACTCGCGACACTTCGTCGCCCCGGCGTGCACACGTTATCCGCACGATCCTTGCAGTGTTGGTGATCGCGCCACTTTCGATTGCAGCCTTCTACATGTGGGCATTGTGGGACCCGGGCGACACCGTGAACCGCCTGCCCGTGGCCATCGTCAACGCCGACAAGGGCACCGATCTCGACGGAACCCGCCTTGTTGCGGGCGACGACGTAGTGGCCGCCCTGGTCGACAGCGGCGATGTCGCCTGGAAGGTTGTCACGGCGCAGGAAGCACAGTCGGGCGTCGACGACGGCACGTACTACTTCTCCGTCGTGATACCCGAGTCGTTCAGCGCCGATGTGGCAAGCGCAGCAACCGGTTCAGGACGGAAAGCCCAATTGCAGGTCGTCTACAACGACTACAACAGCCTTGTCGCGGGGCCTGTGGGAGAGAGCATCATCGCGCAGGTGCGGTCGGCCGTCTCCGAATCCATCGGAGAGCAGTCCATCGATCAGGTCCTGGTGGGACTCGGCGAACTGGGCACCGGCTTCGGAGAAGCAGCCACTGGCGCACAACAACTTTCCGACGGATCCGCGGCCGCACTTGCCGGCACCAACCAGCTCTATACCGGCAGTCAGGAACTTGCGGCCGGTCTCGGCGAGGCAAATCAGGGCGGAAAGGAACTCGCGGCAGGAGCGGGCGAACTCGCTGCGGGTACCGACGAGGCAGCAGCCGGATCACAAGAGCTCAATGCCGGAATGCAGCAGCTGGTGGGCGGCGCAGACGAGCTCGGTGCTGGGGCACGCCAGATCAGTGAAGTCGTCGACATGGTGACTACCCCGATCCTCGATATTGCCGACTCGTCGGGTGCTGTGGTTGGTCAGATCGACGCTCTGACCAATTCGCTTCGGCTCGCGGGTGACCCGGTGTCCGCAGGACTTGTCGAGGCACTCTCCACCTTGCGGACCTCACTCACTGCACAACCTGCAGATGACGACGTGATGGGACAACTCAGCCAGCTACGGGACGGCGCCCGAGAAATCACCCGCCAACTCACCGATCCGGGAAGTGACTACCGCGGCGGATTGAACGCCGCCGCAGCCGGTGTCAGCCAGTTGAGCACGGGACTCGGGCAACTGTCCGACGGTGCACACCAACTTGATTCGGGTGCCAACGAACTGTCGTCCGGCCTCGGACAACTGGCAGCAGGCAGCGTCGAACTCCGCGACGGCCTCGGCGAGCTGAATGTCGGTATGGGTGAACTGAATGCGGGCTCAGGTGAACTTGCCCAAGGACTCGCTGACGGCGCCGCTCAGGTACCGCAGTTCACCGACGACGAGCGCGCCACCACCGCCAACTTGCTATCTGCACCCGTCGCAGTTGACGCTCGAAACAACTACCCAGCAGCCGGATTCGGACCTGGTGCAGTGCCGGCGGTAATGTCCGTGGCGCTGTTTCTCTGCGGAATTCTCACCTGGTTCGTCGTCCGCCCACGACGCGGGCGGTCTCTCAACTCACACACGAGCATTGTGCGCGAAGGTCTGCGACGCTATCGCATTCCGGCACTCGTTACCCTTGCAGCAGCATTGATACTGTCCGTGGTCGCTCTGACTGTCGCGGATGTCGACCCACCCAGCGTCCTCGCGATGGTGGCCGTGATGATCCTTGTCGGCGCGGCAGCGGTGGCTTGCGGACGCCTGTTCACTGTCGTATTCGGCGCCGTCAATGGAACGTTCATCGCACTGAGCGCCTTGATGATTCAGATCTTTGCATTCGGCGCGGTCTATCCCATCGAACAGATGCCGGCCCCACTCCAGTGGTTGCACGCCCTGATGCCACTGACCTGGGCGCGCAACGCGATGCGCATGGTTTTGGTCGGCTATTACGGGCCGAGGTTCTGGCTGGCGGTAGCCGCGTTGGCTGCTCTGGTGATCGGAGCCGTCGTGTTCACGATCTGGTGGCGTCGTCGACAAGAGCCGCTATCTGACGACGACGACGCGCCGATCACCGAGGAGATCGAGGTTCTCCAGCCTGCGCAAATGTGAGCCAACCCGACGTTGGCCTGAAAGTCTCAATGTTTCAGACCTTCAGGCCAACTCGGCATCGTCAACCGATCAGCGTGCTCCGCTCGTTCCACCGTCGAGGGGGATTACCGTCCCCGTCAGGTAGGCGCCGGCCCGCGAGGACAAGAAGATCGCCAGGCCGGCCGCATCCTGTGGCGTTCCGATTCGGCCCAGCGGGACCGAATCCGCCACAGCCTTGGCGCTTTCCTCGTTCTCGAGCAGAAAGGCCATCATCTTCGACGGGAATGGTCCCGGCGCAATGGCGTTGACCGTGATCTGCTCCCCAGCAAGCGTCGCCGCCAACTTGCGGGTCAGCATATGTACCGCAGCCTTGCTCGCCCCGTACGAGAAGTTCTCCGAGCCTGACACAACAAGTCCGTCGATCGATCCGATGTTGATCACGCGAGCAGGATCTTCCGCCGTTGCCGCAGAACGCAACTGCGGCAGCAGCTTCTGAGTCAAGAGGAAGATTGCCTTGACGTTGATATCGAAGATCTTGTCGAAGCCCGCACCGGGGAAGTCGTCGACGGGAGCGCCCCACGTTGCGCCGGCATTGTTCACCAGCACGTCGAGTGTCGGAGAAATCTCGGCGACCTTCGCAGCGAGGCTTTCGATTCCCTCCTCCGTGGACAGATCAGCCGGGTGCGAGATGCAGGTGCCGAACTCCGAAAGCTCCCGCGCTGCCTCGTCACACGCTTCCGCTTTTCGGGACGAGATGACTACCGTCGCACCGCCTTCGACAAATCCGCGAGCGATCATGTAGCCGATACCGCGCGAACCACCCGTCACGACGACAGTTTTGCCGCTGACGTCGAACAGTCCCTCGAGCAAGCTCATGCGACCTCGAACAGTCCGGCAGCACCCATGCCGCCGCCGATGCACATAGTCACAACAACGAGCTTGGCGCCGCGACGCTTCCCTTCCAAGAGAGCATGACCGACCAACCGAGCACCCGTCATTCCGTACGGGTGTCCGACGGAGATTCCGCCGCCGTCGACGTTGTACTTCTCGGGATCGATACCGAGCTTGTCGCGGCAGTACAGAGCTTGAGAAGCAAACGCCTCGTTCAGTTCCCAGAGATCGATGTCGTCGACCTTCAGCCCGTGCAGGTCGAGCAGACGCGGAATCGCGAATACCGGGCCAATTCCCATCTCGTCCGGAGCGCAACCCGCGACAGCCATGCCGCGGTAGATGCCGAGAGGAGCCAAACCACGACGTTCTGCCTCACCGGCCTCCATCAACACCGATGCGGACGCGCCGTCTGATAGCTGAGACGAGTTGCCCGCAGTGATGGAGGAATGAGCACTGACAGTCCCGTCGGCCAGCACCGGGCGCAGGCTCGCGAGGCCCTCCAACGTGGTGGACGCGCGGTTGCCTTCGTCGCGAGTCAGCGTGACCGACTCGGTGCCGATCTCACCGGTTTCCTTGTTCTGCACCTGCTTGATCGAGGGCAGCGGGACGATCTCGAGGTCGAACCGACCTGCGGCCTGTGCCGCAGCGGTCCGCTGCTGAGATACCAGCGCGAACTCGTCCTGCTGCTCACGGGTGACGCCGTAGCGTTCGGCGACGATCTCGGCAGTGTGCAGCATCGGCATGTAGATCGACGGCTTGTTTTCCTTCAGCCACGGATCGGCCGCGCGGAAGTTGTTCATGTGATCGTTCTGGACCAACGAGATCGACTCGACGCCGCCGCCGACCGCGATCTGCATTCCGTCGTCCACGATCTGCTTGGCTGCGGTGGCGATGGCCATGAGCCCGGACGAGCACTGACGGTCGATCGTCATGCCGGAAACCGAATCCGGAAGCCCGGCCCGCAACACTGCCTGGCGCGCGACATTGCCACCCGTCGATCCCTGCTGCAACGCTGCGCCGAGGATGACGTCCTCAACTTCGCCACCTTCGAGGCCCGCGCGCACAACCGCATTCGAGATGGCATGTGCAGCAAGCTCTTGCGCTTGCGTGTTATTGAACGCGCCGCGGTACGCCTTACCGATCGGGGTGCGGGCGGTGGACACGATGACAGCTTGTCTCATAGGGAACCTTTCTAGTGCTGTGCGCAGCAGGAGGGAATTAGGGAACAAAGACGACGCGACCGACAGTGGTGCCGTCGCCGAGGCGACCGATACCGTCGGCAACGTCCGTCAACGACAACCGCTCACTGATCAGTGGTTTGACCAAGCCGGCATCGGCGAGCCTGGTGAGCTCGACGTGGCAGTCGTCGATGGCCTGCTGGTTGTAAGCCTTGTACAGCCCCCAGTGCAGACCGATAATCGAATAGTTCTTGATGAGAGCATGATTGAGAGCCGGCTGCGGAATCGTGCCACCCGCGAAGCCGATGATGACGATCCGTCCTTCGAAGGCAATGCATTTGGTGGACTTCGAGTAGGCGTCGCCGCCGACCGGATCGAAGACCACGTCGGCGCCCTTGCCGCCGGTGAACTCCTTGACCGCTGCTACGAAGTCCTCGCTGTGACGGTCGACCACGAGGTCGGCCCCGAGCTTGCGCGCGTACTCGGCCTTGTCGGGCCCACCGACAACTCCGATCACCTTGGCGCCTGCCGCCTTGCCGAGTTGCACTGCGGCACTACCCACGCCACCCGCAGCGGCGTGAACCAACAGGGTTTCGCCCGCGATCAGTTGGGTGCGGCGATGCAGAGCGAACCACGCCGTCTGATAGCCGATACTCAATGCCGAGGCTTCGGCGTCGTCGAGAGCCGACGGCGCCGGGAACGTGTTGTTCTGATCCAACACCGAGAATTCTGCAAAGCCACCGGCCGGCAGACTCGGGTTCCCGATCACCCGGTCCCCCACTGCAAACTTGGTCACCGAATCACCCACGGACACAACCTCACCACACAATTCCACACCCGGAGTGAAGGGCAGCGGCGGCTTGATCTGGTACTCACCGCGGCACATGAGTACGTCGGGGAAGTTCGCCGGGGCAGCGAGCACCTTCACCAGCATTTCCGCCGCCCCCGCGGTAGGCTCCGACGCCTCCTCCAATGACAGGACATCCCGAGGTTCACCGAGTTGATTGACGCGCCAAGCCTTCACAGTATTTTCTCCAGTTTCGGTAGTGAGGATGGTTCAGGACGAGATCGGGAGGTCGACAAGCTCGCCAAGCCGTGCCCGGTGCTGATATGCGGTTCCCAGTGCCAGTTGGTCACTCTTGGCTCGCTTGAGATACAGATGTGCCGGATACTCCCACGTCATTCCGATACCACCGTGGAGTTGGACGCATTCCTCGGCAGCATGAACCGCGACGCCGCTGCAGTATGCCTGGGCCACCGTCGCTGCGATGGCCGCATCGGCGTCGCCGCGTGCATAGGTGTCCGCCGCATAACGCGCGGCAGCACCCGCAGAGCTGACTTCGAGCCACAGGTCTGCCAACCGATGCTTGATCGCCTGGTACGAACCGATCGCGCGGCCGAACTGCTTGCGCTCCTTCACATACGCGAGAGTGGTCTCGAGGCACCACTGCGCCACGGCAAACTGCTCGGACGCCAGAAGTGCGCTTCCGCAGAGCAACGATTCCTCAATCGCCTGAGCCGCATTGCCGTTGTCGGCCCGCACCGACGGCGCCCCCGAGAACTCGACGTCCGCCAAGCGGCGCGTCATGTCCAGGGACAGAACCGGCGTGACGGTGGCGTCGGCGATCCGAACGGTGTGCAGTTCCACACCGCTGTCACCGGCAACCGGAACAACCAGAACATCGGACTCGGCGACGCCGGCAACCGTCGTGACGCTGCCGACGAGTCCGCCAGCCGTTGCCTTGACAGTGGGGGTGAAAGTTCCTGGTGCAGTGGACAACGGGACGACCAGGGCAGCTGTCGAATCCCCCGCGGCCAATTGACCGAGCACCTCGGTCTCGCCGGCTTTCAACAACGCCGTCGTCGCCAGCACAGCGCTGGTGAAGAACGGAACGGGGGCGACCGCACGTCCGATCTCCTCCATCACGACTGCCGCCTCACGCGTGGACGCACCTGCCCCGCCCAACTCCTCGGGTACCAGCAGTCCCGCCAAACCGAGTTCCGACGCCAGTGACTTCCACAGTCCGGTGAAGTCGGCGGACACGTCGTCGTAGGCCGTGACCACGGTCTCGGCGCCCGCCCGCTCACTCAGCAGTCGTCTGACGCTGGCACGCAGATCTTGTTCGGTCTCGGAGTACAGCAGATCGGCGCTCATCGGGGTAGGTCCTTCCAGGCGATGTCCTTGTCGACGCGATGCTCGGGCGGCAACCCGAGTACGCGTTCTGCGATGACGTTGCGCAGGATCTCCGACGTTCCGCCCTCGATCGAATTGCCCTTGGCTCGTAGGTACCGGTATCCGGGTTCACGGCCGGTGAAGTCGACGGAATCCGGTCGACGCAGCGTCCAGTCGTCGTAACGCAGACCGGCTTCGCCGTGCAACTCGAGGTCGAAACCCGAAATCTGCTGGGCCAAACCGGCAAACGCGAGCTTCATTCCCGAGCCTTCGGGGCCGGGCTGTCCGGCAGCGAGCTGCTGGCGAAGTCGCTCACCGGTCAGGCGCGCGACCTCCGATTCGGTCCAGAGCCGCATCAACTCGTCGTGCATCGCCGGGTTTCGCAGCTCGGGCTCGTCGCGCCAGGCCTGCGCAACCTTTCCGATCATGCCGCCCTCACGCGGTGCGCCCGAACCGATGGCAACACGCTCGTTGTTCAGGGTGGTGGTCGCAACCTTCCATCCCTGACCTTCGGCTCCGAGGCGATTGGCGTCCGGAATCCTGACGTCCGTGAGGAATACCTCGTTGAATTCGGCCTCGCCGGTGATCTGGCGCAGCGGACGGACGTCGACGCCCGGGTCGGTCATGTCGCAGATGAAGTAGCTCAGACCCGCATGCTTGGAGCGCGACGGATCAGTCCTGGCCACCAGAATCGCCAGCTGCGCGTTTTGCGCGCCCGACGTCCATACCTTCTGCCCGTTGACTATCCAGTCGTCGCCGTCGCGGACGGCGCGGGTGGCGACGGCCGCGAGGTCCGAACCTGCGCCCGGTTCACTGAACAGCTGGCAGTAGACCGTCTCCGCAGTCCACAACGGGCGCAGGAACTTCTGCTTCTGTTCCTCGGTACCGAAGGCAGCGATGGTCGGTGCCGCCATGCCCAGTCCGATCCCGTTCTTGCCGGTGGCCGGGCCGGGTGCACCAGCGGCCTCCAGCTGAGCGTTCACCTGACGCTGAAAGCTCTGCGGTACACCGAGTCCCCCATGACCTTCGGGGAAATGAACCCACGCCAATCCGGCGTCGAATCGTGCGCCGAGGAAATCCGATACAGACACACTGCTCGGATCGTTCTCCGCGAGAAGCGTGTTCACCTTGTCGGCGAGGTCACGCGATACTGCCTCTTCATCGAAAGCCATGACCATTCCTTCGGTTCGAGCGGTGAGCGGACAGTCAGTCCTTGGGTCCACCGGCGACGTAGACGACCTGACCGGAAACAAAGCCAGCGCCTTCACTGACGAAAAACGACGCGGTGTGCGCGATGTCCTCGGGCTGTCCGACGCGGTTGACCGGAATCTGCGAAGCGGCAGCAGTCTTGAAGTCCTCGAAGCCGACTCCCATACGCTCGGCCGTTGCGGCGGTCATCTCGGTTTCGATGAATCCGGGGGCAATGGCGTTGGCGGTGACGCCGAACTTGCCCAGTTCGAAGGCCAATGTCTTGGTGAATCCCTGCATTCCAGCCTTCGCAGCGGAGTAGTTGACCTGTCCACGATTACCGAGAGCCGACGTGCTGGAGAGGTTCACGATGCGGCCGAACTTCGCTTCCACCATGTACTTCTGCACCGCGCGCGACATGAGGAACGCTCCGCGCAGGTGGACGTTCATCACCGAATCCCACTCGGCAACGCTCATCTTGAACAGAAGGTTGTCGCGAGTGATGCCGGCATTGTTGATCAGTACGGTGGGTGCACCCAGTTCTGCGGCAATACGATCCACCGCTGCAGCCACCGACGTCTCGTCGGAGACGTCAGCGCCGACGGCCAAGCCCTGTCCGCCTGCAGCCTTGATCGCGTCGACGGTGCCCGCGCACGCCGCTTCGTCGAGGTCGAGCACGGCGACGGCAAAACCGTCTTCCGACAGTCGCTTCGCCACTGCCGCACCGATTCCGCGTGCTGCACCCGTGACAATTGCGGTTCTACGTTCCTGGCTCACTGGCCCTCCATAATTTCGTGATTCGACGGACACCGGACGATCTCGTCAGATCCCGGCCTGATCTGCAATTTCCCTGGCTTTGGCAACCAACGCGTCGATGCGTTCCACGGTGGGAGTTCCGCTCTCGGCGGCATTCTGCGGTTCGTCGCGGGCACGACGCATCACGCCTTCGGCGATCACGGCAATCTTCCACAGTCCCAAGGTGTGCCAGAACTTCAGCGCAGCCGGATCCCGTCCGGTGGCCTCGAGATAGATCCGGGAGATCTCCTCTCGCGAAGGGAATCCGGGGAGTGCCGACGCCGGGAAGTCGCCGCCTGTGTTCTCCCCCGCCGCCGGCCAGTACGCCAACAGGCTTCCGACATCCGCCAACGGATCACCGAGTGTGCAGAGTTCCCAGTCGAGCGCCGCGACAACTTCGCCGTTCTGAGCGGAGGTGATCACGTTGCGCAGGTGAAAGTCGCCGTGCACCAACGTGGTTTCGGTATGAGCCGGCTGAGCTGCAATGAGGCGCCGGGTGAGATCGTCCAGATCAGGACATTCCCGTGTCTTCGACTGTTCCCACTGACCTCCCCAACGCTTCAGCTGCCGTGCGGCGTAGGGCTTGTGGCTTGCCAGGTCGTCGAGGCCGGCCTTCTTCAGATCCACGGCGTGTATCTTCGCCAACGTCTGAGCCAGCGAGATTCCGATTGCCCGACGACGATCTTCGGACAGCGCTTCCGCGAGAGGCATCCGGTCGACCACTTCGCCGTCTACGAATTCCATCAGGAGCAGCGGGACTTCGGTGACGGCCGGGTCCTCGGTCAACCCGAATACGCGCGGCGACGGTACATCGGTGGATTCGAGAGCACTGAGGATTCGAGCTTCGCGCGCCACGTCGTGAGCCGAGGCCAGCAGGTGACCAAGCGGTGGGCGTCGGAGCACCCAGCGTTGGCCGGCCTGATCACGCACCAAGTACGTGAGATTGGACTGCCCCAGACCGATTCGATCGAAGGACAGCGGCCCAGTGAAGTCGATCCCCAGGCCTGCGATCCACCCGGTGACCGCTTCGGTATCGAGTCCCACGACGTCGACGCTAGCCACCGAAGGACGCTCCTTGCCGGAACGGCGTGACGTCGCCGAGCAGCTGGCCTCCGTCGATTGTCATGATTTCACCGGTGATCCACTGAGCAGCATCGGAAACCAGGAAAGCAATGGCCGCAGCGACGTCCTCGGGTTCACCGATGCGTCCGAGAGCGGTCGACGCGGACACCGCTTCTTCGTGTTCCTTCCACAGCGCTTCGGCGAGTTTGGTCCTCACCACTCCCGGTGCGACGGCGTTGACGCGAATCTTCGGCGACAACTCGAGTGCCAACTGCTTGGTGAGGTGGATCAGCGCAGCCTTCGACGCGTTGTACGTTCCGATACCTGCCTCGAATGCCATACCGCCGATCGAGGCGGTGTTGACCACGGATCCACCGTGCTCACTCATCCAGGCTCTCGCTGCCAGGCCGGTCCACAGGACTGGAGCCCACACGTTGACGTCGAAGGTCTTGGCGAAGCGCGAGTGATCCTGGTTGATGATCGGCCCGAACGACGGGTTGGTGCCCGCGTTGTTCACCAGGATGTCGAGACTGCCGAAACGCTCGATCGTCTGCTCGACGCACTTGCGGGCGGCATCCTCGTCCGTCGCGTGTGCGCCGACGCCGATGGCGTTGCCGGTCACCTGCGCGGCAGCCGCATCTGCGGATTCCTGTGAGCGCGAAGTCAGTACGACGTTTCCGCCCGCCGCCGCAATCGCCTGCGCGGTCGCTAGCCCGATGCCCCGCGATGCGCCGGTGATGATCGCCGTCTTACCGGTGAGATCCAGTCCTGCCATGTCAGTTCGCCTTGACTTCGCGGTACTTGCGCAGCTCCTGCTTGGCGATGGCGCGCTTGTGCACCTCGTCCGGACCGTCGGCCAGGCGAAGAGTGCGCATGTGCGCGTATGCCATCGCGAGCGGGAAGTCGTCCGTGACGCCACCGCCGCCGTGAACCTGGATCGCGCGGTCGATGATCTTGAGCGCGATGTTGGGCGCCGCAACCTTGATAGCCGCGATCTCGGTGCGCGCTTCCTTGTTGCCCACCGTGTCCATCATGTGTGCAGCCTTGAGCGTGAGGAGACGAACCATCTCGATGTCGATGCGCGCCTCGGCGATCCAATCCTGGATGTTGGCGTTGTCACTGACAGGCTTTCCGAAGGTGATGCGAGTGGATGCGCGCTTACACATCAGTTCCAGTGCGCGCTCGGCCATTCCGATTGCACGCATGCAGTGGTGGATACGGCCGGGGCCCAGGCGCGCCTGGCTGATCGCGAATCCTTCACCCTCGCCGGCAAGAATGTCCTTGGCCGGGACGCGCACGTCCTCGAAGGTGATCTCGCCGTGTCCTTCGCGGTCCTGGTAACCGAAGACGGGCAGGTTACGCACGATCGTGACGCCGGGAGCGTCGATCGGCACCACCATCATGGACTGCTGACGGTGCGTCGCGGCGTTGAAGTCGGTCTTACCCATGACGATCAGAACTTTGCAGTTCTGGTGCAAAGCGTTGGAAGCGAACCACTTACGTCCGTTGAGTACGTACTCGTCGCCGTCGCGGTCCATACGGAGCTGAATGTTCGTGGCGTCGGAGCTGGCAACCTCGGGTTCCGTCATGGCAAAGGCGGACCGGATTTCACCGTTGAGCAGTGGCTTGAGGTACTTCTCCTTGTGCTCGTCGGTACCGAAGAGCGTGAGCACCTCCATGTTTCCCGTATCCGGAGCGGCGCAGTTGGTGGCTTCGGAGGCCAGGTGGCTGCGGCCCATGATCTCGGCAAGGGGTGCGTATTCCAGGTTGGTCAGGCCGGGGCCCCATTCGGGGTGGGGGTGAAAGAGATTCCACAATCCCCGTGCCTTGGCTTCCGTCTTCAGGTCTTCGATGATCGGCGGCTGAAAGTGGGGGTTGCCGGACTCACGCATCTGCGCTTCGTAAACCGCTTCGGCCGGATAGACGTGCGTGTCCATGAAGTCGAGCAGTTCGGCCTGGTATTTCTTGGTGCGATCCGAGAACTCAAAGACTGACATGTGAACTCCTGAGAGAGAGGGAAGGAAAATTGGGTGGCCGACGCTCTAGATGACTCGCAACACCTTCGACGACATCCGGTCCGCGAAATGCGTTGACCATGAGCGTTTCCGCGCGCTGCGCAGATTCGTCGAACGTGCCGGTCTCATCGGCGCTCAGCTGGGATTTCATGACGGACAACGAAGTGGGCGAGCACGTGGCCGCCAGTTCTGCGGCGTAGGCAACCGCCGCTTCGACCACATCACCGTCGACCAAGTGGTCGATCAGTCCGATGCGGTACGCCTCGTCGGCTCCGACCATTCGACTGGACAGCAGCAAATCGGTGGCCCGACTCCGGCCGACGAGCCTTGGCAACATCCATGAGATGCCGTACTCGGCGATCAACCCACGCTTGGCAAATGCGGTGGTGAATCGTGTTGCGGAAGAGCCGAATCGAACGTCGCAGTACAGCGCTTCCACGAAACCGAGTCCGGCTGCCACTCCGTTGATCGCCCCGATCAACGGCTTGCGCATTGACTTGGGAAACTCGCGTGGCCGAGGCCTCACCAGGTCCTCGTCGGAAACCTCGCCGACGTTTTTCAGATTGCTCAGATCTGCGCCCGAGCAAAATCCACGCCCCGCACCCGTGATCACGATCGCCCGGATGTCTGGATCACTGTCCGCGGCAGTTAGCAGATCGAAGTACGCGTCCTCGAGTTCGTTTGTCCAGGCGTTCAGGACATCCGGGCGGTTGAACGTCAACAGTAGGACGGCCCCCCGCCGTTCCGAAAGTACAAGTTCCGAATTCATCGCGTTCCGGCGAGCAACGATGCCTGGTAACGGCGCATTCCGCTGAGCCAGCGATCGTAGTCAGCGCCCTTTTGCCGGTACATGTCCAGCACTTTCGGGTGCGGGAGGATGAGGAAATGCTCGGCGTCCATTGCAGCCAGAACGATTTCGGCACACTGATCGGGTTCGATCACCTCGCCGGCCGCAAGGACTGCGCCCGTCGCGGCGACTCCCAGGGGATCGCCGGTTTCTTTCCCCTCGTAGAGGAGTTTGGTGTTGACACCCATCGGACACAGGCAGCTGACTCGGACGCCCTTGTCGCCGTATGTCATCGACAGCCACTCGGCAAATCCCACTGCCGCGTGCTTGGTGACCGAATACACCGCCGAACCGACCTGCGTGAGCAGGCCGGCAGCCGAAGCGGTGCTGACGAAGTACCCTTCGCCGCGCTCGACCCATCCTGGAACCAACAAGCGAGCGGCGCGAATATGAGCTCGCACGTTGATGTCGAAGGCTACGTCCCAGCCGTCCTCGTCGACGTCGAGACCGAGGCCGCCGGTGATACCGGCATTCGCGAAGTAGAGATCAACGGGGCCGAAGGCATCCTCGGCCTGTGCGATCAATCCCTCGATCACACCGGCATCGGACACGTCGCCGCCGGCGGATACTGCCGATCCTGGATGCGCAGTGTTGACCGCATCGGCCACAGCGGCAGCTGCATCGGCATTGAGATCTGCCACGACTACGCGGGCACCTTCCGCCGCCAGCTTTTTGGCGAGCGCTCCCCCGATGCCGCCGCCACCTCCGGTGACAATTGCAACCTTCTGGGCGACCTTCATTCGCGATTCCTCTCGTTTGCATTCACCGAAAGCAACTACCGTGATCCACGTCTCTTGTCATGTATAGTTGAATCCGGCGTCAACTTCAACCGTCGCCGGTGGAATCTATTCTTCCAACCTCCTGAACTGCGAGTAAAGGATCACGATGACTGAAGATCAATTGCCCGTCCGCCCATCCACCTTCGCCGAGCTCGAGAAGTTGATCGGCCGAGAACTGGGCCCCACCGAGTGGTACGAGATCACCCAGGAACGCATCGACGCTTTTGCCGCGGTCACCAACGACCACCAGTGGATTCACGTCGACCCGGAACGCGCGGCGTCGAGCCCGTTCGGCAGCACCATCGCGCACGGACTCTTCAGCCTGTCCCTTGGCCCACAGTTCTCCTACCAACTCATCGCTTTCGACGGCTTCGCACACAGCCTCAACTACGGATACGACAAGGTTCGATTCCCGGCACCGGTTCCCGTGGGTTCACGCCTGCGCATGCGATCGACAGTGGTATCCGCCGAACAGTTGCCTGGCGGCATCCAGGTCAAGACGCGGCAGGTCGTCGAGCGCGAAGGGTCCGACAAGCCCGTGGCCGTCGCGGAAGCGGTAGCTCGCGTCGTCGAGAAGAGCTGAGACGATTTCGAAGCGCGCCCCGAGCACTCTCGGCCAGGGCGCGCTTCGTCAGCTCCGTTCGGGGAACTTCAGCGCATTAGCCCACAGGTCTGTAACGGTGTCGACGATCTCGTCGAATTCGACCCGCCTTCCGTCCAATCGCCCCTCACCCAAGGTGAATACACTGTAGGCAAATCGACTCACCATGCCGGACAATGCCATTGACGTGAGCAGCGGGTTCAAGCCCGGATCGGCTACGCCACGCTCCTGAAGTTCGGCGATACCGCGGGCGTTGCGCAGGATAAAGGCATCGGCTCGCTCATTGCGAATCCTACGGAACTCCGGGTCGATACTTGCAACTTGCTCCATCAATCCCATCAACTGCGCATTCCGTTGATATGCAGCAAGATACGCCCGATTACTCGCCTCCAGAACGGCGTACGGATCGTCGGTACCGGCAACCCTACCCATGCCCGGATGCATCATCTCTTCACGAGCGACCTCGAGGACCGCCGCAAAAACTTCTTCCTTGTTGGCAAAATACGTGTAAAAGGACCCGGTGGCACACCCCGCTTCCCTCGCGATATCGACCAATCGAGCATCGAGATAGCCGACACGTTCGAAAACCACACGCGCAGAGGCAATCAACGCCGCGCGAGTGCGTGCACCTCGCTCGGTACTCGGCGGATCACGATGCCCCGCCGGCGGGGCAAGAGGCAGTTCGGATAGATGCGAATCGTCATCCAACACGCTAACCGCCTTTCCGAAGTTCACTGCCGTTAAAGAGGATTCGCTACTAACTCAATGTTGACACCGAGTTCAAGTGTACGCTCGGCAAAGACATCAGGACACACAATCGGTCGATTCTCCTGAAAGGCACAACCATGGTCAGCGTTCTCGATCCGGTCACCCGTTACGCCGTAGTTACACCGGACAATATCGCGATTCGCGGTTCCGACCGGGACTGGACATACCGACAACTCCACGACGCATCCCTCACGTTCGGCGGCCGAATCCGTGCTGCCGGATTGAACGAAGGTGACCGGGTATTGCTCGCGGCACCGTCAGTTGCCGAATTCATCGTGGCATACCTGGGCATTCAGGCAGCCGGGTGCGTTGTCGTCCCGGTCAACACCATGTCGACTCAGCCCGAGATCGAGTACGTGCTCGACGACGCCGACATCTCGCTCGCCATCGCGTGGCATCAACTCGGACCGGCGGCCCACGATGCCGGTACAGCCCACGGCGTGCCGGTCTGGACTCTCACCGAAGAAACGGCGCCAACCGACCAGGAACAGACAGCCATTGCCGACCGGGATGCAGAGGACACCACGGCAATTCTCTACACCTCAGGCACAACCGGACGGCCGAAGGGCGCTCTGCTGACCGTCGGAAACCTGTTGTCCGCCGGCGAGATCGGTGCCGAGAGCAGCCGCGGAAATCCGTCGGACCGCACCGGAACCGGACTGCCGCTCTTTCACATCTTCGGCCAGGGTTCGGTCATGATGGCAACCTTCACCGGCGGCGGATCGCTGTCCCTGCTCGCCCGGTTCGATCCCGCTGCCATGCTCGATCTGGTGCGTCGGGACAAGCTCACCATCATGGCCGGCGTCCCCACCATGTGGAATGCCATGCTGCACGCCGCAGCCGACGTGGACAGTTCCGACTTCGAACAACTGCGGATCGCGATCTCCGGCGGCGCGTCACTTCCCGGCGAGGTGGCACGGGCCTTCGAAGCACGTTTCCACTGCACGATCCTCGAGGGCTACGGCCTGACAGAGACGAGCGCGTTCGGAACTTTCAACAGCATCGACCGTGTTGCAAAGATCGGATACACCGGCCGCGCCGTACCCCGCACCGAGGTCGAGGTGCGTGATTACGACGGAAATGTCTGCGCGGCAGGCACAGTGGGTGAGGTGTTCATCAAAGGACCGACGGTCATGAAGGGATACTGGAAGCGCCCAGACGACACTGCAGCCGTTCTGTCCGACGACGGCTGGTTCCGCACCGGCGACCTCGGTGAGACCGACAGCGACGGGGACCTTCGCATCGTCGACCGCGTCAAGGACCTCATCATCCGCGGTGGATACAACGTGTACCCCGGCGAAGTGGAGGAAGTGCTGTATCAGCATCCCGCCATCATCGAAGCTGCAGTGATAGGTATCCCGGACGACTACTACGGGGAGGAAGTCGCGGCAGTCGTAGCAGTGCGCCCTGGTAGCGCAGTCGACGCCGCAGAAGTAACATCGTGGGCGCGGGAGCGCCTGTCCGCGTACAAGATTCCCAGGGTCGTCCAGTTCATCGACGCACTCCCCAAGGGTTCGACGGGAAAGATCCTCAAGCGATCGATCGACCGAACCGAACTCCTCGCGCAGAAGCAGAACTGAAAACACAGGTGAGCCCCGGCGAGAATTCGCCGGGGCTCACCTGTTCACGAGCTCAGAGAGCCCTGTTCATGCACTCAGAGAGCGTCGAAGTACTCGATCTGCGGAGCACCGGCGAGGAACGGCGCCATCGCCTTGCCTGCTGCCTGGAAATGCTCGGACGTTCCGTGCGCCTTGATTGCAGCGCTGTCCTGGTACAGCTCCATGAATTTGTAGGAGTTCGTATCGGTCTTCGATCGAATCAGTTGATACAAAACCGTTCCCGGCTCTTCGGCGCGCACCTTTTCCGCAAGTTCGGAAATAACGGCCTCGAACTGCTCGCCACTTCCGTCCTTGACCGTGATCTCCGCGATGACAGCAATCATTCATTCCTCCAGAAGTAGTTCCAGCAGTACCACACAACGTACAGATCTACGGCGAAGACAGTAAGCCGAACGAGCTACGACGCATACAGATGAGCACCGGGGATCGCATCCGGATCATCACGGACTTTCTTCGGGTTGGTCTCGGCAAGCGCCCACGCACTGAAGAAGGTCACCAATCCCATCAGGGCGACGAACACCGCAACCCAGGTCGTGGTTCCCGTCTTCGCAATCAGCGCCGTCATGATGAACGGCGTGCCACCGCTGACAGTGATCGCCGCCAATTGGTATGCAAGAGACGCCGCGGAGTAGCGGACGTTCGGGGCGAACAACTCGCCCATATATGCCGCGATGGGCCCGTACGTCATCGACTGGAACACACTGCCGACGGTTACAGCGATAAAGAAGAGCGGTAGCGACTTGGTGTTGATCAGCCAGAAGTACGGAAACGCCCATACGACGATCGCGGCCGCGCCGATCAAGATCATCGGACGACGGCCTATCCTGTCCGACATCTTTCCCGACCAAAGAACCACTCCGACGGTCAGTAGCGCGCTGAGGAGGGAGATGATCAGAAGAGAGTTCCTCTTGAGTCCGAGTTCTGTTGTGCCGTAGCTCAAAACACCGGCAATGCTGATATAGAAGAGCGAGTTGGTAGCAGCGAGAAGACCGCAGCCGAGAAGAATCTTGCGCCAATGCGTTTTGATCGCCTTTGTCAGCGGCGCCTGTACTACTGTGTCCTTCTTGTTGCGAGCCGCTTCTTTCTGCAGCTCGAGGAATTCCGGAGTGTCTTCGACCTTGGTCTGGATGTACAGGACGACGGGGAAGAGCAGGGCACTGGCGAAGAACGGAATTCGCCACCCCCAACTGAGGAATGCTTCGTTCGAGATCGTCGCAGTGGCGATCAGAAATACCACGTTTCCGAGAACCACGCCGAACGAAACACCCATCTGCCCAAAGGTTCCAGAGAATCCCCGCTTCTTGGGGCTAGCCGATTCCGTGAGCAGCAAGACTATGCCGCCCCACTGTCCACCGCAGGCAAGACCTTGAATGAATCGCAAGGTGACCAACAGAATCGGAGCAGCGACGCCAATCGCGGATGCGCTCGGAATCGCGCCGATCAGGAACGTCGCCAATGCCATCAGGAGCAGGCAGGTAACCACGGCGGGCTTACGTCCGTACTTGTCCCCGAAATGGCCGGCAACCACCCCACCGATCGGTCGGGCCACGAATCCCGCCCAGAACGTACTGAACGAGAGCAACGTGCCCATGAGTGCAGACGAGTGCGGGAAGAACACATGCGGAAAGACAAGTGCTGCAGCCGTTCCGTACAAGAAGAAGTCGTACCATTCGATGGAGCTGCCCAAAAGACCGGCGCCGAGAAGCTTGCGATGCGCACGCTTCCTGGTGCGCTCTTGATCGGATACACCCCCGCCGGCCCTGCCCGAATTCACTACCGATCTTGTCATGCCTACTCCTCGATGGGTCGTAGCGATTGCATCAGAACGAAGCGCCACCCCGACAGTAGAAACTGACGCCAACTTCAAGTTCAGATGATGTGACCAGTGTGCGACAGCCAAGGAGTGATGTCAATCACTGAATAGTATTGTTATGCAATGTATTTGACATGCTCTAAGCGGGCACGACAACTGCCGACTCATCACGATTCGATGAGCCGGCAGTCAGTTGTGAAATTAGCGTGGAACCCTCAATTCACGACGAAGAATCTTGCCACTCACCGTTTTCGGCAGATCACTCATGATCTCGACGATGCGCGGATACTTGTATGCCGCCAGCCTTTCCTTGCAGAACTCGACGAGATCCTCGGCGCTCGCCTCGGACCCGTCCTTGAAGGACACGAAAGCCTTCACAGTTTCGCCGCGATATGGATCCACGACACCGACCACGGCAGCTTCCCGCACGGCAGGGTGTTCATAGAGAACATCTTCCACTTCACGTGGCCACACTTTGAAGCCCGAGGCATTGATCTGATCTTTCATCCGATCGACGACGTAGAACCATCCGTCACCGTCCATGAATCCGATGTCGCCGGTGTGAAAACGCCCGCCCGGCATGGCATGTGCCGTTTCCTCCGGCTTGTTCCAGTAACCGAGCGCGACCTGTGGACCGGAGACCACGATCTCGCCGTACTCCCCGATTTGTACCGGCTTGTCATTCTCGTCCACTATCTCGGCGTACGTATTCGAGACCGGCACACCGACGGCCACCGCTCCCGACGCCGGATCTACCGGCGCTTCACGAGAATTCGGTACGACGATTGCCGGGCTGTTCGTTTCGGTGAGTCCGTAGCCGTTGTGAATGTAGTGACCGAACTTCGCCCGGAACGCTTCCAACGCCGCGTGCGGAATCGGCGCGCCACCCGAATACACCGACTCGAGACTGCTCAGCAGTTCCTTCGAGACTGCGACACTGTCCGTCCAGGCGATGAACACTGTGATCGCACCGATGATCGCGGTTGCCCGATGCTCCGAAATCGATTCCGCCGCAACGATAGGATGGAATCGACACGTCAGAATCGTGGGCGCACCGGCCAGGAGAGGAGCCGCGACATGCCCGATCAATCCGGTGATATGGAACAACGGCGCCACCGCGAACATCGCGCCGCCGGGGCGCAGCCCCAACCAGTCCCGATAGATCTGCGCCGCGAACACGACATTCGCGTGCGTGTTCATCGACCCCTTCGGCGGGCCGGTAGTCCCTGACGTATAGGGAAGGTAGGCAAGATCTTCCGGGTCCAGATCGACCTGCCCGGGCTTCTGCCCTCGATGAGCCTCTATCAATTCCAGTAGGTCAGGAAAGCCGTCGTGGCGAATCCTGGATACCGAACCGAAGATCCGTTGGTCGTCGCGCGACTGAAAATCCAGTTCCGACGTGGTGATGACCCGTCGTACCTCGGTGCCTGTCGACGCGGCCGCAACGGTCTCGGCCGCGGACTCGAGACAGATGACTGCTACCGCGCCGCTGTCGGCGAGAACAGTGGACAGTTCACGCTCCCGGTACATCGGATTGACCGGAACGACGACGGCGCCGAGTTTCCAGACCGCGACCGTCGCGATCACGAACTGCGGAACATTCTGCAGGACAAAGGAAACTCTGTCCCCGAACCCGATTCCGTCTTCAGCGAGAGCCACGGCAAGCGCGTCCGACATCTCGTCCAATTCGGCGAAACTGACAGTCCGCTCGAAGTACCGGATGATCGGAGCATCACGATCTCGCGCCAGCGATGCCCGGAACATCGCCAGCGCACTGACGTGCTCGATGTCTACGGCCGGCGGAGTGTCGGCGTCGTAGTTAGCGAGCCAGGGCTTGCTCTCGTACATGTTGGTCATAACTCAGCTCTCGAAGTACCGACGTGGGTTGTCCACCAGCATCGCCTTGACCTGGTCTTCGGTGACACCACGTTCGAGCAGCGCCGGAATAACGTCATCGCTGATGTGGGTGTAGTTCCAGTTCGGGAGCGCCACCTCGCGTGCCGCGCTGGGGAAGTAGTCGATAAAACACGACGCGTCGTGTGCCAGAACCATCTTCTCCGCGTAACCGCGACGGGCCATCTCCACCACAGTGCTGACGCGATCCTCGAACGACAGGAACGGATCTAGCCCGAAACGGTCCATCCCGAGTAGTGAACCGGCATCGGCCAGCGCACACAGGTAGTCGAGATCAGTGGTGTCGCCGGAGTGACCGATGACCACCTTGGTCAGATCGGCTCCCTCTTCGGCCAGGACTTTCTGCGCAACGAGCCCGGATTCAGTGTGTGGGTTCGTGTGAACCGTGATCGGCACACCGGTTTCGACCTGCGCAGCTCCGACTGCGCGCATCACTCGCTCGACACCGGGAGTAAGGCCCGGTTCCTCGATGGCGCACTTCAGGAAGGAAGCTCGGACACCGGTTCCGGCGATGCCTTCCCTGATGTCCTTGACGAACAGTTCGACCATCGGTTCCGGGCCGTCGAACAGCAATCCCGGTCCTGTGTAGTGGAATTGGAACGGAATGTCGTTATACGTGTAGATGCCGGTGGCAACGATGATGTTGAGATCGACCTGCTCGTTGATTCGCGCGATGCGCGGAATGTATCGACCGAGTCCGATCACGGTGGGATCGACGATTGTGCTGATTCCCCGAGATTTCAGCTCGGACAACTTGGTCACCGCGTCGGCTACGCGAGCCTCCTCGTCCCACGGCTCCGGGTAGTCGGGATAGTTCTGACGCATCTCTTCCCCCAGAACGAAGACATGCTCGTGCATCAACACCTTTCCCAGATCGGCTGTGTCCACCGGTCCGCGAACGGTCTGTACTGAACTCATCAACAAATCCCCTGACTGTGATCGACGTCACCCTAGTGAGACAATGAGCTAGTGTGTCTCACGCAGGTGTGTTCGTCAAGGGACAGACGCACAGACCCGAAAATCGCGATATCGACCCACCGGAGAGAATGCCTACATGCCATCCGACCTCGACCGCCGACGCGCCATCAACGCTGCCGCAAGCATGTATCTCTCCGAGGAACCGCTCGACATGTCGCTTCTTGCCGAGCGACTCGGCGTCGGGCGCGCAACGCTCTACCGGTGGGTCGGAAACCGCGACGAACTGCTGGGGACGGTACTTGCGGAAGCGACCGAGCGGACATACCGCAAAGCGATGTCACAAGCATCGGGACAAGGCCCGGAATACGTTCTCGACGTATTCGGTCGCGTCATGCGCTCGGTAGAGTCGTCGACCGAGCTACGCGCGCTCACCAAACGGGAACCGATGGTGTTCATCAAGCTCGCACTGATGCCCGGTCCCATCGAGTCCATCTCGGCGTCCATCACCGCCGAAATCCTGCAGTCACAGGTCGATGCCGGCCAGTTGACCCTACGATTGTCGCCGCACGTGCTAGGCCAAGCACTTGTCCGCATCTGCGATATCCACCTCTACGCACCCCTGTTAGGGCGCGAGAAGGCAGAGATCGAGACGGCTCTCGATCTGATTGCACTACTGCTCGGCGTCACCCGCAACTGAGCATCCGTCCAACACGCTTCGAGGTTAGTCCTCAGACGTCCGACGACTTGCTACGCTAGGCCCATTCGATTCGAGAGGTAGCAATGTCCGACGACCACAGTGGTTTCGTACTGCGCAGCGGTCCTCTGGTGCCGCAGATCGAACAGATCTTCCGGTCGAAGATCCGCCAATCGGAGTGGCTGCCGACGCAGCGAATTCCGAGCGAAGCCGCACTCGCCGTAGAACTGGGAGTCGGGCGTTCATCCATCCGCGAGGCAATCCGACTACTAGCTCATGCCGGGTTGCTGGAGGTTCGGCACGGGGTCGGGACATTTGTTGTCGCGGCTGCAGATCTGGAACACGCGGACGAGTTCACCCGACTACTCCGGCGCTCACGGATGCTCGAGGTCTTCGAGGTACGTCGGGCGTTAGAGGTCGAGGCCGCCAGACTTGCGGCGGAGCGGGCGCAACCGGAAGATCTCGAGCGGCTTCGACGCCGACTCACACTCCGCCACAGCCACTTCGAAGGGGACGTCGAGCAGTTTGTCGACGTTGATCTCGATTTCCATACAGAAGTCGTTCGACTCTCGGGAAACGCGGTCCTGCTGTCACTGTTCGAATCGGTGCGTCCGCTTCTCCGCAAAACCCTCATCGAAATGGTCGACGTCGAAGATGGAGTTCCCGATACCTCGCAGGCCCACGACAAACTACTCGAAGCGCTACAGGATTCGGATCCCGATGCTGCAGTAGCTGCAACACGGGAAAACATCGACACCGTCCTCCGCCAGCTGCGCATACTCGATTCATAGAGAGGCATTACCCGTGCAACACCCCAATGGCACTGTACTGTCGACCGAACATGTAGATCTGGTCCGCGACGGCCGGTACTTGTTGCGGGACATCAACATTTCGATCAATCCCGGTCAACACTGGGTGCTGCTGGGGGCTAATGGCGCGGGGAAGAGCACTCTGCTGAGCTTGCTCGGGGCAACCGCACATCCCACCCGCGGCTCGGTCTTCGTGCTCGGTCACAAGTTGGGCCGCGTCGACATGCGTGAGTTGCGGATGGACATCGGGCATGTTAACCCGCGCCACACGATCGGCATTCCGATCACCGTCCGGAACGTCGTGATCACCGGACTCACCAACACCACCGAGCTGATGCCTCGCTGGTCGCCCACTCCGGAGCAGGAAGCGCACACCGACGCCTTGATCGACTTGCTCGGCATGAGCCCGCGCTCGAATGCGCTGTGGCCCAATTTGTCTCAGGGTGAGCGCGGACGCGCACTGATCGCCCGGGCACTCATGGTCGAGCCCCGCTTGCTACTCCTCGACGAGCCCGCCACCGGTCTCGACCTGGCGGCCCGCGAACAGTTGCTGACGGCTCTGGATGATTTACGCAACCAGAACCCTTCCCTGGCAAGCATTCTTGTCACCCATCACATCGAAGAAATTCCGACCACGACAACCCATGCGCTACTGATAAAGGACGGCGTTGTCACGGCAACCGGACGCGCCGACGATGTGATCACGACAAAAAACATCAGTGACTGCTTCTCGCATCCGATCGAAATCGAACGACGCAACGGACGTTGGAATGCCCGTTCCCGCCCTCGTCAACTGATCTGACGGTTTCTCAGATCCGGCGGGCGCCCTGCCCGCCGAGACCGAGTTCATCTGCGGGATTAAGCAGATTGCACGTCTGCAGCGACAAGCACCCGCACCCGATGCACCCGGTCAACTCCTGTTGGAGTCGCGCGATCGCCTGCTTACGATCCTCGAGTCGCTCGTTCCAGGCTGTCGAGATCTTGGCCCAGTCCTTCTTGTTCGGTGTGCGTCCTTCGGGCAGGGAAGCGAACACTTCCCCGACCTCCGACAACGGAATGCCGAAGCGGACGGCCAACTGGATCAACGTCACTCGCCGAATGGCGTGCCGCGGAAACTTTCGCATGTTGCCTGCGGTGCGTACGGCGGGAACCAGGCCCAGGGTTTCGTAGTACCGCACGGCCGACACCGCAACACCTGTGCGGGCCGACACCTCTCCGATGGAGAGGAGTTCGTCGCTCTTGCGAATCATCCTCGCCTCCCGTCGGCGCCCGAAGTTGACCTCAAGCGCACTTGAGACTCTACCTTCATCGACATGCATTCCCCTACTGATGTCTCCGTCGGCACATGGCGCCAATTACTGAGTGGCCGGCATCTCGGGACCGCAACCGTCCTGGCGGGCGGCGTGGCGTTGTATGCCACGAACGTCTATCTCACGACAAGCCTGCTTCCGACGGCAATCGACGACATCGGCGGGCAACGGTACTACGCCTGGACTGCAACGATATTCCTCATTGCCTCCGTCATCTCCTCGATGCTGGTCACCCGAATCCTCGGCACGAGAGGGCCGCGGGGTGCGTATCTGATTGCGCTCGCGATCTTCGCGATCGGCACGATCGTCTGCGCACTCAGTCCGTCGATGGAAATACTTCTTGTCGGGCGTGCAGTTCAAGGCGCCGGCGGCGGACTACTTGCCGGTCTCGGATATGCCGTGATCAATGCCGCGCTACCCAAGCAGTTGTGGACGCGCGCAGCGGCGCTCGTATCGGCGATGTGGGGCGTCGGCACGTTCGCCGGGCCGGCCATCGGTGGAGTCTTCGCTCAATTCGGCGCGTGGCGCTGGGCATTCGGCGTCTTGGTGGTCACAACGATCGCAGTTGCCGCGCTCGTCCCCAGCGCACTGCCGGCCCATACGCGGGGCCGCACCATCAGCAGTCCGGTTCCGGTCCTCTCGCTGACCCTGCTGACCGCGGCAGCGCTGTTGGTGAGTGTCGCGGGAATCCTGTCCAACCTCACGGTGACCGCCGCACTGGTTCTTGCGGCCGTGCTCCTACTGATTGCCTTTGTCGCAGCAGACCGCCGCGCGGGCCATGGAGTGCTCCCGCCGTCGACGTTCACCACGTCGTCCCTCAAATGGGTGTACCTGACCATCGTCGCCTTGGCCCTGACGTCGACGGTCGAAACGTTCATTCCCCTGTTCGGTCAGCGCCTTGCCGGCATGACGCCCTTGGCCGCCGGTTTCCTCGGTGCCGCCCTCGCCCTCGGCTGGACCCTCGGCGAAATTCCGAGTGCCTCGGCAACGTCACCTCGCGCCGTCCGCACAATCGTTGTCGGCGGACCTGTTCTGGTCGCGTTCGGACTTGCGTTGACGGCTATGTTCCTCACCGATCAGGCCGGCGCCGGAGCAATCACGGCGTGGATTGTCGGATTGGTCATTGCCGGAGCGGGTGTCGGCATCGCCTGGCCACATCTGGCTGTCGGTGCAATGAACGCGGTTTCGGAACCAGGCGAAGGAGCAAAAGCCGCCGCGGCGATCAATACCGTCCAATTGATCGCCAACGCGTTCGGCGCCGCCCTCGCCGGAGTGCTGGTGAATCTCGGCGCACCCTCGACTCTGCGTTCCGCACAATTACTCCTGATCACATTTGCAGTCGCAGCCTGTATCGGTGTCGCGATCGCAGCGCGAGCCTTCCCGTCGTCTCGAGGAGATCAACCGTGACCGAATCTCATTCAGCACAGCCCGGCGACGGTTTCCCGAAAACCGGTGCGCCGGCAACGCGTGCTCTTCTTGCCGCCGGTTACACCGAGTTGTCGCAACTCGCATCGGTATCCGAATCGGAATTGGCGAAGCTCCACGGAATGGGCCCAAAAGCTCTTCGAATTCTGCGTGAGGCGCTCGCTGAACGAGGGTTGTCGTTCCGCGATTGAACAAGTCGTCACACGACGCTGGCACGCACCTGATTGCCACCCTCGCGCTTTGCTTGGTACATCGCCGAATCGGCCACTCTGAACAGCGCGGAAATGATGTCGTCCACGGTTTCGTCCACTTCTCGGGGCGCCGTACGAATCGCGATTCCGATACTCGAACTGATTGCCGGTACGTCATTGTCACCGCTCATCGATGTGGCGATCCGCGTCGACAATTTTGCAACCGAATTGAAGGGCGCCCGCTCGAGCACGACAAATTCGTCACCCCCGACTCGGGCGATCAAAGCCGACTGCGAGGTCCAGAGCCTGATTCGCAAACCGGTCCTGATAATTGTGTTGTCGCCGATATCGTGTCCGTGCCGATCATTGATCTCCTTGAATCGGTCGAGATCGATCACCACAACCAGAAGCGCATTGTATTCGTCTATCTGATCGCCGATGATGTCCGTCGCCCGGCGCGAAAGCCCTCGCCGATTGAGAAGCCCGGTCAGCGGATCGAATTCGGATGTTGATGCATCGGAACTGAGCATCGCCAGCATGATCTGTGAAACGACGGGAATCACATAAATCGTCGCGAGAGTGACACCGACCTTGGCGATTCCCAAACCTGGATCCGCGTTGTCTCCGAACAGCAGAGACCAGCCGGCCACAACCGTAACCACTGTGGCAAATACCAGGTGCCCGAGTTGCAACGCAGGGTTGTGGAAAAATGCGATGTAACCACCGATCGATGCAAAAACCACACAGCACAACAACCGAGCCAGCGGATCGACGTCAGAGAACGACGCCAACGCGATGGCAACATCGGAGCCGACAACAAAGGTGTAAGACCACAGCCGGGTCGGCGGAACCAGCCACCAGACGAGAGCGGCCACGAGGCAGGCTGCCACCACGAACAGGTTGACGGATCGCCAGAGCGAACCTTGCGGACCCGCAGGACTCCACCGCATGAGGGTAAGGATCAGCGCCATACCGAACGCAGTTCCGCCGACCAGAATCCGGCAGGCCGACACGAGGCCGCGGTCTTCGAGGTAACGCATGAAGCTCTGATACTGGTCGGGCAGACGCCACCACAGCGCAATCAGGTCGATCAAGGACCTCACGATGGAGTGTCAATCATTCGAGGGCAAATCTCTCGTTTCCCCCATCGTGGCGCGCACTTGCCTGATTTCCCGGAAAATTCGGCCATAGCGTGCAGCATAACTACAACGGACGGTCCGACCAACCTGTTCACGTAACGTAGCAACCAGGGATATCGCCTGGTCAGGCAACTATTCAGCTATGACCTGTCCCGAATCGGACAATAAGGCAGTCGCTGCAGAACCGTGGATGAATTGCCGTCCGGTGACGATTAATCCCGAACTCGCATCCCGCGGTCCTTCTGGTTGGATGAATACCGGAAGTCGACGCACCTAAGGGGTAGCAACAGTGGTTTCAGATCCCATCTCGGGTTTGCAGGCGGAACTCGCCGATATGTGGCAGCGCGGACGTGCGCGCGCCCGTAAATACGCGCGCGCGATCCACCCCAAACTCGATCCGGCGCTCTACTCCGTCCTGGTTCTACTGAACCGTTCGAACGCGGTTCGGATGTCGGATCTCATCGCTGCACTTGATATCGAGAAGTCGACCTTGACCAGACAAATCGATTCGGCTGAGCGCCTGGGACTGGTGCAGCGGATCCCCGACCCCGATGACGCCCGGGCAAAGTTGGTTGCCCTGACACCCGAGGCCCGCGAACGTGTGACCACTGTCCAGAATCGCCAGACCGACGAATGGCGCGCACGACTGGCGACGTGGGACCCCGAGGACGTCATCGCATTGACTTCACTTCTCCACCGACTGGGCAGCATGGAAAACTAACAGCAAAACCGTTGCGTTCTACAACCAACTTAGCCTAATGTTGCATGTGTCAACTAACTAAGTGGGGTCGCCGTGGTCACGCATGAAGATGTCGGATCGATCCGTCTGCAGGAGGCCTCCACCGCTCCGATGACGCACAGGCAGAAGATCGAAGCGCTTGTCGGACTTCTCCTCGGAATGTTTGTCGCATTCCTATCCTCGACCATCGTCTCGAATGCCCTGCCGACCATCATCACCGAACTACACGGAACCCAGGATCAATACACCTGGGTCGTGACGGCGACTCTTCTGGCTTCCACCGCGACAACACCGATCTGGGGCAAGTTTTCGGATCTCGTGAGCAAGAAACTGCTGGTTCAGCTCTCCATCCTGATCTTCACCCTCGGATCCATCCTCGCGGGACTCTCTCAATCCGTCGGCATATTGATTACCTTTCGAGTAGTCCAAGGTCTGGGACTCGGAGGCTTGCAAGCTCTTGTCATCATCGTGATCGCAGCCATGTTCAGCCCTCGTGAACGCGGCCGATACCAGGGCCCGATCGCAGCCGTCATGTCGATTGCCACCATCGCCGGTCCACTCATCGGCGGAGTCATCGTGGACACCAGTTGGCTGGGCTGGCGCTGGACCTTCTTCGTCTGCGTCCCACTGGCTGTAATCGCACTGACAGTCGTGCAGCGCACGCTCAATCTTCCCGTCGTACGCAGAAAGGTCAAGATCGACTACGCCGGCGCGACGCTGATCGCGGGCGGCGTAAGCACACTCCTCATCTGGGTGACTCTGGCGGGCAAGAACTTCGAGTGGGCCTCCGGGATGTCGTTCTTTCTCTGCGGCCTCGGAATCGTGCTTCTCGCCTTGGCAGTCTGGGTCGAGAGCGTAGTGGAGGAACCCATCATTCCCCTGCGGCTTTTCCGTGACCGCACCACCTCGCTCGCAACCTTCGCAAGCATCACCGTCGGTGTTGCGATCTTCGGCGGCGCGGTATTCCTCGGACAGTACTTTCAAATCGCACGTGGTTACTCACCCACCGTCGCAGGGTTTCTGACACTTCCGATGGTGATCGGATCCACCCTCTCGTCCAGCATCTCCGGCTCACTCATCACCAAGTTCGGCCGATGGAAGATCTTCCTCGTCGCTGGCGCAAGTTCGATGACACTTGGATTCTTCCTGCTCGCCACCATCGACCACGCCACCCCGGTGGTCCGGATCGGCGTGTTCCTGTTCATCGCAGGCACAGGTATGGGCATGGTGATGCAAAATCTTGTTCTCGCAGTGCAGAATACGGTCGACGCGAGCGATCTCGGAGCTGCCAGTTCGACCATCACATTTTTCCGCTCACTCGGTGGAGCAGCCGGGGTCTCGATCCTCGGCGCCGTCCTGTCGACACACGTCGCACATCTGACCGCTCAAGGCTTGAGCGCAATCGGAATCGACCCAACAGGTGGTGCGGGACTGTCCAATCTCAATGAACTGCCCGAGGCCCTTGCCGACGTCGTCCGCATCTCGTACGGCGACGCCACCGCGCGACTGTTTCTGATTGCCGGCATTCTGGGCCTGCTCAGCCTGGTTGCCGTCGCCTTCATCAAGGAACGTGCCCTACGCACCCAGAGCGGCGACGAGCAACTGCTGGCCGAAGCGGAATTGGTCAAGTTGCAGCAATAACGCCGGCCACGAGCATTCTGCCTGCAACCGCAACCCGGAAGTCGATCATCGCCCGCTCGACATGGTTGGCGCTCGACACCACAACAACGCCGGTCGCTCCGCGATCTGCCAGGATCTGCGCAGAGAATTGAGCATTCTGCACGGTCGAACCTGACCGGCCTTCCTCGGTGATGCGACCGGGGTGAACGCCATTGGCTACCAGCCAATCCCGCATGGCCCTGGCTTCGGTGACACCTGACTTGGGCGCGCCGCCGCTGGTGATGATCGGTGCGGCCGGATACCTTTGCGCGAGGTACAAGGCGGCTTGCAAACGGTCGACCAACATATCTCGCATGGTGCCGTCGTCGAAGAGCCCAGCGCCGAGCACGACGATGTTGGTCCCGACCGGATTCAGATCGAGGAGAAGTGGCGACCGCCTGGTCAACGTCTCAGCGCCCGTGCAGAACACGATCAATTCGCGAATGGTGGTTTGACACCCGCCTACTGTGGACAGAACGCCGTTGACCAAGGTAACGGGCGTGACATCAGCGCTGGCTGTTGCCGGCGACAATCCCACCCCCGCTACCGCAACCAGCGAGGCGGCAACAATTCCCTTCAACACCGATTTGCGCACAGTGACCATCAAGTTGGACCCCCTGAAATGTCGGATGTCCGGTCACGGTAACGAGAAATTTGTCCTATTTAGCCGTTTTTGGCGGGATTGTTATCCAGGAAATGTCCTGGATCGACCGTCAGTTCCAGTCGATCCGGACCGCCGAGAACATCGAGCGCAGCAGATCCGGCAGCCGCGCGATCATGCCCTGGCCCGCGATCCGTTGAGAAACCGGCGCGGCCAATGTCTCGCGCCACAAGGCCGGTTGATCATTCATGAGATCGCGATAGACGGGAAGCAATTCGTTGGTGATGTATGTCCAGCGCCCGTCTCGATCCGCCCAGTTGAAGTCCGGCAACGGAGTCGTGACTCTTGCTGCGCCGAACTGGAACTCGAGCGAATCGGACTCGCGCGGCGGAACAACACCCGGCATCGACGGCGACGCGGCAAACGTGGTCAGGTACGTCAGCGCGCGTCCGACACTTCCTCGATAGTTCCTTGCCTCGTCCCATTGATCCCCGACTGATTGGTACTGCTCACGTCGAAGCAGTCGCACATTGCCGTCGAAGACCGCTTCCGGAATGCCGGAAGCAATGCCGTCCCAGGCAATTCGTGCATTTTCATCGAGCAGATCGGCGCGGCCCAGTTCGTCTATCCCGTCGGTGCCGTTGTGAATCCACGCCATATGCATGGGAATGAGGTCCGAGAAAATGTGCTTGCTCATCGCAATCACCTTGCCCTGGAACCACATCACATCCTCAGGGCGAATTTCGTGCCCCACCTGGAGCAACGCCTGAAGGTCTTCGGGCGCCGCCACCGACTGCGCGACGGGTGTTCCGACCCGATCGAGTTCGCGCCACACCACGGCCATAGCGTCGCTGATCGCCTGGATGTTCAGGACAACTCGCCCGAAATCCACATCAAGGAGTCCCGCTGCAAAAGCCGGGCCGACCATCCCGCCCATTCCAGCCCACTGCAATTCACCGTGTTCGAGTTGAAGTCGCTCGTAGAACTGAAAGGTATTGGTCAGGTTGCCCAGATTTGCGTGAACACCGTCGAACGGAGTCCAGGACGCGAGGTCGATTCCCGCGGATTCCGTTCCGACTGCAAGCCAATACTGCTTCAGCAACACCTGATACCGCCGCGGATCCACTCCCGACGACCTGGCCTCGTCGAGAAGGACACGAAGCGTCGCAGAATCGGAGGGCAGAATCGGATGAAGCCCACCGGCGGCTTCGGCATCGGCATTCACAGCGGCGAGATCGAGGTACCGATCCACTTCGCGCGCCGAAGCAGCGCTCCCTACCGCCATCACACCGCCAAGAGCAATCGAACCCACCAACACTGTGCGGGCAAAATCTCTGCGTGTCACAGGCTTTCGGAACATCTACTTAACCTCGGCTTCGTCGAACGCCGCAGCCAACCAGGCAACGTCCTGCATACCGAGTTGATCGGTGACCGTCTTGTACAGGTTGGTGACATAGTCGAGGGGCCCACACTGCGAAGGAATCAGATCGACATCACCGCCGTCTGCGCGATAGGTGTCCGCCAATTTCTGCGCCTCGCTGAAGGGTACGAGAAAATCGTCCTCACAGGACGAGATGAGCAACTTCGAATCTGGCGTCTGCTTACCCAAGGTGTTGTCCTCGTAGGCGGCCGCCAGCGCCGGGATTGTTCGAGGCGCAGGGTTGGTCAACAGAACGTCGAACGGAACAAACGGAAGGCCCAAATACAGTGCCTGGCAAGATGTTCGAAACGCCGCAGCGATGTCGCGGCCGACCGGAGTGAAGTGATCGTCGAGCCTGATCTCCGGATACCCGGCATCAAAACCGAGGACGGACGAGAAGTCAAAACCGGAACCGATGCCGCCGGCGGCAGTTGCCTCGAACGTCGCGGGGTCGATCATCATCGCCTGAATCGCACTGGCCGTCACATTCAGCTCCGGTGCGTAGGTATGAGCCTGCTCCGCCGCAAAGCCCGCCGCGACGCCGCCGCCGGCAACTCCGTAGATGCCAACCGGTGTATCGGATGCCAGTTCGGCTTCGGGAAGCGCCAGCGCCGCGCGAACACCGTCGAGGGTGGCCTTGCCGGAGAACTGACCGACCGAGAACGGGTGCGGCGACGTGTCTCCGTCGTTTCCGACATCGCTCATCATGACGGCCCAACTGCGACCGAACATCTCCGCGACCGGTCCGAGCGCCGAGAACATCGCCGGGTCGCTCTGATTTCCACCGGTCCACTGATGGCTGGGTGCGCAGTTGGCTCCGAGGCTGTCGTTCGCCTCGGCATAGCCGATGATCTTGCGATCAGCGGGAGCAGTGCCGTCCTCGGGAATCATCAGGATTCCGGTGCTGATCACCCGACGTCCGAAATGATCGGTCGTCGTGTACATGAGTTGGTACGCGCTGACCGCGTCCGGACGCACCTGGTAGACCTGCACACTCACGGGGCGAGCCTTGAGAAGAATTCCCGGTGCGGTGTCGTCGCCGATCTCCGGTTCGTCGAACCACGGATCGTCCGACGAGAGCCCCAGCGGGGTGAACTCCCCCGAGATCTCACCACCCTGGAGGGCTCGCACAACCAGGGGGTTGAAGACGTCGGTCAGGTCGACGGCCTCCTGCGCCCCGGCCGGCGACCCCGCCGCGATCAGGGCCGCTGCCAGGAAGGATGCAGCGCCGGCGAGCACTGCTCCGCGTCGTGACGTCGAGTTCACCATCGCCCACACCTTTTCTTACTTCTGAGTAATATTGCCCGTTACATAACCATTGACCGGTACGTACAGACAAGTCACAGTGCGTTCCCCTGCTCAATCGCGCAATCACGCCTAGGCTGACGGCACCTATCCGGCACGTCTGGCTTGGGAGGTTTTGCGAGTGAGTGCTCCGACCCGCGTACCGCATGCCGGTACCGATTCAACGCGGTCACGCCCACGCCCGTCGAACGTCACGTGCAAGATTCTGATGGCAGTGACAGGGCTGATCTTTGCGGCTTTCGTGGTTGTCCACATGATCGGCAATCTGAAGGTATACACCGGCGCCGAACACTTCGACGACTATGCACACTGGCTCCGAACCGTCTTCGAACCGTTCCTTCCCTACGAGGGATTGCTCTGGATTCTCCGCACCGTTCTACTTCTCTCGCTGATTGCCCATGTGTGGTGCGCATGGCTTCTCACCGTTCGCGCACGCCGGGCCCGAGGACCGTTCCGCCGCAAGGGGTTGGGAATTTCCTCGTTCACTGCTCGGACGATGCCGGTGACCGGCGCAGTTCTCCTGCTGTTCATCGTCTTTCACATCCTCGACCTCACGACCGGCACACGCCCGATCGGCGCCGCCGACTACGAAGAGGCAACTCGATCGCAGAGTTACGCCTACGACAATCTTGTTGCCAGCTTCGAACGCCCCCTTGTCGCTGCCTTCTACATACTCGCGATGGCGCTTCTCGCTATGCACCTGGCACACGGATTGTGGAGCGCCGTCAATGATCTCGGAGTGACCGGTCAGCGGTTCCGGCAAGTTGCGGTCGCACTCGCCGGCATTATCGCGCTTGTAGTCATGGTGGGAAACATGTCGATTCCCATCGCCGTGCTGACCGGACTCGTTTCGAAAACAGGAGCGTGATCAGATGAGCAGCTTCGACGTCCGGGACCTGCGAACCATCGGCACACCGATCGACGGCAACGTACCGCCAGGAGATCCGTCGACGGCCTGGCCGAACCGCAAACTCGACTACAAACTCGTCAGCCCCCTCAATCGCCGCAAGTTCACCGTCATCGTCGTCGGCACCGGACTCGCCGGCGCTGCCTGTGCCGCTTCGCTAGGCGAATTGGGCTACCACGTCGAGTCGTTCACGTTCCACGACGCACCGAGGCGCGCACACAGCGTCGCCGCGCAAGGCGGCATCAACGCGGCCCGCGCCCGCAAGGTCGACAACGACAGCCTCGATCGATTCGTCAAGGACACCGTCAAGGGCGGCGACTTCCGCGGACGCGAGGCGGATTGCTTCCGACTGGCCGAGGAATCCGTGCGAGTGATCGACCACATGAATGCCATCGGCGCCCCCTTCGCACGCGAATACGGTGGCACGTTGGCAACCCGATCATTTGGTGGCGTCCAGGTTTCGCGCACGTACTATACGCGCGGGCAGACGGGGCAGCAGTTGCAGATAGCGTCGTCGCAGGCTCTGCAACGCCAGATCGCTGCCGGCACTGTGAACCTGCATACGCGGACCGAGATGCTCGATCTCATTGTCGCGGACGGACGCGCCCAGGGAATCGTGACGCGCGACCTTGTGACCGGCGAAATCAGATCCACCACAGGACATGCGGTTGTCCTCGCCTCGGGTGGCTACGGCACGGTCTTCCACAAATCGACTCTTGCCAAGAACTCCAACGCCACTGCCGCGTGGCGCGCGCACCGGCGAGGCGCATTGATGGCGTCTCCGTCCTTCATTCAGTTCCATCCCACCGCGCTGCCCGTCAATTCCGAGTGGCAGTCCAAGACCATCCTGATGAGCGAGTCGCTCCGCAACGACGGTCGCATCTGGGTACCCACGCAACCGGGAGATACCCGCGAACCCGGCGACATCCCCGAAAGTGAACGAGACTACTACCTCGAACGCAAGTACCCGGCCTTCGGCAATCTCTCACCACGCGATGTTTCCTCGCGCGCCGCCCGAGAGCAGATCGATACCGGTCATGGTGTGGGTCCACTGAAAAACAGTGTGTACCTCGATTTTCGAGATGCCCTCGCACGTTTGGGTCGCAAAACGATCGAAGAGCGGTACGGAAACCTCTTCTCGATGTATCGCGATGCCACCAGTGAGGATCCATACTCGGTGCCAATGCGGATTGCACCGGGGGCACATTTCACCATGGGTGGCCTCTGGAACGACTACGACCAGATGACGTCGATCCCCGGCCTGTTCGTCGGCGGTGAAGCCGGCTGGGGATACCACGGGGCAAACAGGCTCGGAGCCAATTCTCTGCTCTCCGCCTGCGTCGATGGATGGTTCACTCTTCCCTACGCAATCCCGAATTATCTTGCGCCCCTGCTCGGCACTCCCGAACTCGGCCTCGACGACGAGGCGGTGACGTCGACACTCAATGACGTGCGAGGACGCGTCGACCTACTGTTGTCCGTAGGTGGCAAGCACGGCCCCGACAGATTTCATCGCCAGCTCGGCGAGATCCTTTACGCGGGTTGCGGAGTCACCCGTTCGGCAGAAGGATTGACAAAGGCCATCACCGAGATCCGGGAGCTGCGCGGCGAATTCTGGTCGGACCTGCGGGTTGTCGGAACCGGGAACCAGTTCAACCAAGAGCTCGAACGAGCCGGGCGGGTCGCCGATTTTCTCGAACTCGCCGAACTGATGTGCGTCGACGCGCTCGACCGGGACGAATCATGTGGAGCGCATTTCCGCGCCGAGCACCAGACACCGGACGGCGAAGCACTGCGCGACGACGCTCACTGGTGCTTTGTCTCAGCCTGGGAAACCGCCAAGGACGGCCGGCACATCCGTCACGACGAACCGTTGTCCTTCACCGCTGTTCCGCTGCAAACGAGGAACTACGCATGAAAATCACTGTGGATGTGTGGCGCCAGAACGGTCCCGAATCTTCGGGCGCCTTCGATACCTATCAGGTTGACGACGCAAGCGTCGAGATGTCGCTACTCGAACTTCTCGATCGACTCAACGACCAACTTGTCGAAGAGGGAAAAGATCCCATCGCGTTCGATTCCGATTGCCGCGAAGGGATTTGCGGTTCGTGCGGGATCACCGTCAACAACACCCCACACGGACCAGTCGCCAACACACCGACGTGCCGCCAGCACCTCCGTAGTTTCTCGGACGGCGATCGAATTACTCTCGAGCCGTTCCGTTCTGCGGCATTCCCGGTGGTGCGCGATCTGGTGGTGGACCGATCGGCCATGGATCGCGTGCTCGAAGCAGGCGGTTATGTTTCCGTCAACGCCGGCACCGCACCTGACGCCGACAGCCAACCACTCTCTCATCAGAGTGCCGAAGCGGCGCTCGACTTTGCGGCCTGCATCGGCTGCGGCGCCTGTGTCGCCGCCTGCCCCAACGGAGCGGCCCACCTGTTCACGGGTTCCAAACTCACCCACCTGTCGCTGGTAACGCAGGGCCGCAACGAAAGAGGCAAGCGCGCCCGCGCGATGTCGGATCAGATGGAAGCCGACTTCGGGCCATGTTCCACCTACGGCGAATGCGCAAAGGTATGCCCGGCCGAGATTCCGTTGACCGCAATCGCCGCCGTCAACAAGGAATCCATGCGGTTCAGCCTGCGCCGCAAGGACAACTGATCACCAGGCACCGATAAGTTTCATCCACGCGCCACCGATGATCGTCCAGATGAGGATGATCACAACACTCATGACAAACCCGATCCGGAACCACTCGGACGTCTTGATGTACCCGGAGCCGTACACAACTCCGGCGGGACCGGACGCGTAGTGCGAGATACCACCGAACAGGCTGCCGATAAATCCGAACACCAACGCCGAGAACAGCGGTGGAGCGCCGGTGGCGACCGCTGCGCCGAGGAAGACCGCGTACATCGCGACGATCTGCGCCGTATTCGAAGCAAACAGGTAATGCGCGTAAAAGTAGACCAGCGTGAGGATCGCGAACGCCCAGATCCACGGTAGCCCGTCGACGCTGGACGAGACCTGCACGCCGATCCACGAGATCACGCCCAACTCTTCGAGATGACCTGCCATACCGACCAATACGGCGAAGAACACCAGAGTCTGCCACGCACCCTTGTCCGTCACGAGGTTGTTCCAACTAAGCACCTTCGTGACCAGGAGAATCGCGATGCCGACGAATGCCGTGGTGGTGGCGTTGACGTTGAGTTGTGTACCCAGACACCAGAGCACAAGCAGCAGAACAAACGTCGCGGCCATGATCTTCTCGTCACGGCTCACGGGACCGGCCTTACGTAGCTCGTCCCGCGCCTGCTCCGGAGCTTGAGGGGTTTTCAGCATGGTCGGCGGAAAAATCTTGGACATCACCCACGGGATCGCAATCAAGCTGGCAATTCCCGGCACCGAAGCCGCCAATGCCCATTTGCCCCAGGATATCTCGATTCCCAGTTTGGCGGCCGCGTCGACGGCTACCGGATTGCCGGCCATGGCGGTGATGAACATGGCCGAGGTAACCACGTTGACCTGGAGCGAGGTGAGGAGCAGATACGCACCGAGTTTCTTTCGGGACTCCTCCGGTTCGGGGTTGGAATCCTCGAGTTTGCTCAACGAGACGATGATCGGATACACCACGCCGCCGGCTCGCGCGGTATTCGACGGTGTTGCCGGGGCGAGGATCAGATCGGTCAGGGCCATCCCGTAAGACAGCCCCAGACTGGACTTTCCGAGTTTCGTGACGAACATCAACGCGATCCGTTTGCCCAGTCCGGTGACCAGAAAGCCTTCGGCAATGAAGAAAGACGCGACAATCAGCCAGATCGTGGTGTTACTGAATCCCGCGAGCGCCTCCGACGGGGTCTCCGTCTGTGTGATCATCGCAATCGACAAGCCGACCAGGGCAACCGATCCGGTCGGCAGCGGTTGCAGGATCAACGCGACTATCGTGCCGACAAAGATGCCGAGCATCTGCATGCCTTTGGGATCGACCCCGTCCGGCACAGGCAGGAAGAAGATGATCAGACCGAGGATCACGGGCACCGCAGCGGGGTAGTACCGCTTCATCATCGACGGTTCGGGTTCAACTACAACATCGGTGTGCTCGGATTTGGCCTCGGACATTTGCATCTCCTCGACTTGTCGCCTGACGGTGATTGTCCCCCACTTGCCCGATTTTCGTGCGGTCAATCACCACAGTGTCTCGACACATCCGAGCCCACACGCAATCATCGAAGTAACTCATCGTCGACGATCGGGAGAACTCCATGCGCGCACAACGAATCACGACCAACCTCAAAGTTTCCGACGTAGCGACGGCAAAGAGTTTCTACGCCGACTTTCTCGGCCTGAGCACCGAGGAGTTCAACCTGGAGTGGGTGGCGCGCTTCGCGTCTCCCGACTCCGATGCGCATGTACAACTTGTCACGCGCGATGCAACCTCACCCGAAGACTCGGTCATCTCCGTTCACACCGATGACGTCGACGGCGCGTACGACGAAGCCCGGAAACTCGGATACGAGATCGTGCACCCCCTGACAACCGAGGTGTGGGGTGTGCGCCGGTTCCTGGTCCGGGCGCCGGACGGCAACGTTGTCAACATCGTGGCTCATCGGAACTGACGTCGGGAAGCCATTCGACGTTTTAGGTCATTTGACCTAGAATTGACGGCATGACCGATTCACTGCGCCACGACCCCGACGGTGCCATCCTCGTAGCCGGCGGATACGGAACCGTCGGCAGCGCGCTGACCGCCTTACTTGCACCCGAGTTTTCGCTACTCCTGACTGGGCGCACCCCCGAGAAGGGCGCCGACCTTGCCCGTCTGTCCGGAGTTTCCGTCCGCCGCTGGGACCTCACGGATCCGGCGCCTTTCGACGCCTCGGCGCGTGCCGTCGTGTCCACGGTCAACGATCCACACGATCGCGTGTTGACTGCCGCAGTCAAAGCCGGAATCCCCTACGTGGACATCACCCGCTGGACCGCGCGGGTCGCCCGCGCAGCCACTCTGGCAAGCCAGATATCGCCTACCGCACCGGTTTACCTGTCGTCCGGCTGGATGGGCGGTGTCACCAACATCGTTGCCGCCGCGCTGGCCGAAGAAATCGGCGGCGCCGACACGATCGACGTCTCGATTCGCTACGACGTCAACGACGCTGCGGGACTCGACTCCGTAGAGTTCATGGACCGTCTCGGTCAGGACTTCGAGGTTATGCAGAACGGAAACCCGGTCACGGTCAGCCCATTGACGGATACCCGCTGGGTGGATTTCCCCGGATCGCGCACCAAGGTCGGAAGGATCGACACTCCGGAGCAATTCACCTTTCCGATGACCCTGAACGTCGACACTGCAAGCACTCGAATCGGTTTCAGCTCGAATGCTTCCACGACCGCGCTGCTTGCAGCCAAGAAGGTCGGCCTGTTTCGGTGGGGACGCGGAGAGCGCTTCACACCACTACGACGGGGTTTGCTGTACTCACCCGGCACCGGCGGTAGCGCTCAGGTACGCGTCGATGTCACCGGGTCCAACGGTGTTGCAAGCGCAACAATTGTCGATCCGCAAGGCCAGGCGCATCTCACCGCGGTGGGTGGCGCTCTCGCTGTGCGGCACGTCCTGAGCGACGACGCGCGTCCGGGAGTTGCTTTCCCCGAGTCGGTTCCGAACCCTGGCCGTACCGTCTCCGAGTTGGAGAATTTCGGCGTGGCATTATTACGCTCATGACCCCGACGAAGGGCGCCGTCCGCGCGGCAGCACTGCTCGACGCCGCAGAACAGGTACTTACGACGCAGGGCAACGCAAATTCGGCCATGCGCGATTTTGCCGCTGCGGCCGGCGTGCGGGTGGGGCACCTGCAGCACTACTACCCCACTCGCGCCGACCTGATCCGAGCAGTCATGGCTCGTGCGTTGACCCGTTCGCTCGACCGCCTGGCCGCCATGACCGATGCACCGCAGACAATCTCCCGTGCGGAATCCGAGCAGTTCGTCAGAATCCTGCTCGGCGAGCAGGACGACCCTGCCACTGTTCGGCTGTATGTCGAGGTGTGGGCGTTGTCCGCCGCAGACGAGGAAGTTGCGGCCGTAGTCCGAGACTTCTACGCGCAGTACATCGCGCACGTGGAGCGGGTTGTCGCGTGCACACAACCGGATCTTGATGCCGCGGGCCGCACAGCAACGGCTCAGACGATTGTGAGCCTGCTCGAAGGTTCTGCAGTTCTCCGTTCGGGAATCGCGGGCCGCAAGTCCGAGGATTCGGACCGAACACTGGTGAACACGCTGCAGTACCTGATTCACGGGTCCTGACGCGGACGTATCGTAAAGCCCATGAGCGTTGCAAACGAATGGGGCCGAATCACCACCTGGTGCCGCACACACGCACCGGTGACGGCTGCCGCGTTTCATCCTGGGCTCAGCGACAGCATCATCGACGAGTTCGAAGCGTCGACGGGTGTCTCGTGGCCCCAGGATCTTCGTGACCTCTATCGAGTCCAGAACGGCAGCCTGACTCACGACGACAGAACCGGACTCTTTCTCGGAAGCGTGCTTCCCGACAAGTTCTTGTACCCCATCGACGTCGCGACGGAGGTTCGTCTCACCCTCCTCGAAACCTGGGACGACGCGATCTACGAGAATCCCGACCTCTACCCTGCAGACGAGATGGATCGACGCGATCGCGACGACGCGGGTACTTCTGCAAACATGTTCATTCCGACGTTCATTCCCTTTGCCGGACTGGACGAATACCACTATTTCGTGGACACCCGCGGCGGCGCCCTGCACCATTGCGTCACCGAATACGCGTCCGACGGTACCGACAACGGCGGACCGATCTGGGCGTCCATCTCGGTCATGTTGGCTGCCCACGCCACCGCGCTCGAAACGGGCGACACCATCGGAGTGTGGAAACCCGTTGTGAGCAAGGGCGTTCTGGAATGGGAAGTCGACGCATGACGCCAGGGGCCGGTCCGACGCGTCGTACGCTCGCCGACGGTCGACGTATCTTCTACTTCGACGACGCGGGCACCACCCGCCCGCGGACCGCCCACGACCTACGCGAACTCCCTTCCGCCACAATTGAATCGCAGATGCGCTGCGACGTGCTGACCGGCGAGTGGATCACGATGGCGTCGCATCGTATGACGCGAACACACCTGCCCACCGCCGCGCAGTGCCCGCTCTGCCCGACCACCCGACCCGGCGCGCCCACGGAGATACCCGAGACGAACTACGACGTCGTGGTGTTCGAAAATCGGTTTCCCAGTTTTGCACCCGAACGAGGCGAATTATTGCCCGCCAACCGTTTCGGTCCTGATGATCGCGCTGCAGCCGGCCACTGTGAGGTGATGTGCTTCTCGAGTAATCACACGACGTCGGTGGGCGAACTGCCTCCCGAACGCTTGCGCACGATCGTCGGCGCGTGGATCTCGCGGACGGAGGAGTTGTCAGCGGACCCATCCGTGGAACAGGTATTCTGCTTCGAGAACCGCGGAGAAGAGATCGGCGTGACTCTCTCGCATCCCCACGGCCAGATCTACGCCTACCCCTACGTCACACCGCGCACCCAGGTGATGCTCCGTCAGGCGGACAAGCACTTTCAGAGCACCGGACGCTCGCTCCTCGCGGATGTCCTCGCCTTCGAACGACAGGACGGGGCCCGAGTGGTCTACTCCGGAGAGCATTGGAGTGCCTACGTCCCCACCGCCGCACGGTGGCCCATCGAGATTCATCTGGCACCGCACCGCGACATCCCTGACCTTCCGTCACTGAACACCGAAGAGCGCGAAGAACTTGCGCATGTCTATCAAGACCTGCTTCGGCGTATCGACGGCTTCTATCCGGGAGTCGACCACGTGCCGTACATTGCGGCGTGGCACCAGGCTCCGATTCGAATCGATCGGCATCTCGGCCGGTTGCATCTACAGTTGTTCTCGATCCTGCGCGCGCCCGGCAAACTCAAGTACCTCGCCGGCTCCGAATCGGCGATGGGCGCCTGGATCAGCGACACGGTGCCGGAAGCAGTGGCAACGCGCCTTCGTGAGCTGGCGTGATGAGTCCGGTGTCGAAAGATTCCGTACTCCAACAGTTCCGCGACAGGTACGGATATCAGGCGACCGGCGTGTGGTCTGCCCCTGGCCGCGTCAACCTGATCGGCGAACACACCGACTACAACAGCGGGCTGTGCCTGCCCGTCGCACTCGAGCAACGGACGCTCGTAGCGGTTGCCATACGCGACGATCAGGCCGTCCGCATACACAGCCGTCAGTCCGACGCCACATACGTGGGAACCGTCGGAGAGATCGGCGAGGACTGGGCCGCCTATCCCACGGCAGTCCTGTGGTCACTCGCCCGCGAGGGCATGACCGTCGGTGGCCTCGATCTGGTAATCGACTCGTCGGTCCCGGTAGGAGCAGGCCTGTCGAGTTCAGCTGCGCTGACCTGTTCAGTTGCGCTGGCGGTCAATGATCTTCACGGTTCGATCTTCACCAGGAATCACCTGGCGGCAGTATGCATCCGCGCCGAGAACGACGGCGTCGGCGCACCGACCGGTGGTATGGATCAAACCATAGCGCTCTTCGCCGAGCCGTCGACGGCCCTGTTGCTCGATTGCCGCGACGGAACGATCGAACACATTCCCTTCGCCCTCCGCGATGCCGGGTTCGAACTCATGGTCATCGACACGCGTGTGAAGCATTCTCTCGCGGACGGACAGTACGGACTGCGCCGCACCCAATGCGTCGACGCAGCAACTACTCTCGGAATCACCAGCCTACGAGAGGCCACCGCGGAGCAGGCGGAATCGCTGAGCGATCCGATACTTCGGGCGCGGACACGGCATGTGGTCACCGAAATCAATCGAACGGCACTGGCTGCAAAACTATTGCGCACCAGTAGAATCGACAGAATCGGCGAGTTGTTCAACCTCTCACATGCCTCACTGCGAGACGATTTCGAGGTCTCCTGCGAAGAACTTGACCTCGCAGTCACCGCCGCCCGACTCGGCGGCGCTGTGGGTGCCCGCATGACCGGCGGCGGATTCGGCGGATCAGCTATCGCACTGATTCCAGCCGGGAAGTCCGCCGATGTCACCGAGTCCATCCGTGGGGCTTTTGCAGCGCGAACCTGGCTGCCGCCGCATTTCCTCAACGTGGCTCCGGGCGGTGCGGCCACGCTCATCTGAGTGAAAACCTCCACGTTCCGAACGGCCGTCCCGCACGTCAGCGCGTGTAAGGTTCCGAGACCCCCAGACGCTCGCGTTCAGTGGTCACCATGTCGCGGACGTTGGCACGCAAACTTGCTGCGTCGAAGACGATGCCGTCCTTGATCGTGTAGCGGACTCCACCGACGCGAGCCATACTCCCGTCGGGTTGGCGCCGCAAATGACCGTGACCGTAGAGGGTCTTGAGGTTTGCAAGCGGGTTCTCGGCAGTGACAAGTAGATCCGCTCGTTTCCCTGGCTCGACGACACCAAGATCCTTGCGCCCCAGAAGGGTTGCGGCGTTGGAGGTAGCACACTGGATCACCTCGAGGGCAGTCAGTCCAGCCTCACGCAGTAGCTCCAGCTCCTCGATGAGGCCGAAGCCGTACAAGTTGTAGATGAACCCTGCGTCAGAGCCGGCGGTGAGCAGGCCACCGCGGTGATAGAAGTCTCGGACGAATGTCATCCACAACCGGTAGTTCTCCTTCCATTCGACCTCTTGCTCGGTCCCCCAGTCGGTGAAGTAGGAGCCATGCGTGTCAGGGTGCGGCTGAAAGAATTGCCAAGCCTGCGGAGCGGTGTAGTCACGGTGATACTCGCGACCGCGGGCCCGTGCAGCGTCACGGGAGGCGACGTAGACGACCAGCGTGGGGTCCATCGCTGTGCCGAGGGCGACAAGCTCGTCGATGGTCTCGTCCCAAACGCGGCTCCCCGGTTCGGCGGCTTCGCGCCAGAGCCGTCCGAGCTGCTCGAACCGATCATGCTCGTTGTTGTAGTTGTAGGAAGCAGGGAAGCGCTGAACGCGACGGTCTGCGAACATCGATTCCGGTAGCCCGTAGCCGTGTTCGATACTGGTGAGCCCCCAACGGGCGGTCGTGAGAGCGTTGACTCGGGCGACGTCACTCACCGCATGATGGCAGGCGGTGGCCAGCCCGAGCCGGGTGGCCTCCTCGACTGCGGCCTTGAATATTTCCGGTGGAGCGCCGAAGAACTTGATTCCCGCCGCGCCGGCGTCAGCTTGTGCCGAGACCCACTCCTCCGCGTCCTTGGGTGTATGAAATGGTTCGCCGCGTCCGGCTCCGAAGGCGGAGTAGGTGAAGATACGAGGTGCGGTGATCTCGTTGGCGTTGCTGCGGGCCGCCTCGTTGAGGGTGAACGGGACGCCGTTGACGATCGCGCCGGGCTCACGGACCGTAGTGATTCCGTGTCCTAGCCAGAGCTGATAGATGTAGTCGGCGCTTGGGCCCTGATGCGAGAAGCCGATGTGGGCGTGCGAGTCGATCAGACCAGGCAGCACGTAGTGACCGCTGAGGTCGAGAACCTCGGCATCGGTGTCGGTAACGCGACCGTATTGGGTCAGGTCTGTATTTCGCCCGGCGGAATTGATCGAGCGGATCTGGTCCTTCTCGATTACCACATCGGCGGGTCCGTAAGCCGGTGCTCCGGTTCCGTCGATGACAGTGACGTTCTTGAGCACCAATCGCTTGTACGGCCCGCGACCGAGGCTGCCGTCGGTTCCGGCGAGGATGATCGGGGAGGTTTTGTTCGACATGCGTTGCCCCTCTTGAGGTATGCGGGATGAGAATGTCCGACGGACCTTGCGCGACTCCGCCTGTGGTGATGTTTGTTGCAACCGGCGCGCCCCACCTCAGGCATCCGGGCCGACTCCCTGCACGTTGAAACACCGACTTACGTTGTGCGCAAACAAGTCAAGCCAGTTGCATCGCGCTGGCATCAAGGCGAACCACCGAAGGAAGTGATTCAAACACTAGATGCATTCATAGTTATATGCAACAATTGATGCATGATCCTTTCAGTGCTGACCTTGCAACCTGCCGACGGCCGAATCGAAGACTTGATCACCTTCTACCGAGAAGGAGGTGTCCTCGAAGCCTCGGGCGCTCTGTCGACGCAAGTCATGGTCGCCGAGGACAACCCGACCACTTTGGTAGTCACTGCACTGTGGCCGGACGACGAGGCATACACGGTGTGGCAGAATTCGCCGGTACGCCTGGAATTCGGTCGCAGCATGGCGTCGTTCTTCGACTCCGGAGACAGCGCACGCTCACACCGGTTCCACGTCGTGCACCACACCGACCGGGAATCCTGACTCAACTCGGTTGGCCACTCCAACGGGAAGAGACGACGTGGCAATCGAAGAATGGCTGGCCGACAGGGACGGGCGCGATACGCTCAGCCTCGGTGGGAAGAAAGTCGTCAACGTCCTCGTTCGAGCGCCCCAATTTGCCTCGTACGCTTCTGCCCGCGAGGTCGCCGAGCGCGCCGAAGTAAACGTCTCCACCGTCGTACGCACCGCACAACAACTCGGCTTCGCGGGATGGCAGGAACTGCGCGAGGAGTTACGAGCGATCTATCTCGGCGCCGTCGGAACGAGAAACGGCTCCACCACCGAGCCAACCGAGGCCACCCAGTTGTTCCGCCAAGACAGCGCCAACATCGCTGCCCTGGCCACCGATGCAAACCTCGCGGCCATCCGGGCCACTGCGGTGGCCATAAAACGCTCCCGCAGAACCCTCGTTGTCACTTCCGGAGTAGGCGCCGCACCCGCCCAGGTCCTCGGCACGCTCGGTGCCGTCTACGGACTCGACATCCAGGTCTCGTCCGGTCACCCGACGACCCAGGCAATCCAAGTCAACAGCCTCGGTGAGACCGACTGTCTGGTCGTCATCAATGTCTGGCGACTGACCCGGACCTTGCGCGGACTGACTCGGATGGGCCGCGAACGCGGCGCTACCGTATGCGTCCTCACCGACCTGCGCTCATCTCGCCTCGCCGACGACGCCGCACACTTGATCGTCTCTCCCATCGAGGGCATCGACGGTTCTGTCTCGGTCACCGCAATGGTGGCTGCGGTTCAGGCTGTACTCGGCGAGCTCCGCGACCCCGACAGCGATCGCGCTGCCGGTGTGGTCCAAAAGGTATGGAACGAACTCGATCTCATGGACAACCAAGACTGATTCGCGATTGTCAGGTTTTCCTCAATACATCCGGGCGGTGGCGGCCACCCGCCCCTGAGCGAACGTACCTCTCATCGCCTTAGATGCGGCGAGAGGTACGTTCGCTCCTCGAGATCCCCCTCACATAAATAGTCATCTCAGATACGAATTATGTAGATTCAGGTCATGCAACTGACGCAGTTCACCGACCTGGGATTGCGCGTCGTCATGCGGCTGGCCGTACTCGACGCCGACGCCTCCCCCAGCACCCGGGTAATTGCGGAGCAGCTCAACGTGTCGTATGCCCACGCCACCAAAGTGGTCACGCGACTCGGTGAGCTGGGCATAGTCAACACCAAACGCGGGCGCGGCGGTGGGCTCTCCATCACCGAACTGGGTCGCACCGCCACTATCGGCTGGCTTGCCAGACGCCTCGAAGGACCCGGAGAGGTAGTCGACTGCGAAGGCGACAAGCCGTGCCCTCTGCGCGGCGGATGCCTCCTGCGGAGTGCACTTCACGACGCGCAAGAAGCATTTTTTGCCTCACTCGACGGAGTCACGATCGAAGACGTGACGCGCCAACCGTCCAAAACTGTTCTGCTTCGCCTCACCACTCGGAGCGACGAAGCAGGCTGAACAACCGAATTTCGACCGAACGGAGCATCTTATGCTTTCCAGAGTGTCAACCGAGGTCATTCGCGCCACCCTTCCCGTGGTCGGCGCCGCCATCGGCGATATCACAACCCTGTTCTACCGCAAGATGTTCGACGCCCATCCCGAGCTCGAACGTGATCTGTTCAATCGCGGCAATCAGAAGCAGGGTGAACAGCAGAAGGCACTCGCGGGTGCGATTGCGGCCTTCGCGACATTGCAGCTCGAACCCGACAGCGCCAAAGTCGATCTCATCCTTTCGCGTATCGCCCACAAGCATGCGTCGCTGGGGATTACCCCAGACCAGTACGCGATCGTCCACGAACACCTCTTCGCCGCGATCGTCGAAATACTCGGCGATGCAGTCACTCCCGAGGTCGCGCAGGCCTGGGACGAGGTCTACTGGCTGATGGCCGAAACGTTGATCACCATGGAACGCGGGCTATACCAACTCGCCGGAGTCGCAGCCGGAGACGTCTGGCGCACGGTTCGAATCACCGAACGGGTATTGCAGTCCGCCGATACCGTGTCACTCACCCTCACTTCTCTCGACGGCAGTGTTCTCCCCACATTCGCTCCCGGACAGTATCTTTCAGTCGGCGTAGTCCTTCCCGACGGCGCTCGGCAGATTCGTCAATACAGCCTCTGTTCCGTGCCGAGCAGTGCCGACTGGCGAATCAGCGTGAAGAGAATTTCGGGCACGCCCGACGGCGAAGTGTCGAACTTCCTCTACAACAACGCATTCGAAGGATCCGAGCTGTCGGTAACGACACCGTTTGGCGATCTGATGATGCCGGACGACGATTCACCGCTCCTGCTCGCGTCGGCCGGAATCGGATGCACACCGATGATCGGCATGCTCAATCATCTCGTGGATACCGGCGCTCAACGCTCCGTGTCGGTCATCCACGCAGATCGATCCATCGCCGATCATGCTCACCGAGCTGAACTCAGCACGCTAGTCGGCAAGATCCCGGCCGCAACATTGCACCGGTGGTACGAAGACCTCGGCTCGCTCGCACCATTCGGCGCTGTTCACGAGGGACGTGCCGATCTGCGTGAGATCGAACTCGAACCGAACACACAGGCATTCCTTTGCGGCCCGATGCCGTTCATGCTGTCGATGCGCGAATCGTTGATAGCGCGCGATGTTCCGGCGCAAAACATCCACTACGAGGTCTTCGGGCCGGACAGCTGGGCGAATATCTGAAGGGACGACCAGTCAGTCGACCACCGGAAGCAGCAGCGGACCTGAGGTGTCGGCAAAGATCGTCACCGGCATCCCGGCCAAACCGCCGCGGAAGCTGATGTCTCCGCCGGTAATCGCCAGTCGCACAGCATGACCGGGCTCGAAGCGATGAACAATCGCAGGCATCGTCACCGGCACCGGTTGCGACGGATCGCTGATCCTGATCGGCGCGATCAGTCCGTTGATCAACGTCGAACTTCCGTCAGGTGCCACGTCGTACACCTTGGCAAACACAACCGGTTGGCCGGGCGCTGCGACCCGCAGCGTCACGGTCGGTGAACCGACAACATCCATCGTGTCGGTCATCGGAGCCGAGGTCCACAGGGCCTCGGTTCCGGGGATCTGCACGTTCGGAATATTGCCTGCCGGAGCGATATTGAGCGGTTCGATGCCAGTCGGAAGCCCAGCCGGAGCGGTGACTACGGTGTTGGCTCCGGGTACCGGCGGCACACCGTCTGGCAGCAGCGAGCCATCCGCGGAGAGATGGAAGGCCCGGTTGCTACCGACGTCCACGGTATTCGACGTCGCATAGGCCGGCGCTGCATTGCCGTCGTAGTCGACCCAATTACGGAAGTACGCAAATTCCGGCCCGGTGTCGGTATTCTCGTCCCGAAGATAATGATCGAACCAGTCGAGGAATCGGCCTGTTTCGTACTGAGTTTCTGCGTCAGGAGCGCCGAAGCTGAATTCGCCCGGCGCAGCAGCCAAGTGACTGTGACCCCACGAGTGCCAGATCATCTTCACATCCACACCACGGCTTTTCAGTGCTTCATAGGTAGCCGTCGCCTCGTTCAGATCGAACAGAGTGTCCTGTTGACCCTGGGCGAGCAACACCGGAATCTTGATCTGATCGACGTAGGACACCACCGACGACGCCCGCAGATCCGCGACTATCTTCGGACCCACGTCACCGGTAACCACCGCCTGCGCAATGGCATTGCACATGTACGACACATAGTTCGGGCACCCCTCCAACCGCGCGGGGTCGGCGACATACCCGTCGACGCCGGGATTCGTGACTCCCGCACCGAACAGCAACGACGCGAACAGTACCTTGGCCGCACCGGGTTCTACCGTCGATACGCCGGATACTATGCCGGTGCTGTTGGGCGCCAACGAATACGACAGATCGTTCCACGTGATCATGGGAATGATCGTGTCGATGCGCGGATCGACACTGGCAGCGGCAAATTGAATACCCCCGCCATACGAACCGCCCGACATACCCACGCGAGGATCGTTGATCGACGCTGCGCCATTGTGGTCCACGAAGTCCTGTGTCACAACATCCAGAGCCGGAAAAGGTTGCGTCAGATCAGGATCGGTGAAAGCAATTCCCTCGCCGCCACCGAGGAAGCTGACCAACTGCGACGCGGCGATACCGTCGTAGGCGGGAGCGTCGAGGGTGATCTTGCAGGTGGTTCCGCCAAATCCCAATCCCGAATACGTCAGACCCACGTAACCATTCTCGGCGAGAAACTGCACCATCGGAATCTGATCTTTGTACGATCCGCCAAACCCATTGGTGGTCAGGATCGCCGGCGCTCGATTGCCGGCACTGACGCCGTCGGGGATTGTCAGTTCGCCGGCTACCGTGCACTGCGTTGCCTGATCGGGGCCGACGTGAACCGAAAAGTACAGCAGCTGTGACGAATACGTACTGTCTGCGAGCGCGGGCGGCGCGAAGCCGAAGGCGCAAACCACTAGCGTGACGATACTGATTACCAGTCTCCGGCGCACCCGCATACCGTACACCCGGAACTGTTTCCGGGCCGGTTATTTACGGCAAAATGGAACTCCCCCACTGAGCGAAAGTACCTTTCGGCGCATCTAAGGCGACCAAGATACCTTTCGCTCGAAATGAGGAGGGCACCAAGTCTCCTGATCTCACTTCACTTTCAACGTTCCGTGCATGCTGGGGTGGTACATGCAGTGAAAGGTGTAATTACCTGCCTGAGCCGGCGCGGTGAATGATCCGACTTCTCCTGGCGGGACTGTGCGGTTGAACATGCCGGCCATGTCCGAAGTCACCGAATGCTGTGCGCTGCCGTTGTTGCGGATCGCGACAACCTGGCCGGGCGATACGGAATCCGGAGTCGTGTATTCGAAGCCGTTGATGATGATCTGTGGCTCCAGGCTCGCATTCTCCATCACCGGGACCACTGCCAACGAAGTATCGAACGGGACAGCCTCGTCGCCTGCCGCGGACGTGCTGTAGTCAGAACACGCTGTGAGAACGAATGTCAACAGGAACAACGCCGCGATTGCGGCGACGATCCTTCTCATGGGTACCGCCTCCTGGTCGAATCCCCCCGTCATCCCCCAATGCGATGATTACCCCTGGGAGCAGGCACCAAACGGCGAGGAGAGTATCGGTGACATTCGACGTACTCGCATTGGTTGCCTTCGCCGGACTCCTCGGGCCACTGCTGGCGGCCCGCGGAAGTTGGCATATCCCGGTCGTCGTGGGCGAGTTGGCGGCGGGTGTCGTTTTCGGAATCACCGGATTCGGATTGCTCGACGCGACCGACCACACATTCACGTTTATGGCCGACATCGGATTTGCCTTGACGATGTTGGTGGCAGGTTCGCATGTCCCGGTTCGTGATCCTGCGGTTCGGTCGGCGATGGGCAAGGGCGCGGTGCGTGCAGTGCTGGTCGGAGTTCTGGCTGCTCTCGCGGGATACGCAGTGGCAACGGTTTTCGATACCGGTCACGCCGTTCTGTATGCGGTGCTCATCGCGTCTTCGTCGGCGGCACTTATTCTTCCGATCGTCGATTCGCTCGGGCTCGGCGGAACGTCCGTTCTGCAGATGACGGCACAGGTCGCCATCGCCGACACGGCGTGCATCGTGGCGGTGCCGCTCGTGATCGACCCGGGGAACGCAGTGCGTGCAGGACTCGGCGCACTCGCCGTCATCGCCGCTGCGGTCGTGCTCTATTTCGTGCTCCGGTCGTTGCACCGCTCCGGGTCGTGGCGACGGCTCCACAAGTTCTCGGAGAAGCGGAAGTTCGCTCTCGAATTGCGGATCAATCTGGTGATCCTGTTTTCCCTGGCGGCGCTGGCAACGAGTACTCATGTGTCGGTCATGCTCGCAGGCTTTGCTTTCGGTTTGGTCCTTGCGGCGATCGGCGAGCCTCGACGCCTCGCGAAACAGCTTTTTGCCGTCACGGATGGCTTTTTTGCGCCGCTGTTCTTCGTGTGGCTCGGCGCTTCCATCAATCTTCGGGATCTCGTCAGCCATCCCTCGGCCATCTGGCTCGGCGTGACCTTGGGTATGGCGACGCTCGTTGTTCATGCTGTAGTCCGTGTTATGGGGTTGCCGCTTCCGCTCGGCATCCTGTCTGCCGCGCAGCTCGGAGTTCCTGTTGCCGCGGTGACGGTTGGCTCGCAACTCGGAGTGCTCGGCGACGGCGAGCCTGCGGCGATCCTCTTGGGCGCGATGATCACCGTGGGTGCCGCGACACTGGCCGGTGCGGCCGCGGCACGGTCGGGTCAGCCGCTTGCAGGGAAACTGTAAAGTTTCATTTCCGCGACCTATTTCGGTTTTCACCAAAACACGCACAAAGTCAGTTTCACCGGAATATTTACGTACTTGATCCCCGCGACTCTCCGAACAAATCAACCTGGTGAATGTTAGTTTTTCTTCGCTCGAATTCAATGCCAAAATAGATCTCATGCGCACCCCTGTTCATCTACCGACAGGGGGTAACTCATGGGATTTGCTCAGTAAATGGTTCCACGAGGAGCACGACTACGAGTGGATGAAACTCCACCGCTCCAGCCGCGCGATCCAGCCTCTCTGCCGCGCCTTGCTCGGCATCATGTCGATCATCTTCGGCCTTACTGCGCTCGTGAAACTCGTCGGCCCCGACGCGCCGCCGACAACATTTGGTAAATACCTTGGGGCGATCGTTGTCGTCAGTTGTTTTGTCATCGCGGGATATTGGTTCACTCGACCGTTTCCAGGTCGGCGTGGGCTCATCGCCTTTGCAATTTTTGCCGACATCGGTCTGGCTGGGGCGGTTCTCATGGTGTCTGATCGCGATTCGGCGACATTCGGGTGCATCACCTTTGCTGTGAGCGGCACCTACGCAACATTGTTCGTCAGCGCAAAATGGCTTCTGAGCCACGTAGCCTGGGCTACCGGAGTCAGCATCGTCGTTTTTGTTCTCGCGTTCACCGAAGGAACCGTCGACCACGGCACACTCCTTGCCCGGGCATTGGTCCTCTTCGCTGCGGTAACGCTACTACCGGTCTTCACGCACCTGACGTGGCGCATGATGTACCGCGATGCCCGCGAATCGGATCAAGATCCTCTTACCGGTTTGTTCAACCGCCGTGGGCTGGACGCGGCAGTTTCTGATCTTTTCGATCAAGCCCGCGACAATGCGTTGTGTCTCGCGTTCATCGTTGTCGATATCGACAAGTTCAAGTCGGTCAATGACGCGTACGGGCACGCCGAAGGCGATCTGGTAATCAAGAGAACCGCCAACCGACTCAGTACTCACCTCGGTCAGCGAGCAGTCATCGGCCGCGTCGGCGGCGAGGAGTATCTTGCGGTGATATCGGGGCCGGCCGACGTGATCACTACTGTGACCGGAGGCATTGTTCAGTCGATCTCCGACCACCCGGATCAAATACGCACCACAGTGAGTGTCGGAGTGGCGATCATGCCAACCGAATCGAAAGCGTGGACCGGCGGAACATCTGCAATCTCGGTCGCGTCGAATGCTGCCGATTCGATGATGTATCAAGCCAAGGCTGCGGGCGGAAATGGCTTCCGAACCACCAATATCTGAGCGGAAACTGTGCACCGGGAGTGATTGCCCTGCCTTCCCGCCCTTCGATGCAAGAATGAACGACATGTCCAGTTCGGAACGCGTGCGCAAACGAAGCACCTCGTGGCGCACCCTTCGGGAGTGGTTCAACGAACCGCACGACTACGAATGGATAAGCCATCTGCGATCGAGCCGCGCTATCGCGCCGATCTTCCGCGTGTTGCTCGGGGTCATGACTGTCACCCTCGGTTCCAGTGCATTCTTCAAATTGATCGGACCTGATACACCGACGACCACCCTGGGAAAACTGCTGTCGGCGAGCATGGTGATCGGTTCCCTTATCGTCATGACGTGTTGGTTCACGCTTCCGTTTCCAGGCAGACGCGGGCTGCTCGCTTTCGGCATATTCGCCGACCTCGGAATAGCTTCAGCAGTTGTTCTTGTCCCCGACCGCGACGCAGGCTTATTCGGATGCATTATCTTTGCAATAAGCGGCACCTTCGCAACACTGTTCGTCAGTGCGAGATGGCTTATTGCGCACGTAATCTTTGCAACGTCGATTACCACTCTCATCCTCGTGCTCGCGTATCAACAAGGAACCGTGGACCCCACGACCATCGCGGCACGAGCCACAGTACTTTTCGGCGCTGTGACCGTCGTACCGATCTTTTCGCACCTGACATGGCGCACTCTGTACCGCGATGCCCGCGATTCCGATCGTGACCCGCTGACCGGGCTGTTCAACCGCCGCGGACTCGAGGCGGCAGTCATCGACTTGTTCGATTCGGCCCGTGCGCAGGAAAAATGCCTGGCCTTCATCGTCGTCGACATCGACAAATTCAAAATGGTCAACGATCTTCACGGACATTCCGAGGGCGACCAAGTGATCATTCGTACTGCCGACCGACTGAAAACGCATGTGGGAAATCAGGGCGTCGTCGGACGGGTTGGCGGCGAAGAGTATCTGGCTGTCATTTCAGGGACTTCCGAGAGAATCTTCGAGTTGATCGACGGCATCACTTCCGCAATTTCGGATCACTCCGATCTTGTCCCGACCACCGTGAGTGTCGGGGCGGTGATCATGTCAGCCGGGTCGAAGGCCTGGACCGGTGGATCATCCGCAATATCTGTTGCGTCGAATGTCGCGGATTCGATGATGTATCAAGCCAAGGCCGCCGGAGGAAACGGTTTGCGGTCTACGGAAATCTGACGAACGGATGAATATGACGTCCCGATTCAGTCTTTGTCACGGCAAGATATTCTTCCAAATCCTCCGCATTCAGCGGCCTACTGATGTGAAACCCCTGAATAAGCTGGCAACCCGCGGCCTGAACGCGCCGCAATTGCACCGCCGTTTCCACGCCTTCAGCCAACGACTTCATCCCTAATGTTCCGGCAAGCTCAACTACCGATTGCACCACCGCCATCGGTTGGTCAGCGCAGTCGACGATAAACACGCGGTCGATTTTGAGGACGTCGATGGGCAGCCTCTGCAACGTCGCGAAAGACGAGTACCCGGTACCGAAATCATCCAGGGCGACAGTGACTCCGAGCTCGCGCAATCGATGTAGATCTGCGACGGCCCGATCGTCGACGACCCCGGTTTCGGTGATTTCGACCTGCAACAAATGCGGTTCGAGTCCGGTGGTTTTCAATACATCGACAACTGTGGCAAGAAAGCCTGTGGATACCAGCTGAACGGATGAGACGTTGACGGTGACCGCGATGCTGTCAGGCCACTTCGCGGCAGCCGCACAGGCAAGTTCCAAGGCTCGGGCCCCGAGCGGAATGATCATCCCGGTTTCTTCAGCCACTCCGATGAACTGGCGTGGTCCGAGAAGTCCGCGCACAGGATGATTCCACCGGATCAATGCCTCGAACGCGACCACCTGACCGGTGACCGCGTCCACCTGAGGCTGATAGTGGAGTTCGAATTGGTCGGCTGCGATTCCATGTTCGAGTTCCTGTTGAGCGGTGGCGCGCTCGGATGCCCGTGCTCGCAGAGCCGGCGAGAATCGGCCCACCCGGTTGCGTCCCGTCGACTTGGCCTCGTACAGAGCAAGATCTGCGAGCATGACCAATTCGTCGACATCAACAGAGTCGTCCGGAATTGTCGCGAAGCCTATGGTTGCACGCACCTCGATCCGGTTGCCGTCGACATAAAACGGTTCGTGCAGGACGTCGAGATAGCGTTCGAATCCGCCCCACTCACTGTGCTCGGCAGGCTTACGGACGATGAATCCGAACTCGTCACCACCCATGCGCGCGCACACATCCGAATCTGCGACGGCACACAGTCGCTCGGTGACCGCGAGCAGCAACCCGTCTCCCACCGGATGTCCGAGCGTGTCGTTGACGGATTTGAAGTTGTCGAGGTCGAGGATCGCGACGTGCACCTGGCCGTGATCACGGCCCGAGATTGCCTGTTCGAGCGCTTGTCCGAATGCCCGCCGGTTGGGAAGTCCCGTCAGAGCGTCCGTCTCCGCCTGCCGCAACATTTCCTGCTCGCGCAAGTACCACTCGGTGATATCGGAACCGACGCCGCGCCATCCGAGCATTTTGCCGTCCTCACGGATTCGCGGCTTCGCAGAGAGCGACCACCAACGGCAAACACCGTCGACTCGGACTGATACCACCAGGTCACCGAAGGACACCTGCCGTTCCAACTTGTCTACCAGCAGGTCAACTGCCTTCCGGCCCTCCACAGTGGAGGTAATAGCAAGTTGGTCGAGCATCTGACCGAAAGTCTTGTTCTGCAACTCGCTGACCGCCAACCCCGTTACCGCGGCGAACCTGGGGGACGTGTGAGTGAACCGTCCCGCAGCGTCGACTTCCCACAGCCAATCCCGCGATCCACCCTCGAATCCGTCGAGCAGCAAGGCCACAGTCTGACGTTCCGATTCGGCTTGAATCTCGGCGAGCCACCTCCGCTTGAATGACGCGGACAGATACAACGCACCGATCGTGAGTGCCAAGGTGTAGATCACCAACTGAAGCGTCAAGACCGGAAGATACGGCTTCGTGTGCGACAGGAAAACAATGAGCAAGCCGACGCCATGGACATATATCCAGGCCAAACTGGCCGATCGAAGAGTGTAGAAATTGATGGTTCCGGCGCCCATCAGTCCGGCCATTGTCGCGATGAGAATCACGTCGTCGTTTGCGGTCTCGGAAAACAGCAGCGCGAACAGAACCACGTCGAGGACTCCGATAACCACGACCTCGAACATCAGACCGATGTAGTCCCGGCGAACCGATCGTTGCGCTCGCCTCTGGCGCAGGGAAATCCACGCGTGAGTCGAGTTCACGAAAACAAGAAGGATCGCCACCACGCCGATCCAGCGAATCAGGTTCTGCTCCGGAGGAATGACGAACACCAGCACCGAACTGATGCCGGCCATGATGGCAAAGTTCGCCAACGGTGCGACCGCCACGGCCTCGTCGACCTGGCGGCGAAAGAAATCGCTGCGCTCGGATTCCGGAAGCATGGCCTGTCGACCTGTGTGTCGGAGCACCTTCAACATTCACATAGCCTGAGGCTGTGGCAGGTCAGAGGGGGACGCTGATGTCCGGGCATCGGGTTCCTCCTTTGTCGCCATACCGATCGGATTGCCGGTTGAGTAGAGTTTTCCAGACTTTTCGACTGTTTCTTCGCTAGACGTTAGCCGACTGAGCGTCCAGTTCGCGAGGATCGCCATTTCTCGACCTGAATGAACTGGCAACCCATCAATCAGAAGCAGGGACTCCACTCGCTCGATCATCGGAGCCGACCGGTGTCCGCGGAATCCGACCGGTAGCGAACAGCGCCGCGACGGCAAGGAATGCCGCGACCGCAAAGGCGACGCGCAGAGCTTCGAGTCTGGCCTCGGAGTTGACGTCGACAATCGCAGCGGACGTCTGCTCGTCCACACCGGCCTGCGCCAAGGAATCTTCGAGTTGGGTGGTCGAGATGAACGGAACACCGGACACCATATTCGTCGTGGCTTGTTGCTGCACCGATACCGGGACAGCCGGATTGTCCTCGATCCCGGCAATCGCCGACGTTGTCAGCGTAGCGATCAGTACCGAACCGATCAGTGCCGTTCCCAACGACGCACCGAGGTTGGTTGCGGTGTTCTGCAATCCGCCCACTTCTGCGCTTTTGTCGTCCGGCAGCGCTGACACCGTGACAGCTCCGAGTTGTGACGACAGAGCGCCCAAACCGAAACCGAGGAACAGCATCGGGACCATCACGATCGCGGCATTTGCGCCCGGATCCATCCCGGCAACCAACAACAGGATCCCGAAGATCATCGACAACAACCCGATGCGGACGACGCGTCGGGGATTCGCCGTCGGCCGGAGCTTCGGAATTCCGATCGCCGCCAGTACGAGTGCCGCCGACAACGGCAGGATTCGTACCCCGGTCTCGAGTGCGCTCAGTTCGAGAACCACCGACAGGAACAGCGGCACCGCAAAAAACACTCCCGCTTGAACGAGGAATTGGGCGAAGAACATCGAAAGTCCGCCCGCAAGTTGCCGATTCCTCAACATTTCCGGATCGACCAGTGGTTCCTTGCCTGCGCTGACCAACCACGCCTCCCAGCGGAGGAAGCCGTAGACAACCAACAGCCCACCGAGCAACAACCACACGACCGGCGACATCCCCAGTAGCTCTGGCCCTTGGGGCTTGGCCTGCAGCCAGCCCCACTCGCTCGAACGTAGAACACCGAACACGATCATGCCCAGCCCCGCAACGGACAACAGCGACCCCACACCGTCGAGGTGACCCTTGGTGGGCGCAACGTCGGCAACCTTTCGCAGCACCAACAAGATCGCGACGACAAGAACAACCTCGCCCAGGAAGACATAGCGCCACGACGCGAAGGTCGTGACGGCGCCACCGATCAGTGGTCCGACGGCAACGGCCATCGCACCGGCGGCGGCCACCAATCCATATGCTGCCGGACGCCTTTCCGCTGCGAAGTTCGATGCCACCAGCGCCACGATCGCCGGCATGATCAATGCCGCACCGATCCCTTCCAGGAGCGACCATCCGATCAGCAACACGGGAAGATTGGGGGCGATTGCCGTCGTGAACGATCCGACTCCGTAGATGACCAGTCCCAACCCGAAGGCCCGTCGCCGGCCGATCATCGAACCCACCTTGCTGCCCGTGATCATCAACGTCGCCATCACCAGGGTGTACAGCGTGATGGCAGTTTGGATGCCGGTAATAGTGGTCCCGATGTCGGCGGCCACCGTCGCCATCGAGACGTTCATGACCGAACTGTCGAGTGTCATCAAGAATTGGCCGCATGCCAACACTGCGAGAACCAAACCAGAACCTGCTCGAGTTGCCGATGTCTGCGCATGGGTCATCGCGCGGGAGTACCCGAACATACGTTCTTTCAAGCAGGTGATTTCCGGGAATTACAACAAGCCCGGTCAGGAACCCTCCAGTGCCAGTCTGTCCGCCCAGGCACCTACGTCGCCGCGCTCCAACGCCACCGCGAGCAACTCCGGAAACTTGTCCGGTGTGCATGCAAAGGCTGGAATCCCCAGCCCACTCAAAGCTGCAGCGTTGTCGTGATCGAACGAGGGTGCGCCGTCGTCGGAAAGTGCCAGCAAGACAACCACCTGCACACCAGCCGCTTTCATCGCGGCCATGCGGCGAAGCATCTCGTTGCGAATCCCACCCTCGTACAGATCGGAGATGAGCACGAACATCGACTCGGACGGCCGCGAAATCAGCGACTGGCTGTAGGCGATAGCTCGGTTGATATCGGTGCCGCCGCCCAGCTGAGTTCCGAACAGCACGTCCACCGGATCCGCCAATTTCTCCGTCAGATCGACCACCGCGGTATCGAAGACGACCAGCGACGTCTTCAGTGCGCGCATCGACGCCAGCACTGCGCCGAATACCGAGGCGTAGACAACACTGGACGCCATCGAACCCGATTGGTCGATCGCCAGGACCACGTCACGTTGCACTGCCGTGGATTTTCGTCCATAGCCGATCAGTCGTTCCGGCACCACAGTGCGATACTCCGGCAGGTAATTCTTCAAGTTCGCCGCGATGGTGCGGTTCCAATCGATATCTCGCAGCTTCGGATTGGACGTCCGGGCAGCACGATTGAGCGCTCCGGTTACCGCAGCTTTGGTCTTCTGAGCAATGCGCTCCTCCACTTCACGCACCACCTTGCCCACCACCATCCGGGCGGTAGCCTTGCTGGCTTCCGGCATCACCTGGTTGAGACTGAGCAGGGTTCCCACCAGGTGCACGTCAGGTTCGACGGCGTCGAGCAGTTCCGGTTCCAGCAGCAAGTGCGTCAGCCCGAGTCGATCTATCGCATCCTTCTGCATCACCTGAACAACGGTGCTGGGAAAATAGGTGCGGATATCGCCCAGCCACCGTGCAACTTTCGGTGCCGACGCACCCAGCCCCGCTGAGCGCCGAGTTCCCTTCGTCGGGATCGAACTGTCGTACAGAGCGGCCAGGGCAGCATCCATCTGCGAGTCTCCCGGCAAGCCGAGTCCACCTGTCGACTCCTCCGCGGATTCACCGAGCATCAAGCGCCATCGCCGTAGCCGCTGGTCGTCTTCGCTCATGCGTTGCCCCCCAAGATATCTGCAACCACGCCCATCGCTGCCCGCCCGCGCCTGGCATCGGTTTCGATTGCAGTCTCCGTGTCACGGCCACCTCGCACTGCCTGCCCGATCGCGCGTCGCTCCCCCGCCTCGAATGCACCGAACGTCCGGCGCAGCAACGGGAGCGTATCGATGAAATCCTGCTCGCGTAGCCGTCCCACCCAACTGTCGATCAAGTCCAGTAACGGTCGATCATGCACCAGGACCAGTCCACCGCCGCCGAGGAAACCGTCAACCCATCCGGCCTTGTCCACTGGCGCACTGCCGATGGACAGAGCCCGCGACAACCTCTGTGCAGCATCGATTTCCGATATCGAACCGGCGTCACGGAGCAACCGGACCATCCGACCCGTCAGGATCCCGTTGACGTCGTCACGGTCGACGAGACCCTCGACCACCTTGAGCCAACGCGCGATGGACTCCGGATCGTCGCGCATCAACACAGCCGCATGCACCTTGTCGAGATGATCACGGAACTCTTCGGCACTGGCATCGTCGAGTCCGGTGACCGCCACCGGCAATCCCGTGCAGATTCGAATCGACAATCCGTCGGCAACTTCCGTCAGCGCAGATACGTCGGTCCCACGAACGTCACCGTAGCGCAGCGTCCGTGTGAGTATCGGCAGCGCAGCCATCAGATGTGTCACGTCATGATCAAGAGCTGCAACAGTTTTGACCCTCGACAGCACCTGCGTCAACGAGTCGGGAAGATCGGCGAGTAGGCACTGTTCCAAGAGTTCGATCAGCTGGGCGAGCACAATATCCGGCGCGTGAATCCGTGCCTCGATTTTGGCCGCAGCTCCGCCCGATACCGTTGTTCCCCACAGCGATGCCTCGATCACCGACACCGCAAATTCCGGCTTCCATTGCAGCGCCCACGTTTCCCGGAAGGTACCCGTCGAACGAACTTCGTCCTCTGTCGGCACACCCCAGTCGATATCGAGGAGAGCCAACCTGTGCAGGAATCGCGACCGCTCCACGTCGATGTCGCGGCGCAAGTCCAGGTCCAGGTTCTTTGCTCCCGCCTGCTGTTTGAGGCGCAGGGTTTTTGCCCGAGCGCGCAAATCTGCTTCCAGCGGAACCGTCGGAGTTTCTTCGGGTACTTCACCCAAAGCCTCACCGACCACCAGTTTTCGGGTGATCAGATCGAGCAACACGTCGTTGCCGTCGCACATCACCGACCTTGTCGCCTCTGTCACCTCGGACAGACCGGCAAGAGGACGAGAGCGTATGACTGCCAATGCTTCTGCCAGTCTCACCGCTTCGATGACGTGCGCGCTGGAGATCGGTAGATCTTCCTCCCGCAGCACCCGGGCAACCTTGGTCAGCCAGCGGGCAACAGTCTTGTCCGGGGCGGTGAACAAGTGGTGATACCAACCCGGCGAGGTGATCCCCGCTCCGTATCCCGATACGGACGCGAGACGCGAATGTGTCCAGGGGACCCACGTCAATGACGTCTTGATCTTGGTCATTCCCTTGAGGATTCGAGAATCCACCGCGGCAGGACCGAGCGGGCCCACCAACGCCGGCGCATGCCACGCACCACAGACGACCGCCACTCGCTGCGCGCCGTCCTTCAAGGTTTTTCGCAACACCTGGCGCATGTACGCCTCGCGATGCGCCGTCTCCTCGTCAATCGGGACGGTCTCCCGAAGCGCCGCCATCGCGTCGGTGATCGCATCGAAGACATCCGGGCTACCCGAACCCGAGTTGGATTCGATGACGGAATCCCACCAGCGCTCGGTGTCGTCGTAGCCTGCAGCCGCAGCCAACTCGGCCAGCGGGTCTCCTTCACGCGTGCTCAGTTCACGCTGGTCCGCCAGCATGTTGTACGCAGGTAAGTCGCAGAAACGAGCCAGCGCACCGTTTTTCGCAGCCCAGTCCAGCGCCTGCCACTCCGGCGAGAACACCGCAAACGGCCAAAAAGCCGCCTTCGCCGGTTCCCCCGACACATACGCAAGCAAAGCAACCGGAGGCGACATGGTCTCTGACGCCGCCAGCATTACCAGCGGATCAGCATCCGCGGGACCTTCGATCAGGACGACCTCCGGAGCAAACTCCTCCAACGCACGCCGAACGGCACGCGCGGAACCTGGCCCGTGATGGCGGATCCCGAAAACTCGGACCCTGCTGTCCTGCATGGCAAATGTCACCCGGTGACCTCGCGGCAGGCTCGGTAGAAGTCGGACCAGTCGCCTCGCTCACGAACCACGGCCTCGAGGTACTCGTTCCACACCACGCGATCCGCTACCGGGTCCTTGATCACCGTACCGAGAATTCCGGCCGCGACGTCTGATGCACGCAGGACACCGTCACCGAAGTGCGCAGACAGCGCCAAGCCGTTGGTGACTACCGAAATCGCCTCTGCCGTTGACAACGTCCCGGACGGGGACTTCAGCTTTGTCCGGCCATCCGCGGTGGTGCCGGAACGCAATTCGCGAAATACCGTGACAACTCGACGAATCTCCTCCGCCGCGGCCGGAACGAGCGGCAACTCCAGTGCGGCACCCAATTGTTCGACGCGCCTGGCCACGATCGCCACCTCGTCTTCCTCATTGGCCGGCAGCGGTAGAACAACGGTATTGAAGCGTCGTCGCAACGCGGAGGACAGATCGTTGACACCACGGTCACGGTCGTTGGCAGTGGTGATGAGGTTGAAGCCCTTGGCCGCCTGCACTTCCATACCCAATTCGGGCACGGGAAGCGTCTTCTCGGACAGAATCGTGATGAGGGCGTCCTGCACGTCGGCCGGGATGCGCGTCAACTCCTCGACTCGGGCGATCTTCCCGGTTTCCATCGCGGTCATCACCGGCGAGGGCACCAACGCGCCCGCGGTAGGGCCTTCGGCCAGCAGACGCGCGTAGTTCCAGCCGTACCGGATCGCCTCTTCCGGTGTGCCGGACGTTCCCTGGACCAAGAGGGTCGACGCTCCCGAAATCGCCGCCGAAAGGTGCTCGGACACCCAGGTTTTAGCGGTCCCCGGCACCCCGAGCAAGAGGAGCGCGCGGTCGGTGGCGAGGGTCGCGACGGCGACTTCCATCAGCCGGCGAGGGCCCACGTACTTGGGTGAAATGACGGTACCGTCGTCGAGAGTCCCACCCAGCAGGTACGTGACCACCGCCCAGGGTGAGAGGTTCCACGACGGTGGCCGCGGACGCGTGTCGGCCGCGGCCAGTGCGGCCAATTCATGTGCGTATTCCTGCTCGGCGTGCGGACGCATCAGTGAGGTCGGATCAACAGTGGCACTCATGTGAGCTCCTCGAGCAGTGTCTTGCGGTGGACAATGGCGTTGGCGGTCTTGACAAAAGCTTGTTGCCAGTCGAGATCACGGGCACGCTCGGCCGCCCGGCCGAGCAAAGTTACTGCGCTGTACGGGAAGCCGGCCTGCGCAAGGCGCAGCGAGTCGGCATATTTGTAGCGGGAGAACTCGGCTGATCTAGCCCCGCCGGCTGCACGCCTGGCCGCAACGCGCTCCCACTGCGCAATCACGGAGGCCGTGATGTCTTCCGGCCACGGACGAGGCAGCGCCTGAAAGATCGCCGCTCGGTCCGGGTGCAGGATGTTCGCGTCACCGGTCCCGGACAGGAGCAGATCAGCCAGATCACGCGGCGGAATCATCGAGAGCAGGCGCCTGTCGGTGGACAGACCACGCATGCGGAAGATCGCCTGAGCCCACTCCGAATTATGTTGGAGTACAGCGGCTGTGGACCAGGCGTCATGAAGGATCGGTTCCCACGTTCGCTCGACACTCAGGTTCGGAACCTCGACTGGTTGCCCGATCATGGTGTTCCACATAGACAATGGCGCTGCGCTGATCGCCTGCCGAACATACTCGGCGCGGTAGTCGGTGTGCGGGTTCGGCCGATCCTCGATCCCGTCGCGTCTCGCAGCCGCATCGATTTCTTCAGGGGCCTCGACCACCATTCGCGTACCGGACTGTGTCCGTTCGATCCGCACCCACTCCTGGACGCGCCGGGCCATACGTTCGCCGAAAGGTGACTGCGGCAGTCGGGCGAGAACCGTCGCCGCTTCGCGCCGGACGTCCTTGCGCCTGTCGTCGAGGGCACGTTCGAGCAAGGACACGTCCTCGGTACTCAACCCCGTGACGAGAGCAGCGACAAACGCCGCTTTATGTTCTCCCCGTTCCGTTTCCCAGGATTGCGCCAGCTCTGCCGACGCCTTCGTCGGTTCGCTCCGGCGAGTATTTGTCAGCCATCGGAGACGTTCTGCCGGCGTTCCGTGTCGCCACCCGCCAACGTCGCCGCTGTGGCTGCGAATCAGCATGGACCACTCTGGATTTCGGGCTGCTAGCCACTGACCGCGCTCACCGACGATGCGCAGGATGTTCTCTCGGTAGGCCTCACCGGCTCGCGCATGGGCGAGTAATTCCGCGACCAGATGATCCGGTGCCCGGAAGTTTCGCTCGATTGCCAGCGCAAACCACTCGTCGAGTAGCGTCGCTTTGGCGGCCAGCATGGACAGCAGATGCGCCGAAGACGATTCGGGGAGAATCAGCCGCGGATCGTCCTCTGCGGGCGCTGGCACATCAGCAGTGACGGAACCTGCTCCCCCGGCGCGGTAAGCCCTGGCCAGTGCCGCCGACTCGAGCAGCACTACTGCCGGATCGCCGCCGAGTTGCGCAGCAGCCGAACGGACATCGACCGGAAGATCCTCGAAACTCGGTGCTGTACGCGATGTTCCGAGCAGAGCTGCCGACATGAGAGTGCTCACAGTGCCATCACCTGACCGTTCACGAATACCGAGAATGCCTCGAAACACCGGGCATTCCACGTTCCACAGATGCTCACCGGGTACCCGCCCGAAATTCCGAGGAGGGTCCACATCATGCGTGAATCACCCTCCGCTGGAAGCGCTTCGCCGGAGCGGTCGACCAGAAACCATGATCCGTCGACATACGACGGTGTGACATCGGTGACCACAACCGGCCACGATCGCAGCCACGGATCAGCGCTGACTGCGTCGGTGTAACTCTGCAGTGCCGCTTCAATGTTCCCCGGCGGCAGGGTTGTGAACGGCTCCGCGTCAGCGTGTGTTGTTCCGAGTCGTGCCCGCAGCGCTGCCGCGCCGGGATAAAAATGCAGGTCTGCGTCGACTACATGCCCGACCGGCGGCACGACACCCGAGAAATTGGGGGAGCCGTGGGAGAAGTCGAGCAGAATAGCCCAGCGCCCCGTAGCTCGCCCCAGGAGCCAGGTGGTGCGGGTGAAGAGCCGTTTCTCCTCGGTGATGCGTGAACCCATCACCATCCAGTGTTCGCGAACAGCAGGCAGTTCCATCACACTCTCGGTGGACACGGGGTATCCGACGTGTGCCCGCACCGAATCTCGAAGCGGACCGGAAAGTCGGTCCATCTTCTGGTGCGCAACCACAAGGAGATGCAGACGCACGAGTTCACTCAAAATCATGTCCGGCCAGTTCTCGGCCCCGGCCACTGCCCCGGCCAGTGACCGCAGCGCTCCGGCAACCCCGGGGGCCTGCGCGTCGACCATGCGTGCGGCCACTCCGTCCAGCGCTTCCCAGGAAGTATCCATCGATGCCAGGCCCCCACGGATCTGGTCGGTTATCCACAGGTCCAATTCTGCCAATCCGCTTGCCACTCGCTCGGCACGTTTCTGCGCGGTGGCTGGATCGGCAACCGCTTTGGCTGCGGGAGCCGGTTGCGCAGCGGCCTTCTCTTCACGCCTTGCCAACCACTCCGCAGCGAAGTCCGGCGGCTGCGAGGCCACCGGGACGCGTCCGGTCGACCATTCGAGAAGCAGGCCGAGTGCGTGCTTGCACGGAAACTTGCGGCTGGGACACGAGCACTTGTATGCCGGGCCACTCAGGTCGACTATCGCCTGGTAGGGCTTCGATCCACTGCCTTGGCACAGTCCCCAGATCGCCTTCTCGACCTGCCCCGTCTGCGACCACGACCCTGCCAGTTTCTGCGCAGCTGCCAACGAGGTGGCGTCGGGAGCCGCCGACGCCACCTGGCCGGCAGTCCACGGCGAAGTCACTCAGACACCGTAGGTCACGCTGCCGACACCACCGCGCCGAGACCGCTCACCAGGCACAACCATAAATATCGAAAAAAGTTTGGGGCACCGTGTCGAGAATCCGTGACTTGCTTCGTCCCTGTAGTGAAGTACCACCAGAATGGGTGGCACCAACCCCGAGGAGAAACACGATGGCCAAGTACTTGCTTCTCAAGCACTACCGCGGCGCCCCGGCTTCGGTCAACGACGTTCCCATGGATCAGTGGACACCGGAGGAGATCACGGCCCACATGCAGTACATGCAGGACTTCGCAGATCGACTCGAGGGAACGGGCGAGTTCGTCGACGGTCAGGCGCTCGCCCCTGAGGGCACGTTTGTCCGGTACGACGGTGAGGGTCGTCCGCCCGTCACCGACGGGCCGTTCGCGGAGACCAAGGACCTCATCGCCGGCTGGATGGTGATCGATGTCGACAGTTACGACCGTGCTGTCGAATTGACCGGTGAGTTGTCGGCAGCGCCAGGAGCAGGCGGAAAGCCGATCCACGAGTGGCTCGAATTGCGTCCCTTCCTGACGGCGCCGCCCACGATCACGGACTGACTTGCATCAGATGAACGACGTCTTGCTCCGGAACCTCACTCCGAGCGTGCTCGCAATCCTCGTCCGCCGCGGAGCAAATTTCGCGGCGGCCGAGGATGCCGTGCAGGATGCGCTGCTCGAGGCAGTCCGGGTCTGGCCGGACAACCCGCCGCGGGATCCGAAGGGCTGGTTGGTCACGGTGGCCTGGCGGCGATTCCTCGACGCGACCCGAGCGGATGCTGCCCGCACGAAGCGCGAGCAGCAACTCGACGAAGAACCGGCGCGTGAGTCCGCGCCCGCGGTGGACGACACTCTCCAGCTCTACTTTCTGTGTGCCCACCCGTCGCTGACGTCGTCGTCCGCGGTCGCGCTCACACTTCGGGCTGTCGGCGGGCTGACGACCCGCCAGATCGCCGAGGCTTACCTGGTCCCCGAGTCGACAATGGCGCAGCGCATCAGCCGGGCCAAGCGCACCGTCTCCCGGGTGCGCTTCGACCAGCCGGGCGATGTCTCCACCGTGTTGCGCGTCCTCTACCTGGTCTTCAACGAGGGGTACTCGGGGGATGTCGACCTCGCTGGCGAAGCTATCCGGCTCACCCGGCAGCTCGCGTCCGCGATCGACCACCCCGAAGTGGCTGGGTTGCTCGCCCTCATGTTGCTCCACCACGCCCGGCGGGCTGCCCGAATCTCGCCCGACGGCAATCTTGTGCCGCTTGCAGAGCATGATCGCAGCCTGTGGGACACCGAGACGATCAGCGAGGGGATCACGATTTTGCACGCGGCGCTCGCGCGTGACCGACTCGGTGAGTATCAGGCTCAGGCCGCCATCGCAGCACTACATGCTGACGCGCTCACCGCCGAGGAGACGGACTGGGTTCAGATCGTCGAGTGGTACGACGAACTCGAGCAACTCACCGACAGCCCGGTTGTCCGACTCAACCGAGCAGTCGCCGTGGGCGAGGCCGACGGAGCGCGCGCCGGTCTCGCGGCACTCGCGATGCTGGACAAGTCACTGCCCCGCCACACCGCGGTGGCAGCGTATCTCCACGAGCGCGGCGGCGATCTCACAACGGCGGCAGCGCTTTACAGCGAGGTGGCGTACAAGGCAACCAACCTCGCCGAACGCGACCACCTCACACGCCAGGCCTCCCGGCTCAACTCCCGCCGGAGTGCAGACTGACGTCGTCGCTCTCCGACAGATCTGCCACTGCGAGCGGCCGCCGGGAAAGCCGCTGAGCGATAATCGCGCAAACGATCAGCTGAATCTGATGGAAGATCATGAGTGGCAACATGATCAGCCCCACCTGACTGCCACCGAACAACACAACAGCCATCGGCACCCCCGACGCGAGGCTCTTCTTGGATCCGCAGAACAGGACGACGATGCGGTCCTCGACAGAGAATCCGAGCACCTTGCCAATCACCAGCGTGACGCCGAGAACCACGGAAAGAAGTGCGACACACACCCCAAAGAGCACAGCAATTTGACCAGGTTGCACTGTGCTCCAGATATTTTCGTTCATCCCCTCACTGAAGGCTGCATAGACAACCAAGACGATCGAACCGCGATCTACCAGCTTCGTAGGCTTGGCATTGCGCTTCAACCACTCGCCGATCCAGGGGCGCAACAACTGTCCGAGAAAGAACGGCACCAACAACTGGAACACGATCGCAATGATCGAACTCGCGTCGACATGAACATCTCCGGTGGTGTTCATCAGCAGGATCACCAGCAACGGAGTCACGAAGACACCCACCAGGTTGGAGAACGACGCGCTGACAACAGCACCTGCGACGTTGCCGCGGGCTATCGAGGTGAACGCAATGGACGACTGGACCGTCGAGGGCACAAGGCACAGGAAGAGGATTCCGGTGTACAACTCGTCGGAAAGAACTGACGGAACGAGTATGCGCAGCGCCAGCCCGAGCAACGGAAAGACGACAAAGGTCACGGCCAGGATCACCGAATGCAGTCGCCAGTGCTTCACGCCCTGCCAGGCCTCGGACGGAGACAGCCGTGCTCCGTAGATGAGGAACAGCAGCCCGATCGCCACCTTGGTGGCCCACCCCAGCACATCGGCGGCTGCCCCAGCGGCCGGAAATACGCTGGCCACACCCACCGCGGCGAGGATCGCGAGAATGAAGCCGTCGATGTAGAACCTGCTCAGAAACTTCACGCTGCACACGCTACGACGCACAGCATTATCGCAATAGCAGATGAAGGCTATATTAGTTATCGCGATCTGCGATAGGAGTTCATGGTGCTCGATCCGATACTGCTCCGAACCTTCCTCGCGGTCGAACACACCGGAGGATTCACCGCGGCAGCCAAGCAGCTCGGACTGCGCCAACCGACAGTCAGCGGGCACATCACAAAACTCGAGAAGGAGATCGGGCGCGAGCTGTTCGCCCGTGACACACACCGGGTGGTTCTGACTTCCGACGGCGCCGCGATGCTGGGATTCGCCCGCGAGATCATCGGAGCACAGGAAAAGGCGATGCACCACTTCGGCGGTACGGAACTGACGGGCCACATCCGCTTCGGAGTATCGGAAGACCTTGTTTCGCAGACACTTCCCAACATTCTTCTCGAATTTCGGCGCAATCATCCCGGCGTGGACCTGGACCTCTCCGTGGGGCTCAGTGAGGAAATCCACGCACAGTTGAGGGCAGACAAACTCGACCTGGCCTTCGTCAAGCGTCGCACTGGCGAGCGACACGGCCAGCTCGTGTTCGACGATCGACTGGTGTGGGCGGGCCCCGTCGGAGCGAAACCTGAACTCACCGAACCGATCCCCGTTGTCACCTATCACCCACCGAGCCTGACGCGTGATGCCGCCCTGACAGCGCTCGATCACGCGAAGCTCCCCTACCGGATCACCTGCACGACAAAAGGCCAGCTGGGGCTACGCGCGGCAGCCCTGGCCGGCTTGGGATTCATCGTTCACAGCGAAAGTCTCCTACCGTCGGATCTGGTCCCGGTCGAGGGACTTCCGAGCCCCGGACGCATTCAGTTCACACTGATCACCACGGGGCGCCGCAAACAATCGGCCCCCGAACAGGCCCTGACCCGCGCAATCGTCGAAAACACCCACCGCCTACGGTTCCCGGCCGCGAGCTCGTAATCGACGAGACCTTCCTCAACCCGGTAGACGCAATACCGATCGACCAAGCAATTCACACACCTGCAATGCCAGAGCCAAATCCAGCTTGTCGCGCCCGACGACAACGGGGTCACCGAGCGCTTTGTTGATGCGGTACTTCACGGTATTGCGGTGGAGATTCATCTGGTTGGCGGTATGGAGGTGACTTTCACCGTTCGCAAAGTACACGCTCAATGTTGTGCGCAGCGATGCCGCAGCCGGCGTATCGGCGGCCAAGGGCCCCAGCACTTCCCACACCCAAGACTTGGTCGCGTCGAGATTGTCCGACAGGAGAGACACCACAGCGATGCCTCGATCACCAAAACTCACGAGTGGACGGCCCGGTGTATCCGGCACTGTTGCAACAGAATAGGCGGCGCGCGCTTGCTCATGCGAACGCTTGAATCCTGACATCCCTTGCCCGGGAAGACCGACGGCAACACGGGTACCACCGTCGAGTGGCACGGTTGCCGACAGCACCTGCAGATCCGGTGCCGGAATGCGGCGCCCGAAAGGCAACCACGCCCACACCGTTCGACGGTCGATCGCGGTGACGATCACGGATTTGTCAGCGCCGGCCGCCGCGCCGAGATCACGCACCAGGCGATCCAGGGCATTGAAGCCCAACGCATCGGCGTCCCACGTCGACCAGGCAACCACGGCAATGTGGTTCTGGTCCAGCCGATAACCTGTCTCGGCTTCGAAACTACTCGCGTCTGCGCCGGTTCCCGACAACAGCGCGTGGATCGCGGCCGAATGCAAGTTGCCCTGTGCGTTGATCCACCGACTTCGCTCCTGTTCGTACGCATCGAACACGTACAACGTAATCCAGTCGATGTAGCTGTACACCACATCCGAAGTGTGTTTCAGGACAGCCAAAGTCAACCGGGCAGGAATGTCGAGAGCACTGACCTCGTCATGGCAGATCCTCATCAGATCACCCTGCCCCATGTGATATGCCCGCACCAACGAGTTGGACGGGACGTCCCGTTGAGCGAGCCTGAGCGCGTATTCCACTGCAGCAGTAGTGGGCTGGAGATGATCGATGGGGATGTCGTTGGCCAGCACGTGGATGATCGTCGTGACATTTCCCTGGACGCTGGCTTCGAGCATCTCGATCAAATTGGCATCGTTATCCAACTGGTCGATTTCGTGAGCCATCATGACGCTCATTTCACGCGCAATTTCAGCACTGCGCGCTTCGAGCCGTCGCGCCAATTCTGCAACCACGGCAAGAACTTCCGGTTCGGCAGCAGCCGGCACCCGGGCGAGGCGCCGCCGTGCGACGGCGTCTCGATCCTTGTGCGAGGGACCAGTCACAAAACCTCCGCGCCCTTCCGTCTGAGATACTTCAATGCGGATTCGGCCGCGTTGTACCCGCACATTCCGTGTGCACCGGCCCCTGGTGGCGTCGACGCCGAGCACAGGTACATGCCCTCGATCCCCGTACTGTACGGATCGACTGCAATGCGCGGACGCAGAACCACCTGTAGTTCGGAATTGGCTCCTCCGATGATGTCACCACCGACCTGATTCGGATTGTCGTGTGCCAGATCTGCGGTACTACGACTCGATATCGCCACGATCTGCTCCCGGAACCCCGGCGCAAACCTCTCGATCTGGCGAATGATCGCCTCCGTGGCATCCCCGGCATACCCGTGTGGCACATGCGCATAGGTGTACAGCGGATGGATGTTCCCGGCAGAGCGGGTGGGATCAGCCACGTACTGCTGACCGACAAGTACAAACGGCCGCTCCGGCATGCGCCCCGCATTCGTCTCGCGCTCAGCTGCCACGATTTCGTCGAAACCACCTGCCAGATGAACTGTTCCGGCCCGAGCGCAATCCGGATTGGTCCACGGCACATGACCTTCGATCGCAAAATCGACTTTGAAAGCTCCGGGGGCCTGCTTGAACTTCCGATAGGCCTTTGCCACTCGGGCGGGGAGACGATCCCCCAGAATTTCGAGAGCACCAGCTGGATTGACATCCATCAGAACAACATCGGCGTCGGGAATCTCGGATACGGTGCGCACCCGAACTCCGGTGTCGATCTTGCCGCCGTGATCGAGGAGCATCGATGCCATGGCATCGGTGATCGACCGCGAACCGCCCTCGGCGACCGGCCACCCGTGGCGGTGACCTGCAGCGGTAATCATCAACCCCACGGCCGACGTCGCGGGACGGTGAAGCGGATAGAAGGCGTGCGCAGCCACTCCGCCGAACAACGCCTTGCCCTTCTCCGTCTTCCACAGTTTTGCGATCACGGTTGCCGGAAGCAATGCGCGCGGACCGAAAGCCGCAAGCCGCAGCGGATGACGCGGGACGTTCACGATCGGTCGCATCAGATCGGACGCCAGAGCGTCGAATCCCGTCGACAAGTCGCCGAACATGCGTTGCCATCGCTGCCCGTCCGCGCCGAGACCCGCCGCGGTCTGCTCCAGCGAGCGGTACAGGACACCGGCGTCGCCGTTGTCGAGCGGATGCGCACAGTCCACCTCGGCCCACCGCCAGTTCAGCCCGTAGCGCTCGAGGTCGAGCTTGGACAGGTACGGCGAGCCGATCCCCATCGGGTGAAACGCCGAGCAGTGATCGTGGATCAACCCGGGTACGTCGATCGGACCGGAGCGGGTGCCCCCGCCGATCTGGTCGGCGGCCTCGAGCACCTGCACGTCCACACCGCTCCGCGCAAGGTGTACCGCGGCAGCGAGCCCGTTCGGCCCGCTGCCGACAACTACGGCCTTTGTCACTTACCCACCTCTTGCTCGATACTGGTCTTCGTCCGCATCCTCGGTTCGGAGACGACCTGCGGATCTGTTGCTGCGCGGTCGGCTCGTACGTCCAGTGTCCACTGAACGTCGAACGGAATGGGCCCGTTCGGCAACCACGGTTGTTCGGCAACTGCGTCGGCAACCTTGAAGGTGCCCCGTTCGATGACGCCCAAGGCCGCGTCGATCACCTTGTACGCCTGAGTGCCCTTGTGGATGGGCTGGGATTCGATCCACGTCACCAGGAACTCGCCCGGCGCGAAGTTGCAACGACGCTGGATCGCCGCGATCATCTTCTCGTCGTGCAGATGTCCGTCGCCGAAGTTGAAGGCAACGATGGAGTTGCACATGAACTCAGCCTCCCGCAGGGAGTACGTGTTGATGTCCTCACCGAGATGACGGAGCATGAGCGAGAACAGTGCACGCCCCTGACTGTGCATGGAACGCCAGCCCAACAGTTGGTGCAGAACGACGTCGGACACGTCTTCGGGGTACATGGTCATCAACTGATTGCGGGTGTCAGGCGACGGGCGCTTGATGTTCTGGTCGATCTTGGCTTCGGCGCCCGGCGCAAATGCCCACGTCGCAGATGCCCAGTTTCCGGCGTACTGACGCATCGAGGGCAGGAACGACACCAGATCGGGCCGGAGATTGCCGAGAATCGGGAAGAAGGCAAGGGCTGCAACAATTCCCGCGGTAATCCACGGTGAAGACATGGCGCCGAGGCCGTAACCGTCCCACGCCGGGAATCCCAGGAACAGGAAGGCCGCGGCGTAAGCGAACAGTAGGTTCCATTCCAGCGGAACGGCCAGCGGGAAGGTCGAGGCGATGAACAGGTGGAATCCGACCATGAGGATCACGGCAAGAATGGTCAGAGTCTTGTTGGTGGAGAACAGCAGTATCAACGGGGTGACAATCTCGACCATCGTTCCGGCCACGTGCGCGACGCCGCCACCGAGGTGCGAGGGACGCAGATCCTCGGGGAAGTTGCGATAGTGCGCACGCTTGATCTTCTTCGACGGAATCCACGGGGTGTTACTCAACATCGGGGGAACCACCAGTGAGAAGTGGCGACCGAACTTCGAGATACCGGCGCCGATCCACACCATGACGATCAGCAACTTGAGCGCCAGGATCATGTCGACGAACGGCAGGAACGTGAAGAAGAAGATCGCAGGAAGGTACTGTTCACTGCGCGCGGCGATGAACGGAACCTTGTCGCGCAGACCGAGAATCAGCATCAGCACCAGGAACGAGTACAGGGCGGTCGGACGCACGAGTCCCGCGTTGTCGGCTATCGCCGCGTCGATTCCCGTGGTGTGCACTCCTGGAAGCACAGTGGCAACAAGCAGATTGGCGACAGCAGCGACGTAGATGAGAACGTCGAAGACCGTGCGGGAGTCACCGGAGGTGAGCGGAACCTTGCCCGGCCACGGTGGCAGACGAATCGTTCCGGGCCGAATCCAGTAGAGGACGCCGCCTGTCATCGGCTTGAAGTGGCCGGCCAGCGGACCCCACGAACCTGCTAGGCCCAGCATCTCGAGCATCATCGTCCAGAGGATGAGCTTCTGGTAGACGATGGGCTGATTCCACCATGACCCTGGATCGACCCAGGAGAGACCGGAAGTCAGTGTCGCAACTGCCGTTCCGGCTAACAGGTAGAGAAACAGCAATTTCATGATGTAGACGGTGTGGACCATCTTCGGCGTCCCGAACCCGTAGTCCACCCAGTGTGTGGACATGTCTCGTAAACGCTCGAGGAAAGGCTTGTCCATGAACGTAGCCGGGTCGACGGGAGGGAAGTTTCCTTCTTTGAATCCCATGATGTGCTCCTGATGTGCAATATGTGGGCATGACGGATCAACTCGACGCATGTCATCGAGTTATTCGGTACTGCGGGTATGTGGCTAGCGAGCGGGTTCGACGCTCAATGCTCGTCGCATTCCAGGTTTGTCGATCTTGCCCACCGGGTTTCGGGGTAGCGCATCGACGACGTAGATCGCCACTGGCAGCTTCACGCGGGTGAGCAGTGCCGTGACATGTTCGAGCAGTTCATCTTCTGTGACAGGCGAATCCGGATACGCAACGACATAGGCAACAGGTACCTCTCCGTAGACCTCGTGTGGAGCCCCGATCACAGCGGCCTCCAGCACGGCAGGATGGGCGGCAAGCGAATTTTCGATTTCCTTGGGGTAGATGTTTTCTCCCCCGCGGATGATCATGTCTTTGATGCGGTCGACCAGAGTCAGGTAGCCATCCTCGTCCAGAACTCCGACGTCGCCCGTGTGCAGCCAGCCGTCGACAACCGTTTTTGCCGTCTCTTCCGGCCGGTTCAGGTAGCCGCGCATCACGTTGGCGCCCTTGATGATTACCTCGCCCGCGATTCCTACCTGAGCAAGAGTCCCGTCGTCGGCGAGGATCGCGATCTCTTGCCCGGGTAACGCTGGGCCGACTGTGCCGAGTTTGCGAATGCCGTCATAGGGATTACACGCCGACGCACACGTTCCCTCAGTCAGTCCGTAGCCTTCCACGATGACAAAACCGAAACGCTCCTCGGCGCGTTCGAGGAGTTCTCTACTGATCGGCGCGGCGCCACAGACACCCAGTCGCAATGACGACGTGTCGAACGTTGCACCTTCGGACTGTGAGGTCAGCATCGCGTAGATCGCGGGAACCGCGGAAAAGTAGGTGGGCCGCAAGCGGGCCACGTCGTCGAAGAACCTTGATACCGAAAACTTTCCGGTGATGCTGACCTGACCGCCGACGATCAGCGGAGCGAGAATGCTCACGCAAATGGCATTGACGTGGAACAACGGCAACACCAGCAGACAATGATCTGTCGCTGTAATGCCGATACTGCGCCCCATCGACGACGCCATGAACTGCAGGTTCGCATGGGTCAGCATGACGCCCTTGGGGGTACCCGTAGATCCACTGGTGTAGATCAAGAGTGCGAGGTCATCTTCCGCCACAGGGACGTCCGGCAGCGGTACTGATGGTGGTTCAACAGCCAGATCGTCGACGCACAGCACTGCGCGTCCACCGCTCGGAGAATCAACTCCAGCCGTAACAACCAGTTGCGCACCGGAATCCATGATCTGATAGTCAGCCTCATTGGCCGTGAACATCGGATTGATGGGTGTCGCAGCGGCGCCGACGCGCCAGGCCGCCATGATTGCTGTCACCAACTCGACTCGGTTGGGAAGCATGATCGCAATGATGTCACCGCGCCCGATACCCCGGCTCGAGAGTTGCGCCGCAACAGCTTCTACACGATCGGCGAACTCCGTATAGGTCAGTTCGCTTCGATCATCACGAAGGCACGGAGCTGATCCGTACTTCTTTGCCAGATCGGGGGCCAGATATCCGATGTCCACCACGTGAGTCAGCACCTTTCATTGCATGTGACTCAGAACACTATCGGCGATCTGGAGCCGAAGAAACGGTCGCGGGGGCTCAACTTGTCCAAAATCTTTGTCCCCGGAGCACAAGTGGTCAGGCACTCGATTGAGGCAAGATTTCGTGCGCACGAGCAGCAACGGCCTCGGCGATTCGCACCAGAATCGGCGGCGACAATTTCCACTGCTGCCAGAACAGCGGCACGTCGTAGACAGAGTCCGGATCGAACCCGACCAGCGTATCCGCCGATTCGAGGCTTTGCAGCTCAGGGAGCAGGCCCCAGCCGTACCCCAGTCGCACCGCGTCCGAAAAGCCCGCGGATGAGGGCACCTGGTGACGAGGGGGATCAACGGGATACCCGACCTTCCTGTCCAAGTACCTGTCCTGCAGCAGATCCTTGCGGTTGAACACCACCATCGGTGCCAGTGAAAGTGCTTCTGCCGTAACACCGTCAGCAAACCATCTGTCACAGAATTGGGCACTGGCCATCGGCCGGTAGCGCAGGATTCCGAGCCGACTCGACGTGCAACCCTGAACTGGCGCCGCCGCCGAGGTTATTGCTGCCATCACCGACCCGTCACGTAAGAGATCGGTTGTGTGGTCCTGATCGTCGATATGAAAATCGAAACTCGCTTCGGCCGTGAAATCCGCCAGCACATGAAGTACCCAGGTGGACAACGAGTCCGCGTTGACTGCGACCGGGATACGAGCCAGAGAACCCAGCGTGTCGTCAAGACCCAACTCACGCACCGTATCCCGCGTGAGTGCATCTATCTGACGAGCCAAGCGCAATACTTCGCGCCCCGAGTCGGTGACCTGAACCGGTTTGGTGCGTTGCAGCAGGATCCGGCCAACCGCACGTTCGAGTGCTTTGATCCGCTGACTGACCGCAGATGGCGTGATGTGCAGTTTCCTGGCGGCAGCGTCGAATGTTCCCTCATCTACCGCGGCGTGGAGCGCCTTCAACTGCTCAATGTCCAGCATAATCTGAAGCTACTCTTATGTAGCCTAAGAATCATTAGCTGGACTGCCGATTGTTCAGTAGCCAGGCTGGTCACATGCTCAGTAACAGTGACCCGACGTCCGCCGTCGTCGGTTTTGGTGTCGGACTCTCGTTGATCGTCGCGATCGGCGCACAGAATGCCTTTGTTCTTCGCCAAGGTCTGACGCGCTCGCATATACTCCCAATTGTGGCAGTCTGCGCCATATCCGACGCAATTCTGATACTCGCAGGCATCAGCGGAATTGGGGCCCTGCTCGAGCATGCACCGTCACTGATCACGTTCGTTCGTATTGCCGGTGCGGTTTTCCTACTCAGCTACGCAGTGTTCGCTTCCAAACGGGCCCTCCGACCTCAGACGTTGGCACCGGATCAGCATGGCAACGGGTCGAGGCTCACCGCCATCACAATGGCATTGGCGCTCACCTGGCTGAACCCGCACGTCTATCTGGACACCGTCGTGCTCATGGGTTCAATTGCCAACGGACGCGGCGAGATCGGACGCTGGTGGTTTGCCACCGGCGCCATCACAGCCAGCGCAATTTGGTTTGCCGCTCTCGGTTACGGCGCCCAGTTGTTGACGCCACTTTTTGCCAAACCCAACGCCTGGAGAATTCTCGACGCCATCATCGCCGTGATGATGACGGTTCTCGGAGTCAGCTTGCTACTCGAACTTTGAACCCCGGTTCTTCCCGCTCGATCAGCGACGGCTTCCGGGTGACCGAAGTTCGTATCCCGTTCACTGGACATCGACAACCGCGCCCGGGTGAGGCCGTGCTTAAAATCACGTTACGTCGACGTCGAGGACATCGCTGACGCCATGGTTCTCCGCTTCGAGTTCGAAATCGACACCACCCGCGCCGTGCAGAGCAGGGAAGCAGAAAGGCTGAATGATGATGAACTGGAACGAAGAATACGATGTGCTGGTGGTCGGTTCCGGCGGCGGCGGCGTCACCGGCGCCTACACGGCGGCCCGTGAGGGACTGACCGTGAACCTTGTCGAGGCGACCGACAAGTTCGGCGGCACCACCGCATATTCCGGCGGCGGCGGGGTCTGGTTTCCGTGCAACCCGGCGTTGCAACGCGCGGGCACCGACGACACTATCGAGGACGCGCTCGAGTATTACCACGCCGTAGTCGGAGACCGCACGCCTCGTCAGCTACAGGACACATACGTCCGCGGCGGCGGACCCCTGATCGAGTACCTCGAGCAGGACGAAAACTTGAAGTTCGAAATGCTGCCGTGGCCAGACTATTTCGGCAAGGCACCCAAAGCCCGTCTCGACGGACAGCGGCACACCATGCCCACCCCGTTCCCCGTCTCACGAGCACCCGAACTGCGAGAGGTCGTGCGCGGCCCCCTCGACTCGGAGCGTCTAGGGACCCCACAGCCCGAGGACTTCTTCATCGGCGGACGAGCACTGATTGCCCGCTTCCTCAAAGCCATCGAGAAATACCCGAATGCGAAGGTGGCCTTGAACAGTCCGCTTGTCGAGCTTGTAGTCGAGGAAGGCGCCGTCGTCGGCGGTATCGTCGAACGCGATGGCACACGCGTCGCCATCCGTGCCCGAAGGGGCGTGCTTCTGGCAGCCGGCGGTTTCGAGGCCAATGACGAACTGCGGCAGAAGTACGGCGTTCCCGGTCAGGCCCGCGACACCATGGGGCCCGGGGCCAACCTCGGCAAAGCGCATCAGGCCGCTATCGCAATCGGCGCTGACGTTGATCTGATGGATCAGGCCTGGTGGTCACCAGGACTGACCCATCCCGACGGACGTTCGGCGTTCGCACTGTGGTTCACCGGCGGCATCTTCGTCAACCAGAACGGTGAACGGTTCGTCAACGAGTCGGCTCCGTACGACCGACTCGGGCGCGATGTGATCGCTCAGATGAAACAGGGCACCGTCACCCTGCCGTATTGGATGATCTACGACGACAGGGAGGGCGCCCGTCCGCCGGTTCAAGCACCGAACGTGTCGATGACAGAGACTGAAAAGTACGTCGACGCCGGCCTGTGGCACACCGCCGACACGCTCGAGGCGCTCGCCGAAAAGATCGGAGTGCCATCCGAAACGCTGGTGGCGACGGTCGCTCGATTCAACAAAATGGTCGAAAGCGGAGTCGACGAGGACTTCGGCCGTGGTGACGAAGCCTACGATCGTGCGTTCTCGGGCGGCGAATCACCGCTCGTGGCGATCGAGCACGGCCCGTTCCACGCGGCGGCCTTCGGAATCTCCGACCTCGGCACCAAGGGCGGGTTGCGCACCGACACAGCGGCACGAGTCCTCGATACCTCGGACAACCCGATTCCCGGCCTGTACGCGGCGGGAAACACCATGGCTGCGCCGAGTGGAACCGTCTACCCCGGCGGCGGTAATCCCATCGGTACCAGCATGCTTTTCAGTCACCTCGCCGTGCGGAACATTATCTCCGAGCGCACGTAACGCCAGTTCCGGACAGGCGGCTTTGCCGGAGCCGTCGGAAAGCCCGAGGTGCGGTCAATCCCGCAGCGACACAACCAGCATAAATGCGTTACCGTGCACACGACGCACGTTCCACGCAATTCACGTTTCGAGAGTTCTGACCGTCAGGTAGGGACTGAGCACGATGACCGCGGACGATACCGGCAACGAACCGCGCGAGGATAGCCGCGGGTTGATGTTGCTGTGTCTACTCGCGATCGTCGCCGGAGTCTGTGTCGGCTTCGTCGGTGGGGCGTTCCGTTGGTGCCTGCGCAAGGCGGACGGTCTCCGCGAGACGATCCTGGAATGGTCACACGGGATTCCCTATGTCGGCTGGCTTGTCCCCGTTGCACTGGTGGCGTCATGCACAGCGCTTGCCGTCGTGATCGTGCAACGTGTGCCGCTGGCAGCGGGAAGCGGCATCCAGCATGTGGAAGCCGTCTTCCGCGGCGAGACACAACCTCCACCTCTTGTCCTCGTGCCCGCAAGATTTGTCGGCGGCCTGCTGGCGATCGGCTCGGGGCTCGTTCTCGGCCGCGAAGGTCCCACCGTGCATATGGGTGCGGCGATCGGAGCAGAAGCAGGACGACGAGCACGACTTTCGGAACCCGATGTGCGGCTGCTTCAAACATCCGCGGCCGGAGCTGGACTCGCCGTCGCCTTCAACGCCCCCATCGGTGGCGCGTTGTTCGTCTGTGAGGAGGTCACCAAATCGTTCCGGCTCCGAACGGTGCTTCCCACGCTGTTCGGCGTAGCAGTGGCGGTGGCATGCTCACGGCTGGTGATAGGTAATCGGCCTGACTTCGCGGTCGGCACCGTCCCCAGTCCGCACATTGCACTTCTACCGCTGTTCGTCGTCTTCGGACTGTTGACCGGGCTACTGGGAATCCTCTACAACCGCCTGATTCTGGGCATGCTCGAACTTGTTGCACGCCAACGTCGTATTCCGCCGACCGTCATCGGAGCGATAATCGGCGCTGTCATCGGAGTCGTCCTGTTTCTCAATCCGCTGGTCGGTAGCGGCGGCGATACCGTCTCGCAGATGCTTGTCGGCGGGCGCACTTTTGTCCTGCCGATTCTGCTGCTGTACCTCGTTGTTCGATTCTTCACCGGCCCGCTGTCCTACGCCGCCGGAACTCCTGGTGGCCTTTTTGCTCCGCTTCTCGCACTCGGCGCCCTCTGGGGTTCGTTATTTGCCGGGCTCGCAAGCTTCGTTCCCGGAGTGGACGCCGGAGTTACAGTCGCGATGGCGATGGTCGGTATGGCCGCGCTCTTCGGCGCCGTGGTGCGGGCGCCTTTTACCGGCATCGTGATCGTCGTGGAGATGACGGCCGTGACTTCTGTCCTCGTTCCGATGCTCGCCGCCACCGCTGCCGCAGTTCTTGTCGCGACGTTGGCCGGGTCGGCGCCTATTTACGACAGTTTGCGCGAACGGATGCTGCAAGGCCAACGCCCACCTCGCACGTAGCGAAGTGGGCGTTGGAGGATCCTGCCTTGCCGTGAAAGTTAGGCGGAGTGCGCCAACTCTGGTTCCTTCTCGAGCACCGGCGGAGCAGCTTCGATCGTCACGGCCTCTTGCGTGTAGTGGAAGTGCGGGCGACGGTGGCCGATGAAGGATCCGAACCAGGACATGACTGCGACATAACGGTTTCGGAAGCCCACCATGTACATGACGTGCACGGCCAACCACACGAACCACGCGATGGTGCCCTTGAATTCGATCTTCTTGCCCACCCGGACCACAGCGCTGAATCTGCTGATGATCGACATGCTGCCCTTGTCCATGTACTTGAAAGGCGTTCCGGCCTTGCGCTTTCCATTGACAATCTTGGCGGCGTGACGGCCACCCTGCATCGCGACGGGCGACTGACCGGGCAAACCATTGAGCGAGGTCATGTCGCCGACGGCATACACGTTGGCGAAGCCGCCCACGGTGAGGTCGGGATTGATGAGGAGTCGACCAGCGCGGTCGCTCTCACAACCGGTTGCAGCTCCGAGAACTGCGGCAAAGTCGTTGGCACGCACACCGGCCGACCAGATGACCGTCTCGGCGTCGATGCGCTTTTCTTCCTTGGTCTGGATCGACGACACCGTGACGCCGTGCTCGTCGATGGCGGTGACCATGGTGTTCAGAACTACCTCGACACCGGACTTCTCGAGCGATTTCTGCGTGTATTCGCTGAGCTTGCCGCCGAAGGCGGGCAGTGCAACGCCGGCACCTTCAACCATGGTGACGGTGACTTCTTCGGCGCTGATGTTGTTGATAGCCATCGCGAAATAGCGGCGCGCCAATTCCTTGATCTGACCGGCCAACTCGACACCCGTGGCACCGGCGCCGACAACGACAAAGCTCAGCAGGTTCTTGCGCGTCAATGCGTCGGTGGTGGTGTGAGCCTCTTCGAAGCAGCGCAGGATCTGCTTGCGCAGCAATTCTGCGTCCTCGACGGTCTTGAGCTTGTACGTGACCTCGGCAAACTCGTCGCGGCCGAAATACGCCTGCGTTGCTCCGGTTGCCGCGATCAGTGAGCGATATCCGAGCGTGTGCCGTTGACCCGACGCCTCGTAGACGATTGTGCTGTCTTCGGCATTGACCTCGACGACGCGTCCGAGACGGACGTCCGCATCGGGGAACTTCTGCAGAATGTTGCGGATCGGCGGAGCAATTTCGCCGGCCGAGAGCACGCCGGTCGCAACCTGGTAGAGCAGCGGTTGAAAGAGGTGCTCAGTGGTCTCGGAGATGAGGACGAAGGGCGTCTTGGACTTCGTGAGCGTCTTCGCGGCAGCAAGTGCCCCGAACCCGGATCCGACGATGACGACCTGAGTCTTCTCGTGTCCCGTTGCATCCACATCTGCGCGACCCGCAGCAGTTCTGTCCACCACAAACTCCTAAACCAAATTGAAAGTATGACTATTACCGTATGGAACGGTCATAGGCTCAGTCCAGCTAGCTGCAGTATTCGCAAGACTGTTATCTGTTTTGCTCATAAGTAGGATGTCGGTATGGACTTTCGCCAACTCAAGTATTTTCTCGTCGTCAGCGAGGAACTGAGCTTCAGCCGTGCTGCCGAACGGTGCTTCATCTCCCAATCCGCCATCAGCCATCAGGTGGCGCGGTTGGAGAAGGAACTCGGCGCGACGCTCTTCGAACGGTCCACCCGAGCGGTGCACCTCTCGCCGGCAGGCTCCCGATTGGTGCCGATAGCCCAACAGGTTCTGAGCCTCGAAACCATGGCCTACTCGGTGGCACGCGATCCCAGTGCACGCATCCGCATCACCGGGAACATGAGTTTTGCCGGTCAAACCCTGGATGCGATTGCCCATGTGCGCGAACGACATCCAGATCTCGACGTCGAGTTCGTGATCAAGAGTTTTGCGCACCGCATGGACGCGGTGGCGTCGGGGGATGCAGACATTGCACTTATTCGCGGTAGCGTCGACCGCCCCGGTCTGGAACCTATCGACCTGGGCGTCGAGGATCTGCTGATCGTCATGTCGAGCCGCCACCCATTGGCCGGCCAGCAGAGCGTCGACCTGAACGATCTCGCCGCATACCCCCTGCTGCTGCCGCCCCGCCAAAGTCAGGTACTGATTCACCAGGTCGTGGAAGACGCATTCCGGGAAATCGGCCGTCGAGTGCAGCTGGGCCCGGCAATTCCGAGCGATCACACCGCCACCCTCGACGTCATCACGAACCCCAAGGCCTGGACCCTGCTGTACTCGATCACCGCAGGCGAATCACCTCGGGCCGGAATCAGCTTCATGCGAGAAGCGCACGGCCGCTTGCGAATCCCCGTATCCGGCGTCACGCGTAGCGGCGCCACCCACGTACCGGAGTTCAACGATCTAATTCAGGCACTCAAAGATTCCATGAACCCATCTTTCACTGAGTGAAAGTTGGGTGGTCATCAGTTCCTCGGCAAAGCAGCGTGGTGGGTAACCATGTGATGCGGCCGAGCGGCGCATCCCTTTTTTTCAAGGAGCGACCATGACGAGTTTGATGACCGAGCCGGTCTGGGAATCGAAGATTTTTGCCGGAGAATGGATCGCCGGCGGGGCCGCAGATCGCATCGTTGTCGAACCCGCAACAGGTAAACAGCTCAGCACTGTCGGCATAGCTACGCCCGACGATGTCGCTGCTGCAGCAGCGAAGGCCGCTGTCGCTCAAAAAGACTGGGCAGCACGGCCGTACACCGAGCGAGCAGCTGTGCTGCGCCGCGCGGGTCAACTGTTCGAGCAGTACGCCGACGAAATCGCCGAGTGGGTAATCCGCGAAGGCGGCAGCATTCCAGCCAAAGCCGGGCTGGAAACCCACACCGCCGCGGAGGAGTGCTACAACGCCGCTGCCCTGGCCGCTCACCCGGTCGGCGAGGTTCTGCGTTCCGAACAGCCCAGACTCAGTTTCTCGCGGCGCGTCCCCGTCGGGACTGTCGGCGTCATCGCTCCCTTCAACTTTCCGATCATCCTGGCCATCCGCGCGGTTGCTCCCGCCCTAGCGCTGGGCAACGCCGTGATCCTCAAGCCAGATCCGCGCACCGCGATCTGTGGCGGCGTGGTCCTCGCCCGAGTCTTCGAAGAAGCCGGCTTGCCGGCCGGCGTGTTCAGCATGCTGCCAGGCGGCGCCGACGCCGGTGAAGCCATCGTGGTTCATCCGAGCGTCCGCGTCATCGCCTTCACCGGATCGACCCGCGCCGGCCGAGCAGTCGGTGAGCTGGCGGGCCGTCACCTCAAGCGCGCCCATCTCGAACTGGGCGGCAACAACGCCCTGATCGTCATGGACGACGTCGACCTCGAAAAGGCAGTATCGGTAGGCGCTTTCGGTTCGTTCATGCACCAGGGACAGATCTGCATGACAACCGGGCGCCAACTCGTTCACGAGAGCATCGTCGGCGATTACACCGCACTCCTCGCCGAGCACGCCGAGAAGCTTCCAGTCGGCAACCCCTTCACCGGCCAGGTAGCGCTCGGCCCCATCATCGACGCGAAACAACGCGACCACATCCACTCGCTCGTCACCGAAAGCATCGCGGCCGGAGCGAAACTGGCAGCCGGCGGCACCTACGAAGACCTCTTCTACCGGCCGACGGTCCTGGCTGATACTCCACTCACAGCACCCGCTTTTGCCGACGAGGTGTTCGGCCCCGTCGCGCCCGTAACATCCTTCTCCAGCATCGACCAGGCAATCGCCATCGCCAACAACTCCGAATACGGTCTGTCCCTGGGCATTCTGACCGCCGACGCCATGCGCGGGCTCGAAATCGCCCAGCAGATCCCGACCGGTCTCGTGCACATCAACGATCAGACCGTCGGTGACGAAGCCGTCATCCCCTTCGGCGGCATGGCATCTTCCGGCAACGGGGGTCGCGTCGGCGGCATCGGGGCCAACCTCGACGCCTTCACCGAAACCCAATGGGTGACCGCGCAAAGCACACTGCCCGTCTACCCCTTCTGATCCACATCACCCAGGAGCACAACATGACCCATGCAGCACGCGCGGCGGTCGTCGACAAGATCGGCCAACCGTTCACCATCGGTGACGTCACACTGGACACCCCACGCGCGGACGAGGTCCTGGTCCGCATCGTGGCCGCCGGTGTGTGCGGCACCGACCTCGGCGTTCAAGCCGGCCACATTCCGTTCCCGTTGCCCGGCGTTCTGGGCCATGAGGGAGCGGGCATCGTCGAAGAGGTGGGCAGCGCTGTCACGACGGTCAAGCCCGGCGACAAGGTTCTGCTGTCCTTCACCAGTTGCGGATCGTGCCGAAACTGCCGCACAGCGCACCCGGCGTATTGCCAGGAGTTTCTGCCGCGCAACCTGATCGGCGGTAGTCGAGCCGATGGTACTGCCACGATCTCGCGAGCTGGCGAAGACTTGAGCGGCCATTTCTTCGCTCAATCCTCGTTCTCCACCTACGCCCTTGCTGACGAGCGCGGAGTCACAAAGGTCTCCGACACCGCAGATCTCGGTCTACTCGCTCCGCTCGGATGCGGCATCCAGACCGGCGCAGGCGCGGTACTCAACATCCTGAAGCCCGAACCCGGCTCGACCATCGCGATCTTCGGCGTCGGAGCTGTGGGCATGGCCGCGGTCATGGCTGCAAAGCTGACCGGTGCCGAGCGCATCATCGCGATCGACATCGTGCCGTCCCGCCTCGACCTGGCGCGCGAACTCGGCGCAACCGACGTCATCAATTCGAAGGATCTCGACGCCGCAACGGAGCTGGATCGCATCAGCGACGGCCTTGGTATCGACTACGCCATCGATGCCACCGGAAACGTCCATGTGCTCGCGACTGCGATCGAATGCCTCGCTCCGCTGGGTACCGTCGCTGCGATCGGCGCGCCCGCCGCAGGAACCACCGTGGCGGTGGATGTGAATTACCTGCTGAACGGCCGCAAGTTCATCGGCGTCACCGAGGGCGACGCGGTGCCGCAGGTGTTCCTGCCGTCGTTGGTGGCATTGATCGAACAAGGACGTTTCCCGCTGGAGAAGCTGGTCAAGCACTACCGGTTCGATCAGATCAACGAGGCGGCCGAGGGCATCAAGGACGGCAGCGTACTCAAGCCGGTGCTGCTGTTCGACTGATTCCGGCTGCGCTTCGCGCGAGGTGGGTAGGAGTGCACACAAGAACTCCCACGGACCCACATCCCGCATCAGCAAGCGACTAGTGTGCAGAATTACCCAGGCACATCGGGACATGAAAAGAGGAGTCACACGAATTCGTGTGACTCCTCTTCTCGATTTTCAGTTGTCAGCTCGTACTGCGAGCATCCACTTTGTCGTCGTCGTCATCGCGCTCGATCGCTGCGGGCTCGATGGCTGACTTCTCGAGGTCGATCGGCGTATCACCGGTGCCGACTTCTTCCGCATCAGGCTCTACCGGCAGCGGCTTCTTGAGGCTCAAGATGATCGAGCCTGCCAGCACCACGATGATCACGGCGAGGCTGACCAGAGACGGGATCTCGGGGATAGACGTGCTGATCACCTTGTGACCGGCCTGCATGATCAGCTTCACGCCGATGAAGGCGAGAATGATCGACAGACCCTTGGACAGGTAGTGGAACTTCTCGAGCATGCCCGAGAGCAGGAAGTACAGGGCACGCAGACCCAGGATCGCAAATGCGTTGCTGGAGTAAACGATGAACGGGTCGTCGCTCACTGCCAGAACTGCCGGGACACTGTCGACGGCAAACACGAGGTCGGCCGCTTCGATGGCTACGACAACCGCGAACAGCGGTGTTGCGATGCGCTTTCCGGCTTCCTTGACGAAGAACTTGGTACCGGCGTACTCGTCCTGGACGGGCATGACCTTGCGCAGCATGCGAACTGCGAACGACGTGCCGGGGTCGAAGCTGTCGTCCTCGTCCTTGAGGAGCTTGTACGCGCTGTAGAGCAGGATCGCGGCGAACACGAACAGTACTGCCGTGAACTTACTGACGATCGCGACACCGGCGGCGAGGAAGATACCGCGGAAGATCAGGGCGCCGATGACACCGAAGAACAGGACGCGGTGCTGGTACTCACGCGGCACCTTGAAGTAACCGAAGATCAGGGCGAACACGAACAGGTTGTCGACGGAGAGACTCTTCTCCAGCAGCCAGGCCGTGGTGAATTCGACACCTGAGTCCACCCCCAAAGTCAGGGTGACAACCACCGCGAACACCAGCGACAAACCGACCCAGAGTGCACTCCACCTGGCGGCTTCCTTGAATCCGATGACGTGCGCGCCGCGGTGAGCAAGCAGGTCGATCAGCAACATGATGACGATGACGGCGGCAAACGCGGCCCACGCCCATACGGGAACAGTCATCGCCGATCACCTACCCGACTGCCACGGTTAACTTCAGTCACGGGATTCTCCTTTACCTGGAAGACGATTACTTCGATCACGTACTTCGATCACGACGGCCGTTTCACCGTCTTCACCAGTTTTCCTTGCCGACTTCAAACCATCACGGTCTATTTATCGACGACTTTTCCCGTTGAGATTGCCGGATTACGGCAATATTGATCCGTTTGCGCATGTCGGCAATCCAACCGAGTGTTCTAGCCTGGCAATCATGAGCACCTCGTTGTACTACTCCGCCGTTCGCCCAGAACCGTTGTCGGCCGACGAGAGGACGGAAATCGACCGTCTGATCGCCGTGCACAACGACGAGTTCCCCTTCGACGCCGAAGTCCTGGACTTGTACGACTCGGACATCCCGAACACGGTCCTGAACGGGTCCACCAAGATCTCGAACGACGAAACGGAAATCATCCCGTCGCTCGTGTACTGGTTCAACGCGCTGACCGAACTCAGGCGCGCCTTGCCGGACGCGCAGTGGGATGTCTCGCTCGACGACACACCCGTCGACTGGGACGACGAGTCGGGCTACTCGCTGCCCGGGCTGCCAGACATCAGCTGAGCGGTGTTCGCGGCCAATCGAGAAGCCTGGCCCCGAGCACTGCGGCGTGCAGCGCAAAAGCGTCGCCGGGATCATTGACGTTCTGGCCGGTGAGCTCACGGATGCGATCCAGGCGGTAGGTCACCGCCCGCACCGACAGGTGCAGATCCCTGGCGGTCTTTGCCGTGTTCCCGCCCGCCGCGAAGTAGGCGAGCAGAGTATCGACCATCGGCTCCGCTCCCCCGCGCGCCTCGAGCAGAGGTGTGAGGAGAGTCTGGATCAGATCTGTGACGGCCGGCCTGTCGTTGACCAGAACCCGATAGACCAGCAGATCCCGCGCATCGATCACCCGCGAGTCCAACGACAACCGCTGTGCGAGATCGAGTGCGTCGAGCGCCTCGCGGTACGACGCCACCACACCGGCGGCCGTGGTGCGCGGCCGTCCGACCGCAATCTGCCAGGCCACGTCCATCGCGCGTCGTTGCAATTGAACGCGTCCGGCGCCATCGGTCCCGGATTCGAGAGCCAACCGAATTCCACGAAGCACGTGGTCGATTGCCTCTCGATCCGGCGCCGCAAACACGATGACCAGTTTGCCGCTCTTGCTGGCGACCAACGCGTCGGCGTCACCTTTGCTGCCGAGCACTGCACGTTCGACAGCTCTGAGAAGAGGATTGTCGTCGGTAAACTCACGAGAAGCGGTCACGACGGCCACCGAATGCGGTCCGGACAAATGCAACCCGAAACTCGAAGCGCGAGCGAGCAATCCGACAACATCGGCGCCACCGGTCAACAAATCGTCCACGAACTCGCGTCGCGCGGATACTTGCGAACGCACGAGTGAGCGCTGCGCGAGCTGGAACCCCTCCGTCAGTTCCGCGACGGCGTCGTCGACGGCCCGGAGCATCACCTCGCCGGCTGCTACTACAGCGTTCGGATCCGATTGTGCTGCAATGACAGCGGGAAGTTCGCGCCACAGACGCCAGGCCGACGAAAGGTACAGGTCGAGCAACGCGCGTAAGGCAACACCCTGCTCGGCTGCTTCCTCGCCACGGCCACGGAATCGGTGAAGTTGCCTCCGCTGCAGCGGTTTACCGTCGCAGACAGCTGAGCTGATCACGTCGAGGAAATCGCCTAGAAGCTCGATCGGCAATCCACCGGCGTCGTCTGCCCCCGCTACTGCCACCCGACGAAGCACATCTGCGGGTACACCGGTTCCGTTCACTCCCGCATTCTCTCACTGCGCGGGTGTCAGGACAGAAGCATCGAACCCGTATCCAGGTAGCGCTGATGGAACGAGAAGGCCTCGCCCAGGATGTGGGGAGTCTGACCGGCGCCCGGCTGCGCGTCGGCGCGGGCCACATAGTCATGCAGCAGCGGACGGAATTCGGGGTGCGCGCACTTGTCGATGATCAGACGGGCGCGACGTCGCGGCGAGAGGCCACGCAGATCCGCCAAGCCTTGCTCGGTGACAAGCACCTGGGTGTCGTGTTCGGTGTGATCGACGTGCGGCACCATCGGGACGATCGCAGAAATCGCACCACCTCGAGCCGTCGACGGACTCAGGAACATCGAGACGTAACCGTTGCGCGTGAAGTCGCCGGAACCGCCGATTCCATTCATGATTTTTGTACCCATGACGTGGGTCGAGTTCACGTTGCCATAAATATCGGCTTCGAGCATCCCGTTCATCGCGATGATGCCGAGGCGGCGGATCACCTCGGGATGGTTGCTGATCTCCTGCGGACGCAAGGTGATGCGGTGGCGGTAGAAATCGACGTTCGCCGTCAGTTCTTCGATGCCTTCTTCGGTGAGCGCCAAAGCAGTCGTCGACGCGTGTGCAACGGTTCCGTCCTTGATCAGGCGAAGCATGCCGTCCTGGATGACCTCGGAGTAGCAGGTCAGGCCCTTGTACGGTCCGCGATCCAGCCCACCGAGCACCGCGTTGGCAACGTTGCCGATGCCGGCTTGCAGTGGCAGCAGCGTGTCGGCAGGTATGCGGCCCGCACGCACCTCGAAGTCGAAGAATTCCAGAACGTGACCCGCAATGGCTTCGCTGACCGCATCGGGTGCTGCCAGCGGGCTTGCGCTGTCGCGGCAGTTGGTCTCGACGACGGCCACGACCTTGGCTGGATCGACCCGGAACGTCGTCTGACCGATGCGGTCCTCGACGCGAATGATTTCGAGCGGCTTTCGGTGGGGTGGCAGAGCGGTGCCGTAGTAGATGTCGTGCATGCCCTCCATGGCCTCGGGCACCCACGAATTGACCTCGAGGATGACCCTGTCGGCAACATCGAGCCAGGTCTTGTTGTTACCGACCGATGCGGCGGGAATCAACTCACCCGACTCGGTGATGCCGGCAACCTCGACCACCGCCACGTCGACCTTGCCGTAATAGCCCTCCCAGACCTGCTGGGCGACGTGCGAGAGGTGGATGTCGACGTAGTCCATCCGGCCGTCGTTGATCCGCTTACGGGCCGTCGCCTCTGACTGGTACGGCATGCGCAGCGCGATACCGTCGACCTCGGCGAGTAGGCGCTCGGTCTCGGTGGAGACCGAGGCGCCGGTCAGGAGGTTGATCGTGAAGTTCGACCCCTCCCCGCGAGTGTGGTGCATCCGCTCGACCAAAGCAGGAATGATGACCTTGGGTGTCCCGGCGTTGGCAAAACCGCTGATCGCGACGGTATCGCCGGGGTGAATGAACTTCACCGCATCGGTTGCGGACATCACTTTCGAAGCAAGAACTGTGCTGCGAATACGTCCGGAAGCCGTTTTGTGCCCGGGGTCACCCACTGAGGAAGTCACGCCAACAGGATAAACACAGGCGGTCTCGGCAAAATATTCGGATTGTCGAGACAGATTCGATTGACCGTGATATGAGTGCGGTTAACGGTCGCCACGGTCCGTACCCTCAGGGCACCTGATTCGAGACCGAATGGAGCTTCTCGTGCGAACCACGCCGCCGACAGTCACTCTGCCCCTCGAACAACTTGCCACGCGCGCGGCATCGCTGATCGTCGACGGCCGTCGATTCGTCCTCGGCATCACCGGTCCCCCGGGCGCCGGAAAATCAACGGCATCGCGGGCGATTGCCCGGGCGCTGGGTTCACACTGCGCCGTGGTCGAGATGGACGGCTTTCATCTTGCCAATCGGGAACTCGACAGGCTGGGCCGACGTGATCGCAAAGGTGCGCCGGACACCTTCGACGCAGACGGTTATGCGGCACTCTTGCGTCGGCTGCGAACGCAGGACAACACGATCTACGCGCCGATCTTCGATCGCGGGATCGATGAATCCATCGGCAGCGCGGCGCCCATCAATCCGGAGACTCTACTGATCGTCACGGAGGGCAACTATCTCCTTTTCGAGTCGGGAGCCTGGCCAGCTGTCCGCGCGTCACTCGACGCCGTCTGGTATCTCGACGTCCCGGAAGAAACTCGCACCGACAGATTGGTGACACGACACAACCGCTTCGGAAGAAGTTCCGAAGCGGCTGCGGCGTGGGTACACACGGTGGATCAACCGAATGCCGTTGCTATCGAGGCAGTTCGGGAACGGGCGGACCTGATTGTCAGGATCGATCCGTCAGAGAGCCCGTGATTCGAGTCTTCGGCCCTAGGATCCCCCTCCCGTGCCGAAGAACGCTGCAAGTCCGGCAGCACCGGCGATGCCGCCGAAGATCGCGGCAATTCCGCCGGCAACTGTGACAACGCTGTCGAGGATGTTGAGATCACTCTCGGACGAACCCATAGCAGTCCCCTTTCAAGGGTGTTTATTGTGGTTGAAACTATTGTCCTGCAAGGTATTTACAGGACATGCATGACGTGCTTGATCCTCGTGTACTCCGCGAGCGCGAACTCCGATAGATCCTTGCCGTAGCCCGATCTGCCGAAACCGCCGTGCGGCATTTCAGCAGTCAGCGCGCCGTGTGTGCCGACCCAGACACAACCGAAATCGAGTTCGGCGGTCATCCGCATGGCGGTGCCGTGATCGGATGTCCACACACTCGACGCAAGTGCATATTTTGTTCCGTTTGCAAGTTCGAGCGCCTCGGCCTCCGTAGTGAAGACCTGGACTGTCACCACGGGACCGAATACTTCTTCCTGCACCAACTCGTCGTCCTGCTGAACCCCCGAAATGATGGTCGGCGGATAGAACGAACCAGGTCCAGATGGTTTTTCCCCACCAATACGTACGACCGTATTGGGAGACCGTCGATCGACCATCGCGGCAACACGATCACGATGCGCGCGACTGACGAGCGGACCGAGATGATCAGCGTCCGACTCCAACGCACTGAGCTTCAAGTGGGCGGTAGCGGCGGTCAGCTTCTCGGTAAATTGCTCGGCCACCGACGCGGCGACCAAAACCCGAGTAGCAGCCGTGCAGTCCTGCCCGCAGTTGTAGAACGCGCCGTCCACAATCCCGGCGGCAGCTGCGTCCAGGTCTGCATCGGCGAATACGACGGCCGGAGCCTTGCCGCCGAGTTCGAGATGCAGCAGCTTCATGTCCTCCGATGCGGCCTTGGCCACGGCGATGCCGGCCCGCGTCGACCCGGTCAAGGCGATCATCCGCGGCGCAGGATGGGCGACCAGCGCCGCACCCGTATCCCGACCACCGCACACTACGTTCAGAACACCCCGCGGATAGATCTGGGCTGCAAGCACTCCCAGCATCACCGCGGTCTCGGGCGTATCCTCGGCCGGTTTGAGAACAAGCGTGTTACCGGTAGCGAGAGCGGGAGCGATTTTCCAGACTGCCATCATCAACGGGTAGTTCCACGGAGCGATCGCACCGATTACTCCGATCGGCTCACGCCGAACATACGACGTTTTACCTTCCGCGTACTCCATCGCCGCAGTACCGGGCAACGAGCGCGCGATACCCGCGAAGTACCGCAGGAAATCGACGCACTGTGGAACTTCTTCATCCCTCACTTGCGCGAGAGGCTTTCCGGTACTACGGCATTCGACGTCCACAAAATACTGTGCATTGGACTCCAGCGCATCGGCAAGGGCCAAGAGCAGTTCCTGACGACGCGCAGGCGTCGACTTGCGCCATGTCCGGAAGGCTTGGACAGACGAGCTGCACGCTCGTTCGATGTCCTCCACAGACCCGATGGCGGCCCGTGCATACACATTATCGGTGGCCGGATCCACCAGTTCGGACAGTGCCCCGGCAGGGATTTCACACACCCCGTCGATGACGTGACCGAATGTCTCCACTCTCATCGACGAAGCAACGCTCACGAACGTGCTCCTGGAAGAGCGATGAAGTACTTCTTGGACGGCTCGACCGTCTCCCACGTACCCCGAAACGACTTCGGCACGAAAAAAGCATCACCCGAAGCGAATTCACGACGCTTTCCGTCGAGATCGGTCAGCGCCACGCGGCCGCTGATCATGATGCAGACCTCGTCGTACGGGTAAGGGTCACACAGCAAAGTGCCCGGCTCCCCTTCCCAACCACCGCCGAAGTACTCACCATCCGGATCACCGAACGATCGCCATTCCGATTCGGACCAATTCGCGCTCGCATCATCACCCCATTGCGGCACGAACTGCGTCCCCTGGCCGGGGCCGAAGGTTCGAATGTCATCGACACTCATGTCAGTTTTCCTCCGTGTTCAAGCTTGTCAATTGGGCGGCAAATAGATTCAGCACGTTGACAGTTATCCGTTCGGTGAAGGGATCGTGATGGATCAGTCCGCTCACCCATTCGGTGGAACCAGCGTTGAACACCGTCCCCAGACCTCGCTGATGACACGCCACCATGCCCGATCCGTATTCGAGATCGCGAAGATACTCGGGTGGCTCACTCCCGTAGAAACATTCAAGAATGCCCTTCACTTCGGCAAGAGGTGCGCCGATCGGGACTGTGCCGGTCCAGCGGTCACGCGAGCCGCTGACTGCCGGTGCCATCGCAATGATTTCCAGATCCTCGGGCGCACCGTCTTCTCCAGTGGCATATGGCTGGCCTTTTCTGAACGTGTAATCCACTCCGTCCATCTCGAATCCGGCAACACAGATCGGGGCGATCCCGAAGTTGTCGCCGTAGTACAGGTCGGTTCCGTTCAGCGCCCAATGATCCGGCCGGTATACCGTGAAACCGCCCGAGGACCTGGGAGTTGTTGCACCGTAACGATTGTAGACTCCCGCCATGCCTGTCAAACCCATCGTCCACGCACCCGGCCGTCCAACCTCGGGTGAATCCCACGCCGTGGTCACCCGTGTCGGATCAACGTCGCGCATCGGATCTTCGAACGGATTCTTATAGCAGATTTGTGCATCTCCTTCGATGCGCACCTGCCAGAGGAAGTTTCCGCCGAAGCGCGCCAAACCGCCTCCACCGTCGACAAACTCGTCGATACGGTCGCGCATTTCCCAGGACCAGTACTCGTCGTGCCCGACAAGCACCGCGCACGAATAACCCTCCAGCGCTTGAGGATCCTCGTGCAGATCGTGCTGCGTGATGTGATGCACGTGGTAGCCCTGCTCTTCTGCCCACACCGTGAACGGCCGTTCGTAGGTGGCCCAGAACGCATCGGCATGGTGGCGCGAGTACCCGTTGACCCAAGCCCATTCGTAGGGTGGGTGGCGCGGGATCCAACCCACTCCGGGGGTGTCGGTGTGAATATTGCGCGCCGCGCCCTCGGGTTTGCGCAGCATTCCTCGTGCAATCGGGCGCTGGGTCGAGGAAATCGGTGTCGGGATATCACCGGAACCGTCGGGGACTCCGCGATAGTGGTTGGCTCCGCCCCAGTCGTTGTACGCGAGCATCGTGCTCGTCGTGTGAATGAGAACCATGTCCGCCTGCTCGGGTTCACGCGATCGGACGATGAAGAAGCCTTCGCGCTCCACGACCCTTCCTTCGTGACGCATGCGCACAAGAATCAAGTACATTCCCGACGTCCAGTTGGACGCAACCGTAAATGCCAATGACTCAGACCATCCGCAGCCCGTCGCGAAAGCGTCGTCGGGCGTCGGTTGCTGCTTACCGGGCAGACCGAAGTACTCGACGATGCTCTGTGGGCGGGCTCCGTCTCGCACGATCTCGAGGTCGTATTCGTCTGCGGTGGTGTGTACTCGAAGAGAGACGGTGTCGCCGGCGAAGTACGAGAACTTGTCTGCGTACACCCAGATCTCCGGCTCTCCCGGGTTGAATCCCGGCCGTTCGACCAATCCGCCGGGGACCGACCATGCGTATTCACTCATGCCGAAAGCTCCTCGATCGAGTGGCTGCGAAGCCACAGGCTCCGAAGGACCCCCACTACGAATGCAATGACCAGCGGTACCACGAACAACAGATTTTGAGCCGTCGTCAGGCCCGTCATGGCGCCCATGTTGGCTTGCAGAAATCCGAGTGCCACAACGAGTGCAACCGTCGCGAGCGAAGGCGCAATCAGCCTCTGCCACAATCCTTCTCCTCTAGCTCCTTTCGAAAAGAATCGGAGCACTGCAATCGAAGTCAGAATCTGCAGAGCAAGCACCGCAAGGATGGTCGGGGTGTTCGTCCACAAGACAACCTGCGTGTACGGATCTGCTGGGGTCAACGCAAATCCTGCGATCGCGAGAAAGGTCAACGCGCCCTGCATAATTCCGGCGACGCTGGGGGTACCGGTCGACGCCGACACCTTTGCCAACACCGTCGGCAAGATCCTGGTTCGCCCCATTGCAAGTAGATAGCGACTACACGCGTTGTGCAGAGCCAGGCACCCTGCGAAGAAACTCGTGACGATGAGCAGGTGCATGACGTCGGTCATCATCTCGCCCGCAAATTCACTGTTGAGGTCGAAGATGAGCTCGGACGGATCGCCGCCGAGGAAGTCGACCATGCGACTCGGCCCGACGGCTTGCACGATCACCCAGGCACAGAAGGAATAGACGACTGCCAGGACGGTGACTGCCGTGTACGTCGCCTGAGAAACGGTGCGCCGGGGGTCGACCACCTCTTCGCTGTAAATCGCCGTTTGCTCGAAGCCGACAAAGGACGTGAAGGTCAACACGAAGACGCTGGCCAAGCCGGCCGTCAGGAAGGTCGAGGGCGAAAAACTGCCCAGCGACAGTCCTTCATGCCCGCCTTTGACCAGGACCGCAACACAGAAAACTGCGAGCACGCCGAGTTCGAGAGCCATCAACACCGCGAGCACCTTGGCACCGATGTCCACCCGGTTGTATCCCACGACCGTAACCAGAACGGCAATTGTCAGCGCGCATGCGTAGATCGGAACCGAGATACCAAAAAGACTGTCGAGGGTGGACGACGTGAAAATGCCGCACGCGACGACAAAGCCGATTTGACCGCCGAGATAGCCGACGTAGGCCACCACCGAAGATCCGGCGCCGACGATGGTGCCGAGTCCCTCCGTGATGTAGGCGTAGAAGGCGCCCGCACCTCGGATATGCCTGCTCATCGCCGTGAATCCGACCGCGAACAGTAGATAGACAATTCCCGGAACGATGTACCCAACCGGAAGTGCAGCGCCCGCGCTCATCAGTCCGAGGGGCGCAAATCCCACCAGAATGGTCAGGGGTGCTGCGGCGGCGATGACGAAGAACACCAGATGCCGGCTGTTGATCGTCCCCGCACGAAGCCCCGGCGTAGATCCGGGTGGATGTGTGGCGGGATGTGTGGCGGGATGTGTGCCCGCTGGTCGCGGTTCTGTTTTGTCGGCCATGAATGACTCCGTGCGTAATCGCAAGTATGTGCGTGGGAGGGGGAAAGTCGCCGGGTTCGCCCCAAATTTCACTCGACGTTCCACCGGCATTCTTAGAGAGTGCCGAATCGTTTCATCAGAGTCAATACCTGCGATGAAACGATTCTCCTCAAGGTTCTATCGGTGCCCATGGCCCACATCTGACACACGCCGAAACGATTGAGCGATACCCTGGAAACACAAACCGACCAGCGAGTAGGAACGAGTCGACAATGGGCACGCCGAATACCCCGACGCTTCGCGATGTCGCGACCGCAGCAGGGGTTGCGGTCTCGACGGTCTCGTACGCTCTCAACGGCAAAGGAAGGGTGGACGCGGCCACTCGCGCCAGAGTCCAAAATGTCGCCGACCAACTCGGTTACACAGCCAACCGGGCGGCGCAGAATTTGCGATCGGGCCGAACCGCGACGCTCGGCTTGATGCTCCCGGCACCGGCCGAGTTGTCTTCCGCGGAGTACCTCAACTTCGATTGGTACGGGCGGGTCGCGACTTCTGCGACGCAGGCTGCGTTTCACGCCGATCATTCGCTCTTGCTACTGCCGTCGATGAAAGATCCGAACGGTCTACGACGCATCCCGATGGACGGCGTGATCGTTGTCGATCCGATGTCACAGGATCCCCGCATCGACGTCTTACAGAAGATCCGAATCCCCTCTGTAGCAATTGGTCCCGCAACTTCGGATTATTTCGGCTACAACGCGTGCCCTGATCTGGTCTCGACCACCGAAACGTTGCTGAACCACCTTGCAGAACTGGGCGCAACCAACATCTTCGTCCTGGCGGCCGGACCTGATTCCGAATGGACCCGTGCGACCACAAACGCCTACGTCGCGTGGTGCCACGTCCGCGGTATGCGTGCTCGAGTCAGCAATCCACTCGGCGTCCAATCCGGAGCCGGTACTGTCGAGCAACTCGTCCGCGCCGCGTATGTGTCGACATACGATGCGTTGACTTCCGAAAACCCGCCCGACGCGATTGTGTCGCTGATTCTCGGCTGTGCGCCGGCAGCCGCTCGCGCAGCACTCGACCTGGGGTTGTCGATTCCGGGAGACATTCTCATCGCTCAGGACATCGACGAGCCTGCTCTCACCGTGTCCGATCCTCCGATCACGGCGTACGACTTCTTCCCCGAGGAACAAGCAAGGGTCGCAGTCGACGCACTTCTCGCTCTGATCGGTGGGACTGAACCCCCCACTCGTGGCCATACCCACAGTGAACTGCGCATCCGAGCCAGCACGGACCGAACCGTCGCCACCTGAAATTCACTTGTCGTAGATAGACTGCCATTCACGACAAAAGCTCCAGCGTGACGAGAGGAATCCGGCCATCGCGCACCGCTTCGGCAACCGACTACTTCGGTATATCGCGGTTGCGTTGATCTGCTTGTTCACTCTCGTCATTTCCGTATCGAGCGCTACGGGCACCGACCAATCCGTAGACCCCGTCCGAATTTCCTATGCAGCCGACACGGACACGTTCGGGGATTTGTATCTACCTCCTGGCGACGGCAGTTCATTCCCCGTGGTTGTCCTCATTCACGGCGGCGGATGGGCCCAGAAAAGCAACCTCGAATACGCGGGTGCGTGGGCGCGATCATTGACGCGCCACGGAATTGCCGTGTGGAACATCGAGTATCGGCGTGTGGGAGGGCACGGCGGTTGGCCCACCACTCTCTCGGACACCGTCGCTGCAACAAACGCCTTGGCCGACGTAGTGCAGGAAAAAGCCTCCGGCCGATTGGATCTGGACCGCGTACACGTCGCGGGATATTCTGCGGGCGGCCAACTCGCCGCCTGGGCAGCGTCCCGGCCGAGCCAAGGCGTCGACGCGCCCGAGCCCGCGCTCGAAGTACCTATTCGTTCGGCCACCATTATGGCCGGCGTCTTCGACATGGAACTCGCGGCCACCGTTGGCAAGGATCGCTTTGTTCGAAATCTTTTGGGCGGCATGCCGTCCGACCATCCCGACCGCTACCGCATCGCGTCGCCGATCGAACATCTTCCCATCGACATCCCGGTCACCGCACTCCACGGGCAAGCTGACCGAGTGGTCTCGATCGAGCAGAGCCGACGCTATGCCGACGCAGCCCTCGCGGCCGGTGATCGCGTCGACTTGATCGAACTTCCCGGCGTCGGCCACGGCGAATTCACCAACACAGAATCCGCGGCGTGGGCTACCACCAAGCAAGCGATTATCGATCACGTAAACGCTACTTGAGCAGCTAAAACCATCAGTTGTGGCTACGGTCGCAGTAAAAAGGATTAGCTGAAACCACCTCGATGACGTACGGTGGGGTTATCAGAGGGCAGCCGTCAGTCAGGCAGCCGGTCGATTCACCCGGAACAAGAGTTCCAGGGAATACTTCCAGTTCGGTGCAAATCCGCGCCTTTGATCACTACGCACTTTCATCAGTCCCGCAGATTGTTGACCAGGCCGAAGGCTCCGACAGAGTCCGCCGCCAATCGCGTACCGACTGCACCAGTATCAACATGCGCTACACACCGCACGGGTCCAAAACCCATGCGGTTCAGAGGAATACCTTGTACAACACCATGATTCACCCCGAAAACACGAACAACAACACTACAAACGGTCTACGAATCCCGACCACTTCGGGCCGTATCCGCGAACGTGCACTGGAAATCATTTGCACGCTCTACCGCTGCAGCACCGACGAAGCCGCCGACCTGCTGGTCCGACATTCTCAGACCAACAACCTCAAGGTGACCAGCCTGATCAAGTCGCTTGTCGCCTTGATCGACGAAGACTCGTCGAACGACGGCTACGGCAACAACAACGCATTGGCCTCTCATTTCTGGCTGCGTGAGATCAGGAATCTCAGCCAGGTCCACCGCCGCAGCGATCATTTCCATCGCCATCTCGTCGGCGCGTAACCGTCGCTGAACGACAACTGACCTGAAACGACAGCTGGGGCAGTACACGGAAATCGTGTACTGCCCCAGCTTCGTGTAGTTGTCAGGCGGAAGCCGAGTCTCGGCAGTCAGGCGGAAGCCGCTTCCTTGTTCAGGTCTTGCGGAGCGCCGTCGGTATCCGTTGCCTCGTCCACGTGCTGCGGAGCGAAGAGCAGGCACACGATGCTCAGGATGCACATGCCGACCAGCAGTGCGATGACCGGCCAGATACTGCCGGTTGCCTTGTACATCAGCGTCGAGACCAGCGGAGACAATCCACCGAAGATCGCGCCGGCACCCTGGTACGCCAACGAGATGCTCGTGTACCTAGCCTGCGGCTTGAACATCTGTGACAGGACGGCGGCGATCGGACCGTAGGTGGCGGCCAGGACCAATCGCATGACCGCGAAGGTCAGGAAGATCAGGAAAACGGATCCGGACTTCAGGACGAGGAACTGCGGCGCTGCGAGTATCGCGACCGCGGCAAGGCCCCAGATGACGACGCGAACGCGTCCCACCTTGTCACCGAGCCACGCCACTCCAAGTGTCGCGATCAACTCGACCACTGCCGCGACACTGAGCGCGTTGAGAATCAACGTCTCGGACAAACCGACATCGGGGTCGGTTGCATACGCCGTGATGAAAGTCGTCACGAGGTAGTAGCCGCCGACGGCGACGGGCAGAATGCCGATGCCCAGGATGATCGGGCGCCAGTTGGTCACCAGCGCGTACTTGAGCGGCAGCATCTCCGGTACGTCCGCGGACTTCACCTCGGACTCGAAAACCGGCGATTCTTCGACCTTGAGTCGAACAACCAAGCCGACAAGAATCAGCAGCGCCGAGCACAGGAACGGTAGCCGCCAGGCCCAGTCACGCAGCGCGTCGTCGCCGAAGGTGGAGAGAATGCTGAAAAAACCGGTGGCAAGAAGCGCGCCGGCCGGGTTGCCCAGCTGCGCGAATCCGCCGTAGAAGGTCTTCTTGTCCTCCGGAGCGTGCTCGACGGCCATCAGGACAGCGCCGCCCCATTCGCCGCCCACGGCAAAGCCCTGGACGAAGCGGAGCAGAACCAGCAGCAGCGGCGCCCAGAAGCCGATCGACGCATAAGTGGGCAGCAGGCCGATGAGGAACGTGCCTGCGCCCATCAGCGTCAGGGTGACGACCAGTGCGGTGCGTCGGCCCATCTTGTCGCCGACATGACCGAACACGATGCCGCCGAGCGGGCGGGCGAAGAAGCCGACGGCGTACGTCGCGAACGCTGCCGCGACACCGGTCAAGCGGTCGGTTCCGGGCGGGAAGAAGATGTCACCGAATACCAGGGCGGCTGCCGTGGCATAGACGTAGAAGTCGTACCACTCGATAGTTGTACCGACGAAGGCTGCGAATCCCGCCTTGCGGGCCTTCACGATCTGTTGCTCTCGGTTCATTACTTTTCCTCGGTGGTCGAAGTGCTCGACAATAGGGGGTTATGACCTGAATGTGCGAGTTCGCCGTCGATCCAGGTCTCCCGGACATCGATCTGCGCAATCGCGTCGGCCGGAACCTCGAGAGGATCCGCGCCCAGAATGACGAAGTCGGCCCGTTTGCCGACCGTGATGCTGCCCAGTTCTGCTTCGCGTCCGAGCGCGCGTGCGCCGTTGAGCGTGTGAGCCTGAAGAGCCTGGTCGGCAGTGATGCGGAGAGCGTCGGAGCCGAGTTGGTGTCCCTGACGCGTCACGCGAGTGACGGCTGCCTGAATCGCCTCGAGCGGCTTGGGTTCGGCAACGGGAGCGTCGGAGCTGATGGTCACGGGTACCTCGGCGGCGATGAACTCGCCGAGCGGGTTGAACCGCTCACCGGGGGTTCCGATTGCTGCTGTGACGCCCTCGCCCCAGTTGTAGTAGTGCTGCGGTTGGTTCACCGGGTAGATACCGGCTAGGTTCATTCGGGCGATCTGCTCAGCCGTCGGGAGTCCGCAATGCTCGATGCGGTGACGGGCATCGGCATCCGGATGAGCTTTCTGTGCGGCTTCGATGGCGTCCAGCACCATGTCGATGGCCGTCGGAGACTGAGCGTGCGTTGCAGTCTGCAAACCGACCGCATGAGCCTTGGCGATCAGATCCGAGTAGTCCGCGGGCTCGTGATAAAGCTGCCCGGTGCGGCACGGGTCGCCCACGTAACCGTCGGGGAAGTACGCGGTCCAGCCGCCGAGTGTGCCGTCGGCATAGAACTTGATGCCACCGAATGCCAGGCGTGAATTGCCAAAGGCGCCATGCATTCCCGTGTCGATCACGTGATCGAGGAGGTGGCTGAGCATGTACATGCTGACGCGAGTCTTGAGCTGATCCTGCTCCGCCAGACGCAGGTACATGTCGAATTCCCGACGGGTCACCTGGCAATCACCGATCGTTGTGACACCGCCCGCCAGGAACTTGTCCTGAGCGACCGACAGCTGGCGAAGGTGCTCCTCCGGCTCGTCCTCGAGGTGGAAGTTGGGTCCGTGATGACCGACCTTCACTCCGTTGACGCCGGTGAGGATGTTGCACGCGGCGTCGGACAGCTCACCCGTCAGCTCGCCGTCTGTATCTCGGAAGAACTCTCCACCGGCGGGGTTCGCTGTGCTCGCATCGATGCCGTGCTTGTCGAAAGTGAAAGAGTTGACGACGCCGCCGTGACCGCTCGCGTTCATGAGGTAGACCTCGCGATCAGTGGCGACCTGGTCGAGCTCTTCCTTGAGCGGATGACGCCCTTCGATCAGGTTGCGATGCTCGTAGCCGTATCCGCGAATCGGGACACCCGCAGGAGCTGTAAGTGCCGCTTCCTGAAGCAGCGCAATGATTCCGGGGATCGAGTGGGCCTTCTCCGGACCGCAGTCCACCCAGCTGAGCATCTGCCCGTACATCAACGGGTGTGCGTGAGGATCGACGAATCCCGGCACCACGGTAGCGCCGTCGAGTTCGACAACTGCGGCCGTTCGACTGCTCAGTCGCCGAGCCTCAGTCCGGCAGTGCTCGAGCGTTCCTACTGCGGCAAAGCGGTTTCCGAACACCAGGAACGCGTCGGCTCCGGACGTGTTGTCGTCAACAGTGTGAATCGTGGCGCCGGTGAAGATGGTGGCTCGGGAGTCGAGCGGCGAGGCTTCGTGCGTGTGCAACTTGCGCATGGTGGTGGGTCCTTTGTGGAGATGGTGGTGCGTTCGTGGGTGGTGCACGTCGTAGGTGGTGCAGCTCACTACTTGATGAGCGAAAACTACGCCCCGACCTGGAGTGATGCAATACACCAAAGTTTCAGACCATGCGGTCCACAACTTTTTTGTTCCAATCTACGATCATTTCCGCACTTATCCACGTCATCGACGTCCACATGCGAATGTTCTAATAGGTAGCAGCGACAGAAAAATCTCCGGAAAAGTTGGGACACCATGACCGCTGATCTCGATTCCGAGCTCATTGCCGCACTTCAGCGGAACGGGCGCGCGACCTACCGTGAACTGTCCGCGGCCGTCAACGCTCCGCGTGCGGCTGTCTCCACCAGAGTCCAGGCCTTGCTCGACTCCGGAACGGTGTCCGTGGTCGCCGTCGCGCATCCCGAACTACTCGGGCTGAAGGCCCTCGCACACGTGTCGATCGCCGTGTCCGGCTCACTCACACCGGTCATCAATGCCTTGATCGAATCCGAATCGGCCGTCTACGTCTCGGCAGTCAGCGGGCAGTACAACGTGATCACGGAACTTCGAGTGCCCAGCCACGACGATCTGTATCGAGCAATTGCCGAACTCCGCTCACACAGTGGCGTGAAATCGGTGAGCACGCTGGTCTATGTCGACGTTGTCAAGGGAATCTTCATGCCGGACAGCGCATTACAATCCGAGATTCGCCTCGACTCGGTTGATGTCGCACTGATCGAGCTACTCGAACGCAACGGCCGAATGCCCTTCCTCGAGCTGGCTGAACACACTGGACTGTCACCGAGTGCGGTACGCAATCGCGTCAACCACCTGATCTCGAGCACGGCACTGCGAGTCGGGGCGGTCGTGAAGCGTCGGGGTGCCGGACGCACACTGGCAATGGGAATCGGAGTGAATCTCGGCTCTCGTGACGATGCCGCGGTGTCCGCCATCGAGTCTCTGCCGGGGATCGAGTTCCTGGCTCGAACGCTGGGACGCTACGACGTCATCGCCACGGTCGCGGCGAATTCCGCGAGCGACCTCCATTCGCTGTCGGAACGTATTCGCCGGATCGACGGAGTCAGCGGTTTGGAGTCCTGGGCGCACCTTGAAGTCTTCAAAGAGCACTATGCCCGCAGCCTCGACGTTCGAGACTGAACACCGACAAAGAAGACGTTTTCGTTCCTCGATAACGGGAACTCTGCGGTCAGCACCCGATCCGAGGAGCGAACATGACCGCTCGCATCGCTCTACCCGACGCATCGACCTGTCAACGGTATGTTCTTACCGTTGCAGATTCCGTATTCGCCGAATCCGTAGTGTGGTGCGACTGTCCGGAATTCGATGCAGTAGTCGTCCTAGCGTGTGAACTCCCCCTCGACAGCGGCCACCGGGCCGTACTGGCGTGGAACCACTACTTCGGATGGGCCCTGGGCGCCGAAGACGCACCGAATTCATCCTTTGCCGTTCTCGAATGCCTCGGAATCGGACGGATGCCTGATCCTGCGCTGTGCGCGGACCGGGCCGTCGAACTCATTTCGCAGGCCAACGAGTCGCACTGACGCTCTGTCTATTCGTCGCCGACTCCCTGTCTATTTGTCACCGACGCCCTGTCAATTTGTCACCGACTCCCTGTCTGCTCGTTGTGGGCGCGGGCATAGTATCGAGCGCGAGTTCGCATGCCCGACGAAGGAGAACCGACATGGCCCTGCCGCAGATACATGCCGGTCAAGTACCCACAACCGAGGTCGAACCGGACGGCAAAGCCACTCTCCGTACGCGCCAAACTCCCCGTAGCGAACGCCGAAAGATCGGCAAGAGCCTGCGCAAGCAGGTGCCGCGGTCCACGCTCGGCGATTGGTCGCCCTCGACCGATCGTCGCGATCCCGTTGATCAGGTGAACACTGCCCACGAGGGCCGACTGGACTGGCTGGTCCCCATCCGAGTGGGACGGATGGTCGCTTCACCGTACGGATTCTTGCGCGGCACAGCAGGTTTGATGGCCGAAGACCTGTCGACGTTGCCGACCACGGGCATCACCCCAGTTATTTGCGGTGACGCCCACATCGGCAATTTCGGTTTCTACGGCTCTCCGGAGCGGGAGTTGGTGATCGATCTCAACGATTTCGACGAGGCTCATCCCGGCCCGTGGGAATGGGATCTACGACGCTTGGTCGCCAGCATCTGGGTTGCCGGCCGGCAAAACGGTTTCACCGAAAGCCAATGTGAGGCTGCGGTGGTCTCGTGTACCTCCGCATATCGGAACCATTTGGCCACACTTGCGGAACGGCCACTGTTCGGAAGGTCCTTCGACCGGGTCGATCTGAACGGACTCACTGCGCACGTCACCGACCCAGGATTGCTGGCCGAAATCGCCCGGGCCGCAGAGCGCGCTCGCAAACGCACCAGTGATCACGCACTCTCGCGTTTCACCACCGAGGAGAACGGGCGTCGAAAGTTCCTGGAAAGCCCCCCACTGACAACCCATCTCAGCCCGGAAGACACCGACTTCCTCCTTCAGGGGCTCGACCAGTACCTCGAAACCCTTGCCCCGCACTGGCGTCGAGTGGTTTCCGGATACAACGTCGTCGACGTCGCGCATCGAGTGGTGGGTGTCGGCAGCGTTGCCTTGCGCGCGTTTGTCGCGTTGTGCGAGGGCAGCATCCCGGACGACGTTCTGTTTCTTCAGCTCAAGCAAGCCAGGCGCTCCGTTGTCGCCCCGTTCGTGCACGGCACAAGCGCGTGGCACGATCACCAAGGCCGACGCGTCGCCGAATACCAGCAGGCCCTTCAAACCGTCAGCGATCCTCTGCTCGGCTGGTGCACGGTGGACGATCGCCAGTATTACGTCCGCCAGTTCCGAAATATGAAGGGTTCGGTGGATCTCAACAACATCGATGCGTCCGCCCTCACCGACTACGTTGCCATCTGCGGCCGACTGCTCGCCAAGGGGCACGCCCGAACCAGTGGTGCGTCGTTGATCTCGGGATATCTCGGCTCTTCGGACATGGTTGACGTTGCCCTCACCCGCTTCGCGCGACTGTATGCCGACCAAACGGAACGCGACCACGGGGAACTGCAGAAGGCTGTGGCCGACGGCCGGATTGCCGCGGAAACCGGGATCTGATCCACGTGCGCCACTCGTGGTCTTCGTCACTGCTATGTGCATACCCCGGGGGGTATGCGGCATGCTGGGTTTCGACACAGTGAACCAGGAGGCGCGGAGATGATTCTCGAGCAGTACTACATCGAATGCCTGTCGCACGCTTCGTACCTGATCGGCGACGAGCAAAGCGGTACGGCCATCGTGGTGGATCCTCGCCGCGATGTCGACGGCTACCTCGAGGACGCCAAGCGCTACGGCCTGAAGATCGTGGGTGTCGTCAACACACACTTCCACGCCGATTTTGTCTCCGGCCACCTCGAGTTGCGCAATGCGACAGACGCCTGGATCGGCTTCGGCGAAGCCGCCGACACCGAATACCCCATCGCACGACTGGCGCACGGCGAGCACATCTCGCTCGGCGAGATCGACATCGAAATCCTTGCCACACCCGGGCACACCTGGGAATCCATCAGTCTGCTGATCCGCGAGAGCGCAGGCGCCACACCCACTGCTGTTCTCACCGGCGACTCACTGTTCATCGGCGACGTCGGACGCCCCGACCTGGCCAACCTCGGAAACGGCACCAATACCGAACTGGCGCAGGCGATGTACCGCACGATTCACGACGTGCTCCTATCTCTCCCCGATTCCGTGCTCGTCATGCCGGCACACGGCGCCGGGTCGTCGTGTGGCAAGAACATGTCGGATCAGTTGACATCCACCATCGGCGAGCAACGACGCACGAATCCGTCTGTGGCCCCGATGAGTGAGGCCACTTTTGTCGAGATGATCACCGAGGGACAACCTTCGGTGCCGTCGTACTTTGCCGCTGACGTTGCGCTGAACAAGAGCGTCCGCGCATTGCTCGATCCCGAACGCCATGTTCCGGAGCTGAGCTTCGCAGACCTGCGAGCTGAATTATCTTCGGGCACAGCAGTCCTTGACGCTCGTAGCGTCGAGGATTTCGCGGCAGGTCACTTGAGCGGCAGCGTCAACGTCGGATTCGACGGCCGCTTCGCCGAGACTGCCGGAATGGTGTCCGACATCGGCGACCGCATAGTGCTGATCACCTACCCCGGCGAAGAACAGGAGAGCGCTAAACGGCTGGCCCGCATCGGTTCCGATGCGGTCATCGGCTATGTGAATTCACGGGCTGCCGGCACAATCCCAGCGGAGTTGTCCGACCTCGTGCAGACTGCTCCGCGTACCACCACACCGGAACTAGCGCAGCTTCTTGCCGACGACGCTGTCACTCTCGTCGATATTCGCAACCCCGGAGAGAGGGAGTTCGGCACGATTCCTGGTGCACTGCCCATTCCGCTGGCGCAATTACGCTCTCGCATAGACGAATTACCGGCCGATCATCCCGTGATCGTCCACTGCGCCGGCGGCTGGCGTTCCAGCGTCGCCGCCTCCTTGCTGCGCGCGCACGGCCGCAGTCGCGTCAGCGACCTCGTCGGTGGCTACAACGCCTGGCTCGACGCCTAACCACCACTACCCCTTTCAGGAGAAAACATGTGTTATCCCGTCACCTGTTCGAATTGCTCGAAGACTACGTGGGATGGTTGCGGCCAGCACGTCGACGGCGTCATGAATTCCGTTCCGCCAGCGCAGCGCTGCACCTGCGAGCGTGAAACCTCCGACACGGGATTCTTCAAAAACCTGTTCCGGCGGTAGCCACATGACGGTCGCTCTCACCTTGGCGCTGGGTACCGTCATCGGCTCCTTGCTCGGGTTACTCGGCGGCGGCGGATCCATACTCGCAGTTCCCGTATTGGTGTACGCCCTGGGCATTCCGCTGGAGCAGGCCGTACCCATGTCCTTGATCGTTGTCGGCATCGCGTCACTGTTCGGCTCTTTTCCCAAAGTTACTGCGCGAGAGGTTCAATGGCCGGTGGCCGCAGTCTTTGCCGCCACAGGCTTCCTCGCAGCCTTTGCCGGTAGTGCAGTCAACCGGATGCTTCCACCGTCCATCACCATGACGGGCTTTGCCATCGTCATGGTGGTCGCGGGCATCAGGATGCTGACTGAAACCGGCGGCACGGGGACGGCGTGCCGTGCCGTGGACTCAACCGTCAACTGGCGACGGTGCACCTCGCGCGCAATCCCCGCAGGCTTGGGAGTCGGCTTCCTGACGGGACTCTTCGGAGTGGGCGGCGGGTTCCTGATCGTCCCGGCCCTTGTCCTGCTGCTGGGCATCACCATGCCGGTTGCGGTGGGCACGTCGTTGGTGATCGTCAGTGCCAACTCCGCGTCCGGCGTGCTTGCCTACCTCGGAGATCTCACACTCGACTGGGGCTTGGTCGTCGCATTCACCTCAACCGCCATCGCGGGATCATTCGTGGCCGGTCGGTTCGGAAAGAGGATCAACACTGCGCAGCTGCAGAAGTGGTTTGCGTACTTGATCTTCGCAGTGGCCGGGTTTGTCGTGCTCCAGGTTTAGCCAGGCATAGGCTGGATGCATGTTCATGCGCAGCGCAAAGACATTTGTCCCCGACGCACTTCGCGGTGTGATCGCCTCCACCGACGACATTGCCTGGAACCCAGACCCCGGCTACCTCACTCGAGCACAGCCGCTGCCCAAGGGACAGGTCGCCATTGTTTCCGGCGGCGGATCCGGACATGAACCGATGCACGCCGGGTTCCTCGGTGCGGGAATGCTGACCGCCGTCTGCCCCGGCCTGGTCTTCACCTCACCCAACGCCCTGCAGATTCACGAGGCGTCCAAAGCTGTCGACGCCGGCGGCGGTGTCCTCCATATCGTGAAGAACTACACCGGCGACGTCATGAACTTCGGTATCGCGCGAGAGTTGCTGCGAGAAGACAACATCGACGCCGACGTAGTGCTTGTCGATGACGATGTCGCAACCGAACGAGCTGACGGCGACGGACCCGGACGCCGCGGTACGGCAGCCACCGTGGTTGTCGAAAAGGTTTGCGGTGCCGCAGCCGAACGCGGCGAGAGCTTGGCGGAGGTAGTGCGGATCGGTCGCCTTGTCGCGAAATCGGCACGCAGCATGGCTGTCGCTCTTGCGCCGTGCACGCTCCCCGGAGCAACGGAACCGTCGTTCGATCTACCCGAAGGTCAGATGGAACTCGGCATCGGCATCCACGGCGAGCGAGGACGGGAGCGCATCGACGCGTTGCCTGCTCCCGAACTGGTGCGTCGGCTGACCGATCCGATTATCGACTCACTCGAACTGGCCGATGGAGATCGGGTCATCGCGCTGGTCAACGGATTGGGCGCAACTCATCCTCTTGAACTTCAATTGCTGTTTGCCGAACTCGGAGAATATCTAGGCGAGAAGGGCATTCGCATCGAACGCCCCCTCGTCGGAACATTTGTGACGGCGATGAACATGGCAGGCGCATCCGTCACCTTGGTGCGTGTCGACGATGGGATCCTCGAACTGTGGGATGCCTCGACTGCCGCCCCGGCCTGGCCGAATTCGCCGGCACGGAGTTACTCGGCGGTTGGTCCGCGGGAATCCTTCGGCCCCTCGTACACAGCACCGGCCACCGCCACGTCCGACAGAAATATCGGGGCCTGGGTGGCTGATTGGGCGCAGAAGGTGCTCGATGAGGAACCTGCCCTCACCGATCTCGATCGGCGGGCCGGTGACGGCGATTTCGGCACTAACATGGTGGCCGCACTGGAGCAACTGGATTTGGCTGCGATGCGCAATACCTATTCTGCAGCAACAACGTTCGAAGCCATCTCGCAGGCCTATCTCGGTCATGCTGGAGGAACGTCTGGCGCACTGTTCGGGATCTGGTTCCGGCATTTCTTCCGCGTAGCTCGCGAAAGTGAACTGGATCTCGCGGCCGTCGCCGCGGCGGCACGCTCGGGCTTGGACAACATCACCGCACTCGGTGGAGCGCGCCCCGGAGACAAGACGATGGTGGATGCGATAGCCCCCGCTGTCGACGCACTCGAGGAAGGAGTTCGACTCGACGGCGTACGCACAGAGGTGTTGCAACGGACTTCGGATGCCGCCCGCGTGGGAGCCGAGTCGACGGAAATGTTGATCGCCAGCCGGGGCCGCGCAAGCTATGTCGGCGAGGCCGCACGTGGCGTCGTCGACCCGGGAGCGCTCGTCATCGCCTGGTTCTTCGAGTGTGCAGTGGGTCACTAGCGCCGCACGCAGACGATATGACTAGCCTTGCATCACCAGTCCTTGATTGCGACCCGTCTGGAAAGCACAGGATCGCATGACAACCAGGAGTAGCCCATGCTGAGCACGATGCAAGACGCCCCACTCTCCATTGCTCAAATCCTGCGCCACGGCGCCTCAGTCCACGGCGCAGCCGAGGTTGTGACCTGGACCGAAAGCGGCCCCCGGCGTACGTCCTATGCCGAGGTGGGACGTCGCTGCGCTCAGTTGGCTCACGCACTGCGCGGACTGGGCGTCGACGGGGATCAGCGAGTAGCCACGTTCATGTGGAACAACTCGGAGCACCTCGAGGCGTACCTCGGCATTCCGGCAATGGGTGCTGTCCTGCACACCCTCAACATCCGGTTGTTCCCCGAGCAGCTGATCCATGTTGCCAATCACGCCGAGGATCACGTGATCATCGTCGATCCGTCGCTAATCCCGCTGCTCGCTCCCCAACTGCCTTCCCTCACGACGGTCAAGCACATCATCGTGACGGGCTCGTCCACGGCCGGCCTCGAAGCACCCGCCGGCGTCGAGGTACACACGTACGAAGGCCTGATCGCGGAGCAGCCGACCGAGTTCGACTGGCCCGAAGTGGACGAGCGCAGCGCCGCCGCGATGTGTTACACCTCCGGAACCACGGGCGATCCCAAAGGTGTTGTGTACTCACATCGTTCGATCTATCTGCACTCGATGCAGGTCTGCATGAGCGACGGACCCAACCTCAAGCAGGGTGACCGCGCACTTGCCGTCGTCCCCCAGTTTCATGCGATGTCGTGGGGGCTTCCCTACGCAGCGTTCATGATCGGCGCTTCGCTGATCATGCCCGATCGTTTCCTCCAGCCGGCTCCGTTGGCTGCGATCATCGCAAGCGAGAAGCCGACGTTCGCCGCCGCGGTCCCCACCATCTGGCAAGGCCTGCACCTCTACCTCGAACAGAACCCACAGGACATCTCGTCGATGCGAGAGGTCCTGATCGGCGGCTCGGCAGTTCCGCCGGCGCTGATGCACGCGTTCGAAAACGATCACAGCGTCAGCGTTCTGCACGCCTGGGGCATGACGGAAACCTCGCCGCTCGGCTCCGTGGCTCGTCCGCCGCTCGGCGTCACGGGAGACGAGATGTGGAAGTACCGCTACTCGCAAGGCCGCTTCCCCGCATCCGTCGAGTCGCGCCTCATCGACGATGAGGGCAAAGCTGTTGCCCACGACGGTGTTTCCGTCGGCGAGCTCGAAGTGCGCGGCCCCTGGATCACGGCGTCGTACTACGGCGTCGACGCTGCCGACAAGTTCAACGACGGTTGGCTCAAGACCGGCGACGTCGGATCCATCACGGCCGACGGCTTCCTCAGCCTCTCGGACCGTTCGAAGGACATCATCAAGTCGGGCGGCGAGTGGATTTCGTCGGTTGATCTCGAGAACGCGGTGATGGGCCATCCCGATGTCATGGAAGCCGCCGTTATCGGCATTCCCGACGAGAAGTGGGATGAGCGACCGCTGGTGGCGGTCGTCCTACGTGCAGACTCAGCGACAACGATGTCCGAACTGCAAGAGTTCCTTTCGGACAAGATCGCAAAGTGGCAGCTGCCCGAGAACTGGGCTGTGGTGCAGGAAGTTCCGAAGACGAGCGTCGGCAAGTTCGACAAGAAGCGCCTGCGGGCCGATTACCACGATGGCGGACTCAACGTCACACGCCTCTGATACAAAGTGAACATCGAAGGCGGGCAACAGGCAGGAAACCTGTTGCCCGCCTTCGTTTACGGTCGATACCCGACGGTATGCAAAGCGATGTCGACGTACTTCACTGCCAACTGCGACGGTGACATCGGGCCGCCGGTCTGGAACCAACGCGGTAGAGATTGAGCCATTCCGAGTATGGCCCGCACGGTTTCTTCCGTATCGGTGACCAAGAAATCTCCTGATGCCACACCGTCATTGACGATTCTGCGCATCAACAACTCGAGCCGTTTTCGACTGGCCGCGTATCGACTTCGACTTTCCGGTGAGACGTGCCGGATCTCGGTATCCAATGCTGCGTGGCGCGCCCGATGGGTCATGTACAGAACGATCGCCTCGACCACCAGCGCGAAGCGCGTCACCGGGTTCTCGCCGGCTTCTGCTGCCGCCGCTTCGGTCCGGGTATTCAATTCGCTCATCGAGACTTCGAACAATGCAACCAGAACGGCTTCTTTGTTCGCGTGGTGATAGTAGAGCGCGGGGACGGTTACCCCGACACAGTTGGCGATTTGCCGCACTGTTGTGCCGTGGTAACCGTTCTCGTCGAACAGTTCCAGCGAAGCCGTCAGGATGTCACTCATCACCAGCGGGGGGAAGGACCTCCAGTCCGCTGCCACCGAATCCACATTCGCCGCTTCGCTAGTCATGCAACAACCGAAATTACCGCGGTGCCATGCGGATTGCGCCGTCGAGGCGGATTGTTTCACCGTTGAGCATGGGGTTGGAGACGATGTGCGCGGCCAGCGCGCCGTACTCGCTGGGATCACCGAGGCGGGAAGGGTGGGGAACCTGCTGGCCCAGCGACGCCTGGGCTGCTTCAGGCAGGCCGGCGAGCAGTGGGGTCTTGAACAGGCCCGGTGCGATGGTGTTGACGCGGATCAGCAACGACGCGAGGTCGCGGGCGATGGGGAGCGTCATACCGACGACGCCACCCTTGGATGCGGAGTACGCGGCCTGACCGATCTGTCCGTCGTACGCGGCAACGGAAGCGGTGTTGATGATGACACCCCGCTCACCGTCGATGGGCTCGGTCTTCGAGATCCGCTCCGCGGCAAGGCGAAGAACGTTGAACGTGCCGATCAAGTTGACGTCGATGACCTTCTTGAACGCGTCCAGCGGGAAGGCGCCCTTCTTGCTGACGGTCTTGATGGCGTTGCCGATTCCGGCGCAGTTGACCGTGACGCGGATCGGGCCGAGGGTTTCGGCGAGATCGAGCGCAGCGGTGACGGCTGCTTCGTCGGTGACGTCGGCCGCTGCGAAGCGGACACGGTCGCCGAGTTCCTTGGCGATGGCCTCACCGTTGGAGGACGGCAGGTCGATGATGACGACGCTGGCACCGTCGGCGAGTAGGGCTTTGGCGGTGGCCAGGCCGAGGCCCGAGGCGCCACCGGTGACGACGGCGACGCTGTCGTTGACGATCATGGGAAATCCTTTCGAAAGGGTTTGTGGATCAGATTCGTTCGATGATGGTGGCGTTTGCCATGCCGGCGCCTTCACACATGGTTTGCAGGCCGTAGCGTCCGCCGGTGGCTTCAAGGTGATTGACCATCGTCGTCAGCAAACGCGTACCGGAGGATCCGAGTGCGTGTCCGAGGGAGATCGCTCCGCCCCTCGGGTTGAGCTTGGCGGGGTCGGCACCGAATTCGTGTGCCCACGCGAGCGGCACGGGAGCGAAAGCTTCGTTGACCTCGTAGGTGTCGATGTCGTCGATGCTCAGTCCGGCACGCGTCAACACCTTGTGGGTGGCCGGGATCGGGGCGGTGAGCATGAAGACCGGGTCGTCGCCCATCACGGAGAACGAGTGGAAGCGAGCCCGCGGTGTCAGGCCCAGCTTCGATGCCATCTCTTCACTCATGATCAGAGCAGCGGACGCGCCATCGGTGAGCGGAGACGAGTTGCCGGGGGTGATGTGCCACTGTGCTTCGGGGAAGCGTGCTGCGTATGTCTCGGAGTAGAACGACGGCTTGAGTCCGCCGAGGCCTTCGGCGGTGGTCGTTGCGCGCACGGTCTCGTCGACGGTGTGCGTTACGGTTTCGCCGGCCGCGTTGGTGACCGTGATCGGCACGATTTCCTTGTCGAACAATCCTGCCGCTGCCGCTGCTGCGGCGCGCTGGTGGGATTGTGCGGAGAATGCGTCGAGGGTGTCGCGATCGAACTTCCATTTGGCCGCGATGAGTTCGGCCGAGATTCCCTGGTTGACGAGGCCTTCGGGGTAACGGGCGGCGATGCCGGGGCCGGATGCGTCCTTACCCATCGAGGTGAACCCCATGGGTACACGGCTCATGGATTCGACACCGGCGGCGATCACGATGTCGTAGGCGCCGGCGATGACGCCCTGGGCTGCGAAGTGTGCGGCCTGCTGACTCGATCCGCACTGGCGGTCGATGGTGGTGGCCGGCACGGATTCGGGGAACCCGGCTGAGAGTACGGCGGTGCGGGTGATGTTCAGTGCCTGCTCGCCGGCCTGACCGACACAACCACCGATGACGTCGTCTACCAGGGCGGGGTCGATGCCGTTGCGCTCGACGATCGACCGAAGGACGTGCGCCAACAGTTCGACGGGATGCGTCCCGGACAGCGCTCCGCCTGGCTTGCCTTTGCCGGATGCGATCCGGACTACATCGACGATCACTGCCTTGGTCATCTTCTTCGTTCCCTTCGAGGACGTGCACTTGAGACGATCCGGCACCCGAGATACATGCATCGGGCACCGGACCGAGATCGTGGTTCGCACAGCCAACTCACTGACTTAGCGCTCGTTAAATAGCTACCACGTCGGTGGTGCCAACGTCAACGGTGACCACGGAGCCAAGACTGAGATCGAACCGGATACGAGTGGGGACAGCGACACACTCTGCGACGGAACCGGCAGCACTCGCTTCGATCGCCGTCTGACACTAAAACAATGGGGCCGAGAAGCCGCCACCAAAAGGAATTAACACCAAAGTATTAACACTAAAGTATTAATGCCGCCGACACGCACCTTGCATCGCGCAACAAATCCCGCGAAAACGACCACAGCCATCCGTTTTGCCCTATTCTGATGCACACGGTCAGAGTGACCGACTGACTCATTATTTACGGACCCATTTTCCTACTCAGCGACATTCCTCACGAGCTCTTGCCGAAGACAAGGTAAAGCGAAGCCCATGGACGTGAAGTACATCGAATACACCATGGCTGACAGGCGATTCTACGACCGCCTTCGTCAGGATCCGACGCAGCGCCGAGGCCCCGACAACCGTCGATACGAACTGTCTGGCAACACACTGGATACCGGATGGACTTCCATGGAATCCCATGGATGGCAACATCATCAGGCTCCGTCAGCGAAGCTGCCCGAGCAGGGATGGAAGATCCACTGTTCGGCCACCATGCAGAATGCACAGTCGATCTTGGATATTACATCCGCGTATTGCATCGAACGGGAATGCTCGTTCAAGTTCCTACCGGACTCCGCAGCGTTACTGCGTTCGAACATGAAATATGCACACCGAGGCAGTAGTGGAAAATTCATCACAATCTATCCGTCCGATCCCGAAGCCTGCGAGAAGATTCTCAACGACCTTGCCGACCTTCTTCACGGATTCGACGGCCCGTATATCCTCTCAGACCTCCGATGGAAGGACGGGCCTCTCTACGTAAGATATGGGGGCTTCGCTCTCAAACATGTTCGCGACGAGTTCGATACTCTCGTACCCGCGATTACGGATCCCAACGGCCGACTGGTTCCGGACGTACGCGATCCGGCATTCAAGCCACCTCTGTGGGTCGAGATTCCTGACTTTGTCAAAAAACAAAAAGAAGTGCTGTTCGCAGTGGACGCGGATCAACCGTTTCCGTACAAAATTGTCGACGCCCTCCATTTCTCCAACGGCGGCGGGGTGTACAAAGGGTTGGACGACGGCGGAACCGAGGTCGTCCTCAAGGAGGCACGCCCGTTCGCCGGAATCGCGCCGGATGGTCGCGACGCGGTCTCTCGTCTTCAACGCGAACGTGACATCCTTCGACTGCTGGCCGATGCACCATACGTAGCGGGAATATACGACTATTTCGAGCACTCCGGGCACCACTTCCTGGTGGAGGAATTTGTTCTCGGCACAACGCTCAACAAGGAGATGGTGGCGCGCAACCCGTTGGTTCGCGCTGACGAAACCCGATCCGATCGACGGTCATATCGCGATTGGGCTCTGGGCATCATCGACAAAGCTCAAGCTGCCATCGAGCACCTGCATACACGGCGGATCGTGTTCGGCGACCTCCATCCCAATAACGTCATCGTTTGTCCGGACAGCTCCGTCAAGCTCATCGATTTCGAGATGTCCTACGTCGAGGGACAAGACGCCGTAGTCAAATCCATGGGAGCTCCTGGTTTCACGCCCCTCGATGGCCGAGAAGGTTTTGCTTCTGATCTGTATTCACTTGCTTGCCTGAAGATTTCGATCTTCTTGCCACTCACGGTTCTTCTCGATCTCAACGCCGGGAAGATCGAGCAGCTGGTCGCAGAGGCACGTCTTCTCTTCGAACTCTCCGATGACTACTGCGACAGCATCCTCAACGCACTGTGTCCGCATTCGGTCGTAGATAACGCCGGCGCTCGAGCACTTCGCGCCGAAGAGTTGGTCAGGCAATGGGCAATCCATGACGCCGACAGCATCGACAGCATCCGATCGCTCATCGACCTTGGCATCCGCCAATCCCGACAGCTTGGGCGGGATGACCGCCTCTATCCCGGGGACATCGCGCAATTTTCCGAAGATTCGTTCGGCATCGCTCATGGTGCATGCGGAAATCTACTGACAACAACAATGAGCGAGGAGGACCAACTCCTCACAGCGGAGTGGGTTGAACGAAAGATCGAGCGCACGGCGCAGGTCAAACTGGGTCTATACGACGGATTAGCCGGCGCCGCCCATACATTCGAAAGTATCGGTTTGGATTGCCGGGCCGATGCTTGGACCGAGAAATTGCATCAAACGCCGTTCGAAACCCTGACCACCGACCTCTTCAGTGGGCTTGCGGGCATCGGACTGTATCTCTTGGAGCGGCACCACCGCTATGGCGATCCGGACTCTCTTGCGGCGGTTGATCGTATTCGACGGATCATGCTCACCCGCACGCACGCCCCCAACAATTCCATCCAGTCGGAAAACGGCCAACTGTATGTCGCCACCGGGAAAGGTGGACTCATGCGCGGCGCAAGCGGCCAGGCACTTTTCTGGATTCGCGCGTATGAAGTGCTCGGGCATCAGAGCGATCTCGTCAATGCCAAAGAAATTCTCGAGCAAGACATCTCGCTGCTTATCGAATGCGCTGACGGTTCGCTCCAACTGAATGAGCGATGGAGGAAACTGCCCTACATCGCCAGCGGGTCCACGGGTGTCGGGCTTGCGATCATGCGCCTTGCATCACATGCCCCATCCCCTCGGTACGAACGTATTCTGGAGCAGATCACTCGTGCTGCTACCGCAGAATTCTGCATCCAGTCCAATTTGTTCAACGGGCGCGCGGGGTTTATCTACTATCTCCTCAAACTCATCGACAGCGGACGAGAGTACAGCGATACCCGTGAACACCTGGACTCTCACGTCAGGCGTTTGCAGCTACATGCCATTCCAGACCACGCTGGACTTCACTTTCCTGGAGAGCAACTTCTTCGTCTTTCTACCGACTGGGCGACAGGCTCAGCAGGAATCTCCAATGTACTAGGCCTGTACTCCGATAGCCTCAACGGAACACGTGAAACCAAAGCGCCATTCCTCGGAAGCGAATTTCCTGCGAATAATACGAGACTGACCACCGATCACTCGATGGCCTAATCAACCCTGGTTAGAAAAATCAGGAGCGAATCAAGGAACAACAGGGAGGTAAAGAGAAAGGACCACTGTCGCATTACTTGGCGCCCAAGATTAAGTTTGAGTACCATTTCAGGCAGGCGCATGCACACTTAGCGCATACGCAAAATGGACGCCAAACGGATCATCCCTCTAAGTGTTAACGACACACACGAGCTGGTTAATCGTAATCAATCTCTGCCCGACGAGGGCAAAGATAAAACTGAAGTACCTCAGAATGAAAGGTTGTTCATCATGATGTCCATACTCGAATTTCAAGAGATCGCCGTATCGGGAACAACAACGGGACAATTTGATGATGACGTGTATTCCTGGAGCGCCCTGAGCGTCGCTCTCTGCTAAGGCGGATGGCCGCGGATCTCCGGATCCGCGGCCAATCACTCACCCAAAGAGCAGTTTCTGCCCCTAGGCTTGAATGTCAACAAGTCCGGATCTATAGGCCCAGATTGCAGTTTGGAGCCTGCTTTTCGTTCCGATCTTGCTCGATATACGACCAAGATGAGATTTGATAGTAGTCACCTCAATGCTTAGCTTCGCCGAGATTTCATCGTTGCTCAGACCTTGTGCCAAGCAGTGTACAATTTCCACTTCGCGAGAAGTCAAGGAATTCGAAGCGACGTCAACTCGACGGGCTTGCTCAACAGAGGAAACAGAACGACGACCAAATTCTCTTGTCAGACTGCCGAGCAAGCTCGGACTGATAACAGTTCCACCCTTGTGTGAAGTGTAGATCGCTTGTGACAACTCACTAGGATCAATATCTTTCAAAATAAATCCTGAGACGCCAAGATCAATAGATGAGTACAAATAGTCATCATGTCCAAAAGTCGTAATGATGATAATTTTCTGCGAAGGACGCTTGCCGAGAATGACCTCCGCGGCAGAAAGCCCGTCACCCTCCGGCATTCGTATATCCATCAATATTACATCCGGATCAAGCAAGACAGCTTGACGTATAGCACTCGGCCCGGAGTCCGCTTCTCCAACCACACATACGTCTATGCAGTTCGTCAAAAATAGCCTTAACCCACGTCTGACTATCGACTGATCGTCAACTATGAGAACTGTAATCATCCTCGAATTTGCCTTTCAAGTGGAATTCCAACCCGGACTTTCCATGAACCGTCGCCGGAATACCCTGCATCAAAAGAACCACCCAGAGACTCGGCGCGTTCCCTGAGCCCAATCAATCCCAGCCCCTGGCCGCTCAATGTACGTTCGAGAGACTCTCCTGCGCTGTTTTCAACTAATATCGTCAAATCGCCTTCATTCCTTTTTATTGAAACCGAAACTCGGCTACCATGCGCATGGCGGAGAGCATTCGACAGACTTTCCTGAACGATGCGGTAGCAAGAAACCTGTATGCCGCTGTCAATGCCTGAAAGGTCACCGTCAATTTCGGCCGTGACAATCAGACCAGAACTGCGACACCCCTCTACAAGGCTCAGCACCGCTCGGATTGACGGTTGAGGCTCTTGCGATTCAGTGGTCCCGATCCGTAGGACCCCAACGAGCTGGCGCAAACTTCGAAGCGCTCTTTCGCCCTGGTCAATAACTCCAACTAGTAAATTCGGAACCTCACCAGGTGCGCTCTCGAATATCTCCGAAGCTGCTTTGCCCTGTATTATTACAGCGGTCAGATGATGTGCGGATACATCATGTAGTTCACGTGCCATGCGTGTTCGTTCGTCTGCCACCGCCACTTCGACAGCCGTGTCCCTCTCCTCTTTCAACCGCTGAATCCTCGCGCCATCGGCAAGCTTATGACGACGCTGATTCTGAATAACTTTTCCCAATGCGACAATGAGCCCATAGCTAATTACGACGTTTACCGCCGGATTAATCGACAAGCCGGCAATTGCAGCGACCGAAGATGCAGAATCGAGGTCGTCCGATCGCAGATAAGTGCTGACAATAATGTCAGCACTCAATCCCAGCGAGGCAGCTAGAACAAAGCTACGCCCTTCCGTGAAGATTGCGAGAACAAAAATCGAAATCCAGTAGAGTGGCGTCACTGCCGCGGCACGATCATCCAGTACAAACGCAAGTACCATCATCGAGATAACACTGATCGTGTAGAAAATTATTGGGTGCCGACGTGAATTTGCCAATGCAATTGTGTTGATAACAATAACCAGAACCGGACCAAGAAGTTGCTTGTAGTCGAGTTGAGCCTCCGAATTCTTCGGAAAAGTATTTGCACTCAACAAAGCAACGACCAAATAGGTCATACTCAGCACACCCGCCAATAGAACACCGATGCGGGCTAGGAAAGAAAGCTGCGAGCCCACGGCCATTTCCCACCAGTCCCACGTGGCTGCTTTCTCGGCGTCGTCGTTTTCCGCCTCACCAACCACACTGGAGTATGTCACCGGCACGTCCTTCCACGAAGGATTGAACTCTGTAGCGTGCCTCAAGCTATCAATCGGACAGACGTCCTGGATGAATTTTGCCCGATTTTGCCGTGAAGTAACTACCCGATGATCTGCCCGGCAGTGGGAATGACCGCCTTTACAGTCCAACCGTTGTCGTTGGGGCCGGCGAGAAGGGATCCGCCCAGAAGGGTGACGCGTTCACGCATTCCCGAAATCCCCAGACTCTGACCATCTGTCGCGGGCGTTACTCTGCCAGCAATATTGGTGATGTCGACGCTGATCGAATCACGCTCACGACGCAATGTGACCTTGGCGGAACTCTCCGGTGCATGTCGGAGAATGTTCGACAACGCCTCCTGCACAACTCGATAGGACGATAGCTGCACGGCACTGTCGAGTTCGGTGAAACTATCCTCGAGATCAAGTTCCAAAGACGGAATGGACGCGCGGCAGCCTTCCACCAGTTCCGGGATGTCCGCGATCATCGGTTGCGGATACTTTGGATCGACTTCTCCCAACCGCAGAATCCCCACAGTTTGACGCAAACTGTTCAGTGCGCGATCACCATGATCGATCACGCCTCCTAGCAGTGCCTTCGCTTGAGTGGGGTTGGAGGTGAACAATTTGTCCGCCGACCTGGCTTGGATGAGCAGACCGGTGAGGTGATGTGCGGCGACGTCGTGCAGTTCGCGCGCCATATTCTGGCGTTCCTCTGTGATCGCATCGCTTATTCGGGCTTCACTGTTCAGGTGCACTTGCTCGATGGCAGCGGCACTGGCGGACGTTTGCCACCGATATCTCTGCACAACTTTCCCGATGGCGATCATGAGCACGTAGCTGGTCATGATGTTCACAACGGGCGCTAACAAGAACTCCGGCAACTCCCCTGCCGGGACCTGAGCAAGTGTCAGGCTTTCACCTACTGCGGTTACTCGAAATCGCGTTGTCATCCACAAGTCCGCGATCATTCCGACAATTGTCAGGAGCACCAAACGACTTCCGATAGTTCTCCCAGCCATGACTATGATCGCAAACCAGTACAGCGGAGTCGCCGCTGCTACTCGATCCTCGAGCAGCAGGGCCAGAGCCACTGTGCCGACGAGGGTCAGAAGATACATCCACACCGGATACCGCCGACGGAAACAGGCGAGCACTGTCAAGACAGTCAGAATGAGCATTGCCGTGACGAGAACACCCGGGTTGCCCCCAGCCGGATCCCCCGAATAGCCACTACCCCGCGCCACCGACCAGGTTGCACCGAGCACCCACACGACGCTGAGAATTCCGGCAGTGACCGCCAATACGGCTGGGTTCCGCGACAGAATTCCGCGAGCATGCAGCGAAATCTCCCTGACCCGCACGGGTTTCCGGCGAATGTCTGCCACTAGTTATTCCCCTCTAATATGATGCTATTTTCAAGATATTACGCATTCGCCTGCTTCAAATTATGCTCATACGCGCTTCTACTACGGGCGATATTCGCCGATTGTGTAAGTCGCGACAATCAGATTCAGCGTTCACGAAATTCGGCGGTATGGCGATTTCAGATGCCAGACCGTCGTACCAAAGCATCTGTCGCAGAAGGTGATATAGCACCAATGGCCCTGAGTAGGCCGGCGTAACGCGGATACAATTCGATCGGCCGCGTTTCGATTGCCCGCAGAATCCATGACGCTGCCTGATCCGCCGTCAATGCCGGTTGGCTGACGTAATCGGCGGTGGGCGCAATCATGGGGGTGCGAATCAGCGGAAATTGCACGGTACTGACATCAACTCCTGTGCCATGACATTCGGCGCCGAGACTACGCCCGAAGGCACTGAGCGCGGACTTCGACGCGTGATACGCACTGAACCTGGGCATCACGCCGGCGCTCACACCCCACGTGCCAACGTTGACGATATGACCGGAACCTGCCTCGAGCATCGACGGCAGGAGTCGAAGGGTCAGTCGCGCCGGACCGAAGTAGTTGAGTGCCATCGTCCGCTCGTAATCGTGGAACCGTTCCACGGAATCAATAGCACTGCGACGAATCGAGCGACCCGCGTTGTTGATCAGAACATCGACGGTCCCGAACTGGTCACCTATCGAGTCGGCCAGTTCGTCGACGCTTTCGCCGTTCGAGAGATCCGCAGGCATGACGTGTGCCCACCCTCCTTCTCGGTGGATGTCGTCACGCACCCGTTCGAGTTCGTCAAGGCCCCGGGCAACCAGGATCATCTCGGCGCCGCGAGCCGCCAGCAAGTGCGCGGTTGCCTCCCCGATGCCGGACGACGCACCGGTCAGCACGATGGTTTTCTCCGAAAGATTGACGCCAGGCAGCGGTAGCAGCGAACGAAGCCGCGTAGGCGGATTCAACACGAAATTGCCCACAAGCCTGCTGATCATCGTCATCTTCCGTCCCTTTTTCTGTAGTTTCACGAGATTACCGAGCAGTAAGTTATTGCGCGCCCATTTGCCATGGATCCTCTCCTGACGCCAAGTCCACAAAGCTACTCATCAGTAGGTCATCTCCGAACTGTCTGGGACTAGCTTTTCCTGATACCTGTGGTTACATTAAAGCCAGACCGAGTGCCTGCGATCACACGAACCGGCCCTCGATACCACCGAAACCGCACGTAAGACCAGCGGTGACCACGACGAAGAGGGAGACGCAACATGACGCTCACTACGCCGTTCAACAAGAACATGCCGTTCGACAAGAACGCTGAAGCATCCGACGACACGTACAACGAGACACTTCGCCTCCTGTCCGAGGGATCCGTGAACAAGCACTTCGATCCCTATCTGGACATCGATTGGGACTCCCCCGAGTTTGCGGTCACCCCAGGAGATACTCGCTGGATCCTCCCGGCCGAGACGGATCCGCTTGGTGCTCATCCGTGGTACCAGGCACAGTCGGTCGACAAGCAAATCGAAATCGGGATGTGGCGTCAGGCCAATGTCGCGAAGGTCGGCCTGCAGTTCGAGAACATCTTGATCCGCGGCATGATGCAGTACGTCTTTGCACTGCCCAACCAGTCGGCCGAGGCTCGGTACTGCACTCATGAGTCCGTCGAAGAGTGCAACCACACCATGATGTTCCAGGAAATGGTGAACCGTATCGGCGCTGACGCTCCGGGCATGAATCGCATGATGCGCATGGTGGCGCCGTTCATTCCGCTTGCTGCCGGCCCCTTTCCTGAACTCTTTTTCGTCGGCGTCCTTGCAGGCGAAGAACCTATCGACCACATCCAGAAGAGCATCCTGCGCTCCGGGGGCGATATCCACCCGATCATGGCTTCCGTCATGGCAATTCACGTTGCCGAAGAAGCACGACACATCTCGTTTGCACACAAGCTCCTGAGCCGACGCATTCCGCTGATGTCACGGCCGAGCCGCTTTGTCCTTTCACTCCTCTTCCCGATCACCATGCGAATTCTGTGCGATGCCATCGTGATTCCGCCGAAGACCTTCTGGAATCAGTTCGACATCCCGAAGTCCGTCAAGAAGGACCTGTTCTGGGAGCTACCGGAATCGCGTCAGACGCTGCGCAACTACTTCGGCGACGTCCGCATGCTCGCGACCGAAACAGGTTTGATGAACCGTGCATCACGATTGGTGTGGAAGGCCTGCAAGATGGACGGCCGCGCATCACGTTTCCGCAGCGAACCCCACCGCAGCGCACACAACGCTGCCGCATAAGAAACACTGCCGCATTAGCCGAGATCGGACCCTACCGCCATGCCACACGTAGTCACGCAGTCCTGCTGCAGCGACGCCTCGTGCGTCTACGCCTGCCCGGTCAACTGCATTCATCCGACGCCGGACGAACCGGATTTCCTCACCGCCGAGATGCTGCACATCGATCCACAGGCCTGCGTCGACTGCGGCGCATGCGTCTCTGCCTGCCCGGTCGACGCTATCGTTCCCGAGTCGAAACTAGCTGAACCGCAACGGGTTTTCCTCTCGATCAATGCAGATTTCTACAAGGAGCAGCGGCCCCGCCCGCTACTTGCCAAGGTGATCCCAGCCGCGACTATCGACCAGGAGCGTCCGCCGCTGCGAGTGGCGATCGTCGGCTCCGGTCCGTCCGCTATGTACGCGGCGGACGAGTTGCTGACACAGCCCGGCGTACAGGTCAATGTCTTCGACCGGCTACCCGTCCCCTACGGCTTGGTGCGCGCCGGCGTGGCACCCGATCATCAGAAGACCAAACAGGTCACGCGACTCTTCGACAAGATCGCCACGCAGCGGGGTTTCGAGTTCTACCTCAACGTGGAGATCGGTCAACACGTCACTCACGACGAACTCCTCGAGAATCACCATGCCGTCCTCTACGCCGTCGGCGCGTCCAAGGACCGCGGCCTGGGCATCCCAGGCGCTGACCTCGCGGGAACTGCGTCGGCCACCGATTTCGTGGCCTGGTACAACGGTCATCCCGATCATGCCGACGACGTCTTCGACCTCTCACAGCGGCGGGCCGTCATCATCGGAAACGGCAACGTCGCGCTCGATGTCGCCCGCATTCTGACGGCAGATCCCGAAAAGCTGGCCGGCACCGACATCTCGGCCCACGCGCTCGCAGCATTGCGGAAGAGCCGCGTCGAAGAGGTAGTGATCGTCGGCCGACGCGGAATTGCGCAATCCGCCTTCACGGTTCCCGAATTCACCGGCCTGATGGCGCTACCGGATATCGAACTGTCCGTCGGACCGGATGACATGGTCCTCGACCCGATCACCGAGAAAGCCGAGTCACTGCCGCACGCTGTCGAGCAGAAACTCCGACTCCTCGAGGCGCTGAAGAATCGTGATCACGTCGAAGTCGGAAGCAAACGCATCACCTTGCGCTATCTCCTGACACCAACCGCGATTTCCGGCGAGGATCGCGTCACCGGGGTCGAATTCGATCGCAACGCGCTGGTCGACGTCGATGGAATTGTCCGCATCGAAGCCACCGGAGACACGGAAACCATCAATGCCGGCTTGGTTCTCACGTCCATCGGATACCGAGGTGTTCCCATCGACGGTGTTCCATTCGACGACAAGGCCTCGGTGATCCCGAACGAAGGGGGCCGTGTCACAGGCACCCCCGGCGTCTACGCGACGGGCTGGATCAAGCGCGGACCCAGCGGCTACATCGGCACCAACAAATCCTGCGCCCAGGAAACTGTCCGCATGCTCGTCGACGACTTCAACCACGGACGTCTACGCACCCCGACCCCCGACGCAGCCGCCCTCGATCGGCTCGTCCGGGCGCGACAAAATGCCGTCGTCGATCGCGCCGGTTGGCATGCAATCGACAAAGCCGAAGTTGATCGCGGCGTTGCGCACGGACGCGTTCGGGAGAAGATCCTCGACCAGGGTGAAGTGTCGTCCATCGTCAAAGCCGCACGCGAGGTGAAACCACCGCGTCGAACGCTCTGGAAAGCGTCCCACTGACCGAAAGTTTCGACCCATCTGCGCTGCTTATCGTGTAATACTGCAACCTGTTCCAGTAAGCGGCACAGCGGGCCACGATCCTCGGATCCGGCACGCCCACCAGATGAGGTTTGCATGAGCGAGACTGCAACGTCGGCACCGAGCGGCAGCGTGACACCTGCGGTGGAGGGTTGGTTCACCACCGGCCCCGAACCGGCTCTGATCGGCACGAAGTGCCAATCCTGCGGCACCATTTCCTTCCCGCGCGAGACCACGTTCTGCAAGAACCCGAGCTGCTCGGGCGAAGAGTTCGGCGACGTAGAACTCTCCCGCCGCGGCACGGTGTGGTCGTACACCGACGCGCAGTACCAGCCGCCGCCGCCGTACATCCCCAGCTCCGACCCGTACGTGCCGTTTGCACTGGCCGCAGTCGAATTGCCCGAGGGCATTGTCATCCTCGGCCAGGTAGCCGACGGATTCGGCGTCGACGATCTCAAGGTCGGCAATACCGTCGAATTGGTTGTCGAGCCGCTGTACACCGACGAAACCGGAGTTCGTACGACGTGGCGCTGGAAGCCTGTCGCCGCAGCTGATCAGGAGTCGCAGTCATGAGCAAGGACGTTGCAGTACTCGGTGTAGGTATGCACCCGTGGGGCAAGTGGGGCCAGTCATTCGTGAAGTACGGCGTCGCCGCCGCTCGCGCTGCCCTCGCCGATTCGGGTGTGGACTGGAAAGACGTCGACTTCATCGTCGGCGGCGAGACCGTCCGCAACGGATACGGCGGATACGTAGCCGGAGCCACCTTCGCTCAGGCTCTCGGCTGGAACGGCGCCCGCGTCGCCACGTCGTACGCAGCGTGCGCGACGGGTGCGCAGGCACTCGACACCGCTCGCGCCCGAATCCTGGCCGGCCTCAGCGAGGTTGCCCTGGTCGTCGGTGCGGACACCACCCCCAAAGGCTTCCTCGCACCCGTCGCCGGTGAGCGTTGGGACGACCCGGACTGGCTGCGCTTCCGCCTCATGGGCATGACCAACCCGGCATACTTCGCACTCAACGCGCGTCGACGCATCGATCTGTACGGCGCCACCGCCGAGGACTTCGCCAACGTGAAGGTGAAGAACGCGAAGCACGGACTGAGCAACCCCAACGCGCGTTACCGCAAGGAAGTCACCGTCGAAAACGTGCTGGCCTCCCCCGTGGTGTCCAACCCGCTGCACCTCCTCGACATCTGCGCCACCTCCGACGGCGGCGCAGCCATCCTGCTGACGTCGATGGAATACGCCCGCAAGATGGGTATCGCGGAACCTGTTCGCATCAAGGCGATTTCGACGGTCACTCCGACGTTCCCGCAGACGATCATGGACATGCCGAACTTCTCGACCGATTCCAGCTCCGCTGTGTCGGCTCCAGAGCGCACGTTCAAGGAATCCATCGGCTACGCAGCGTACGAGGAAGCCGGCATCTCACCCGAGGACGTCGACGTCGCCGAGGTGTACGACCTCGCCACGTCCGTCGAACTCGACTGGATCGAAGATCTCGCACTATGCAAGCGCGGCGAGGCCGAACATCTTTTGCGTGCAGGCGACACCACCATCGGTGGCCGCATCCCGGTCAATCCGTCCGGTGGCCTCGCCTGCTTCGGTGAAGCTGTTCCCGCACAGGCGCTTGCGCAGGTGTGCGAGCTCACCTGGCAGCTGCGCGGACAAGCCGAAGGCCGTCAGGTCGAAGGCGCTCGCATCGGCATCACCGCTAACCAGGGCCTCTTCGGCCACGGCTCCTCGGTGATCGTTTCCGCTTAACCTGCTCTATCTCGTGGCGGTCGCGCACTTAACTGTGAGCGGCCGCCACGATCACGTCTGCGACTGCGCTGGGCTGTGAGACCAGCGAGGCGTGTGACGTGGGGAGTTCACTGGTGTGCGCACCCATTCGATTGGCCATGAACCGTTGTGCGGTAGGCGGAATCACCCGATCGTCACCGGCCACGAGGTACCACGTCGGGGTATTCGCCCACGACGGCGGACCACTCAGTTCCAGATTGGCCCACAACGCGATCGACTTCTGATGCGCCAACATCGTTGCCGCGGTTTCCTCGGAGACATCCTGCGCAAAGACCGAATGGAAGTACTCGTCGGTCACATATCCGTCGAGGTTCTTGCCGCCTATCGCATGCGCATCGTCGACGACCTTCACAGCCAGTGCCGGAGGAAGCAATTGACTTCCCGGGAAACGAATCGGGTCGATCGTGAGCTGAACCGGCTCACCTTGCATCGGCGCGAACGCCGCGATGTACACCATCGACTGCACGTTGGGATTGTGGACATTCGTGATCACTGCACCACCGTACGAATGCCCTACCAGGACAACAGGCCCGTCGATATCCGCGACGGTCTTCTCGATCACCGCCGCGTCGTACGACGGCCCCCGCAGCGGATTATCCGGAGTCACAACCTCATAGCCTCGCGAACGTAAATCGGCAGCCACACCGTCCCAACTTGTCGCGTCGGCAAATGCCCCGTGGACCAGGACCACGGTGGGCTGGGGCGCGGCACTCGCGCCGCCGGAACCGAGGATGATTCCGGCACTCGACACCACCACTACCGACAGAATTGCAGTGAATACACGGGAAATCTTCATGTGTTTCCTTCGAGTCGGATGGGCGATCACTTCGGGCGAGACATCAAGCCCAGCGGGGATACCCCTATTTCGCCAATCAAAACCGACGGGTCCGAACTCCGTGTGGTGCCGTCAGCGCCGCGAAGTCAGCAGTGCAACAACATCGGCCTGTCCACGATTCTGCGCATTCTCCAACGCAGTCCGTCCGTCCGCGTCCTTGATATTCTGATCCGCCCCGGCGTCGAGCAGTTGCGTGATCACATCGAGGTAGCGCGGCGAACCGTCGCCGTAGACCACAGCCTCGAGCAATGCCGTCCACCCCGGGTCATTGACGTGATTGACAGGCACCCCCGCCGCGATCAGCATCCGAACAGTATCGACGTGCGCGTGCTCGCTGGCGGGAATCAAGGCAGTACCACCGAATCGGTTGACACTGTAGACATCCGCCCCGTGACTGAGTGTCAACGCGAGGATCTCGTTCAAACCTTCCGCTCCGGCATACAGGAAAGCCGAATCTTGAATGGAATCCTTGGCGTTCACGTCAGCGCCGGCCAAGATCAGGGCGGTTGCGGCCTCCACGTCGTTGGCCTTGGTGGCCTTGATCAGCGCACGCTCGGATTCGGGTGTCGACTGAGCCGGGGCAGTCGATTGAGCCGGGGCGACGGGTGACTCAGACACCTCAGCCGGCGCCGGGGCAGACGACGACGTTGCAGGTGACGCCGCCGAACCGCAGCCGGCCCCGGCAAGAACAACGCCTGCAGCAAGAACGATTCCCGACATCCGCTTCACGGCTCACAGTGTTCCACAACGCGAAAGTTCGATATCGCTCGCGGCGGGACCTTGGTCACCACCTTGCGCCAGGTGATTAGCCAACGCCTCGCGTGGGTAAAGATCTGACAGGACTACACCGCGTCGCACTCACCAACTTCGGGAGTTTGATGAGCAGTTCGGTTCGCGCATCCGTTTCGACGGCCAGTCCGTCGGGTCCAGTTGCGATCGCGCGCGAAAACGAGAACCGATTCCGCCCTCCGTCGGCGATCTCCAATGTGATCTCCCGTCCCCGTCTGCATCGAAAGCTCTCTGCCGCCCGCCACGCTCGCGCGGTGAATCTACTGTGTGCCCCTGCCGGGGCCGGCAAGACACTTCTGCTGGCCGACTGGGCACGTGAACAGTCTCCCGCAGCGGTTTCCTGGCTGACGCTGGCCGAACGCGACAACAATCCGCACGTTCTGTGCACTTCGCTCGCCGAAGCGCTCGCAACGTATATCGAACCCATTGCATGCGGTGCACCGACGCAGCTCTGGCACTCCCACTTCATGAAAGCGATCGAGGCCAGCGAACATACGATCACGCTGATCCTCGATGACGTTCATGCCCTTCACGATCCGATGTCGATCAGTACCCTCGATCAGGTTCTCGCGGACGCACCACCGAACCTCACGATCATCCTCGCGGCCCGGTACGAACCTCCCTTGACCTGGCATCGACTGGCCCTCGACGGCCGTCTGACTCGCTTCGAAGCACATGATCTTGCCTTCGACAGCACCGAAATCACAGTGCTGTTAGGCGAATACGGCATCGAACTGGATCAACGACAACTTGCACTCATCGAATCGTTCACCAAAGGATGGGGTGCCGTGGTTCGGTTGGCAGGCACCTATCTCGCAGGACGAGGTGACACTGCGGACGCCGTCGACGAATTCACACACACCCCCAGGCCGGTCGCCGATTTTCTGGTCGACGAGGTCTTGGCCGCACTCCCCACACATCTCACGACCTTCATGCTCAAGACCTCTGTCGCCGACGCATTTTCCGTCGACTTGGCAGAAGCTCTCACCGGCGAAGACGCAGTGACTGAAATCGACACACTGGTTCAGTTCAATTTGCCACTCACACGTACCGATTCAACCGATCACACAACATGGTTCAGCTACCATCCTCTGCTGCGCGAACACCTGTGCGCAGAGTTTCGCCGGGTCGATCAGAACGAACGCATCCGAGTGCACCATCAAGCCGCTACGTGGTTCGAGACGCATCAACACGAACTCGAAGCACTCGAACTCGAAGCCTCCATCGGCGATCCGGAACGTATTATCGCCTTCCTCGATCGCTGCGGCCTCGGACTCGTTCTGGACGGATACAGCAGCGATCTGACCCGAATACTCGAGTCCGTTCCTACTCTCGTCTCCGAATCACCCTGCACTCGAATGCTCCTCGCCGCCTCCGCCCTTCATGGCGGTGACGTGACCACTGCCAGGACATACCTGAATTTCCTGGAAACCGCGTCATCCGGGTTGGATCGCGACCCGCTTTTCTGCGCGTTGAGGCTGCAGGCTCTGTACGCCGGCGCCGGTCCGGGCTTCGACACCGCATTCTCCCGACACGCCGAACGCCGCCGCAGCACTGCGTCCGACGTCGAAGCGTTTGCACACCTTCAATCTGCGACCGGATACTTCCTCGGCCGCGACTTCGGGCGCGCAAGCACCGAATACACCGAAGCCGCAGCACTCGGAATGCTTCGCGGCCGAAGCTGTTTGGTTCTGAGGGCCCTCACCGGTGTCGGATTCTCGGCCGCCATGAACGGCGATATCGAAGCGATGATCGCCCACTCCACACACGCCCTCACCTTCGCTGCCGAGCACAATCTCACCGGCACTGCGGAGTACGAGTTGGCAACATCGGTAGCAGCCCTCGGCGCATATCTTTGCAGTTCACCAGATCTTCCGTATCGGATCCCCACAATCGAAAACTGCCGCCAGGCCGATGTTCTCGGCGTCAGCATGCCCGCCTTCGGTTGGCACAGTGTCATCACCTTCGGACTGCGGCGCCTCGATACTGCGGAAGATCGGCGCTCGACCGCCGGGGACATCCGGGATGCCATGATCAATGCGATCGAACTGGGCACGTTCTCGGTCGCGACGTCTGCACTCCTACCCACTGTGGTCAATGTCTGTCTCTCGGTGGGCGAATTGGACTGGGCGAGCCGACTGATACACGACGCGTCCCAGCAATTCGGAGCCACCACCGAGACACACTTGGCGTTGTCGTCTCTGCGACTGGCCGGCGGCAGACTCACCGAGGCGCAGACCGAATTGACCGCCGCTACGGAGGCACCCGACCGCCCGTTACTCGCTCACAGCGTCTACACATCCGTGCTGCAATCCGTCATTCATTCCGCCAATCACCAACCACGCAAGGCATTTCGATCACTACACGACGCATTGCGTACCGCCGAGCGTGGAAACGTTCTGCGCCCCTTCCTCGACTACGGTCACGCTCTGCGAGGAATCCTTGACGATTTCACCGGGCATTTCGGAGATCAAGAACCTTTTGCCGAGCGGGTGCGGGCACACGTGCAACCACGTGAACTTGCCATCGCTCCGATTCTGACCCCGGGTGAGTACACAGTGCTGCGCGAACTCGCTTCGGGCGACACCACGGAATCGATTGCGGAGACCCTGTTCCTCTCGGTCAACACCATCAAAACCCACTTGCGCGGAATCTATCGCAAGCTTGACGTCAGCAATCGTCGCGACGCTCTGAAAGCCGCGCGCCGTGGCGGACTCATCTGAGCAGACGCGCCGCACGATGCGCAGACAGTTGCCCGCTCAGATCTACAACAACACCCGCGACCGTATGAAGGTGTGGGTGACCGTCACACCACGTCGACGCCTGGCATCGCGCGTGACCTTCGACATTGTCGAAGTCGGGCTGGCCGACAGCGCAATGACCCTCGCAGCACAGGCATTCACATCCCTACTGCCGGTAATGATTGCCGCGTCGACCCTTCAACGTCTGCAACCACTCTCGGACGCAGCCCGCGACAACCTCGGCGTCGAACTCCCGTCGGCCGACGTCAGCACCGGATCCGCAACAGCGTTCGGCATCGTAGGTCTGCTGATGCTGCTGATCAGTTCGACGTCGTATGCCCGCGCACTGGGTCGGATGTACGGGCGAATCTGGCACGTGCCGATTGCGACGCTCAGACAAGCCTGGCGGTGGCTGGCCGTCGTATTCGTCATTGCCGGTTCGGTTGCCATCGCCGCGGTGTGCCACAAGTTGGATTCGATTCCCGCAGTGGGACGGTTGCTGGGATTCGCGGCTGTCTACGGCGTATGGGCACTGGTCTGGACGTTGGTTCCGATGCTACTGACAGCCAACCGGATGACCACCCGCATGTGTATCGGCTCAGGACTGTTGACCGCCACCGGACTAAGTGCCCTTCACGTTGCCAGCACCCTCTTCCTTCCGCGGATCACACGCACATCACAAGACCAATTCGGTCTTCTCGGAGTGATGTTCACGCTCATCAGTTGGTTGTTCGTATTCTCTGCCATTGTTGTCGTTGCAGGAACAATCGTCGGATCCGTTGCCAAAGACGACGGACCACTCGGGAGTTGGCTGCGCCGATCATGAACTACAGGCCGATCACGAACTCCGGCGATCATTGCGATCAGCCATGGCTTCCGCGACGCTCGGGTAGACGTCGACCTTCACACCCCCACCGGGAGTACCGGCGAGAACGTCCCGAAACTGCCCAACGTCGCGGGCGACACGGAACACGATGTTCTTCCGCGCCAGCGAATCTCGCAACTGTTCGAGCATTTGTGCCCCGCTCACGTCGATGAACGGTGACGTCTCGGCGTCGAGAATGATCATGGACGTGTCGTCGGTGACAAGATCGTCGATCCGGTCTCGAACATGATCGGCGTTGGCAAAGAACAGTCCCGCTTCCACCCGTACGACGATCACGCCGCCGGAAGGCTTCACGTCCGAGTTCTCCTGCAGTTCCGGATGAGCAGCGATATCCACCCACCGTGAGCCACTCTTGGCTAGTTCAGCCACATGCGGTTTGGAGACGCGGTAGAGAAGCAGCAGCATCGAGACGGCGATTCCGATGATCAAGCCCGGCAACGTGTCGAAGATGAGCACACCGAACATCGCCGCTATCGCTGCCGCGAAATCGGCGCGCGCCGCCACGCCGTAGATGCTGCCCAACCGTTTGGTCCACACTCGGTACAGCGCTGCGAGAGAAGAGAAGTCGACCAGTTCGACCACCGCGGCGATCACCACGGCAGAGAGTGTCGCTTCGGGCAGTTTCTCGAACAGCCCGGTGAGAAAGAGAAGCGTCAACACCGTCAGCACTGCAACCGTGAGCCCACTGAGCTGCGTCTTGGCTCCGGCCCCGCCGTTGACAGCGGTCTTGGAGAGACTGCCGTTGACCACCATGCCCGAGCACAGTCCGGCGCCCAGGTTAGCGGCACCGAGTCCAGTCAGTTCGCGGTTCGCGTCGACGGTGTAGCCCGCCTTGGCCGCATAAGTCTTTGCTGCGCCCAAACCTTCGGCAAAACCGATGAGCAGCACACCGACAGCGGGTCCGATCAAGTCCAGGTAATCCTCGGCTCGCACTCCCTCCGGTAGCCCGACACTCGGCAACCCGGCGTCGATGTGGCCGACGATGTCGATGCCCCGATCGTCGAGGCCGAACAGTGCGACCGCGGTGATGCCCAGCAGAACAACCAGGAGTGATCCGGGAACCAACGGCAACCACCGCTTGACCGCCAACACCAGAGTCAGGCTAAGCAATCCGACGAAGACCGTGAGTCCGTCCACGCTCCCCAACTCACGCACCACCGCCGCGGCTTGCACGAAGAAATTACCTTCGCCCTTCTCGACGCCCAGCAGTTTCGGGACCTGCCCGATGATGATGGTCAGCGCCAACCCGACGATGAAACCCTTGAGTACTGGTTCCGAGATGAACGAGGCGATAAATCCCAACCGTACGAATCCGGCGAGTAGCCCGACCAGACCGGTGACGACGGCAAGTCCGACCGACAGGGCGACAAATCGTGAGTCGTCGCCACCGGCAAAGGGAGCGATCAATGCTGCAGACAATGCCGCGGTGGCCGACATCGGACCGACAACAAGGTGGCGCGAACTACCTGCAGCTGCATACAGAACCAGCGCGGGTACCGCTGCGTAAAGCCCGACGACGGGTGGGACGCCGGCGATGCTGGCGTATGCCAAGGCTTCCGGGACGAGCACCGCCCACACCGTGAGCCCGGCAATGATGTCGGGCCGCAGCCACGCACGCTGATAGCCGGCCAGCGAACCGAAGACAAGCGGGGTGTGAGTGTGTCGAATGCTCATAGTCCTTGGATCCCTTTGCTGATCTGCATCGCCGCGATCAGGATCAGAAGTCCCACGTTCAGCAGATGGGTATTGGTGGCGATCCACGTGCGAATTCGTTGCAGCGGCTCTGTTGCCTTCTCCTTCTTGATCAAGAGCAGTGCAACCGGAACTGCCACCGAGCTAGCTGACACCAGTGCGAACACCACTGCAGAGGCCCACTGCGCAGACGATGTCGCACTGCTCAATCGAAAGTTCATGGCCGCCGCTATGGCACAGGACATGTCGATGGGATTGAGGATGAAGAGCGCAAAACCGAGAATGCCGGAGCGGCCGGGTGTGAAATGTTCTACCGACTGCAGCATTTTCGGCAGCTGAGGGGCCGCAGCGGCAATCTCACCGGGCCCGGTCGCCTCCACCATTGCATGCATCCGCCGATGACTGCGGGTGTACACGAACCAGGCCCCAGCCAGAAGTACTGCTCCAAGGATCAGGTGCAGGATAGGTACCCACAGCGGCGGGTGCGTCCGCTGATGTACTTGCAGCGCGGTCAAAATCGCAAACGAGACCGACAGCGACACAATGATTCCGAGGAACCACCCGATGAGATACGCGATGCTGTTGATCCGCGCCCTGTCGGAGAACAACACCGCAACCACAGCCACTACCGCCAGCGGGCTCATGATGATGCCGAGCGCGAGCGGAATCTGCTGCAACAACAAAGACCCCATGTCTACCTCCGCTCGGTCAGAACCCGCCGATTCCCTTACCGATCAACACAACCCCGATAACGAGTATCAGCACACTCATCACCGTCGCGTTGTTGTCCTGCAGCCAGACCTTCAGCTCGGCCAACGGCGTACGCAACCGATCTGCCGCGATCAGATACCCGATCACGGGTAGGCAGACAGTCGACGCCGCGATGACGGTGAAAATCGCGACAGCGATGACTATCTGTCCGGTCGGCAACGTTGCAGCGCCGATCGAGATACCGGCGGCGATACACATCATCAGATTCTTGGGATTGATCGCGGCCAACGCGAAACCGAGACCGAATCCCTTGGCTGCCGTCATGTCGTCAATGGCCTGCATCCATTTGGGGGTCTCGTGTTCACCGCCACGTCCGCGCCACTGCTTTACCCCGAACGCAAGCAGGAGAACACCCAAGGCGATCTTGATCCACGAAACACCGGCCGAAGAATCGGTTGATTTCTCCATTTGATTCGACAGGAGAACGAATATCACTGTTGCAACGACGATTCCGACTATCCAGCCCAGGGCAAACCCGATGCTGGTACTTCCCGCCCGCTTCGACAGGAGCATCAGGATGGCCGCGATGATCGGAATCGGCGAAATCGCCACTCCTACCGCAAGTGGCAACAGATCTCCGATGACAGAACCCATTTCGGCCTCTTCTCTCTCTCTCGGTAGAGATTAGGCAGAAGAGTCGGATCTGACATCACACGAAACGGATGAACGCAGCGTAGGTCCTTTGCGGCATGGCATTCACCCGAAGGGGATGACGTATTCATCATTCGTCGAGGCGAAAATAGATGGGATACAGGCTAAGTCGATGAGTGTTGACCCGAGGGGAGAGAGAAACGATGACTACTCCCACCCGCTACCAATTTCTGATCGACGGCGAAGTATCAGACCGGGTGAAGGCGGCGTTCCCCGAACTGAACGTGGCACCATCCGCCGGCGGCTACACCAGCCTGTACGGTCCCGTTGCCGATCACAGCGCGATGCGCAGCATCATGGCGCGGCTCGATTCACTGGGGCTGACCGTCGCCGAATTACGCAGACTCCCAGACTGATCGATGTTCACATGGCTGAGGCCCCGGCCGGGGGGAAGCGGTCGGGGCCACAGTGTCTTATGTGGTGATGTGCCTGACGTGACGATCTACGCGGTATCCCACGTTGCAACTGCCCAAATAACCACGATGTCAAGCGCAATCACCAGGATCGACCACATCGGGTAATACGGCAGCCACAAGAAATTCGCGATGATGGAGAGTGACGCAATCACGATTGCCGACGCTCTTGCCCATACCGCACCCGTGAAGAGGCCCAGGGCCACCACAATTCCGATGATGCCCAGAACGATGTGGATCCAGCCCCACGTCGAGATATCAAATTTGTAGGTGTAGTTGATTCCGACGACAAATAGATTGTTGTCGGCGACAGCAGCGATCCCCTGTAGCAGGGCAACGATGCCGGCTGTCAGCAGCAGAATCGCCGCCGCGAACGTCGTACCGACCGCGAACCCCTGTTTGACAGGGTGCTCGGCGGGTTCTCGTGGTGGAGCAGTCATCAGCGTTCCTTTCGACGAGAAAGCACTTCCCCCACTTAGTCTCGAGTACCCACTTAGAGAAGACATCACCCATCGCGGATGAATCGCGTCCTCCGCGATCACGGGCCGGGAACTCAGCTGGGCTCGCTGCACCTCGTGAGGTAGTCCGAGACCGGGCCGGCCGTAAGCATTCCACTGCCTGCGCCGGCAATTTCGCCTTCGGCGGGCAAAAGCGCAGCCCGCGCTCGTTCCATGACCTGACGGTCGCCGACAGCGACCGCGGCTGCGGCGATGAGGCACCACAACGCTTCGGCGAGCAGATCTTTTGGTGGGTTCGGCAACGCATTCACTGCCGCTGCGGCCTCGTTCACTTTCCCGTGTGCGAGAAGCAGGTGCGGCCGGGCCCAAGGTTCGTACGAGCCCCAGTTCGTATCGGGATCGAATGCCGCCGGTACGCCGCGCCATACTCGGAGTGCCAGAATTGCGAGCGGAAGAATTCCATCCTCGAGTCCGGGCATACCGGAACCGGAAAAACTGGCCGCCGCAGCTTCGTACAGCATCTCGCAGTGCGTGGTTTCCGCACCACTGGCGGCCGTTTGCACGGCGCGGAACCAGGTGGTGAACACCGCTGCCAACGGCCGTTCGTGACGTCCGGCCAGTCGATCAACTGTCTCGGCATGTAGCTCTGCTGCATCGAATTGTCCCAGTGCGCTGAGGGCTTGCATGCGGATCAGATGGCCGAGGATCTCGAAGGTGGCGAGGCCGTGCCGAACGGAGAGATCTACCAGTTCACGGCCGATGCCGTCGCGCTCGGAGGCCAGGCCCGTTGTCCAGAACGTCTGCATGAACAACCCGTTCAGGGCAAAGGCCAAGAGCCCTGGATCGTCGAGGGTCCGACCGATCTGTACTGCTGCGCGGGCATATTCGAGCCCACGATCACCGGACAGTCCGCGTGATTCGAGTGCGATTGTCGCCAACAGTCTGGCCCGAGCGAGTTCGTTCCCGTCAGGAAGTCGATCGATAGTGCGCTGAGCGGCCTCGACAATCTGCGCAGCCTGCCGAGGATCGTCGGATCGCGTCCAGATTCCGGGCACGTCGTAGTTACCGATAATCCGTGCGGTGAGTTCGACGTCGTCCAATTGCTCAGCAGCACTGATGATCTTCAGTCGCTGCGTTCTAGCAGTCTCCAGCCCACTTCCGCCCGCTACCGCAAGACTTCGGAGCAGGCCGACGGTTGATTCCAATCTCGACTTGGATCCTGCCGCGACAGTTCGGTCGTACTCCGCCGACACCTGAGCGAATATCTGTTCTGCCGCTCCAGGATCCAGGTAGCCCTCGCGGCGAAGAATGTCAGCCTCGAGATCTGCCAGCCGGGGACCGGGGTCGATGCCCAACTCTTCGGCGAGTAGCTTTCGGGCGCGACGCAGGACTGCCAGAGCGTCGCCCTGACGATCGCAGCGGTACAGGGAGAGAGCGAGTAGTCGCCAACCATCCTCTCGCCAAGGGTGTTCCGTCACGTGAGCATCCAGATCGGGAATCGCATCCGCGGCAAACCCGAGATCCAGTTGCGTGGAAGCGAGGCGCTCGACCGCTGTCAGGCGCAGTTCCTCCAAGCGTGATCGTTCCGAACGAGCCCAAGGCTCTTCCGCGTACTCCGCATACGCCGGTCCACGCCACAGCTCGAGGGCGACTCGGAGCAGTTCGAGTGATTGCGCCGGCGCCGAATCAGCGGCTTCACGCACCAATCTTTCGAATTTCCAAGCGTCGACCGCATCGGGTGCGGCATGAAGGGCATAGCCGGGCCCCGCGGTGACAATGGCTTTCGGCTTCGTTCGCGGCGGACGACCGGGTTCGAGCGCACGTCTCAGCGCGGAAACGAACGTACGTATCGCGCTGGTCGCACCGGCCGGAGGATCGACCCAGAGGTCATCAACAATCAGGTCCACTGGGACGACGCGGCCACGAGCAACTACGAGGCGAGCGAGGACCGCTCGATGTCGTGGACCTTTGAGATCGATCGGCTCACCTGATTCGTTCCACGCAACCACCGGACCCAGAACTCCGAAATTGGGTCCGCCGACAGTGTGGTCTCGCATCTCTCCACGCTATCGCGCTCATCGAATGCTCATCGAGTGCGGCAAGGCTGATTGCCATCACCCCGACAAACGAAAGCGACCGATGACGATCACCATTCCAGGCTTCGACTACCAGCAGATTTCCGCACAGGACGGCGTGCGTCTCAACGTCGCCGTCGGCGGAAGCGGAACACCACTCGTACTTCTTCACGGTTTCCCCCAGACTCACCTCATGTGGCGTCACGTGGCCACCGCATTGGCGTCGGATCACACCGTCATCTGCCCGGATCTCCGCGGATACGGGGCCAGCGACAAGCCGATGGAGGAAAACCCCGGCACGTATTCCAAAAGAACAATGGCTGCCGACATTGTCGAGGTAGCGAAGAAACTGGGACACGAGAAGTTTGCCCTCGTCGGCCACGATCGCGGCGCACTGGTCGCCGTCAGGGCAGGGCTGGATCATCCGGATGTGATCACGCAGCTCGGTTCACTGGACGTGCTCCCCACTTTGGATATGTGGGACATCCTGCACGGATCGAATGCTGCTGTGGCATTCCATCTCTATCTCATGGCCCAGCCACCCGGCCTCCCCGAGCAGATGATCAGCGCCAGCGCGGACGCGTTCTTCGAGTACTTTCTCGACGTGTGGACGCAAAACCGCGAAGCGATTCCGGCTGACGTGCGGGCGGAATACTTGCGCGCCTCTCGGGAGGCGGTGCCGTCGATCGTTGCCGATTACCGCGCGTCGGCCGGCATCGACATCGAACACGATCAGGCCGATCGGGATTCGGGCAACCAACTGCACATGCCGGTCACGGTCATCCAGCAGGACTGGGGTTCCATGCTCGGCTACGACGCCGAGGCTCTGTGGAAAGCGTGGGCACCCGATCTCGAGCACCGCACGCTGTCCGCAGGTCACTTCATGGCGGAAGAGGCGCCCACCGAAGTGGTCGATGCGATCCGCACCCTGCTGAAGAGGTAGTTTCTAGCGCTTGACCCCGGCCGCCAAGTCGTCGACCAGAACCTTGGCGGTCAGGGCGTATCCCGCGGCCTTGTAGTAGTCGAACGGAATCACTCGGCCGGCCTGTGCGGCGGGCAGTCGCAGCCACGTCGGCGAGGTGTACACACTGCCGGTGGCGCTGCGATCCAAGGCGAAGATGACGTCGGCCTCTTCCAGACGGTTGAACTGCTCCGGTCCGAGCATCACGCGGAGGTCGGGGCCTTCACGCAAAACCTCGAACCCCAAGTCCTCGGCGACGGCAGTGCGGAAATCGTTCTGGAACCACGCGATCTGATCCTCCGCGGCGGCGACAAACGCAACCTTCTTGCCGGTCATCAGTTGTTCGACGGTCGGGCGGACCTGAGCCACGTGAGCGTCGTAGTCGGCCAGCACTTCTTCGGCACGATCACTGCGCCCGATGCCAGTGAGGAAGTCCACCATGACCTTCCGCCACTCCGGGGTGAAGTCCTTTCCGACAGGCAGGACCGGAGCGATCTGCTGCATCCGGTCGTTGCCGTACGACCCGGTGTCCCACCAGCCCGCGCTGAGGACAAGAAGATCGGCGCCGAGGGTCGAGATGTATTCAAAGTTGGGATCCGAAGCACCTTCGGCAAAGATCTCGACGCCAGTGGCATTCGGAACCTCGCGGCGCAGGTGTTCGGCGGCGCCCGACGGGTAGGCGGTCACCGGGTATCCGGCGAGGATCGACAATTCGAGGCCGTCCCTCGGATCGAGAGCAACCACGTTCTGCGGGTCCGTCGGAATGATCAGCTTCTCGTCGCCGCGCGTGAATTCGAAGGTCTCCGCATTTTCCGGCGTCGCACTCTCCGAACTACTGCACGCAGCGAGAAATGCAGTGGCTGCGACACCGGCTCCGATGCCGAAAAATCCGCGTCGGGTCAGGTTGTCCACGATCGCCCAGTAGTCACGATCGGTGGCGGAGGGTGCAAGGAGTCGAGTCATGCTAATTAGGTTAACCTTAGAAGGCGTCGTCAGGAATGGTAGAACAGCTCCTATGAGCGCCAAGAAATACGGCGAATACGCCAACTGCTGTGGATGAATCCCATTGCCCCGCACTCAACTCTTCAGTTCTGCAGGGATGTATTCGATCGACATAGTGGCCAATGGTGCGGCACATGCGTGTGGGCTTCGCATCGGCTGGCTGGTGATGCGAAGCTCAGGCGCGGTATGCGGTTCCGGCAGGGCCGCTTTCAGTCTCGGTGGACGGGGCCTTGGCGGGTGGTGGAGCGGCGGCGTCGTTGTTTCGGGTCGATCGCGGACGGTGGGATGAACCAGGGTTTGTGATCGGAACCCATCTTGATTTCCCAGATGCCGCGGAACCCACTGGTGCTGTGCATCAACGTGTGGTGGCTGCGGCAGAGCAACGCGAGGTTGTCCATCACCGTCAAACCGCCCGCCGACCACGGTTTTATATGGTGCGCGTCGCACCACGCCGGGACCGCATCGCAGTTCGGGAAGGCGCAACCCTTGTCCCGGGCAATCAGCGCGATGCGTTGCTCGGCCGTGACGAGCCGCTTGAGCGGAGTCGCATCCAGCGGTGCACCCTTGCCGTCCATCAGGACGGTGGAGAGCATGCAATCACACGCGAGCATCCGGGTTTTGCTCACACTCAGCGGGCCCATCCACGGCATGTAGCCGACATCAAGATCCTCCAACACAGACTCGTCCTCGACATCCGGCGCGTCATCGTCGACTCGCATGGTGGCGCATTCGCGATGCTCCGCAAGGTCTTTCGCGGTGATGTGCACATTCACATGCGGACGCTGACCACCATCCACACCGGTAACAGCGTTGTCGAGATATCTGCGGATGAGTTCAGTGAACGCGTCGGCGGTGCGTTTGGCTGCCGACCGCTGATCCGGAGTCCCGTCCGCCGCCGGTTTCGGCATCGACAACCCCGACAGCGCAGACAACAACATCTCGCCGGTCAACGGATCGAAATCGCCCTTGATCACGACCCGACCATTCAGCGTCGGCGCGATGCGTAGCGCATTCAGATCGTTATCCTCGCCGGGCGGAGGCTGATCGGATTCGAAAATCCGCTCCAAAACCGCAATCGCATACCGCAGCTTCGTAGTGGTCGCTTCCACCCCGGATGCGGCGGCGAGAAGGGTTTTCAGGCTTGGTGTTAACGCGCTGTCCGGCATCCCCTTCGGTGGGGACTCGCAGAACGCGGCGATCAACGCCGCATGGTCGAGCGAGAGATCACCGGCCTCGAACTGCGCAGCAATATCGGGAAACGATCGCAGTGCGGCACCGAGGGCAGCGATCTTGTTGCCGGCCGAGTTCTGCAGCATCGTATTGGCCGCCAACCACCGTCCGACACCGCGGTAGCAGAGCACTTGTTCGTCGGGATTGAGTGTCAGCTCGTCGACCGCGGCCACTCGAATCGCTTCCAACCGAAGGATTTCCACAGATGCGCTGACGGCAACATCACGAACCTCGGCCGGACGTAACCGCCACAACCTACCGCGCACACCCGCCGCCGAACCAGCTACAACATCCCCCACCGCAATTGAATCGCTCACCGTCGTCATCAAGGCCTCCCCACCCTGACCTAATTATACTCGAACATCTATTCGATTCAAGAGACATATCGGGCAAGTTTGCTCGAATAGTGCTTGTAGACAGAAACATTGACTTGTTCCATGACAGGGTGTGTGGCACCCAGCCGGGCTACGTCCTGCCTATCAGCCAATTCTCTTGCAAGACTTGGTTCACCGAACTGAGAGGACAGTGATGGATCGATCCGGAACCACTATCGACCGGGCAGACGTCATCGGCATGTGGGTGACATCGGACGGTTTCATACGCCAGGAACTGCGGGCGGACGGCCGCTACGACGAAGCACGTGGCACCCGAATAAGCGCATACACCGGCCGTTACTCCGTAACCGGAAGCCATCTCGATTACGTCGACGACACCGGATTCACTGCAACCGGAGATATTCGCGACGGGGTGCTCTACCACGAGCATCTCGTCTTGTACCGAGAGGCAACAAGTCATGAGTGAGCACAAGGTAATACTGATCACGGGGGCCAGCAGCGGAATTGGGGCCGCGACAGCGAGGAAGTTAGCCGCCGACGGTCACCGGATTTTCCTCGGCGCACGACGTACCGAACAACTCGAGCACCTCGTCAACGAGCTCGTCGAAGCCGGGGGCACCGCGGCGTTCCGCAGGTTGGACGTAACTGACCTTGCCGATTTCCGGTCATTCGTCGACGCTGCCCATCAACAGTTCGGACGGGTGGACGTCGTGGTCAACAACGCTGGAGTCATGCCCCTGTCGCCACTCGGCGCACTGAACATCGACGAGTGGAACCGGATGATCGACGTGAATGTTCGTGGCGTGCTTCATGGCATCGCCGCAGCACTACCACTCATGGAGTCTCAAGGCAGCGGTCATTTCGTGAACATCGCGTCGGTCGGGGCATATGAAGTGGTGCCGACCGGGGCGGTGTACTGCGCTACGAAGTTTGCGGTTCGCGCGATTTCCGAGGGGCTACGCCAGGAATCGTCCGGCGACGTCCGCGTCACCGTCGTCTCCCCCGGTGTTACGGAATCCGAACTGGCGGAGAGCATTTCCGATGACAGAGCCAGGGAAGACATGAAGGCGTATCGCGCCGTCTCAATACCGGCTGCAGCAATCGCAAACGCAATTGCATTCGCTGTCGATCAGCCATCGGATGTGGACGTGAACGAGATCGTCGTTCGCCCCGCCGCGAGCGTGCAGTAAGTTCCGCGAGCGCACAGCAGTCCGAACGACCAGGGGTCAGGTGGCGGGTCGACCAGAACGCAGATCCGTGCCGCGTCGCTCCTGATCCCTGGTCGCGGTAAGCGAACCCAGCAACGTCAACGCTCGATCACTGGGCGAACCACGCTCCGCTTGATAGATCACCAACTGCTGTCCGGGCCGGTCACGGACGTCAAATGTCTGAGAGGTCAGACTCATTGCGCCAACCTCGGGATGGACCAGTTCCTTGGCGTCCAACGTCTTACCTCGGACATGACCTTCTGCCCAGAACTGACGGAACGCGAGGCTGGCCGCCGTGAGTTCATCAACCAACTTGCGCAAACGCGCATCGGCAGAGGCATGGCCGACGGCTAGTCGAAGTGTTGCGACGGTGGCCTGCGCAGCATGCTGCCAGTCGGCGTAGAACTCGGCGCCGGCCGGATCCGTGAATACCATCCGCAGCAGATTATCGGTGGCGCTGAACGGCGAGAAGAGTGTGTCGGCGACCCGATTGCGCGCAAGGATGTCGAGTGTCCTGTTCAGCACGAATGCCGGAGTCCAGTCATAAGTGTCCATCAACTGGAGCAGTGCGGGGCTCACAGATTCCCCGGTACCTGAACCACGGTCGCTCGGCACCAGACCTGCTAACCGGTACAGGTGCATCTCCTGATCTGCGTCGAGCCGTAATGCACGCACAAGCGCATCAAGAACCTGCGTCGACGGATTACGCTCTCGCCCTTGCTCCAAGCGGGTGTAGTAATCGGCACTCAGGCCTGCGATTATCGCAACCTCCTCGCGCCTGAGCCCAGGGACGCGTCGAGTGCCGTAGCTGTGGATCCCCGCATCTTTCGGGGAGACCTGAGCACGGCGCGAGCGAAGGAAATCTCCTAATTCACTGGAAGGCATTCCCCGATGCTAGTTCGGGAATACAAGGCGATGGGTGGGTGCAGTTCACCCACCCGGGAATCACTTCGAACAACTGCCGATTTGCCCTCGCCTGATCAGGGATGAAGCGTCCCGAATCCCACAACCGCAGAATCCGTCGTCCAATCGAGATCATGCACTCGGACCTTGCCGAACTCGTTGCCGCCGACGGTAATTGCCTTGTCCCCGTCGACGGATACAACGATGTTGGTGTGCTGGCCGGACAATCGTGAGCTGTCGTAGATCACGACGTCGCCTATGTCGGGTGTATAGCTACCGTCGTTCTCCGAGTAGGCGTCGATTCCCTGGTAATACTCCTGCAGTGTGTAAACGCCAGGAATACGCCAACTTCCGGAGTTCGGATTGGACAGCGGACGTCCGGCTTCGCGCATGATCCAGCTGACAAAATCGGCGCACCATTCCTCGTCGATGCCATCGGAATAGAAAGTGCCCGGACGTCCCTGTTCGTGCTCGGCCCGCAGGAGTTCGAGCACACGAACCTGGTCCGTAGTGAGGGCGCTCAAATCGGTAACCGGGAACTCGGCGGTATCCCAGGGAAGATATCGCGATGGTGCGACTGAAATTACGACGGCGCCAGCCACGACGACAACACCGAGAACTGCGGCAATCCACAGCATGACGCGGCGGCGTCGATTCGGTTTGTCAGCATTCACCCTTACCAGTGTGCCAGTCCGCCGCGAATGGGATCGCCGGACACGTCAACGACCTGCACATTCGTATTCATGTGCCAGCAAACTATTGCTATGGCACCAAAGTGGTGCCATAGTGATGCCATGGACTTGACACCGTACGTCGACAACCTTCGCCACGAACTCGCGGTGGCTGCCGAGGCCGGCGGAGAAGACACAAAGACACTCGCCGAACGATTGACCGCACCGCTGGAATCAGCAGTACGACTCACTCTCCTCGACGCGTTGTCCACGGCAGCAGCAGAGATCACCCGCGATCTCGCACCAGGTTCGGTGGATCTCCGCCTACGTGGGCGTGAACCCGAATTTGTTGTGACACCTGCCCTGCGCGAACCGACTCCTATCGACGCCGACGAGCAGCCGACACCGGTCCCACGCGCCATCACGGAGTCCGACGATGCCGCGATGACCCGAATAAACCTGCGACTGGGTCAAGAACTCAAGGACCGAATCGAGGCTGCCGCCCGTGAGGCCGGGATATCGGTCAACGCGTGGCTGGTCCGCTCGGCTGCGGCCGCGCTGGAAGGCGGCGCAAGCCGGAATGCTCCGAGACAACGCGCGTCTCAGGGTGCCGATACCTTCACCGGCTGGGTGCACTGACACCAGATTCACCTGCGCACCAACTTCTTTCACCAACCGAAGACAACATCGTCGGGAGTATCACCATGCCTACATTCAGCACACCGGACCCCATCACCGCGATCATCGACATCTCTGTCGGACGTATCCGGATCAGCGCAAGCGACCGCGAGGACACGGTCGTAGAAGTCTTGCCCAGCAACTCCTCTCACGATGCCGATATCCGCGTCGCCGAACAGACTCGCGTCGAATTCGCAGGTGGTCGACTACAGATCAAAACGCCGAAACAGCGCGGTCTCGGCATCTTCGGCAGAACCGGATCTGTCGACGTCTCGATTCAACTTCCCTCCGGCAGCGGGCTCGAGGGCGCAGCGGCCGTCGCAAGCCTCCACGCCACCGGCACACTCGGAAGATCTCGCGTGAAACTCTCCAGTGGCGAATGCGCACTGGACACCACCGGGCCAGTCGACATCAGCACCGGCGCAGGCGCAATCACTGTCGAGCATGTCGTAGGCGACGTCGATGCAAGCACCGGATCAGGAACAATCCGCATTCGCCGAGTTGATGGCAACGCGGTAGTCAAGAACTCCAACGGCGACATCGCTATCGGCGAGATCGCCGGCACGCTGAAGGCCAAATCGGCAAACGGTGACGTCATCGTGGAGCATGCCGAATGTGATGCAACTGCCGCAACAGCCAACGGTGACATTCGTTTGAACAGCATCGAGAGCGGAGTTGTCTCCGCGAAAACCGCTGCGGGCAAGATTCACATCGGCGTTCGATCCGGTACCGCCGCTCGATTCGACGCTCATACCTCTTTCGGTCGCGTCGACAACCAGATGACCACCACTCACGGACCGGCTGCCACCGAGCGCAGGGTGGACGTCCACGCACATACCAGCTACGGCGACATCGTCATCCGACGTTCGGAGCCTCCAAAAATCTAGTGAAAAGGAACGCTGATGACCCGCAAACCAGCTATCACCGCAACGGGCCTGACAAAGTCCTACTCCGAAAAGACGGTACTGGACGGAATCGACTTGTCCGTCGACAGTGGAACTGTCTTCGCGCTTCTCGGCCCCAATGGCGCCGGCAAGACCACCATCGTGGAAATCCTCTCGACACTCACTCCCGCCGACAGTGGCAACATCCGCATCGCGGGGTACAACCCTGCCGACGATCCCGATGCCGTGCGCGCAGTTATCGGTGTCACCGGGCAATTCTCCGCGGTGGACGACTATCTCACCGGCGCGGAGAACCTACTCCTCATGGCCGACCTTCATCATCTGAGCCGGGACGAACGTCGCACTCGCACTGACGAACTCCTGAAAAAATTCGATCTTGTCGATGCTGCCGGAAAGCTTGCTTCGGCGTACTCCGGCGGAATGCGTCGAAGACTCGATCTGGCAATGACATTGATCGGGCAGCCGGAGATCATCTTCCTGGACGAACCCACCACCGGTCTCGATCCCCGGAGCCGGCGCTCGATGTGGCAGATCATCCGCGAGCTGGTCAGTGATGGTGTCACCATTTTCCTCACGACGCAGTACCTCGAGGAAGCCGACCAATTGGCCGACCACATTGCCGTTCTCGACCACGGACGGATTGTCGCCCAAGGCACCGCAGCGGAGCTCAAACGCCACATCCCCGGCGGTCATGTTCGGCTGCACTTCTTCGACAGAAATCAATTAGATTCTGCTGCAGATATTTTCGACAATTCTTCGCGTGACGATGCCGCCTATGTTCTGCAGGTTCCCAGCGACGGCGGCGTCCGCTCATTGCGTTCTCTTCTCGACCAACTCGACGCTCATTCGATCGACGTCAAGGAACTCTCGGTCCACACCCCGGATCTGGACGATGTGTTCCTGGCGCTCACAGGCACCGAAAGGACCGACGCGCGATGACCACCATGACGCTTGCCTATCTGGACTCGAAGACCATGCTGCGCCGTAGCATTCGACATATTCTGCGATATCCGTCGATGACGGTGATGCTCGTCGGGATGCCTGTCGTCTTCCTGTTGCTGTTCGTCTACGTTCTGGGCGGAACACTCGGAAATGGCCTCGGCCCAGGCGGTGGTGGCCGAGCAGAGTACGTCAACTACGTTGCACCGGCGATCATTCTGATGACGGTGGCATCAGCAGCACAAGGCACGGCGATCTCCGTCGCCACCGACATGACCGCGGGGATCATCGCACGATTCCGCACCATGGCAATCACCCGCACGTCCGTGCTGACCGGCCACGTTCTCGGCAGCCTACTGCAGACGATCGTCAGTCTCGTTGTCGTCATCGCGGTGGCAATCGCCGTGGGTTTCCGTCCGACCGCCGGCGTCGTCGAGTGGATTGCGACCTTCGCGCTCCTCATCTTGGTCGCCATTGCCATGATCTGGCTGTCCGTCGCCTTCGGGCTCGTCAGCAAGAGCGTCGAGACCGCAAGCAATCTTCCGATGGTGTTGATCCTCTTGCCCTTCCTGGGAAGCGGATTCGTTCCCACCGACTCGATGCCGACCGTACTTCGATGGTTTGCCGAGTATCAGCCGTTCACCCCAATAATCGAGACACTTCGGGGATTACTTCTCGGTGAGCCCATCGGGAACAATGCAATCCTCGCAGTCGGGTGGTGCGTCGCGATCACCTTCCTCTCCTACCTCTGGGCACGGAGTTTGTTCAACCGACGCCCGGTGCGCTGACCTCGAAACACACGATCTTCGAGAACGGGCACGGTATCGCTGTCGTCGAGTTCAGAGGCGATGGCGACATCGTGTGGGAATCCGAGAGCGACCAACTCGCGTCCTGAAGCGCACTCGCGCAGTCGCTCCTCGTAAGAACCCGATACTGCCACCCACGCATCTGCTGCCATTCGAGCCTCCGGCGATACGGAACCGCCCCAACCAGCCGCAATCAACGCCGCGACAACAGCACCGGCGCCCCAGAGGTCCTCCACCGCCGGGCGTAATTCTCCACCGGGCCACTTCTCCCCGGACGCAACAATCGCCACACGGGATCGTGAACCAAGCTGGTGCACAATCCAATCGGCAACTGCAGATGCGTTCCGCAACGAAGCACCCACACAGATCGGGGCCACGGCAGCCAGAGCGAACGCTATCGTCGACCCGTTCGGGGACGGCAATACCAACCGTCCTGGACTTTCCGATTCGCGAATCGATTTGGGAGACAAACTGATCTGGCCGTCAGTTGCCACACTCCGTCGCACAGCAAGAACCGCGTCGACGTCACGGGAGTACTCGAATGCACTCTCGTCGTACCAGGAATACGGAAAGACCTCGATTCCCGCATCCGCAGCAACACTCAGAGTGGTCGTGAACGAAAGAACATCGACCACAACGGCCACATCGACATCGGTGGTGATCGCTTCGGCGCCCGGGAGACCCCAATCGAATCGCAGGCCGTACTCGCGTTGACGATGCTCGGAATTCATGGCACCAGGATCTCAGAAAGGAGGCAACGACGCTGCGACAAGAATTCCTCGACTATGGTTAGGGTACCCATATTATCTTGAAGGACGAGGTTGCTGTGAACCCCATGTTGAGCCGCCGTGCCATGTTGTCCGTCACGTTCGCCACTGCCGCAGGTTTTGTCCTTGCGGCTTGCGGTGACAATTCGAATGAAGAGTCCGCCGCCGGCGCCCCGGGTGGGCACGCCGAACCGAACGCCTTCCCGGTCACGATCGATCACAAGTTCGGGTCCACGACCATCGAGCAGGCCCCCAGTCGCATCGCCGCTGTCGGTATCGGCGACGCGGATGTCCTGCTCTCCCTCGGTCTGACACCCGTGCTGGTTCCGGTGTGGAAGGGCTCGACCGATGACGGAATCGGCGTCTGGGCCGACTCGGCCGTTCAGGGCGCCGAGCCGACACCATTGGCCAATGCCACCACCGAGTTCGATATCGAGACGATTATCGCTTCGGCTCCGGACTTGATCATCGCGGTCAACAACGCAATCGACGAAGACCTGTACAAGCAGCTCAGCGCAATCGCACCGACAGTGCTGCACGCTGCCGATCAGACCGATTGGGTGCTGCCATGGCAGGAAGTGACGACCCGCATCGGCACAGCTGTCGGCCTTCCCGCACAAGCCGAGCAGGAAGTGCAGGACCTCGAGGATCTGATCGTTCGCACCCGTACGGAGAACCCACAATTCGAAGGCAAGACAGCAGCACTCGTCATTCGGTGGAGTGACGGCAATCTGCGAGCGTTCAGCCCCGAAGCCGCGCGGGCCCAGTTGCTCACTCAGTTGGGGTTCACAGCGCCTGCCGCACTGAAGGATCGTTTTGCGGGCAAGTTGAACTACGAGATCTCCGCCGAGAACTACGACCTCCTCGAATGCGATTACCTACTTTTCGACAACTACGAGAAGGCCCGCCCCGAGATGGAGTCGCAGGCTGCGTTCACCAACCTGAACGTTGTGAAGTCCGGCGGCCTGATCAGCTTGGACCCCATCGTCAGTGATGCGGTGTCCATGCCGAATCCGCTCACCATTCCGTTTGTCCTGGAGGATTTTGTCGCGAAGATCAATCAGACGATCGCGGCTCGATAACCTTCGTTCGACCTGACCACACCCACAACGCCACAGCCGAGACGGCCACGCAGACCGACACGATCACCCACGGTGACGCCGGCGCTGCGTGGCCGTTGTCGACGAGGTCGTACACAACACCGACTCCCACGGTTCCCAGCAAAGCAAGCAAGCCACCGATCGTGTTGAGCATGCCGAAATGCGCACCGAGGTTACTTTCACGACCGAGGATCGCGATGGTGTCGCGCATCGGCGGCACCATCAGCATCTGGCCCAAGTGAAGTAGGCCGATCCAGAGCGCCAGCCCCACGATCTGCGTCGACGCAGATGCCTGGGTGCTCACACCGGTCGCCAGCGGCACCAGAAACGAACCGGAAATCAACACCAATCCGAAGGTGATTGCCCGGCGATGTCCGATGCGATGAGCCACCGCTACAGTCGGCCCCTGACCCACTATCACCAATACCGCAGCACCCACATAGAACCACCCGAGCGCAGACTGCGAACCGACTCCACGCTCGAGTTGTTCAGGAAGCATCAGATACAGCTGGCTGTATGCAACGAGCTGAAAACTGCAGAGTGTTGCGAAGAGCAGAAAGTTGTTGTTGGTCAGGACGCTTCGCCATACATCGCGCAGCGTGTACGTCGAGACCGGACCCCCGTCTGCATCGCCCGGACGGGGGAACCAAACGTAGAACCCCACCCACATGATCGCGAACAGAAGCGCCGCAGCGGACGCCGTCCACGAAAACGGAAACACCAGCAGTGCTGCGCCGAGCGCCGGCCCGATCACGGTACCCAGTCGACTGCACATCTGTTCCACGGCAAACAGATCGGTACGACGCATGACTCCTGACACCTCGAGTTCGCGGCCGTACTCGGCGTTGGCCGACTCCACCGCGGGTGCAAAGAGCGCAGCCGCAAAGCCCACCAGGAGTATTCCGGTGATCACGCCGACCATGCTCTCGGCCAATCCGAGCATGAGAAAGCCGACTACCCGAACGGCGATGCCCAACAGGATGATCGGACGCTTGCCAAATCGGTCGGCAAGGCTTCCTCCGATGAAGAACATGCCCTGCTGGCTGAACATGCGCAGCCCGAGTACCAAGCCGACAATCCAGGCCGCAAATCCGAGATCTTCGGAGAGGTGCACCGCAAGAAACGGGACAACCAGATAGAACCCTATGTTGAACAGCACCATCGAGAGGAGGAGCAGTTTCACAACGGGCGGTAGAACACGAACCTTCGCAAAGGTCTTACTACCCGGGAAACGCGTACTGAGCACCACAACCGACAACACTATGGCCCGTGCGTGCCCCAGCGGAAATTACGTGCCGTTCAGAGAACCACCAAGTCTGTTCAGCGCTTCCACCATCGCTCCGTTGAAACCACCCCCACCGTGACCGGCGTCGCCCTGCACTACCAACTCACTACTCGGCCAACTCTTGTGGATGGCCCAGGCAGTATCAAGCGGACCGGAGACGTCGTAACGACCGTGTACGAGAATCGCGGGAATCTCCGCAAGACGAGTCATTCCGTCCATGATCTGATTCGGCACCAGGAAACAATCGTGGCTCCAGTAATGTGTCACCAATCGCGTGAACACGCGACGAAACTCCGGGTTCTCGTATCGCACACTGGGCGTCCAGCCTGGCATCAACGACACGTGGACGTCCTCCCACCGGCACCATTGCACCGCTGCATTCTCCCGCACAACAGGATTCGGATCCGCAAGCAACCGCGCATATGCCGCAGCGATGTTTCCCTCACGCTCATCCATCGGCACCGGTTCGATGAACTCTTCCCATTCGCGGGGGAAGACTCGGCGCATGCTTCGGGTAATCCACTCGATTTCGGCGTGGGTACCGCCGGTGATCGCACCCAATGCCATCGCGATCACACGTTCGGGAAACGCCTGCGCGTACACCAACCCCAAACTCACACCCCAGGAAAGGCCGGTGACGATCCACCGATCGATACCAAGATGCTCACGCAGTCGCTCGATGTCATCGAGGATGTGCGCGGTGGTGTTCACGGTGAGGTCGACGTCAGGGCCGTCCGCGAGTGGACGACTACGCCCACAACCACGTTGATCGAACAGCACCGCACGGAACCTCGTCGGATCGAAGTAGCGCCGCGCCCCCAACGTGCATCCCGATCCAGGGCCGCCGTGAAGATACACAACCGGAATTCCCGACGGATTTCCGACGCTCTCCCAATACAGAATGTGACCGTCCGAGGCATCGAGCATCCCCGACTCGTACGGATCCACCGGAGGATACAACCGAGCATTCATGGACCGATCCTGTCATGCGAACACTCGTTGGCGGACATGGCCTTTCCGAAAATATTGTGGGTCAGCACAACTCGATGACCCGCCGGGCAGGATGTTTCACCCTCCGATCTGGGGGATATGCAGGAAGTACGGCCGACAGCTGGAGAACTCATGAGAAGAACGATCGCAGCAATCATCGTCGCAGGAGCCCTCGTGTCCCTTCCTGCCTGCGGAAACAACGACGCGAACACAGACAACGGGACCAGCGTCACCGCCGAATCGACGACGGCATCGTCCACGAAATCGACAACAGTTCGCAGCAGCTCCGTCACCTCCACCGCCGACCTGGGAATGATCGACCAGGCAAAACTGGCCGCTTTTGTTGTGGCCTTCCGCACCGCCTACCCGGATCTCGCTCAGGATCGCGAGGACGAAAGCATCCAGGAAATCGTGTTCACCTCCTGCAACGACATCGCCGCCGGTGTCAGCGAGCAGGATGTCACCGAAGAGATCCGGGATCTTGCCGCGAACAACGACACGGAAGCGACGCAGGCCCAAGCCGAACAGATCTACAAATTGGTGACACCAGCCTGTCCGTGAGGTGCATATATCGCCGGTGACCTACCGTGTGTAGGACATCGCGGCGACGGGAGCACACCACATGCGTGAAGGTTTTCGCTTACCCGGGTATGGCGGTGCAGCGGTTTTTCTGCGCAGCCACGCCGTTCCGGCTCGGACGCTCGAGACGGAGGCCCCCACACTCGTGTTCGACGTGGGACTACTCAGCCCCGACGAATACAACCAGTACCTCAACCGACCTGCCGGCGACGGATTCGTGGAACGACTTTCGGCATTTTTCTTCCACGCTGCGGCCGATTTCCACCCGGAGCGCTCACTGGATACGTTCAGCGACGAGACCCTCGGCTTGACGATCGCCGTCCGCTCCAGCACCGATCAGCGAGTCGAACTCGAATTCTCGCTAGCCGAAGACGCAACGGAATCAGATTCCGAGCGCGATGAAATGGACTTCGAGACAAGCAGAGTCGTCCTGGCCACCTCCGCTCAATCGGTGGGCCGACTCAGCGGTCGGACAAGCTCGCATTTCGACGGTGAGGCGTAGCAATGGGATTCCTGTTCGAGGTTCTCGATTTCCCCGACGGCAGCCGCATGACCGATCTGTGGAACAACACATGGGCCGACGAAGCGGTGGGTGACGAGATCGCATCGGGCCACTTCATTCACCTCGGTGACGACCAACACGTCGACGTCGAAACCAACTTCCTGAGTAGTCATCTGCCGTTCAATGTCAGCGGATTCGGCGGGGTCTTTCCCGACGGCAAGCCCTGGATGTTCATCATGCAGAAAGCACCCGCCGACATTGCTATTCTCCTTCGCGGACAGGAAGATCCGCACTCGATGCTGCGCGAGGCACTCGACCGAGCGTTGGAGTTCAACCCTGATGCCCTGGTTGCAGAAGAGATGTCCTGGCATCATGCCGATCTCGTGAACATCTACGAGGACGAAGGTGCCGCGGCCTCGTCTGTCGAAAACTGGTCGGTGGCTGATCTCTTGCGCGGACTCGTGGCTCAATGTTGCGGGGCGGACCTGACCGACATTGTCTCGGGATTCCCGAGCTGCGCTTTTCCGGACACGGTACACGCGTGCGAGGACGACGTTTTCAGCGACGTCTTTGCCCGGTGGGTAGCCGGACTGCAGTGAGTCCTACCTTCAAGGAGTCCTATTTGAGACCGGACTGCACAAATGCATCACGCACGTAGCGCTGAAGGAACAGGTAGATCAGAAAGATCGGTAAGCATGCCAGTCCCGATGCAGCCATGATTGCGCCCCAGTTGTTCCCCTCGGCACCGAGGAAACTACGGATTCCGATCTGCAGCACGGAATTCGACTGGCGCATGATGAGTGCCGGCCAGAGGTACTCGTTCCAGGCAGAGATGAACAACATGATGCCGAGCGCCGCGAGCGCAGGCTTCATGTTGGGCAGCACTACCTTCCAGAGCGTTGACCACGAGTTCTGGCCGTCGATCTGACTGGCGTCGAGTAGCTCCCGCGGAAATGCCTCCATGTGCTGCCGCATCAGCAAGACTCCGAAGGCAGAGCACAAGTTCGGGATCACGATGCCTGCAACGGTGTTGAGCAAACCCATCTGGGAGATGAGCAGATAGTTGGGGATCATCGTGACCTGAAACGGAACCAACCACGACCCGACGAACAGGAGGAACAAAGCTTGCTTGCCGAAAAAATTCCACCGTGCGAAGCCGTAAGCGGCGAGGATTGCGACCAACAGCTGGCTGACCGACATGACCAGCGCCATGGTGAACGTGTTCACCATCATCGACGCCATCGGGATCGTGTTCCACACATATCGGAAGTTCTCGAGGCTGAATGGCGCGGGTAGTGGGCTCGCGGACAGAGAATCCTCAGGGCGACGGAAGGCCGTGGCAAACAGCCAGTAGATCGGAAAAATGCTGAACACGGTTACGGCCACGAGGACAACATGCCCGATCACCCGCCTCGTTCGAGATCGAGACCGGACCGGCCCGTCACCGCTCTCGCTCCGGGAATTGAGGTGCTCCACCACCGGCGTCGCACCGGAACCATGTGCACGGCGGGGCGCGTCGACCAGAACAAATGCCATGTCAGATCCTAATTGTCGTAGAAGCTCAGTCGGTCCGACACGCGGACGAAGATGACGGCGATGATTCCGAAACCGAGGAAGAAGAGAGTCCCTGCAGCAGCTGACAGTCCGGCGTCGAAGTTCTGGAAACCGAACTGGTACAACAGGTAATAAATGTTCGTGGACGCTCCGCTCGGTCCACCCTGGGTAAGAATGTCGATGACGGGATATGCCCACTGTGCGCCCAAGAGAATCGTCATGAGGGCCAGGAAGACCAGTGTGGGAGAGAGAAGCGGCAGCGTGATCTTGCGGGTGATCGTCGCCTCGGACGCGCCGTCGAGCGACGCTGCTGAAGCATAGTCCGGATTGATTCCGGCCAGTCCGGCCGAGATGACCAGGACTCCGAAGCCGAGCAGTTGCCATCCGACGATCACGACGACACCGAGCAGTGCAAACTTCGGATCGCGAAAGATGTTGCCTATCTCCATTCCCCATGTTGCGGCGACCCGCGGGATGACGCCGCCGTCGGGGTTGAACAGCCAACGCCACACGGCGCTGCCGGCGATCGGTGTCACCAGAAAGGGGACGAAGATCAAGGCTTGATAGATCGTCTTGGAGCGTCCGGATACCCGCTTCGATACCAGCCCGATGACGATCGGCAACAACAGTGAGAACAGCGTGAAGGCGAGTGTGTAGACCACGGTGTTGCGCAGCGCCTGATGCAACTCGGGTAATGAGAGAACTCGCGTGTAATTATCCAGTCCTACAGATTCTTTGGGAACTGTGGGAACCATGTTCCACTTGTAGAAGGAGAGGTTGACGGTTTCGCCGAGCGGCTTGTAGATCCAGACGATCAACAACACCACTGCCGGCAACAGGTACAGGTAAGGCACCACACTGCGAGGTGCCCACCGGAAGCGGGCTGGGCGCGCTGCTACGGCACGCTCCGACCCGCCTTCGCTTGGAACTTCGACGAACATGTTCGCGGCTCAATTCGCCGGTGCGGTGGTGGAGCCGTACAGTTTGAACGCGGGAACCAGCTTGTCGATTGCCTCCTGAAGGTGATCAGTGCTCATTTCGTACACAGTCGCCGACTCCTCCACCGGAACTACCGTGTGCAGTACGCGATCTCGGTAGACGTGGACCATGTTGAATGCCTGCGAACCGTTTTGGCCACGCAGGATACCGGTGCCCGCCAGAACATCCTGTGTGTAGCAGGAAGCAGAGGCAACCGAGACGGGAATTCCGGCGAACGTGCAGGTGGTCGAGTAGTGCAGGTGACCACCGAGAATACCGCGGACATCGGTTCCCTCGAGTACCGCGGCCAGTTTGTTCTGATCCTTGAGTTCTACCAGAGTGAGCACATCCAGAACCGACGGAACTGGCGGATGGTGCAGCGCTAGAAGGGTTCCGTGTGGCGCCGGTACAGCAAGCACCCCTTCGAGCCAAGCGAGTTGCTCGTCACTGATCAGTCCGTGATGGAATCCGGGAACCGTGCTGTCCAACACGATGATGCGGAGGCCGTTGACGTCGACCACCGAGTCGACGGATTCCTGAGTCGGAGCGCTATCGAGAAGGCCGCTACGGAAGGCTGGGCGTGCATCGTGATTACCCATGACCCAGATAACCTGTGCACCCAGCCGTTCGGCCGCGGGTTCGACTATCCGGCGCAGACGGACGTATGCCTCGGGCTCTCCCACGTCGGCCAGATCGCCGGTGAAGACAATAGCCTCGGGGCGCTGGCCGGTCCTCTCGAGCCGTTCGAAGATGCGAGCCAAATTGGCATCGCTGTCCACGGAATCGTGGAGAAGATCACCGTCGGTGACAAAGTGAGTGTCGCTGAGATGCAGGATGTAGTGGTCGGGTTCGCCGTACTGGGACATGAGAAATTCTCCTTCGATTGTGTGTCAGTTGACCGTGTGTCAGTTGACCAGTGCAAGATGCAGGCGATCGAGTTCCTCAGAGCTCAATCCATGGGCAAGAAGGTATTCGGAGGCACTCCCATACGAGTTATCGATGGATTGCAGGCTTGCCCGCATGAGCGCAGCGGGGCTTGCCCCGACCAATTGGACGATGTCCTCCCCGCCGCCGATGCCGTACTCGCGCAACCTCACAGCCATCGCGGATGCCCAATTACCGGCCAGCATGACCTCGGAGAGCGAATAGTCTGCGACGACGTCGCGGTAATCCACACCGACGGCCGCCAGCGCAAGCGCAACGACGAGACCGGTCCTGTCCTTGCCTGCCGTGCAGTGCAGTGCACCAGGATTGGGCGATCGTCGGACTCTGCGATTACGCGCACCGCGCGAGCCAGCCGTACGCCACACCGATCAATGGCCTGTTCGTACATTGCCGCGAGGTCCAAACTTGTTTTGCGAGGGTCTATTTCATTCTCGAAGATGGGGAGATGGAACTGCCTCAGATCCAAACCCGCGAGGGCATTCGGGGCTTTGTCCAGCTCCTCCTGGTCGCGTAGGTCGATGACGAGCGCAAGCCCTCGAGCGCGGAGAACCTCGCGGTCCGCCTGGCTGAGACTGTGAAGAGCGTCCGAGCGAAAAAGTTTGTTCCACTTGGTGGTAAGCCCTCCGCGGGCGGCGTAGCCCCCGACGTCACGAAAGTTGTAGGTGCCGTTCAGGTCGAGCCGTCGATTGGCCCGTTGAACCGGAATAGCCGTTGTCATAGTTGTTCCTGATTCGGATTCTCGTTACCTGGATTTGAATTCTGATTCGTCAGCCGATCAATTCCTGAGCCCGTTGCTGCGCTGCCTGCATCGTCGACTTCGGATCCTTACCGTAGAACACGGATTCTTCGATGGCTCGAGCGAGAATGTCGTCGACCTGGACGTAACTGTTGCCGGGGTACGACTGCCAGGGCTGGATCGAGTCGAGTTGTTTGAGGTTGGGTGCCAGCAGCGGATTTTTGTCAGCCCACGGCTTGAGTGCAGCGGGATCCTGCGTCAGCGACGAACGCAGCGGCAGGTATCCGATCTTGGTAGAGATCTGGGTGTACGCGTGATCGCTGGTCATGAACTTGATCAATTCCCAAGCGGCGCGGGCCTTGACGGGGTCTTGCGAGAAGACAGACAGGACCGAACCTGAGTTCGTGGGAATCGCTGCATGCCCGTCGAAGGCAGGCATCGCGGTCGCCCGCAAGTCCCAACCTGCCTTTGCTGCGGAACTGACAAACAATCCCTGCAATGCAGACGTGTTGAGATCGATGGCGATGTCGCCCTTCGCGAACCCCTCGTACTGCGTCGCCGCATCAGCATTGACCAGGACCCCGTCTTCGTAGAGTCCCCGGAGCATGGTGACAGCCGAAACCGATCCAGGCTCACCGAATTCGATGGTTTTGCGATCATCGGAAAGCACACCGCCACCAGCCGACTTGAAGAGCGCCTGCATGCACCAGTTGCCACCCTTGACCGAACAGCTGATCCCGAGCGAGGGCTTTCCGGTCTTGGCGGTCACTGCCTTCGCAGCAGTGGCCACCTTGGTCCAGGTGGAAAGGTCGGTGTCTGCGGGGAGCCCGGCCTCGGTCAATGCAGTGGAGTTGTAGAACAACGTCGGAGTGGAGAACACATACGGAACGCCGTAGGTGTCACCATTCCAGTCGCCGAGTGTGGCAGCTCTGGGATGGAAGGGATGTTCCCCGCCGAAGTTCGCCTTGACTGCGTCCTCACCGACCAGGTCGTCGAGATTTCTCGCTTTCAGAGCTGTGACGGCGAAATCGAGTGTGTCGAAAGTTAATTGAGCGACATCGGGCGGCGACCCGGCGAGCATTTGTGTCTGCACGCTGCTTGCGGTGCCCGAACCGGCCGCACCACCGCTCTGCGGAGGTTGCGCCTTGACGTGAATGTTCGGATGCGCAGCCTCGAAGTCGGAGACGAGACCAGTGATGGTGTCTGTCCACAAACCGGCCTGGGCAAGGTTATACGACTCGAAGACGATGTCGACCTGCTGGTTCGGGTCGAGTTCCGGTACCTGCGCCGCAGAATCGGAGCCGCCGGCGGTAGCGCCTCCCGTGGCACATCCGGCAAGGGCGAGGGTCGCCGCCAAAGCCGTGGCGATCTTCCATCGTGATTTGCGCATGACAAAGCTCCTCGTAGTGAAATGCTGCATGAAGGGACGGGTTGGAGGTTCAGCCGAAGACGGATGAATCGAGATCCAATGCTGCTGGTATGTCCAGCCATTCGAGCCGGCGCCCGCTGGCTCGATCGAAGAGATGAAGGTGACGCAGGGCGGCGGACAGCACCGCAGAGTGCCCTTCGCGAAGGGCGATCGGTCGCGGAGCGCGCACGCAGATCGTGGTCGACCCGACCTGGCAGTAGGCCACCTGCTCGCTTCCGAGGTTCTCGACCGAGGTGACATCGACCGTGATGCGCGCACCGGTACCGGAATCGACACCCGGTTGCGCCGGTGTGAGGTGTTCCGGACGGATCCCGAGTACGACGTCACGCGATTCGGACTCACCTGGCCACAGCGACGCTTCGATTCCTTCAGCCGACACCATCACACGGCCGTCGTTCGAGAATGCCTTTGCTTCAATAAGATTCATTGCGGGCCTACCTAGGAACCCTGCGACGAACACTGATGCCGGACGATCGTAGACATCCTCGGGGGTGCCGAGTTGCTCGAGCCTGCCGTTGTCGAGCAGCGCGATACGCGTCGCCATTGTCATTGCCTCGACCTGGTCGTGGGTGACGTAGACGAATGTGGCACCCAGCCGCCGGTGAAGGTCGGTGAGTTCACGACGGGTCGCTGTTCGGAGCTTCGCGTCAAGGTTCGAGAGTGGCTCGTCCATCAAGAACGCCTTCGGATTTCGGACGATCGCTCGACCGACCGCAACGCGCTGGCGCTGACCGCCCGACAGTTCCTTCGGCTTACGCTCCAACAGATGTGCGATCTCGAGTTGTTGTGCCACCTCTTCGACGCGCGCCACTGCCGAAGCCTTGTCGATCTTCTTGACTTTCAGGGGAAACGCGAGGTTCTTTGCGACGGAAAGGTGCGGGTAAAGGGCATAGTTCTGGAACACCATTGCGACATCGCGCCGACGAGCGGGAGCACTGGTGATGTCTTCGTCGTCGAGCAATATTCGGCCACTGGTCGGCTCGAGGAGGCCGGCGAGCATCCTCAGCAAGGTCGTTTTCCCGCAGCCGCTCGGTCCGAGAAGGACCAGGAAATCGCCGTCACGAACATCAATGTCGATGTTGTCGACTGCGGTGACATCTGCGAACTTCCGACTCAGATTCTCTATTCGAATCCTGCCCATTGGCTTCTCCCGATGAAATGACGTTACCCAATCACATCGAATTGGGGATTTTCGTTACATCGAAAGTTAGCCACCAGAAGATGAACGGCGGTCGAACGCCGTCGAAATAGTCCGTAATTCTCAGGGCAACGATTCGGGTCGAAATGTGGGACGAATCCGAACCTCAGCCAGCGGAACCATGATTGAGGACGCCGAACACCTGCTCGAGGGACCGAGCTGCAGCTTGGGCAGATCCGCCGCGGCGTTCACTCACCGCAATCTGGAGTCCTATCAAGAAGGTCAGCTGGACTACCGTTGCCGACGCGCCGTGTGCGCTCCACGGGCCCGACCCACCCCCGAGAACCAGGCCAACGTCCGCCAGTTCCATCAGCGGCGAACGCGCATACCCGGTCACGCCGATTACGGTTGCACCGGCCTCTTTTGCGGCTTCGGCAGGCTGGAGCGTCAACGAGTTGAGCCCACTGTCACTGATCGCCAGACAGACATCACGCGAGGTGAGGTGCCGGGCAATGAGTTGCTGCATCACTGCATCAGTGGGCGCTTCGACGGTGCGTCCATACAAAGTGAACCGAACAGCCACTGTCGATGCCGACGGCCCGGACACTCCGTTTCCCACAACAAGCACGCGGTCGGCGTTAGCGATGGCGTCGACGGCCCGGTCGAAAGCACCGTGATCCAAAGGTGCGAGCGCTCCGCCGAGATCGGTCGCCACTTCGTCGAATACGGCGCGCAGCAGTCCGTTGCCGCCCTTGGGGTGCGACGAACCCGGCACCCGCGATTCGGCTGCACCCAAGTCTCTCAACAGCAGCATGCGCAGATGCTGGAAGCCTTTGAATCCGAGATTCTGACAGGCTCGAATGACTGTGGCTGTCGACGTGGACGCATGCTCGGCCACATCTGCCGCCGACCACCAGGCAAACTCCTTCGGCCTGGCGATGCAGATGTCAGCGACGCGCCGCTCACTCGGGCCGAGCGAGGGGGCAAGAGCGCGAATGGTCGAAAGAGTGGCACCTACAGGGGGATCGGTCTGCAACTTACTCATCTGCACTGGATAACACATCAACGTGAACATGCACAGGTGCAAACCAACCTTCCCACTCCGCCGCCTGGAGCCGGAGATGTGACGGACGAGACTGCCAGTCGCAATATTTCGGAGTACGCTCATTAATGAGCATGATCCGAAAAGGGCGAAGGAGGTGAGCGAATGCGAGAACTTGGGCGTCGCGAACGCAACAAGCTCGAGAAGCAGACACGCATCTTCGACGCCGCGGCTGAACTGTTCGCAGAAAAGGGCTACAGCGCGGTCACAACACAAGAGATCGCCGACCGCGCCGATGTAGCCGGCGGCACACTCTTTCGTTACGCCGCAAGCAAAGCCGAGTTACTCCTCATGGTGTACAACGCGGAGTACCGCAAGCAGATCGAACTGGGAGAAGAGCGTGAGGCCAAGTCGACGGGCACAGAAGACCGTGTGCTCGAGCTTGTTTCACCCCTGCTGATCGCAAGTCGCCGAAACGACGAGAACACCGGCATCTACCAACGCGAAGTGCTGTTCGGCGAGCCCAGCGAATGTTTCCGGGCCGAAGGCCTCGAACTCTCGCAACGCCTGCAAACGCGGATTGCACAAATCCTGCACGAGGGTCACCCCCACCACCCCACCCGAACCACCACTGCAGCGCGAACGATTTCCAACGTGCTGCACTTCGAAATAGCCCGCGCGGCATTGGACCGGATCACGGCAGACGAGCTCACGAACATCGTTGCCGCACAGGTCCGATTGACCCTTGCCGGACTACCCACCTAAAAGGATTGAGGATCGAAAATGACTGAACTGAAGCAGATCACCGTTCTGGGTACCGGAGTTCTCGGCTCGCAGATCGCCTACCAGACCGCCTACCACGGCTTCGACGTCGTCGCGTACGACATCAATGCGGAGGTCATCGAGAAGGCCAAGACTCGGTTCGATTCGTTGGCCGCGGCCTACAAGGCCGAGAACGTCACGGGCGCCAAGGACGGCAAGGCCGACGAAGCGCTGCAACGGATTACGTACTCGTACGATCTCACCGAAGCCGTCGCCAAGGCCGATCTGATCATCGAGGCAATTCCCGAGGACATCGCCATCAAGCGCGACACCTACGAGAAGCTCGCCGCAGTAGCCCCTGAGCACACGGTGTTCGCCACCAACTCCTCGACGCTTCTGCCGAGCGACCTCAAGGAGTTCACCGGCCGCCCCGAGAAGTTCCTCGCACTGCACTTCGCAAATCACGTGTGGGTCAACAACACTGCCGAGGTCATGGGCACCGAGTCCACCGACCCCGCTGTGTACCGTGAGGTCGTCGAGTTCGCGAAGAACATCGGCATGGTGCCGATCGAACTCAAGAAGGAGAAGGCGGGCTATGTACTCAACTCGCTCCTGATCCCGCTCCTCAACGCGGCCTCCGACCTGCTGATCGACGGCATCGCCGATCCCGACATGGTCGACAAGACGTGGCGTATCGGCACCGGAGCCCCGTTCGGCCCCTTCCAGATCATGGACGTCGTCGGGTTGACCACCGTCTACAACATCTCCTCCCAGGGCGGCGAGAAGCAGCGCGAATTCGCCGACTACATCAAGAAGAACTACATCGACGAAGGCAAGCTCGGCGTTGCTGTCGGCGAGGGCTTCTACAACTACAAGGGCTGACCGACTGCAGGGCTGACCGACTTACCGGCTCAACGCGCGGTGGCTACGACGTGAATTCACGTGGTAGCCACCGCGCGGACGTCTGTTGTCAGTACGTCCGAAACCACCCTGAGCGATTGTGACGCAAGCTTCTTCACGTGCGAACCCACCCTCAGGAGAGATCCCTACATGCGTCGTTCTGCCATCTCGGCTCTCACAACACTGGCACTGCTCGGCGCCGGAACATTGGCCGGCACACCCGCCGTCGCCGCTCCACTCGTGTGTGGTGGCATCTCCACGGGTTCATTCTCCGGCTCTGCCGGCGACTCGGAGTACCTGTGCGCCAAGGAAGGTGACCTCCTCGACGTCCGCATCGGCGACGTTCACGCGACGCAACCTTCGCTCGGATACGACGAGGTGTACTACAAGCTCGGGCGATACACGCTCGGAAAAGACGAGATCAACAAGAAATTCGACGACTGGTGCGAAGCCAACGGTCAGGTCGAGGCCGCGACCGCCACTCCGGCCTCGACGCTGAAGGACCCGTCGTCCTTCACCTGCCAGATCCCGGTGGGTCAGGAAACCGCCGAGAGCATCGCGCCCATGAAGACCGTGGTCGTCGGCCCCCGCGGCGATCTCTACCTGACCGACGGGCACCACACCCTCACGTCGTTCTACGAGACGGCAGACGGTGGCCCGGACATGCACGTTCGGCTACGTGTGCTTGGCAACCTCAGCGGTCTGAGTGAGTCGGCATTCTGGGCCGAGATGGAGAAGAACAAGTGGGTATGGACGCGCGACGTCGACGGCAACCAGGTTTCGGTGCAGTCCTTGCCCAAGGGTGTCGGCCTCGCCAACTTCGCTGACGACAAGTACCGGAGCCTCCTGTACTTCGCCCGCGACATCGGATTCACTCCCGGCTCGATCCCGTTCCAGGAGTTCTACTGGGGCGCCTGGGTCCGCGATGCCACACCGGTCGATCTGAGCGGCTGGAACAACAATGACCTGGCAAGTTACCTGAGCACCGTCAAGTCCGTGTCACAGGCTCAGACCGCGTTGGCCGGCAACACGGTCGTCGACAGCGGCTTCACCGCCACCGATCTAGGCGTACTGACCGCCTGGAACGACGGGAAGGCGGAGTCGAAGGGCGAGTTTGCCAAACTCTCGAAGCCGTACTCGGATGAGAAGCCAGGCAAGATCGCGTATTCACTGGCCTACAAAGCAACCCTCTGACCTGCGGCGATCAATTTCACACGGATGAAACTTGACTAAGGTAAGGCTTCACTCAGTATTCTGATCCCATTCGGGTGCCGCTTCAGCGAAGCAGCGACGCCCTGCCCTGACGGATACATGCCGTCGTATCTGCCCGGACGAACCACTGCCGGGCAACCAGGACAGGGAGAAGGTTGCTGCATTGAGCACGTCCAAGGTCGGTTTGTACGACCCCGCAGATGACAAGAGCAGTTGCGGGGTCGGTTTCATCACGCGTAAAGATGGCGTGCAGACCCATGATGTCCTGATCAAGGGACGCGAAGCGCTCTGCTCGGTACCGCACCGCGGCGGTATGTCCTCCGAGGGCGTCGGCGACGGCGGCGGCGTCTCGGTGGACCTTTCGCTCCGGTTCTTCCGCAAGGTAACCGGGCGCTCCGACCTCCGCGCCGGACGCTTCTGCGTCGGCAACTTCTTCCTTCCCGACGACGATGCTCAGCATGCTCGCGCAGCCGCTCTGGTGGAACGCGAACTTCGGGGCCGAGGCTTCACCACCCTCGCTGTGCGCGACGTGCCGGTCGACAACTCGGCGATTCGGCGGGCCGCCATCGCGCATCAGCTTCCGATCCGGCAGTGGATCTTCGAGGTCCCCACTCCGCGTCCCGAGCCTGCGGTAGTCGATCGCCTCGTGCACGAAGCTCTGCTCGCCATCGAAGCCATCGCGTACAACACCCCTGCACTACGCGGGTTGTACCCACTCTCGCTCAGCGCGCGAACTCAGGTTCTCAAGGGTCGCTTGAACTCCGACGAAGTGATCCCGTACTTCCGCGACCTGGTCGATCCCGATCACGCCGTGCACACGATGTACTTCCACACGCGGTTCTCAACCAACACGGAACCGCATCCCACGATGGCGCAGCCGTTCCGGTTCATGGCTCACAACGGAGAACTGAACACCGACAAGAAGAATCGGCTCTCCGAAGCTGCTGTCGCCAGTGCAAAACGACGTGCGATCGTCCGCCCGCCCGGCCAGTCCGACAGTTGCCGACTCGATCAGACCCTGGAAGCTCGCGTCATCGAGGACAGCGTCGACCTGGTGACGGCTGTGGTCTCGATGATGCCGCCGGCCTGGGAAAACGACACCACCCTCTCCCCCGCAGTGCGTGCGATGTTCGAGTACTTCTCGCTGTACGAGGAGAAGAACGACGGACCGGCAGCGCTGGTGTTCGGCGACGGCACCATCATCGGTGCGCGCCTGGATCGCCTCGGTCTGCGTCCACTACGCACGATCGAGACGCACGACTACGTGTGCGCATTCTCCGAAGCCGGACAGATCGCGTTCGCGCCTGAGACGGTGATTCACCGTGGCCGCGTCGAGGCCGGCGGAATGTTGTACTTCGATCATCGAGACCGCCATACCTACACTGCCCGCGAAGCTCTGGAAAAGATTGCCGCTCAGCGCGACTACCAGTCGTTGCTGGAGCAATCGCGAATCCTGATCGAAGACATTCCCGCCGTGCCAGCGGAGAAGGTCAGCTCCCCGACCCGCTACAACGGCACCTTCGAGGTTCATCAGCGCTACATGGCGTACTCCCTGGATCAGGAGAGTTTCAAATTCCTGATGGATCCGATGCTCACGCACGGAGCCGAAAAGGTCTCCGCCATGGGTTACGGCAATGCCATCAACGCATTCAGCGACCGCGAAGGCGGTGTGGCACGCTACTTTTCGCAGCGATTCGCCCAGGTTACCAACCCTCCGCTGGACAGCATCCGTGAAGCGGACGGCATGACCCTCCGGGTCGCATTGGGTGCGAAGATGACGGCCGGACAAGGCAAGCAGATCGTCATCGCGTCGCCGATTCTCGGGCATCTGGACATGCTCAAGATCCGCGAACAGAACCACACTCCGCACCGCCGCTTCGAAATGCTCTACCCCGCCGGGGGCGACGCGCAGGCGATGGTCGACGCGATGACCGCACTCGGCGACGCTGTTGTCGCCTTCGCAGCCGACCAGGGCGGAATCGCAGTCCTGACCGACCGTCACGTATCTCACGAGCGCGCAACACTTCCCGCAATCATGGTTGTCGGAGCGCTGAACCAGCGCCTCATCGACGCGGGCCTGCGATTGCGCGTCTCTCTCATCGTGGAGAGCGGCCAGATCGAGTCCTCGCACCACGTTGCAGCTGCGCTCGGATTCGGCGCTTCCGCCGTCTACCCTCTCTCCGTTCAGTTGCGGGCTGAGGAGAAGTTCGCGGCCGACCCGGACGCCGCGTTCCGACGCTTCGCGAAGGCCGCCGAGAAATCCCTCATGAAGACGATGGGACGCGTCGGCTTGTGCACCGTCGAGAGCTACATCGGCGGAGAATTCTTCGAACCCAACTTCCTCGATACGTCCGACCCTGTTCTGCGCCTGTGGTTCCCCAACATGAAGTCACCGGTGGGCGGCGTCGGGTTCGAGACGGTTGCGGTGACCTCGAAGCAGTGGCACGAGCGTGCGAGCGAAGTCGGGGGTGAGAAGGACCTGCCACTGCTCGGCCTGTTCAAGGAGCGCGCAGACGGCGCCGGGCATTCGTTCGGTACCACCGCGGTCCGCAAGTACGTCGAGCTCACCGAAGAGAAGATTGCGTTCGACAGCCCTTCTGGTACCGAACAATTCGATGCTCTACGTCTGCTTCCGCTCGGACGGCTCGACGACGCTTTCCGCCTCGACGCCGGGGCATACCGGGCGACGAGCTTCGACCGGTTGACTACCGAGCAGATCGACGACTTCGACATCACCGCCGGGTACCGGGACTTTTCCACCGTGATGGCCGCGGAACGATCGCGTCGTCCCGCCGCGTTGCGCGACGTCATCTCCGTTCCTGGCGATGTCACGTTTGCGATGACGGCAGCCGAGTTCGCCGAGCAGATCAGCCGATTCTCGGTGCACGGCAACACGACGATCGTGATGCGTGGAATCCGGTGTGAATCCGACGCAGACGACCGGTACACGCTTCGCTTGGACGGTCCCCTGGCCGACGACAGCGCGCGAGTGGAAGCACTCGGCAATGCTCTCACCGCTACCTTCTCAGGCGAGATCACCATCGAAGCCACCGACCCGGATCTGGCGCTGACCGCAACCGGTGTTGCGGCAGAGTTCCTGTCCAAGCTGAGGGTCGCACCGGCAGGTGTTCCTCTCTCCGAGGTACAGAGCGCCAGCGACATCACTCCGAAGTTGGCGTCGGGCGCCATGAGTCACGGAGCCCTCAATGCTCCGGCACACGAAGCCGTCGCGCACGGCACGAACATGGTCGGCGCGATGTCCAACAGCGGTGAAGGTGGTGAACACCTGTCCCGTTACAACACAATTCGAGCTTCGCGCATCAAGCAGTTTGCGTCCGGTCGCTTCGGAATCTGGGCGGGATACCTCGCCGACCCCATGCTCGAAGAGATCGAGATCAAACTCGGCCAGGGTGCAAAACCCGGTGAGGGCGGCCAGCTTCCCGCCGCCAAGGTCACCGTCGACATCGCAGCGGCCCGCGGCGGAACACCCGGCGTAGAACTGGTTTCGCCGCCGCCGCACCATGACACGTACTCCATCGAGGACCTCGCTCAGCTCATCCACGACTGCAAGGCAGCGCGCATCCGGGTGATCGTGAAGTTGGTGTCCTCGGAAGGAATTGGTACCATCGCCGTCGGCGTTGCCAAGGCCGGTGCGGACGTCATCAATGTCGCCGGAAACACCGGTGGCACCGGCGCCGCTTCGGTGACCAGCCTCAAGTACGCTGGCCGTGCGGCCGAGGTCGGTATCGCCGAGGTCCATCAGGCTCTGTGTGCCAACGGTCTTCGCCAGAAGGTGGTTCTGCGATGCTCGGGTGCGCATCAGACCGGTAGCGACATCATCACTTCAGCGCTGCTCGGCGCGGACAGCTTCGAGTTCGGCACGTCGGCGCTGATGATGATGGGCTGCGTCATGGCCAAGAACTGCAACATAAAGTGCCCGGCAGGACTGACCACCAACCCGGAACTGTTCGACGGCGATCCCCGCGCCATGGCGCAGTACCTTCTCAACATCGCCCACGAAACTCGGGAACTGTTGGCAAATCTGGGAATGCGATCCCTTCAGGAAGCACGAGGCCGAACCGACCTCCTGCATCTGATCGATCACCCCTCGATCGTCGGCAATCTGAATCTGGACGCGATGTTCGCGTCGGCACCGGACATCACCATCGACAATCCCGTGTACCTCGAGCGTGAGTACGCGCTCGACGAGAAGATCATGGACGAGGTTTGCACGGTGCTCTTCGACCGCGCCGAGGCCGCGGTCACCGTGTCCGGGCCAGAATTCGCCGAAGGTGCACTGCACCTGGGTAACCGGAACAAGAGCGTCGGTGGGCAGTTGGCGATCGACCTCGAACGCGAACTCAACTACGGAGCGGCCGGCCTTCTCGCTCCGGGAGTACTGACCGACGAGCGTGGGCGACGCTACCTGGCGCCGGGCAGCGTGCGCGTCTTGACGACCGGATCTGCGGGCCTCTCGTTCGGCGCATTCTGCAACGACGGCATGCACCTGGAGCACACCGGGACATGTAACGACGGTGTGGGAAAGAGTATGAGCGGCGGCGTGATTGCCGTGCGCAGCCCAGGCGGCGGCTCCAGTGATGCCGGCGGCAACGTGCTGATCGGCAACTTCGCTCTCTTCGGCGCCACCGGCGGACGAGTGTTCGTCGAAGGTGAAGCAGGCGATCGCTTTGCGGTTCGCAACTCCGGCGCCAGTGCTGTCGTCGAAGGTGTCGGCGACTTCGCCGGCGAATACATGACAAACGGTGCTGTCGTGAATCTCGGCGAGTTCGGCAAAGGCGTCGGCAACGGCATGAGTGGCGGCTTCTTCTACCAATACGACCCTCGCGGCGAACTGGCACTGCGGGCAAGTACCGACTCGGTTCTACTGGGATCGATCACCACTGCAACCGATCCTCTTGCCGCCGTTCACAACCACGCAGTGCAACTCCTGCTCGAGCTGCATGTGGAGGCAACGGGATCCGCGCTCGGAACCCGGTTGCTCGAGAACTGGGAAGTCGAACAGCACTCGTTTGTCTACGCGATGCCCAAGGCGCTGATGCTCTACCAGGACAGCGACGCCATCCTGGCTGCCAAAACGCACAAGGAACTTCTCGAAGAGTTGGCTTCCGCCATCGCGGCGCGGCAGGTCCGAACCTTCAAACTCGCGGTGCGAGACAAGCGTCCAGCACTGGGCGGTGCAGTCCCCGGCTACGGCGAAACCGATACCGCCACGATGTACGCACTCCTGAGCGAGTACACGGTGCTTCACTTCGCCCAACAACTCGCTACTGCACGCACCCCGAATGCATCAGGGCCAGACGATCCGGTGCTGCAGAAGACTGCCCGCAACCTGGTACTGACCGAAGACTTCGCTCTGGTCCAGCACTTGGTCAAGTACTCGAAAGAGATTCTTGCCGGGTACGACGACGAACAGTTGGCCGCGTTGATTGCAGCCAAGCGGGTCGACGACTACAAGCAGGCGTTGAGCCTGCGCAACGTGCTGGCGATGGACAGCCCGGCGACGTACGGGTGGATTCTGTTTCAAGACAACAAGAACCGGGACAAGCTCGGATCGCTACCGAACTTCGACGAGTTGTTCGCCTCCCGCGCGATCCCCGACCTGGTCTCCTGACCTCCTCCCCCGAACGTAGGTGAGCTTCACATCATGGAAATCCCGTACATCCCCGAATACGCACCATTCACCGGCGACCAGCGCGCGTGGCTTTCCGGATTCCTGGCCGGTCTACACTCGCGAACCGTCATGCCCGGACAAACCGGAACTGCAACAGCAACAGTGGAGAGAACTGCCGGCGCAGCCGTGCACATCCTCTTCGGAAGCCAGACCGGAAATGCGGAGTCCGTCGCCGAAGACGCTGCTGCGGCTGCTCGTGCCCACGGATTGGAACCCCTCGTTGCCTGCCTCGATACCGTGGACATTGGCGACCTCTCGGCGATGCGCCGGGTACTCGTGATCGCGTCGACGTACGGTGAGGGCGAGATGCCTGACAACGCGCAGCTGTTTTGGGACGCAGTCGAATCCGAGAGCGCGCCCAGATTGGACGGCCTCTACTTCGGCGTGCTCGCGCTCGGCGACACCAGCTACGACGGCTACTGCCAGTCGGGCAAGAACATCGACGCTCGCTTCGAAGCGCTCGGCGGGACCAGGGTTGTCGACCGCACCGATTGCGACGTCGACTACGAGGATGCTGCGGCCGAGTGGATCGTTCGTGCCGTCGCTGCGGTGGCCGGCGTTGACGGTGATGCGGGAGCCGCTGCGTCGCCGGTTGCGCCTGCTCCAGCGAAGACCAAGTCCCAGTGGACACGCAAGAACCCTTATCCTGCAACAGTCCTCGCCAACCGGCTGTTGTCCGGTGTGGACTCGGCAAAGGAAGTCCGCCACTTCACCTTTGCGCTCGGCGAGGACGGCCTGGACTACGCGGCGGGAGATGGATTGGGTATCCGCCCGATCAACGACCCTGCTCTCGTCGACGCGATTGTCTGTCAACTCGGTGTGAGCAGTGATTACGTCGTCACCGCGAAAGACGGCACTGCGGCGCCGATAGACCAGGTGTTGACCAGTGACTACGAGATCTCGATTCCCTCGCGCGATTTGATCGAGGACATCGCCCGACGCAGCGAAGACGCCGAACTGCAACACATTCTCGACACCGAAGATCGGGAAGCACTCGACGCGTGGCTGTGGGGCAAGGACGTTCTCGATCTCCTGCGGTTGGACAGCAGCGTTCGGATGAATCCCGAAGAGTTTCTTGCTCTCCTGCGTCCGCTTCAGCATCGGGTCTATTCGATCTCGTCCAGCCCGCTCGCTCATGACGGCACCGTGCATCTGACGGTGGCGAGTGTTCGCTACCGCTCCGGTGAGCGGGATCGCGGCGGCGTCTGCTCGACCTATCTTGCGGACCGCGTCGGCGAGGGCGATCGGGTCGGAGTTTTTGTCTCCAAGAACAATTCGTTCCGCCTACCCGCGGATGATACTGCTCCCGTCGTGATGATCGGCCCGGGAACCGGAATCGCTCCCTTCCGTGCTTTCCTGCACGAGCGTCGCGCACGCAAAGCGTCGGGGCAGAATTGGCTCTTCTTCGGTGATCAGCATCAGTCGAGCGACTTCATCTACGAGGACGAGTTGACCGGGCTGACCCGTGACGGCGTCCTGACGCGTCTCGATCTGGCCTTCTCGCGTGATCAATCCGAGAAGATCTATGTCCAGACCCGCATGCGCGAGCAGGGCCGGGAGTTGTTCGCCTGGCTCGAAAAGGGCGCGCACGTGTACGTGTGCGGCGACGCCACCCGAATGGCAAAGGATGTCGACGACGCATTGCACGAAGTGGTCGCCGAGCACGGCGGATTGGATGCGAATGCCGCTGAGGACTACGTCAACAACCTCAAACGATCGAAGCGGTATCTACGGGATGTTTACTGAGATGTGCCCGCACCGTGACGAATGCCGTTGCGCGGCTGTGGAACGCCTGTCGGACCTGGATGCGCTGCTTGCGCGTCCAGGATTCCGCGGTGGACTGATCGGCACTGCACCCGCGGTAGTCGGTGAAATGTTGCCTCTCTTGGACGACGTCGTCGCCATCACCGTGGCGGGGCCGGTCGCCGTCAACGACTCCGGCAAATACGAGGTTCCGACGGCGCCTGGTGACCCACTGATCTGTTCTCCCGGTCGAATCTCGTTGCGATTGAATACGTCGGCACTCGGCAGCGTTGTCACCACTGACGCGGAGCAGCATCTGCCGCCGACGCTCCGGATGTTCGATACCCACGGATCGAGTTCGCACACCACCTACTTGACCCCGACCTCCGATCGCCTCGCCTTCGAAGCGATGCGAACCGCGCCCGACATTGTCAGGGAAACAAGCCCTCTCACCCCGATGTCGAATACGCCGGCATTCTGGGCGGAAGCCGATCAGCTGACCCAACTCGACTTCATCCTCGCGGACGGCGGCAGCGAACGCCGCCGCGGATTGGTCGCTCTGGGCGCCCTGGGTTACCGGAGAATCGATCCTCACCTCATGGCCGCCGGGATGGAGCACCTGTCCTACCACCAGCTGCCCGTCACGACCGTCGTCGCAGGTAACGGCTGTCTACAGATTCATCGTGGTGATCTCGACGCCGCAGCCGTGTTCGGCGGGACGCTGACCTTGGCGTCGGACACCTGCCGGACAATGATCGATCTGAACGGCGTCTCGGAGTGCTGGCTCACCCGCACCCACGGCGTTCACGGACTGACCAGCTCGATCGAGGTGTACGACTTCCGCCGGAAGTGCGTGGCGGTCTTCACCCAAACTGGCCCAACCGAATCCGCGGTCATGGGTGTTTGGGAAGACGTCATGAATTCCATTTCCGCCGGTTGATTCCTGCGCTCCGGCGCACTTCTACTGTGTCGGTGAGAGCGCCGGGAACCAGATGTCGGTCAACACCTCGGCGGCCTGATCGCGGGTGACGTCGATCGTCCCCTGCACGGCCCAACGGGTGAAGAAACGCTCGAGTTGGCTCACCAGCAATTCGACACGCAACCGGGCCTCGTCGCGCTGATCCGCAGGCCACCGGTCCAGATAGTTCGGCATCGCGTTCGGCAATGCACTGATCCCGTCGCGCGCCGTGATCCGGAATTCCGGCTCGAGCGCCACCGCCTCGTCCCATGCGGGCAGCAGCCGCTTGTTCTCGTCGAACCAGTCGAATGCACGCCCCAGCCACGCAGTGAATTCCGCGCGCGAATGTGTGTCGAGCACGCGATCGAGATCCATGTAGAACGTAAATGCACTGGCAGCCATACCGGCTTCGCCAATGGTCTTCAGCATCTCCACCTTGCTGGAGAAATGCACGTAGAACGTAGCCCTGCTGCATCCGACAGCCGAGGCGATGTCGTCAACCGTGACTGCCGCGTACCCGCGTTCCTCGAACAGAGTGCGTGCCGCGTCCACGAGTTTGGCCCGCGTTGCGCGCTTCTGCTCGTCCCGCAGGGTTCCCCGCTTGCCTTTCCGACCATCCGTTGCCGTGCTCACACCGTCTACTGTCGTTTACTTTGCGCGCTCTGGCAAATCGCCGACTCATCGTCACCGAGCAACATTGCGTCATTCATTGACACAGCGTCAGTCAATGTTGCACTATGACTCAAGTCACTTTTCGGGCTTCGATTCTTCATATCGCATGTCCGGATCAGAACAGAAAGCGATGGCTATGAGTCCCACGAATTTGCCGAGAGTCTGCATCATCGGCGCCGGGCCGTCCGGGATCACCACGGCCAAGCGGATGAAGGAATTCGGAATCCCCTTCGACTGCTACGAAGCATCCGACGAAGTCGGCGGAAACTGGTACTACAAGAACCCCAACGGGATGTCTGCTTGCTACCAGAGCCTGCACATCGACACGTCCAAGTGGCGATTGGCTTTCGAGGACTTTCCCGTCTCGGCGGACCTGCCCGATTTCCCGCACCATTCCGAACTCTTCCAGTATTTCAAGGACTACGTAGAGCATTTCGGCTTGCGTGAGTCAATCATCTTCAACACCAGTGTTGTTGCAGCAGAACGTGATACAAGCGGACTCTGGACAATCACGCGTTCCGACGGTGAAGTCCGCACGTACGACGTCCTGATGGTCTGCAACGGGCATCATTGGGACCCAAACATCCCCGACTACCCGGGCGAATTCGACGGCGTGCTGATGCACAGCCACAGCTACAACGACCCGTTCGACCCGATCGACATGCGCGGCAAGAAGGTTGTCGTGGTCGGAATGGGCAACTCCGGCTTGGACATTGCGTCGGAACTGGGGCAGCGCTACCTCGCCGAGAAGCTCACCGTCTCGGCGCGCCGTGGCGTCTGGGTCCTGCCGAAATACCTGGGCGGAGTGCCCGGCGACAAACTGATCACCCCACCCTGGATGCCCCGCGGTCTACGCCTTTTCCTGAGTCGTCGTTTCCTCGGCAAGAACCTCGGAACCATGGAAGGTTACGGCCTGCCGAAACCCGACCACCGCCCGTTCGAGGCCCACCCGTCGGCCAGCGGCGAGTTCCTGGGGCGTGCCGGATCCGGCGACATTTCCTTCAAGCCTGCCATCACTAAACTGGACGGCAAGCAGGTTCACTTCGCGGATGGCACCGCAGAAGATGTCGACGTCATTGTCTGCGCAACCGGCTACAACATCAGCTTCCCCTTCTTCAGCGATCCGAACTTGCTGCCGGACAAGGACAACCGATTCCCACTCTTCAAACGAATGATGAAGCCCGGAATCGACAACCTCTTCTTCATGGGGCTGGCACAGCCCATGCCGACCCTCGTCAACTTCGCCGAGCAGCAGAGCAAGCTCGTCGCGGCTTACCTCACCGGTAAATACCAACTGCCCTCCGCCGGCGAAATGCAGGAGATCACCAAGGCCGACGAGGCATATTTCCTCGCCCCCTATTACAAGTCTCCGCGCCACACCATCCAGCTCGAGTTCGATCCATACGTCCGCAATATGAACAAGGAAATTGCCAAGGGCACCAAGCGTGCCGAGGCCTCGGGAAACAAGCTACCCGTTACCGCTCGTGCAGCCGCACACGAACTCGAGAAGGCGGATCGCGCATGAGCCTGGTAAATGGCCACTGCAGCAATGAGTTCGAGCCCGTCCGCACTGCCTTCGAGGCTCAACTCGAAACCGGGGAGGAACTCGGCGGCTCCATCGCCATCACCGTCGACGGAGAATCCGTCGTGGACCTCTGGGGTGGATACGCAGACGAATCTCGCACCACTCCGTGGAGCAGCGACACCATCGTCAACACCTTCTCCATCACCAAGACGATGACGGCTCTGTGCGCTCTCCTCCTAGTCGAACGCGGCCAACTGGACGTCTACCAGAAGGTCGCGCACTACTGGCCCGAATTTGCGGCAAATGGCAAGGAAGACATCGAAGTTCGACACCTGCTGTCGCACACGTCGGGAGTCTCCGGTTGGGAGCGCCCGATCGAACTGAAGGACATCTACGACCTCGAGACGTCCACCGCCCGCCTCGCAACCCAGCGGCCGTGGTGGACGCCGGGTACAGCGTCGGGCTATCACGCGATCAACTACGGCCACCTCATCAGCGAGGTCATTCGCCGCATCGACGGACGAACCCTCGGCAGGTTCTTTGCCGAAGAGCTGGCCGGCCCGCTGGGCGCCGACTTCCACATCGGAACGTCCGCAGAGCATTTCGGCCGAATTGCCACTCTCGTTCCGCCGCCAGCGCTGGAATTCGACCTATCCACGCTCGACCAGGACAGCATCTTCATCAAGACCCTGACCTGCCCCCTGCTGGACTACCCCGAGGTCAATACCGCTCCCTGGCGAGAAGCTGAGATCGGCGCAGCAAACGGCCACGGCAACGCCCGTTCTATCGCTCGCGTCCAATCACTGATCTCGTGCGGTGGTGAGCTCGACGGCCAGAAGTTGCTCTCGCAGAGCACTATCGACCTGATCTTCGAAGTCCAATCCGACGGTATCGACCTCGGGATCATGACTCCGCTCAAGTTCGGTATCGGCTACGGACTGCCGCACCCGGACACCGCACCACTCGTTCCCGACGGGCGCGCGTGCTGGTGGGCCGGCATCGGCGGCTCGATGCTGGTCAACGACCTGGACCGACGGATGACCTTTGCCTACGTCATGAACAAGATGGCCCCAGGTCTGATCGGATCCGATCGAAGCAACGCCTATCTGAGCGCCGCATACAACTCCGAGGTCAGCGAGGTCAGTTCATGAAGGCAGCTCAGCTCATGGGGCCAGGACTCCTCGAGATCAACGACGTACCGATCCCCGAGATCGGCCCGTCGGAACTCCTGATCCGAGTCGGTGCAGCGGGCATCTGCCACTCTGATCTGCACCTCCTGCATTTTCCGTACAAGATGCGCGAAGAACCGCTGACAATCGGCCACGAGATCGCCGGCACCGTCGAAGCCGTCGGCAGTGGCGTCGACGGCCGTTCCGTCGGGGAACGGGGCGTCGTCTACCTGTGCTGGTCGTGTGGGCAGTGCCGAGAATGTATGAGCGGTAACGAGAACATGTGCCTCGCCGCCGGACGAACCGCAATGCCGCCGTGTCCTGGATTGGGCCCCGAAGGCGGCATGGCGGAATATGTGAAGATCCCGGCCCGCTCCTTTGTCCCCATCGGAGATCTCGACTTCCTTCAGGCCGCGCCGCTCGCCGATGCCGCGCTCACCAGTTACCACGCCATCCGCGGTGCACGTGACCATCTGCAGCCCGGCACTACCGCCGTGGTGATCGGTATCGGTGGTCTCGGACATGTTGCAGTACAGATACTTCGAGCGATCAGCGCGGTGCGCATCATCGCCGTCGACGTCGGCCAGGATCAACTGGACCTCGCGAAGCGGTGTGGAGCCGACATCACGCTCGAGTCCGGACCGGACACCGCGCGCCAGATCCTGGATCTCACATCGGCCCGAGGCGCGGAAGTTGTCTTCGACTTCGTCGGTGTTGATGCCACCGCCCAGATGTCCGTCGAATCCGTTGCACCGAACGGCGCCTACCGCATGGTCGGCCTCGGCGGCGGAAACCCCGGCATCACAGCCGAAGCGGCGGGCGGACCTGGCTGGCCCTGGGGTGCGTCGGTCCGGAAGTCGTATGGCGGCACCAGAAACGACCTTGTCGATTCCATCGCCCTGGCTCGAGCCGGTCTGGTAACGGTAGAAGTGGCCCGCTTCGAACTTGCTGATGCCCGCGACGCTCTCGACCGTCTCGAACACGGCAAGGTCACCGGACGCGCAGTGCTCGTACCCTAATTCTCGAAAGGTGCTACACGTGACCACTCCCGCTGATACACAGGCATACATCGCGTCCGTCATGGCCGGGTTGACCGGCCCCGCTGGGCCTTTCGAAATGGGCGTCGAAGACGTCCTGGGCAGTGCGATGCTTGTCATGAAGAACCGTGACAAGGCACTCGGCGACGTACTCGCTGCGTCCTTCGATTACGATTCCCGCGATTACCTGGTGACCAAGGACCGCCGCTTCAGCTACCGCGAGCACGGTGAAGCCGTGGCGGCCTTGGCCACAGCGCTCCGCGAGCAGCACGGCGTTCGCAAGGGTGATCGCGTGGGCATTCTTGCTGCAAACACCCCCGAATGGGTGATGACGTTCTGGGCGGCCCAAGCGCTCGGGGCCATCGCCGTCGGTTTCAACTCGTGGTGGGTGGCGCGTGAAGTGGAGTACGGAATCGAACACACCACCCCCACCGTGGTGATCGCCGATGCCAAGCGCACAGAGATCCTCGCCGGGTTGAACACCGACATTCCGATTCTCACGATGGAAGCGGATGTGCCGGCCCTGATCGAGAAGTACTCGGGATCGCAGCTTCCTCGTACTGTGGTCGACGAGGACGATCCGGCCGTCATCCTCTACACGAGCGGCACCAGCGGACGTCCGAAAGGAGCGGTTCACAGCCACCGAAACGTGTTGGCGGTCATCGACTATCACCGATACAGCGACCGCCTCGCTGCGGCATTCACCGGGAAACCCAGCGATGGCCGTCCGAGCGATCTGCGCTACCTGTTGACCGCACCGCTGTTTCACATCGCGAGCCTGCACAACTTGGCAGTTCCACGACTGGCCACGGGCGGAGCCGTGGTCATCCACCAGGGCGCCTTCGACGTCGACGAAGTCCTCTCCCTCGTCGAACGCGAGAAGGTGACCAACTGGGCTGTTGTACCCACCATGGCAAGTCGTCTGCTCGAGCACGGCGATCTCGGGAAATACGACCTGACGTCGTTGAGCGCCTTTGCATTGGCTTCAGCGCCGTCGTCTCCGGCCTTGCAGGAGCGTCTGCGCGCACAGCTACCTTTTGCGCAGCACGCTCTGGTGGACAGCTACGGGCTCACCGAATCCTCCACCGGCATCTCGGTTGCCACGCCCCCGGAACTTGCCGCATTCCCTGGAACACTCGGACGGCCCATCATCGGCGTCGATGTGGAGGTCCGCGACCCATTCGGTGTTGCAGTCCCTGACGGCGAGGAAGGCGAAATCTGTGCGCGCAGTCCGTATGTGATGCTGGGGTACTGGAACGACGACGCCGCCACCGCTGCCGCCATCGGTCCCGACAGATGGCTCCGGACCGGCGACTACGGCGTTCTCGAAGACGGTCGACTTCGACTCACCGGGCGCAGATCCGACCTGATCCTGCGCGGCGGCGAAAACGTCTACCCCCTCGAGATCGAACAGTGCCTCGACGAGCATCCGGCTGTGCTCGAATGCGCTGTGATCGGTATCGATTCGGCAGATCTCGGCCAAGAAGTGGCTGCCGTCGTCGTCCTGCGCAGCGAGGGCGCCGCGACAGAAGAGGAACTACGCGGCTACGTCGCTGAACGTCTCGCCTACTTCAAGGTGCCGGTGAAATGGAAACTGAGCACAACTCCTCTGCCCCGCAACGCAACCGGAAAAACAATTCGCGCAAAGGTGGTTGTCTCGTGACCTACGACGCTGTGATCAACAATGGTCTGTGGTTCGACGGTACCGGGGCAAAACCGGCCGTCCGCAATCTGGGAATCCGGAACGGCCTGGTCACCGCCATCTCCCTCGATCCCCTCGACGAAACCGATTGTCCCCAAGTCATCGACGCCCGGCGCAAGTGGGTGATTCCGGGAATCGTGGACATTCACACGCACTACGACGTCGAGATCCTCGAAGGCCCGGCACTGAGCGAATCCCTCAGGCACGGGGTCACATCGATCTTTGTCGGATCGTGTTCCCTGTCCACCATTCACGCCAGCCCGTCCGACGCCGGGGATCTCTTCGGCCGCGTCGAAGCAATCCCCCGCAAGCACGTCGTCGAGGCACTCACGCGGGCCAAGACCTGGAATTCCGCGAGTGAGTACATCGCCGCGCTCGAATCGCTTCCGTTGGGCCCCAATGTGGCAGCGTTCATCGGGCACTCAGACATGCGGGCCGCAGAAATGGGACTGGACCGTGCAACGCGGAAGGACGTGCACCCCACAGACGCCGAACTCGCGTCGATGGAAGCGCAGTTGACCGAAGCGCTCGACGCCGGCTTCGTCGGAATGTCCGGGCAGCAGTTGCTGTTCGACAAACTCGATGGCGAAACCTGCCGCTCACGAACTCTGCCGTCGACGTACGCCACCACGAAGGAACGACGCCGACTCAACGCGATCCTGCGTCGCCGGGGACGCGTGTTTCAGGCTGGACCCGACCCCACCAACCCACTGAGTACCGGCGCGATGGCGTTCACCAGTGTGGGTCTCTGGCGTAAGCGACTCAAGACGAGCATGCTCTCGGCGGCAGATATCAAGTCCAACAAGTTCGCCGTGGCAATTCTCGGACCGCTGGCGCATCTGGTCAATCGACTCGGCGGTGACCTGCGCTGGCAGCATCTCCCCGTCCCCTTCGAGGTGTATGCCGACGGAATCGATCTGGTCGTTTTCGAAGAATTCGGGTCCGGCGCCGCCGCACTGCATCTGACGGACGAGATGGAACGCAACGTTCTGATGCAGAGCGAGGAGTACCGTCGGCAATTCCGTAAGGACTACGACCAGAAGTTCGGCGTCAAGGTATGGCACCGCGACTTCTTCGATGCCGAAATCGTTTCCTGCCCGGATGTTTCGCTGGTGGGCAAGACCTTCGGTCAGGTAGGTGTCGAGCGCGGCAGCATCCACCCGGTCGACGCATTTCTGGATCTGGTTCTCGAGCACGGAACCAAGGTTCGCTGGCGCACAACCATTTCCAACCACCGTCCCGAGATCCTGGACAAGTTCGCTCAGGACAGCGGGGTGCAGCTCGGATTCTCCGACGCCGGAGCCCATCTGCGCAACATGGCGTTCTACAACTTCGGGCTGCGACTGCTTCGCCGAGTCTACGACGCCCAGAAGATCGGTCGGCCCTTCATGACGGTGGAGGCCGCAGTGCACCGTCTCACCGGTGAACTTGCCGAGTGGTACGACGTCGACGCGGGGCACCTTCGATTGGGTGACCGTGCCGACCTGGTTGTGATCGATCCCGCCCATCTCGATGATTCACTCGACACCTACGCGGAGAGCCCGGTTGTGGAGTACGACAATCTCTCTCGCATGGTCAACCGTAACGACCAGACCGTGACCGCGGTATTCGTCGGCGGCGAGTACGTGTTCGGTGACGGCGAAGCAGCACCGGTTCTCGGCAACCGCCGGACCGGAAAATTCTTGAAGGCAGGTGCCCATTAACACGTCCAGATTTGCCGGGAAAACCGCTGTAGTCACCGGCGCAGCGTCGGGTATCGGCGCGGCTATTGCGCTGCGCCTCATCAGCGAAGGTGCGCGCGTCGCGGGCATCGACATCTCCGAGGGTGCGCTGAAGGAGATCGCGGCCCAACATGACGGTTCATTCCTCGCCGCACCAGCCGACGTCACCAAGGAATCCGATGTCGCTGAGGCTATTGCTTCTGCCGCAGCGGAATTCGGCGGGATCGACATCGCGTTCAACGTCGCCGGAGCGTCGCGGGTCGGGCCGATTGTCGACCTCGACGAGGCGGATTGGGACTTCACCATCGATTTGGTACAGAAGGGCGTGTTCCTCTGCACCAAACACGAGGCGCGCCATATCCGCGAGCATGGAAGGGGCGGAGCAATCGTCAATGTCTCCTCGCTCAATGCGCATATACCGAGCCCGTACGGAAGTGCCTATGCCACCGGCAAAGCCGGCGTCGAGATGTTCAGCAAGAATGCCGCGATCGAACTCGCAGCGTCGGGAATCCGGGTCAACGCCGTTCTCCCTGGCTTGGTCGACACCCCACTGGTTGCGCCGGTGATGGGCTACGAACCCGCCCGCGACATGTTCCTGGATCGAATCCCGATGGCCCGAGCGGCAACTCCCGAAGAAATTGCCGCTCCCTGTCTCTATCTCGCGAGCGACGACGCCACCTACATCACCGGAACGTCATTGGTGGTCGACGGCGGCTGGGAAGTGTCGAACTACCCGGATCTGACCAAACTCGGCAGCTGAAGTCAGCTGCCGGGCAGCACGCACTGCGTGTCGAGGCCGAGGACGTGGTTGAGCCTGCCGAAGGCCAACCACGATCCGAGGCACATACTCAATTCCACGACTTCGGCTTGAGAGTAGTGGGCACTCATACGTTCCCAGAACTCGTCGTCCAATCCGTGATGATCGATCGCGTACCGCTCGGCGTATTCGGCGGCCAATCGCGTCCTGTCGTCAAAGAGGTCGGTAGTTCGCCAGTCGGTGACGGCCTGCGCAAATTCGGGTTCGACAGTTACACCATCACGTTCGGTTCGCCAGTCCTGGCAGAAAATGCACCCGTTGATCTGAGCGATACGCAGACGAGCGGCCTCGAACTCTCGCAGACCGAGAGTGGTGTCGGAGTACACCTTTTGCGAGAACGCGGCTGCGGCTGGTCCGATGCCGGGAACCATCTCGCCCCACACATAGCCGATCGGATTCTTGCCCTCAGGGATGTCGATGTTCATATTCGGTCCTCCAGGTATCGGCGCCGAGTTTGCCGACGCCGGGGGTGAGTGGGACGTCGAGCGCGTCGTACAGGCCTGGATCGGCAGCTCGCAACCACGGAATTGCGTTGACGAGACGTCCGACAGCAGTGGCATTTCCACCGGCAGCACGGTTTCCGCCCTCGTCGGTCGCCTCGACGTTTACCTCGATGCGCGGGCGGCCTTCGATGATGACCTTGTGCGCTCCGTCCCCACCGTCTGGTGGCGTCGGCCAATCAGGAGCGCACGACGGGTGGATGCGAGTGATGTGTTCGATGACGATCAACGGTTTGCCGTCGACAATTCCCTGAACTTCGAATCGCAAACCGCCCTGGGTTCCGGCGGCAAATTCACCCATGTGTTCGGTGGTCACCGTCTCGTCGAGCGCCCGGCGCAGCAAGGTCTCGCTGATACCGTCGAGTTCAACGCCCAATGCACGCGCGATGAGCCGAATCTGTCCGCCCCACACCATCGTCGGGACGCCGGGCGCGACCATGGGGGGGTCGTACTCCATCGGCTGACCCATACCGACGAGGTAGCGCACCGAATCAGGCTGCTCGTAGGTCGTGTAGTCGAAAATCTCCTGGCACCGGATCTGATCTATGGTGCCGGCCAGCCCCGAGATCATCACCGGCAGAATGTCGTTTCCCCAGCCTGGGTCGACGCCCGAGACGAACAGTGCGCCGCCACCGGCTTTGGCTGCTGCTTCTACGGGATCTCGCACTTCCGGCGGTGTCGAACGATGGTCGTAGAAGGCGTAGACCGACGGTGTCACCACCACAGCGCCGATGTTCAGTGCCCGGGTGATATCCGCGATCGCGTCGTCCGGTCGAATCTCGCCCGAAGCTGCGTAGACCACGGCGTCGGGAGCCGTGGCGAGGACGCCGTCGGCATCGTCGGTGGCAACTACGCCCAACCGGTACCCGAGTTGCGCAAGGTCGCCCGCGTCTCGGCCGACCTTGTCGGGATTTGCGACGATAACTGCGCAGAGTTCGAGCGCCGGATTGGCTGCCACGGCCCGAATCGAGGCACGGCCGACGTTTCCCGTCCCCCACACAACCGTCCGGATCTTCGACGAGGCGTCACGGTCATCCATATTCGGACAGTACCCATTCCGAGGTGGTTGTCACGGTCGAATGCGCGAATCTACCCGGTGAGGAACACCAGGGCTTGCGGCGGGAGACTTCCGCCGGGGCTGCGCCGATACAGTTCGGCCGGTCTGCCCGTAGTCGCCCGCACATATTCCCCGGTACTGATCAGCGCGTCGACGACATGGCGCCGGAAGCTGTCCTTCTGCAATTCACGATCGAAGAGCACCTCGTACAGTTGCCGCAATTGGGGGACGGTGAACGTGTCACCGAGAAATCCGGCCGGGTCCAGCGCTCTGGCATATCGGCTCCGGAGGTCTGCGAGCGCCAAGCCGACTATCTCGGTGTGATCGAAGGCCATGCCCGAGGCTCCGTTGACATCAAGGAGGATCGCACCAACCGGCAAGTCGGTTTCCGGGACCGCGGCGGCGTGCGCGACCGACAAGACCCATCCCCTGTCATCACGATTCGGGTTGTCGAGAATTGCGAGTTGGTGAAACTCTGCATTCTCCAGGCCCGCCTTGGACTGCAAGGCTCGATCTGCTGCGGCAGTGAGTAATTCGTGTTCATGGAGGAACGTGCCGGGAAGGGCGAACTTGCCCAGCCGATGCTTGACCACGAGCACTTTCACGGCATCGTCCGAGTAGGTCAGAACGGCAACGTCGACAGCGACCGACGGCCTCGGATAATCAGTGAGCGATCTGCCACTCGAATCTGTCCATTCATTCACTCTTGCATGTTAGCTCAATCATGATCTATCGTTAGCGCAAAGTTACGCAAAGGGGTGGACGTGAGACTGAACGAACAACAGGCCGATCGCGCAGCCGGGGTACTACTCGGCACGGCAGCCGGAGACGCACTGGGCGCGGGATACGAGTTCACGTACCCGAATGTCGCAGCAACAATCGACATGATCGGCGGCGGCCCGTTCAAGTGGGCACCGGGCGAGTGGACGGACGACACCTCGATGGCCGTAGCCATCGCCGAAGTGGCCGCAACCGGAATCGATCTCGCCAGCACTGACGGCCTGGATGCCATTGCAGCGCAATTTATTCGGTGGTACGACTCCAAACCCGAGGATATCGGCAATCAGACCCGGGCAGTGCTGTCTGCCCGTTCTCCGAACGCGGCGGCCATGGCAGCTCGCGCGAAGGCGGTCAGTGGACTCAAGGGCGGCAACGGCTCACTGATGCGCACTGCGCCCGTTGCGCTGGCTTATCTGGACGACCCCCAGGGTGCCGCCGATGCCGCGTTGAAGATCGGCGCACTCACTCATGACGATCCGCAGGCCGGTCAGGCGTGCCAGATGTGGACCTATGCCATCCGCCATGCCGTGATCGAAGGAAACTTCGACGGTGTCCGCGACTATCTGTCCGTCGCCGATCAGGAAATGGCCGACTACTGGCGACCGCTGCTCGATCAGGCCGAAAACGGAAACCCGCGAGACTTCTCGAAGAACGGCTGGGTAGTTCACGCACTCCAGACGGCGTGGTGGGCCATCACTTCCACCGACAGCAGCGGTGCGCAGCACCTGCCGGACGCGCTCGAAGCCGCAGTCCGGGCAGGTGGAGATACCGACACCACCGCAGCTATTGCCGGCGGCCTACTCGGCGCCCGATGGGGAGCATCGGCGATACCGGAGCGGTGGCGCCGCATCATGCACGGGTGGCCGGGGTACACCTCCACCGACTTGATCCGTCTCGCCGTAAACACCAGTCTCGCGCTCAACACCACAGGAGAAGCGATGCCCACCATTTCCGTCGTCGAAGGCGACATCACCACTCTCGACGTCGACGCAATTGTCAACGCCGCCAACACCGCTCTCCTCGGCGGCGGAGGCGTCGACGGTGCCATTCACCGCGCCGGCGGCCCGAAAATCCTCGAAGAGTGCAAGGCTTTGCGATCCTCGAGCCTGCTCGACGGTTTGCCGGTGGGCGAAGCCGTCGCCACCACGGCAGGAAAGATGAAAGCGCGCAACGTGATCCACACTGTCGGCCCTCGATACTCTCGTTCACAGGACCGGTCTGCGCAGCTCCGGTCGGCTTATACACAGAGCCTGGCCGTGGCCGACTCCCTGGGCGCCCGGACCGTCGCCTTCCCGCTCATCTCTTCGGGCGTATACGGCTGGCCCAAGGAAGACGCTGCAAGACAGGCAGTTACGGCAATTCTCTCTGCGAACACCGCTGTAGACAACGTCATTCTGGTTGCCTACGACAAAGCGTCGGCAGATGTGATCCGGCGAGCCCTCGAGAACTAGCGAACCCTCATCCGGCGACTCAACTGCCGGCTTCCGAAGTCCAGACCCGCACCGTCACTGGTGGCCAGTGCCGTCAGCACAGCGGCAACGAGCAGTGAGATGACTACTACACCCATGATGCGCACCTCTTTCGAACTCGGAGGGGAAACACTTTTCTGAAAATGAGTATATGTAACTTCTGGTTACGTGCAATGTGTTGTCACTCACCTCGATACAGTCGACGCACTCCGAATCACAGCAGTCCTGGACAACGGTCCAGACCTTTCGTAGCGTCATGATCATCGGGCGCCTGCCAATGCCGATACTGCCGACGAGAGGACGCTATGCGCACCCAGAAGATGTCAGCCCAAGATCGAGTCGCTCGGGTGGTGCTCGATGTAGTCGGCGCACTCCCGACCGCAGTCCAACGGGTTTTGGGCGGCACACCGGTGCGCATCGACGGCCAGAGCTTGGAACCCGAAGTGCAATTGGCATTACGCCTGCTCAGTGCGGTCGAAGGGGTTAGCTTCGAACACCTTCCCCTCGATGCCGGACGCGCGCAGATCGACGCGGAATCTGCGCTGTTCGGCGGCAAGCCCACCGAGGTGGAATCCGTGCGCGATCTCGAGATCCCCGCCGACGGCCGGACGATACCCGCGCGGTTGTACCGCCCTGCCGGACTCCCCGAAACGCCGCCACTGTTGGTGTATTTCCATGGCGGCGGCTTTGTGCTCGGCAGCCTGGAGAGCGGTGACAGCGTCTGCCGATTCCTCGCTCGTTACGCCGAGGTCGCAGTGTTGGCCGTCGACTACCGCCTCGCGCCGGAACATCCGTTTCCGGCCGGCCGCAATGATGCGGTGGACGCTTTTCGGTACTGCGTTTCCCACGCGGCCGACCTCGGAATCGACCCGAACTCGATAGCGGTCGGCGGTGACAGTGCGGGAGGCAACCTCGCTGCCACGGTAGCGCAGGAAACTGCGGCGGACGCCGTCTCGCCCGCCTTCCAACTACTCTTCTTCCCGTGGGTGGATCTGTCGTCGAAACGACCCTCCCACAGCATGTTCGGAACCGGTTTCTTTCTCACCGACGCTCAACTCGACTGGTACACCGAGCACTATCTCACGGGTGGTGCATCAGCGGCAGATCCTCGGGTGTCTCCGCTCCTGGCACCTGATTTCACCGGCCTCGCCCCGGCGTACGTCGCTGTCGCCGGATTCGATCCACTTCGAGACGAAGGTGAGGCATATGCCGAAAAACTGCGCGAGGCAGGTGTTTCCGTCGCTCTTCGTCGACACAGCGGATTGATCCATGCGTTTGTCAACACCGTCGGCGTTGGTCACACCGGGAGAGACGCGATGCTCGAGGCGTGCGGAGCACTGCGCGTCGGCGTCTCAGGAAACCGAGGGTCTGTTTCCGCGTAACGGTGTCACGCGCCACGCCACCGCCGTCAGGCCGGCAGCAGTTCCCGCTGCCGGCCAGAGTGCGTGAATGCCGATCCATCGATGCGCAAGGGCTCCGAGGACGGCACCGCCGATCAGACCCGCACACATTCCGAAGTGCTGCAGCCACGCCCACCGCGGGCCACCGAGGAATGCGCCCGTCAACCGTTGACCCATTTTCACCAGCGCACCCGTCATGTACGTGACGCCTATGGTCACCTCGCCGTCCCGCTGAAACACCGAATTGACCGTACCCATGGCCAACGCCATTGCGGTGACCGCGCCGGGAGTGATCTCGAAGCTACTCAGCACGGCGCCGACTACCAATAATGCGGTGACCACCGTCAGCACCGTAACTTTGCGTGTCCGAACCGAATAACGTTCCGTCACAAACGTGATCACAGTGCCCAGCGCGATACCGAGCAGAAATACCGCAATCACCGCCGCAGGGACTCGCGCGGCCACCCACAAGCCGTCGGCGATCGAGACGCTCATCTGAGTCATGTTGCCGCTCATGAACGACACGAACTGTCCGCTGAGAACGATGAATCCGATCGCGTCGACGTAGCCGGCAAGCCCGGCCAGGGCTATCGCCAACCCGATGAGTGATCTGCTGTATCCCGACACCCGAAAAGCCTGACACACTCAGCGATGATTCACAGTGGTTCCCCCACGGTCTGAACCGTAGACGCGAGCGAACGAATTCTCCTGGCCGCAACCGAAAGCGTCGCAAGGTTGCCGCCTCTACCCGCGTGGGCGTCTGACAACGTGTACCGCGCGCGTCCGATGATCGCGCTGTTCCGCTCTTCCCAGGATCGCAGACGCGTCGCTGCGCTCGCATCGGGCACTGCGCCACACGACGAACTGACGGACAGCACATCGAGGGTCACCAGACGGACCGACTCGTACAGCTCGTCACGCAGAGTGAGCCGTACAAGCGAATCCCAGCGGTCGTGGCTGTCCAACCCGGACACGTCCATCAGGAACCGGTTGATCTCCAGCCGATCCTTGACCATGAAGTACAGCTCACCGACGAGCCTCGGATCTTGGTCGGTGGCCACCACAATCTCGACGACGTCCAACAAACCGTATAGATCCAGCAAGCCGTACACCTCGTCGACAACGTCTCGGTCCACGCCTGCCTCCACTGCGGGAGCACTACGCACAGCGACGTTGGCTCGGTCGTACTCCTGCATCCAACCGGGGACGTGTGGCGACAGCGTACTGACCAGCTTTCCGAATCGCGCGATCTCGGACGCGATATCGAGCGGCTGCGGCCGATTCGACAGGAACCACCGCGCAGCACGGTCCAACAGTCGCCTCGATTCGACAATCAACTGATCTGCGACATGAACGGTAATCTCGCCACCGCGTATGCGCTGCCAGATCGACTCCAAGCCGAAAACAGCACGGACAACTTCGAAAGCACGAACAGCGTCGCCGACATCGACTCCGGATTCGTCCGCCAGTCTGAATACGTAGGAAAGCCCTCCATTGCCCACAACCCGATTCGCGATCACCGTGGCAACGATCTCGCGGGCGAGGGGGTGCGAGATGATGTGACCTCCGAACCGCTCACGCAGAAGCGGCGGAAAGTACTCGACCAAGGCTCCGGCAAAGTGTTCGTCCTCGATCAGGTCGTGTCGAAGAAGATCGGCCTTCAGCGACAGCTTGACGTGTGCCGACAACGTAGCGAGTTCCGGCGACGTCAGGCCTCGCGCATGGTTTTCGAGTCGAAGCGCAATCTCGTCGTCACTCGGCAGGAACTCCAACTCTCGATCCAGCGCGAAATCTCTTTCGAGCTTGTCGATCTGACGCTGGTGCACATCGGCCATCCGGATCGCTTCGGCTCTCGCGGTGGCCAAGAGATCGTTCTGGGCGCGATTGTTTGCCAGGACCAGGTTCGCAACGTCGTCGGTCATGCTTGCCAGCATCGAATTACGCTCGTCCTCGCTGAGCTCGCCACGTTTCACCACCGAATCGAGCAGGATCTTGATGTTGACCTCATGATCCGAGCAATCCACTCCGGCGGAGTTGTCGAGCGCGTCGGTATTGACGTGGCCACCACGAAGACTGAAATCGATGCGCGCCCGCTGCGTCAGTCCCAGATTTCCACCCTCACCGATGACACTGCACCGCAACTGATTCGAGTCGACCCGAACAAGATCGTTGGCCTTGTCACCGACTTGTAGATGTGACTCATCGGCAGCCTTCACGTATGTACCGATCCCACCGTTCCACAACAGATCTACGTCAGCCGTGAGCACACGTGAGATCAGAGCCGCCGGGGTGAGCGTGTCGATCTGTGCGCTGATACCCAGCACGGACCGCACCTCTTCGGTCAGGGGAATCGACTTGGCGCTTCGGTCGAAAACACCGCCGCCAGTGCTGATGAGGGCCCGGTCGTAGTCTGCCCACGAACTGCGCTGCAGGTGGAACAGCCTGCTCCTCTCTTCGTAGGACACCGAGGGATCAGGGTTCGGGTCGAGGAAGATGTGCCGATGGTCGAACGCCGCAACCAATCGGAGATGACGACTCAGCAGCATGCCGTTGCCGAAGACGTCACCGCTCATGTCGCCGATGCCGACTGCGGTGAAGTCGTCTCGATCGACGTCCACGTTCCGTTCCAGGAAATGACGGCGCACACTCGTCCATGCACCGCGCGCAGTTATGCCCATCTCCTTGTGGTCGTATCCGACCGAACCGCCGGAGGCAAAAGCGTCACCCAGCCAGAAATTTCGCTGCACAGCAACGGCATTGGCCAAGTCCGAGAATCGCGCAGTACCCTTGTCCGGAGCAACGACCAGGTAATAGTCGTCGCCGTCGTGCCGCACGATCCCGGGAGCTGGGACCACAGCGGTCGTTACCGAATCCACGTTGTCCGTCAGACGCAACAACGCCGTCACGAACATCCGATAGCAGTCACAGCCTTCGTTGTTCGGGGAGTCCCCACTACGTCGAGCTGACGATTCTTTGACGACGAATCCACCCTTCGCCCCAACGGGGACGATGACTGCGTTTTTCGCGGACTGTGCCTTTGCCAGGCCGAGGACCTCGGTTCTGAAATCCTCTCGACGATCCGACCAACGTAGACCACCTCGCGCCGCACCGCCGAATCGAAGATGCACTCCCTCGAACCTCGGCGAATCCACGAAGATTTCGAAATGAGGCCGCGGGTACGGCAGCACGTCGATGATTCTCGAGTCGAACTTGAGCGCCAGAAACGGGTCGGACACGCCCGCGTCACGGTAGAAGTAATTGGTCCGCAACGTGTTGTCGATCAAACTCAGTAGGGCACGGAGGATTCGATCCGCGTCCAGTTCGGCCACGTCGTTGATCGATCCGACGATCCTTTCCGTGAGCAAACCCGCACGAAGCGAGCGTGCCTCGGCGTCGAACGCCGGATCATGTCTGACTTCGAACAATTCGATCAGTGCTGTCGCAATTTTCGAGTGTTCACGCAATACGGATTCGATCCTCGCAAGGCTGTAAGGCAATCCGCTCTGGCGAAGGTAGTGAGAATACGCCCGGAGCGCTGCAATCTGCCGCACGTCGAGTTCGGAGCCGACGATCAAAGCACCGAGACCATCGGACTCCACCGCCTCGTCCCACATGGACAGGAATGCCTCTGCAAATCTCGGCGCCAACGATGGCGACGACGGAGCATGGTTCCGAGCACTCGCGGAGGTAAGTGTGAATCGGTAGATCCATGCCTGGGATCCATCGACTCTCTCGACGGGATAGTGCTTCTCGTCGACAACGTCGGTGCCGAGATCGCGCAGGACGGGTAGCACGGCGCTCAACGGTATGGACCGCCCGAGCACGTAGAGGGAAAGTACATGCGCTCCGGAATTCGCTACATCGAGAACTACGTCGACGGAGCCGTTGCCGAGACTTTCCACTCTGAGTACGTCTTCGATCGCCCGCACCGGGCTCACCTCATGGCGGTACTCTTCAGGAAGAACCTGCGAATAGTGTTCTCGCAGAGAGATCGGCACGTTGCGACCCGAAACAAGTGTCGCGAATTCCCCGCTCCACCCGCTGACAACACGATGGATCGACTCCTCGATGTCGGTGAGCGTCGACTGTTCGAAACCGGTACTGGCCGAGTCGAGTATGCAGTGCACGTATGCCTGTGTGCCTTGCGTGAGCGAGAAACTGGGGCGCAGCAACCTCGCTGCGAGTCGGTCACAGAGAATCTCTTCGATCGCAGACACATGTTCGACGGCCAAGCACCGCGCATCGACCTCCACGATCACTCGCGACGCCGACTCCGCGATGGCGAGTATCTCGACACCCACTCCGGCAGGGTTTGCCGGAGATCCCGTTCGAGCGTCGCTGACGTAGCGTTGCAGCCACTGCGCCGAGGCCCGATCCAGTTGTTCGATATTCGATGAATCCTTCTTCATACGAGCGATATTCATAACTTGTCAACCCCTGCCGAGCTGTGGACACGGAAATGGAAAACATCGGAGTGAATCTCGGGGAACAACCGGACCGGATCAGTTCTAGCTGACCTTGTCCAGAGCGATCCGCGAGTTCTCGGTGGAGATCAAGACGGCAATCGTCGTGCCGATCGCTGTCAGAACAACGTAATATGCTGGAACACTGTGGTTTCCGGTCGCCGTGATAATTGCCGTCATGATCAGAGGTGCAGCACCACCGAAAACCGCGGTGGAGATGTTGAAGCCCAGGGAATAGGCAGTTCCTCGCACCCGAGTCGGGAACAACTCCACCATCACGCAGTGAATGATTCCGGAATGGCCGGCGAACAGCACTGCCATGACCACCGCTCCCGCAATAGCCGCACCGACGTTACCCAGGTTCATCAGCATGTAGCACGGGACCACCAACAGCGTCAGTCCGATCGAGGAGGTGAGAAGCACCGGTTTGCGCCCGATTCGGTCCGACACTGTTCCGGCAATCGGGATGGCGATGATGATGGCGATCAGCGACACCGCGGTCACCGTCAATCCGGCGAGCTGAGTGAAACCCAGTTCCTTGTTGAGATACGACGGCATGTAGCTGAACAGGATGTAGTACCCGGAACTGTTGAGCAGGGTGAGACCGATGGCCAGACCCATCTTCCGACGAGTGGAACTGTCGGTGACAGTCGCTTTCAGCGGGCTGTCGACGATCTCGTCCGACTCACGTGCCTCGGCGAAGACGGGTGTGTCCTGTAACTTCTTTCGGATGTAGTACCCGAGGATGCCGATGGGTGCCGCGATCAGAAACGGTATGCGCCAGCCCCAGCTGAGCATGGCTTCCTCGGAGAGCGCCCGGCTGAGCAGAACACCAAGAGACGTTCCGGTGAGCAGCGCGCAGAACGAGCCGACCTGGCACCAGGACATCAGGAAACCCCGATGATTGTCCGGTGCGCTCTCCCCCACGAACGACATGGCGCTGGCCACCTCGCCGCCGGCGGAGAAGCCCTGGATCAACCGCATGGCCAACAGCAGGATGGGAGCGGCGATGCCGATCGTCTCGTATCCCGGTAGCAGGCCTATCACTGTGGTCGCACCGGTCATCAAGGTCAGCGAGAGTACAAGTGCCGCACGCCTGCCGATTCGATCGGCAAACGAGCCGATCACGATGCCGCCCAGCGGCCGAACGAAGAACGTGAGCCCGAAGATGCCCCACGTCATGATCATTGCAGCAGGTCCACCGCTGTCCGGGAAGAACACCTTGGCAATGGTGGCCGCGAGGAAACCGTACGCGCCGTAGTCGTAGAACTCGACGAAGACGCCGAGACTGCCGGCGACGGTCGTCTTGCGCAAACGCTTCTTCTCCTCGGCAGCAATCGTTTTCTGCCCCGGCGGTTTGTTGGTTGTAGTCATGACAGTCCTGTGTTTGTGGTCGCCGATCGCGAATCTAGTTCCTGATCAACGAAATTGAAAGATGACGACGCCGAAGCGTCTAGAGCTGGACGGATTCTTTCGTGGTTCCGAATGTCATTCCGACAGAATCGAATGCCAGAGAAACACGTTGCCGAAGTGTGTCGAGTCGGCTGTGGACGGCGTCGTTCTTCTCGAGAGCCGACGCCCGTGTAACGAAGCGGAACTGCACCGAGTCACCCGGACGGAGTTGCCCTAGAGCATCTCGCGACGCGCGGGCGACCACTGCGATAACCGGATACCCGGCCGTTATCGGCCTCCCGCGCTGCAAGGCGATGAGCGCGCCGGACGGTGGAACTTCGATCGCACCCAAAGGTACACCGCGTGAAAGGATTTCGGTACGGATTGAGCGTTTGAACGTCGGACCGTCGAGGCGTGTACCGACGTGGTCACTGCGTGCGTCGACGGTAAAGCTCGATTCCGTCAGTTCATTGATCGAATCCCCGAACTGGCCCGCTTCGGGGCCGGTGAGAACGTCGAGGTTCCACACGTGCGCGAATATCGGTATGTGTGGCGAGAATGCGAAGAGCGGCTGCGGCAAGTACGGGTGAACAAACGGGCGGTAGTCCGACTCGATCTCGATCGAGCCGCCCGGCTGCAATGAACGTCCAAGAGCAAGAAGCGAATCCGGAGCACAACTGCCACGAAAGAACTCTGTCGACATGACACCCTTGACAGCCAGGTAAGCGTGCATACCGAAGCCGGACATGCGCAGGTCGACGCGTACCGACGCCGGAACACACACCGGACTCCACGACGGCACCTCCACCCCGTCGACGAAGAGCCTGGCCGGGGCACCCGTGACGGCCAACAGAATCGGTACGTCTGTTCGGAACGAGAAGTCTGCCGCCGTTATCTGAATCAACGGCGCGCTGTCGACGTTGCCGACCAGGATATTCGCTACCCGTGCACTGTATTGGTCGGACGCCCCGTTTGACGGGATCCCCAGGTGTGCTGATCCGAACCGTCCGAGATCGGTGATCGCGGCCCGACCCGAGACAAGAACGGTCAAGTTCGCGTTCACGGCCAACCACCCATCGGCACACCGATCAGAGACTCGGCCTCGTCGGCGCTGACGGGCACGAATCTGATGAAATCGCCTGGAACATAACCAACGTGCGGATCTTTTGCTATATCGATGACGGTCAGCGGTGTCCTGCCCACCAGTCGCCACCCGCCGGGGGTATCGATGGGGTAGATGACACCTTGATGACCGGAGACCGCCACCGAACCGGCAGGCACCCGAAGTCGCGGTTGCGTGCACCGCGCAATCGAGTCGGCGAAGGGAGAGCCGTCGTGGACCGGAGCCCCTGCGGGTGCACCGAGAAATGCTATGCGCCACAAAGCGTTCGAATGGCATTCAACGAATTCCGCATCAGTCAGCCCGAGTTCGTCTGCCACACTGCTCAGATCAGGTCCGTCATCGCCTCCGTAGATCATCGGAACACGGTGTGTGACAACCTCCCGTCCCCCTTCGATCGGCGAGCCGTCGGATCGGTGAATCAGTTCGCACAGTGTTTCCACTGCCACGTCGCGCGGATCGAACTCGATCAGAATACTGTCGAAAGTCGCTACAATACCTTCGATTCCGGCGATATCGAGGTTTGTAAGACGTCCGGCAAGCGCATGCAACCGTGGCCAGGCCAGCGTCGCCGTTACGCCATCGACCGTCACCATCACAGCTGCGTCACCGTAGTCCTCGACCCGCAAGTCTGCCGTACGCAGCGGTGACACAGCGGCCGCCGTCACGTTCGATCCGCCGAGTTGCCTACCGACAGCAACTGCCGAGCGTCGAGCACCTGGGACATCGGCGCAACAGTAACTCCCGCTGCGTCGAGTCCGCGGCGAATCCTCTGCGCCAGTTCCACGGAACCTGGCGTGTCCCCGTGCAACAGAACGGAATCACACGGCGCGGCGATCTCACTTCCGTCGATTGCCACCACCGATCCGTCCCGAACCATACGCACGACTCGGTCCACTACCAGATCGGGATCGGTGATGACGGCACCCGGGTTCTGCCGCGAGACCAGGGTGCCGTCCGCGTTGTATGCGCGATCGGCCAAGCCCAGCAGAACAACCCGCACCTCCGCTTCGCGCGCAAGTTCCGCCAGGCGTCCTTCCTGCGTCACTATCAACAGGTCCCGGTCGTAGCGAAGAACGGCATCCAGGACGCCGTGCGCGTACCGGTCGTCCGTCACCACCAGATTGCCGAGCCGCCCGTGCGGTGTGACGTGCGAAATCCTGGTTCCGTGCGACACTGCGAAGGCATGCAAAGCTCCCACCTGATAGAGCACGTCCGAACAGATCTCGTCTCGCGTGAGATCCATAGTGCGACGGCCGAATCCGACAAGATCCGGGAAGCTCGGATGCGCGCCCACCGCGATTCCACGCTCTGCGCACTGTGCAACCGTGCTGTCCATGACGCGCGGATCGCCGGCATGGAACCCACACGCGACATTGGCCGACGTCAGGACATCGAGAAGCGCGACGTCATCGCCCAGGCGGTACGCGCCGAACGATTCACCGACATCTGCAACCAGGTCCACCATTGTCATGCGCTACTCCTGCTATGGGGCGATACGGGAAACTGATACAAGCTTCTCGTTTTGAAAGCGAGAGCGCAAGCCCGTAGATCAAAGTCGGGGAAAATGTAACATCCCCGAAACCCATTGATGTGGACACTTCTTGCCCGATCAGCCCTAACTTCGGACGGATACATGAGGGGCGACACGAAGCATCAGGACTGATATAAATGAGAATACGTTCGCATTTTGTTCTGCACCGCTCCACCAACCACTACATCCAGCCGTCATTCATTCGAAAGGCCCACCGTGAGCTCATCGTTCGCACCGCCCACCACCGCCGCATCGCACAGCTCACTGGCAGTCGAACGAGTGCGTGCCGCATCGCTCCGCCCCGCCGGATCACCGCCACCTGCGGACGTTGTCGCGTTGAACATGGGCGAACCTGATTTCGATACGCCCGTGCCGATCACCGAAGCGGCGATAGCCGCCCTCCGAGAGGGTCATACTCACTACGTCGATCTCAACGGTGATCCGGAGCTACGCGAGCTGATCGCAGTGCAGAGCAGCGCGATTGCCGGTTATCCGATCGGCGCGGAAGACGTACTGGTATCCCACGGCGGCGCGGCCGCCATCACGGCGTCGATCCTGGCGCTGGTCAATCCCGGCGACAAGGTTCTACTGCCGGAACCTACCTATTCGCTCTACCTCGATGCCGTCGAGCTGGCCGGCGGGTCCGTCGTCTACGTCTCCAACCGCGACGATCATCATCTCGATCTCGACAGGATCGCCGAACACGCGTCCGACGCAACAATGATCATTCTCTGCAATCCGGTGAACCCCACCGGCGCAGTGTTCGGCAGAGAAGAACTGGCCGCTCTCACGGAAGTCCTGGACGAGAAGACGCTCGTTCTCGTGGACGAGGCGTATGCAAACCTCATCTACGACGACACGAACTTCGCGCCTGCACTCGCGGTCCCGGAACTTCGTGGTCGGCTGGTCTACATCCAGACATTGTCCAAGACGTATGCGATGACGGGGTGGCGAATCGGCTACGTCGTCGCGCCGACACCGATTGCGGCGGATATCCGTCTTGTCCATCGGACGATGAACGGATCCGTCAACGCGGCGGTACAACGCGCGGCACTGACAGCGCTCCGCTCCGGAGCCGAGCTCACGTCGCCGATGCTGACCGAGTATCGAGCCCGGCGCGACTACGTCGTCGAGCGGATCGCGGCAATCGCAGGTGCCCATATGGTCGTCCCGGATGGCGCGTTCTATGCCTTCGTCAAGTACCCCGGTACCGCGCTCTCGTCCGACGTCGCCCGCCTGTTGCTCGAGGGTGGTCTGTCGGTACGTGCGGGCGCCGAGTACGGGCCGAGCGGAGAAGGCCACGTACGACTCTCGTTTGCCGCTGACATTCCCACCCTGAAGGAAGGCCTCGACCGGCTGGAGAGGGTGTTCACGCAGCTGTAAACGGAGAGCTGAACTGCTGGTGCGTTACCATGACCTAGCTCGATGTCGACGCCGCCATCAGTTCAGCTTTGTCGAGATAGCCCGGGGAACTCGCTGATGAGAACGTTCTTACTGTCGATTTTCCACTAGGTCGATATGTCGAGAGGAGGAGAAGTGGTGGCACAGCCGACTGTAATTCGGCCGCGAAAGGATGCGGTCCGCAACCGACGAAAGATACTCAAAGCTGCGGGCGAGATTCTGCGCGACGATCCTAAAAACGCAAGCATCCAACTGATCGCCGAACGCGCCGACGTATCGGCTGCGACGGTGTACCGCTACTTCTCCTCCGTCGACGCACTGATGGACACGTACCTGTACGACGTCGAGGTCCAGCTGCGCGACTACAGCCACGACTGCACGTTGACCGGCCGGGCGCTCTTCGACGACGTCCTCTCGGAGCGCGGAAGATTGGTGGAGACATATGGCCACGCGATGGCCCTTCTTCGATCCCGTGAAGGCTTCCTGGCCAGGATGCGCCGCGGCGACCAACTGATCCAAACCGTGCGCGACGCGTGGGAACGCCCGATCCGTGCACTCATGCGAAGCAAAGGCATCGACGATCGACATTTCGATCACGCCTTGTTCTTGTTCAACATCATCTTCGACCCCCGAGAAATCCTCGACCTCCGAGACGACGGACTGGATCTGCCTGCCGCACTGTCCTTGCTGAGCGCCGCATACTTCGGGGCGTTGGAGGGACTGGCAAGCGCGGGTGCGTGATTCAGATGGGAATGCCGTCCGAATCACGCACCTCGAGCACCGGAAATCACGGAAGTGAACGGGCAAGTTCCCCGCCGGCGGCGCACAGATCCTCGATCGTCGACGCAATACGCACGTCGGCAAAGCCCTGGTGCCGCTCTGCCTGATCCGCACACGACCCGACGATGGCGTGGACCGGGGTTGACCCACACCGCAACAGAATTTCGGCGATGATCTTCCCTTCTGCAGTCTGCGCGTCGAGGCGTCCCTCACCGACGACCACTGCATCCGCCGAGTTCGCCGCCGCGGCGAAATCGAGTGCGTCGAGGACATACCTGGCACCGGAAACTATGCTCGCGTCGTAGTGCGCCCACAGCGCACCGACCAGGCCACCGGCCGCGCCGGAACCCTCGACGGATTCGGGATCGCGCGGCAACTGTGTGCGCGCCACATCAAGCCGACGAGTCAAGAACTTGACGTCCTCGGCACTCGCACCCTTCTGCGGTCCGAAAACTACTGCAGCACGACTGTATCGAGTGCGAACGTCACTCAGCACGGTAATCCTGGCGTCACCGAGGCCGCCTGCCGCCTCGATCGCGGCAACGGCTCCCAGGCCACCGTCCGTCGTTGCCGATCCGCCGGCCGCGACGATTATCTCGGTGGCACCGTGAGCGAGCGCGTCCACGATCTGGAGGCCGACGCCATAGGTGTCGGCCGCACGAGGATCGCGCGATCCCGCGTGCGGAATATTCAGACCACACGTGCGGGCGAGTTCGACTACCGCGACACCGCTGTCGGACAGACCCCAACGTGCACGCAGCGGCGCCCGCCAGGGATTGACACTGTCCGAGAGAACCATTCGCAGTCCGAGTGGGGCGACGAGGACGTCGAGGGTCCCCTCCCCGCCGTCCGCGACGGGCATCTCGACTGCCGCGACGCCTTCGGACCGAATTCCGCGGGCAATCGCGGCCGCTACATCGGCGGCGTCATGGGTGCCCTTGAAGCTGTCCGGGGCAACCAGAATCGTCATGAATGCCACGCCTGCGGATTAACCGGATGCGGGGGAATCTCTCTACGGGACATGGCAATTGCATTGAGCGCGCACAATTCAGCCATTTTCGACCGCACGGATACGGTCGCACTGCCGACATGAGGAAGCAGAACCGAGTTCGCTAATTCCACCAACCCGGAAGCTAACCGAGGCTCGTTCTCGTAGACGTCCAGCCCCGCAGCCGCGATTTCGCCGGACTTCAAGGCCGCGACCAACGCTGCCTCATCCACCACCGGCCCGCGCGCAGTGTTGACGAGGATCGCAGATCGCTTCATCCGACTCAATACAGCGGCATTGACGAGGTGATACGTATTCTCCGCCAAGGGAACATGCACGGAGACGAAGTCGCTGGTCTCGATGAGCTCGTCGAACGAAACGCGCTGACCTAGTTCGAGTTCGGACTCTCCCGGCGCAACACGGTCATGCGGTCCCCTGACCGAACAATGCTGGATCACCATGTCGAAACCGGCCGCACGTCGTGCCGTGGCCGCGGCGATACGACCACTCCCGATCAACCCGAGGGTGGCGCCACTGACGTCACTGCCCAGGAGCAACGACGGCTTCCACCCTTCGAAAAGTCCGGCGCGCGTGTATGTATCGGCCTCGATGCAGCGTCGCGCCGTCGCCAGAATCAGCAACATCGCGATATCTGCCGTAGGAGCGGTGAGAACTCCGGGAGTATTGCCGACCATGATCCCTGCGCTGGTAGCTGCTGCGATATCGATGTTGTCGAAACCGACGGCATAATTGGCGATACCGTCGATCTTCGCATCGGCCAACTCCGCAGCACCCAAGCGGTCCGTCAGCTGCGACAGGATCACCGAATAGCGTCCCGAAGCAGCGGCTTCGGCCAACTCGCCGGAGGAATGCTCGTGCTCCCACACATCGACGGTTCCCTGTGCACTCAGCAGCGCGTACGCCGGTTCCGGCAGCGGAGTCGTAATCAGAAATCTGGGTTCGGACACAGCGGAGCCTTCAGCGGTCACGAGTACGCTCGTAACCGAATTCGTCGAGCCGATCGCGCAGCCCCAACAGGTCGGCAAGGGCCGCACCGCCACGCAACTGCTCGCGCAGTTCGTCCTCCTTGCGCACTCGTTCCGCCGAAAGTTCCACTGCACGATCGAGATCGGATTGCGGAACCACTACAACACCGTCCGCGTCGCCGATGATGATGTCACCGGGATTGACGATTGCTCCGCCGCACGTGATCGGAACATCCACTGCGCCGGGCTGGTACTTGTAGGTGCCTTCGATGCAGACTCCTCGACTGAACACCGGAAATCCCATCTCGACGATGTCGCGACTGTCCCGTACCGAGCCGTCGATGACGAGGCCGGCAATACCTTGCTGCTGCGCGTACAGCGAGAGTACGTCTCCCCACGGCCCGGACTCGACGAACGCCTTCGCGTCGACCACGAGAACGTCACCGGGACGAGCAATGGTGACGGCATACTGAATTGCCAGATTGTCCAACGGCGTGCAGTCGACCGTCAGAGCCCTGCCTGCTACCCGCATCGAGGGGTCCAGCGGCTTGATCGAGGAGTGCATCGCGCCGATGCGGCCCAGGGCTTCGTGAACCGTTGCGGCGCCGAATTCGCGGAGACGCTCGTACTGAGTGGGATCTGCATGCGGAGTGGTCACAAGTGCCCTTTCGGCAGTCTTTCGTACAATTTCCATACAATGTTCAACGCTCGATACGAAAGTTACACGATCAATCCAGTTTCCGAAAGGTAATTGCACTCTAGATTGTATTTCCGGGCGATGGACGGTCAGCGGACGCTCGATCGGTTGGAAGTGCGACGTCGGATAGGGTCGCCTCGGCACAGAACAGCACAGAACAGCACTGAACAGCGCGGCATCGTGGGATACGACGACGATCACGCCATACGGAGGTAGCGGAATGAGTCGCGGACGCGAGACGGTGTACGACACGATCCGAATGAGAATCGTCTCCGGAGAAGTGCAACCCGGCGGACACCTGGCCGAGGCACAGATCAGCGAGGAACTGGGCGTCAGTCGCAGTCCCGTGCGAGCCGCTCTACACAGGCTCGCGGAAGAAGGGCTGGTTCGCCTCGAAGCTCACCGAGGCGCATTTGCATCCGCCTACACCCGTGCCGACATCGAGGAGGTGTTCGAACTCCGACGAATGCTCGAGGGACGCGCGGCAAGCCTCGCCGCCCTGAACCGGACCTCCGACCACGTCGCCAGATCCGAAGTCCTGGTGCAGGAGATGGGCAAAATCGTCGACGCGCACTCGGACAGTCGACGGCAAGAACTTCACGACAACAATCGAGGTTTCCACGAGCTGATTCTGAGTGCCGCCAACTCTCCCAGACTCTTCCAGATCGTGAAAACTCTGACGCAGACTTCTGTGACACCCGGGACGTTCTTCTACTACTCCGAAGAGGATCTCACGCGAAGTCTTCGCTTCCACACGGATATTCACCAAGCCATCGCCGACCGTCGTAGCGAGACGGCCGAAGAACTGATGTCGCTACACCTGCGCTACGCGCGAGATCTCTTCGTCGATAAACACTTCGCGTAGTCACGCACCCGACCACTGCACAACTGATACCCACTGCGGTCTCGTTACCGTACAGATCATGCGTCGAGCGCTGTGAACCCTGCCAGTTGACGCAACCTCACCAGATCTATTTTTCGCCGCGGCCGCGTCACCCCCGGTCGGTTGCGCGGCACCCGAACCCGAAGCGCGCCGGGGCGGACCTCACACCGCACGGGAACTGGGATGACCAATGCTTCACCGTCGACGCCGACGGGAATCTCCGGCCGGTCGGCGTCGATGATCACCTCCGATGCCGTGGCCTGCGTCAATCCCCGCCGGTGTGCGCGGCGAAGCAACCCGATGGCCTGGCGCGGACTGTTGACCGACAGTGCGACAACGCCGAGTGTTCCCAGGTCCAACCGCGGGCGTTGCCCGAGTCCGGCTAGATCGTCCATCTCGTATGGGCCGTTGCTGACCAACACCGCTTGCGGCGACTCGATCACGCGGTCCTGAACGTGCACAACAAATTTCGCACCCTGCTGATCCGCCAGCACATCCGGGAGCATCCGCACGACAGTACTGGTCTTGGCATCGCGGTACGACGGACTCCGCACCACTTCGGCATACGCACCGAACGACGCGTTGTTCACAAACGGTCGATCACCCACAGTCCCCAGATCTACGTAAATGTCGACGCCGTCGTTCAAGGCATCCAGGCATCGCGACGGATCCTGCAGATCCAAACCGAGATCGGCGGCAAAATGATTGCGTGTGCCTGCGCTGATCACCAGGTACGGCAACCCGTGCTCAGCGGCGACCGCAGCCACCAAAGCCTGTGTTCCGTCGCCGCCCGCGACACCGAGTAGATCTGCCCCGTCGTCGACGGCCTTGCGCGCGACGTCTGCCACGTCGACGGGGTGGTCTGCATCGAGAACGTAGACCTGCGCACCCAATTCTTGCGCCTTGTCGATCAGACCGAACTTTCCTACCTTCCCGCCACCCGAGTGTGGGTTCATCACGAAGAAGGGGCGTTCCGCGCGGCTCGGAGGATGTTCTGGGACAACAGAACCCGCTTCATCGTCATGTAGTGCGGCGCGAGAGCACAACGCTGCCAGAGCCAACAAGCCGATCGCCACCAACACCACCGCAAGCAGATTCGCCCGGATCAGAAAGACCAGCACCACTATCGGCGTCGACACCCCGATTGCCAGAGCGAACCAGCGTACAAACCCACGACTGGTGAGGAACCAGTACGCGGCAACCACACTCACGACCACGGCCCCGACACCCATGATCAGCAACATCAACGTCTTCAAACCGGCGAAGACCAGCAGAACCACCACTGCTGCGAACGCCGCGACCACAGCCGCTCTGGCCAACCATCGCTGCTTGCTCGTTGCCATGTCAACGCCCCTATCGGCCTATGTCGTACGTCATGACGTCAAGCGTGAGCGGCATCTGATTGCTACGCCGGCCCGTGTCCACGCCCGTTGCGAACTGCGCCGTGCCACCGGATTCCGTGACCGAATCGAGGTTGTCTTGGTTCACGATTCGCTGCGTCAGCTCGAGCGAACCAATCTCGAACGGAAGCCCGTTCGACGCCAGAGGATCCGGTCCGTCCATGATGTGGAAATGCAGATGCGGAGCATCGGTATTGCCGGAGTTACCCAACTTTCCCAGAACTTGACCCGCGCTCAGATTGTCGCCGACCTGCAGCGGCACACTTCCCGTCTGCAAGTGAGCGTAAAACGCAAATCGACCGTTTCCGAGATCCTGGACAACATGATTTCCGCCGTATTGATCCAGCGTGAGTCCGACGGGATTAGCGCCAGGAGTCTGCTCCGGAAGATCATTCACCATCGAAACAATCTTTCCCTCGGCTACAGCAAGTACGTCACTGCCGTAGTAGGGATAACTGTCGACTGACGTCCGATCTCCGTTGAACATTTTCCCGTCGGAAGTTAGTTGAACGTAGTCGACGGCAAACCGCTCGGGCGCAAACAGCCGGCCGTCGAGAGGACTTACTGCCCCGCGGTGTGCCGTCAATCCACAACAACCGTTGCCATCCAGCCAGTTCTGTCCGCTCAACGGTGGGTCGATCACCACCGCAGACTCCGGGGAAACCTTGGTCCGCGCCACGGTTTCCGTCATCTCGGCCGGAAGTAGTGGCGGAATCGGGGTGGCCACCTGCACCGCGATGCGATGCTCGACGGCCTCGGGAATCTCCGATGTGGACGGCACCACCACATCCATCCAGGCCACGGCCGATTGACCAGGACCAAGCGTCATTGTCGGTTCGCTCGCACCGAAGACCCTGATCCAGGGCAGGAGACCGTCTGTAATCGGACTCTGCAACGGAACTCCCTTCGACACCGGCTCGATACTCCGCAAGGTAAGTGGCTGGGCGAGCGTGTTCGTCATGAACAACTCGTAGGCGAGGTGGACCTTTCCGTCGGTTGCCGTCACCGGGATCGGCGGCGCCAGAGTAACGGCTGTCAACGGCGTCAGAACCGCAGCAGCGGCTCGTGACGTCGGGGCGGAACTGCTGGTCGATTCCGAAGGAGATGTCTGCGAATCCTGCGCAGAAGAGCACGAGACAACCATCGCCGCGGTAAGAAAAACTAATGCAATACTGTTCTTTCGACGCAGACTTGCCATTTCAGGAATATTAGACCTGAACAAGTCCGGTTGCGATAAATGTGTTCGATATTTACCGTATCGAATTCAATCTTTGGATAAGCGGGCTAATGCATACCCACCTCCGACTTCATTTATTCGCCTTGGCCACATTTTCTCGAGGCGACGCAAAATTCGCTACCATCGGAGATCGTGCTCCCACCCTCAGAACAGCAGGCTGAACGACTCATTGCTCTCGGCGTCGGCGACATCGCCGGCCTGTCCGCAACCGAGATACGTGCAGCGGCAACGCACTGCGCCGAAGATTCTCTGCTCACTATCCACGAAAAGTACGCTCCCGCTTCGGTATTGGCCCACCTCCTCGAACGCCAAGGTAAACGCGGCTTCATCGTCACGGACATGACCGACGTAGATCAGTTCACCCCCACCGAGCACGCAGTGCCCCCGGACAATCCGTTGTACCTACTCGAGGACCTCGACCGCGGCGACGCGATGTCCAACTGGAGTCCGGACGAAGCGCTACCCGCAATCCTCGAAGCCGGGCGTACGCCACTGACCCTTACCGAGGGTATCCACTGGCTGCTCCAGTCTCCGGACGTCCTCGAACGCGGCCACTGCTTCATGACAATCGGCTCCCGCTTGCGCAAACCCGACGGCGCACTGGATACGCGTACCCCCGCGCTGTGGATCAGCAACGGGACCGGGCGCGACGGCAAGGACAATCGCAATGCCCCCAAGGTCGGCTGGTGCTGGGCAGGCAACCCCCACACCTGGTTGGGATTCGCGTCGGCGAACACCCGAATTCCTCTCGACGCATAGATCCACGGAGACCGGGTAGACGAGCAGTACCGACTGCTCGCCTACCCAGTCCAGTGGAGTACACGATGTTTCTCAGTGACCAGTCCCTTCGCAACCGCACCCACCGATTCGGGACAGCCATGTCGGGCGCATCGCTCCAGTGGCCACCACCGACGCCGGCTCAGCGCACAGCCCGCTGGGGCGAAAGATCGGAGATGCTTGGCGCCCTGTCGGTACTCGTGTTCTGGGCCTTCGGCGTCGGCATCGTGCTGGGTGCGGGCGCCATCGCCATGGGGGTGTTCACATTGCGCCGCCTGCGGCAAGATCCGAATAGTCCGCTGCCGGGAGACGCCGTCGTCGGTCTGATCACCGGCATCATCGGGCTTGCCCTCAGCGCATCGTTCTTCGTGGGGATCCTGCCACACTTGTAGTTAGTTTGTTGTGCCGCTGATCTTTTCAGCAGCCTCCATCAACTCGCGCACCGCGCCGCGGGCCAGATCCTCGGACGCAGTGATCAGTGTCAGGCAGCCAGCCGGCTCATTGGCCGGCTGGGTCAACGGCACCCCGAGGCCCCAGTATCCCGGCTCGACTTCGCCGTAGCTGACGACGTAGCCGTCCCGGCGGGCATCAGTGACTCGACTCGATTCCCCAGGCACGGGCGGCTGTCCGGCCAACAACGCATAGCCGGCGGCGCCACGGTCGATGGGGTGGCGGCCACCCTCACGGAACGACACCCAGTACCGGGCATTCTTCGGCTCGACGACGGCGACGGCGACCGCTTCGGAGCCTTCCGCGACGAAGAGTGCGACACTCGCGCCGAGCGAATTCGCGAGCCGACGCAACAACGGTGTCGCCTCGTCCCGAAGGCCGGCGTACAAATCCCGGGCAAGCGCCGCCAATCCACCCCCGGCCCGGTACTTGCCATCCGCGCCGCGCTTGATGAGCCGGAAGTCAGCGACAGTGGAGAGCAACCGCGACGCTATGGTGCGGTGAACACCCAGTGCATCGGCAACTTCCTGAATTGTCATCCCGTCGGGAGTGGTGGCCACCAACTCGAGGGCCTGCAATCCCCTCGCCAGTGTTTGCGAACCCGGTTGTTTGCCGGACGACCCATTCGATTCTGAAGCCACGCCCTTGACTCTATTCTCTCGGGGCTTGACGTCGGATCACCACATCCTCACGCCCTGACTGCGATGGCCAGGTCCTCTTCGCGGCTTGCCTCTGGAGTCTCCGGATTTTCACTGCGGCCACGATAGGTCGCGTCGAGTAGCAACGTCGCGATTCCGGCAACCACCAGCACCCCACCGAACATCATGTAGACGCTCTTCGGAGTCCAACCACCGTCGAGGAGGTAGCCGGTCAGAATCGGAGCGATGATCGAGACGGTGCGACCGCACCCGATCATCCAGCCCACACCGGTGCCTCGAGCTGCCGCTGGGTAGATGGGCGGGCTGATCGCGTAGAAACCGGTGATACCGCCGTTGGCAAAAATGCCGACCAGTACCGCGAGCGTCAAAGCCAGGGCGACGATGTGGAATCCGGAGGCGTAGCCGATGAACGCGAATACTCCACCGAACATCAAGAGAACCGTCACGACTCTCGGCCGCAACACGATCGACAGGCCCGCAAATATGATCGAACCGATGACGCCGCCGATGTTGACGAGCACACCGGCAGTCACGCCCATGTTCGAGTCACCCGTTGCATCGGACAGCAACTTCGGCGTCCAGGTATTGGCGAAGTAGAACGACGCGATCAAGCACGAGTATCCCAGCCACAAGAAAATGGTGCGGCGCAGCATGATTCCCTTGAAAAGCCCGTCACGCACGACACGTTCGGCCTTCCGAACGGGAACGGGCAGTTCCGAAGACTGCTCGTAGCCGAGCCGGTCCGCTATCTCGTTGTATCGCTCCAACGCTCCGGCTGGCCGCTTCTCGATGAGGAACTCGATGGATTCCGGCAAGGTCTTGATCACGACAACCAGCATGATTGCGGTGATGATCGTGCCGAAGATGAATGCCGATCGCCAATCGAACACAGAAATCAGGACGCCGGAGATAGCGCCGCCGACGGCTCCACCAAGCGGGTAGCCGACGCCGTAGATTCCGAGCGCGGTGCCACGACGCTTGTCCGAACTGAATTCCGATACAAGAACATTCAGGTTCGCAACCAGGCCGCCGATACCCAGGCCCGCAAACGCACGGAATGCGAGGAGCTGCGGAACGTTGACGGCGCAGGCAGACAACGCCATTCCGACGGTGATGCCGACCAGGCACCAGATCGCAAGCCGACGCCTGCCTATCTTGTCTGCCAACGGGGAGATGAAGATAGCACCCAGTGCCGTGCCGATGATGCCGGCGCTGAGCAGGTAGCCGATCTCGACGGAGCTGATGTCCCAGGACTTTCCGAGGTGCGGCGCTACGAACGCCATGACCAGGATCTCGAAGCCGTCGATCATGCTGAGAATCAGACAGATCGCGATTGTCGAAATCTGATATCGGCGCATCGGTTGCGTCCGAATCGCTTCACGAACATCCATCGAGGTCTACTTTCATAAGGTGGGAGGGGGCTTCGCCCGAGTAGCAAGAATCAGATATCCCGCAGGATCGCGGTGGTGACGGCAAAGCCGGAGATGTATTCCTTGATCGGCCGGTAGAACTCGTAGGCGATCTCGTATTCACCACAGGCACGCAGGGCGGAGTAGGCAGCCACCCAATTGCGCACCTCATGTGACGAGTGCCCGGCCACCGCATCCATGTCGTCGGCGGTGTAGCGATCGAAATCCTCGATGCGCCCTGATGCGCAGACATCGAGAAATGCTCTGTCCCACTCCGGATTCAGATCCATGATGTCGGCCTCGTCCGCCGCGAACTTGACGGCCGTGTCGATGACTCGCTGTTGCCTGGCCGCACGTGCTTCCGGCGTCGGATTCCGGCCGTCGGTCAACATCTTGCGCTGGGCCTCGTTGGCGGTGGCGATCTGCGGAACCGGCGGATCATGTGAGAGTCCACCGGAACCGATGAACAGAACCTTCTTGTCGGAGTTCTTGAAATACGATCCGATGGCCTCGCCGAACTGACGTACGCGGGCGACCTTGACGAACGGCCGAGCCACCGAATTGACGAAGACCGGAATCAACGGCTTGGACGCCACGTCGCCGTAGATGATCTCCATCGGTTGCACCGCACCGTGATCGACCTCCATCTGGCGGGAAATAGCAAGGTCGAGACCCTGGTCCATCACGAACTGCGCCAAGTCCTCGGCCATGGCTTCCGGCACATTGAGTTCACCGGCAAACGAGTCGTAATCGCCACTGCCCTTTGCCTTGTAACCGATGCAGAACGGCGGCATCAGATCGTAGAAGAATCCGTTGTAGTGATCGGGCCCGAAGTTCACGATCACATCGGGATCGAAATTGTGAACAAAGGCGCGTGCCTGGTCGAACGCCGCTTCCACCGACGCTTTGACATCGGCCGGCGGGTCGAGGTGGTGCAACAGCGGGCTGTGCGACATACACAGCAAGGCCTGCTTCATGACCGGTTCACACCCCGAGCGGAAAGGTACGCCGTGATAACGGTATTGAATTCTTCGGCCCGCTCGACCTGCGACCAGTGACCACACTGGCTGAAGATGTGCACATCGGCGTTCGGGATGACATTGAGCAACTCCCACGTACGCGATACGGGAATCACCACGTCCTGGACGCCGTGGATCAGCAGAACCGGAATATCCAAGCGCGAGAGCACATCGAAGTCGAGCGGCAGCTCGGTACGGTCACGATCTCGTGCCGCGACTACCTCAGCCAGACGATCCGACGCCGTGTCGTTCAGAGCGGACTGGTACCGCAGGGACACCAATTCGTCAGTGACAAGCGACTTGTCGACAACAAAGAGTTCGAGGGTCTTGCGGATACCAGCTTCGGTCAAGTTCGGGTTGGAGTGACCAGCCAATGCGCCCGTCAGCTTCGCGCCACCTGTGCCCATCGACACGATCCCTAAAAGGCGTTCCGGGAAATCGATCGCGAACTGGAATGCGAGCCAACCGCCGAGGGAGTTTCCGACAATCCACGTCTTCTCGATACCAAGGGCGTCGAGAACGCGCACCGCATGACGAACCCATTCCTTGATGCCGTACTCCGTGCCGCGCGCAACAACGCTCTGTCCGTAGCCGATGGAATCGATTGCGATGCAACGGCCCTGCTCACTGAGCGTCGGAAGATTGAGCCACCAGTTGGCAGCTGCGGTGACGCCGGTGCCCGAACCGTGCAGGAAGAGAATCGGGGTACCTTCGCCCAGTTCGTGGTAGTGGGTGAGTTCGCCGTCGGCGGTCTCGATCCACTTGTCTTCGAGGCCGAAGAAATCGTCTGTGATGTATGAGGGAATCTCGGTTGAAGTCATTTTTCTGGCTTTCTCGTAAATGTGTGTGGCGGACGGCTAGAGCGCGACCGGTACTTTGACTGCGTCCGCGGCAACGTTGGACGGCGAGAACTTCATTGCGGCCAGGATCGCGTCCAACGTTGCCGGGGCATGCTGAGTCAGGCAGGCGCCCGCGACAAAGCGGTCGGGGCGAAGGAACACCAAAGGAGTGGGACGGTCGTCGAACCACTTCTTGAGTCGGCCGGTGTGATCGCCGAGAACCAGAACGTCCGGGTCCATATGCTTGTGCGCCCATTCGCGCTGAGTCTCGGGCACTACCGCAACGAGGCGGGCACCGAGCAGCGACAGCTTCTCGAGCGAGGCCTGCGGGAGCACGTCCTTGGGACTGTTGCCCCAGACGATCACCGACCACCAGTTGCCGATCGCGTCGTCGAGCAGTTGGTCCGCCGCGTCACACGAGTTGACGCGCGGTTGGGGAAACTGAACGCCAACCGGGGAGTTCTTGACGTTGGCGGTCAGAACCGGAATGAGCTTGCTCGTGAGTTTTGCTGCGGCACTTCCCGATTCCTGAGTGTTCGGGTCGGCCAGCACGCCTCTGGTGTACCGCGGCATCGGCTTGAAGCGCATGTCCGCGAAGTAGCTCTTGACCTGAGGGAAAAGATTGAGCACCGACGACGCTGCATCGCGGAGTACAGCACCGACCGGATTGGTGATCTTGATGAGCCGTCCGAATGTCAGCGACAGATCCACCATCGCCTGGGCGTGGTCTTTGCGCTCCGACGTATAGGTATCGAGCAGTGCGTCGTCCGCCTGACCGGAAAGAACGGCGGCCAACTTCCACCCCAGGTTGGTTGCGTCGCGCATGCCCGAATTCCATCCCTGACCCATCCACACCGGCATCAGATGCGCGGCATCGCCGGCGATCAACTGGCGACCCTTTCGGAAGTCCGAAGCCACCCGGCCGTGATGGGTGAAGACGCGTCGTCGAATGAAATCCAGCTCCGCCGGATCGGGAACATGATCCGCCAGAAGCGCATTCACGTAATCCGGGTCCGTGACCTGCTCCTCGGTCTCGTCGTCGTGCAGCATGAACTCCCAGCGCCTGACCGCGTGGGGCAGACCGATGGACACATACGGGCGCTTTGGATCTGCACCGAGGAACACATTGGGGGTGCCGAGCGGATCGTTGTTGACGTCCACGACAAGCCAACGGGTAGAAGGTGATTCACCTTCGAAGCTGACACCGAGGCGCTTGCGGGTCGGAGACTTACCACCTTCACAGCCCACCAGGTACTGCGCACTGAAGCGTCGTTCGTCGACAGTTCCGTCGGGACGCGTCACCAGCGCGATCGCGGTGACCGACTGGCCGTCTTCTTCGACGTTCTCGACGCGATGGCCGAACAACACCTCGACGTTGCCGAATCGGGACAGACCCTCGTACAGCGCCTTGTCGGCTTCCGGCTGGATGAACCCGTGCTTGCGCTCCCAGCCGAATTCGACGGTCTGCGGATTGTTGACGAGCATGACCTTTCCGGCCCCGTTGACCAACCGCATGATGTGCTGCGGATTTGTGTGCGGTCGGATCGCCTCCACCAGGCCCACCGTCTGAATGGTGCGGAACGACTCGTCGTCGAGCCCCACACCACGCGGGTAGTCGATCAGCGTGTCCATCGCTTCGAGCACGGTGACGCGTTTGCCGTACATGCCGAGGATGTTCGCCAGCATCAGGCCGGCGGGACCAGCGCCGACAATGAGCACTTCGGTGTCCTGAGTGGTTTTCATGGCTTCCTATCTGCGCTGATGTAACTATCGCGCGCCGTAGCGCACTATATGCACGATGCGTCTATTAGAAACCACGAAACGAGGTACGTCAATGAGCTTTTGTGACGGGGGCCGCATTCAATGCCCGATGGGACGCCACAGACAGAACGAGCCGGGAATCAAAACTGCAGCTAGTGGCGATATTCGACAGGACTGGTGCGCCCCTGGATCTGACCGACACACAGCAATGGCCGCCTCGGAGGTTGTTCACCTCCGGGGCGGCCATTGCGCAGATCTGAAGTCTTAGACGACCCTGAGACCGAACGTATGGTGCATCTCGCCGATACCTTCTACATACGTCGTCAACGTGTCACCTGCGCCGAGCAGAACCTTCGGGTTGCGACTGAAGCCGACACCTGCCGGCGTACCGGTGAAGATTGCGTCCCCCGGCAAAAGAGGCACGATGTGGGACAGGTACTCGATTATTTCCGGAATCGTGAAGATCATGTCGCTGGTGCGACTCTTCTGCATCGAGGTGCCGTTGACGGAGCAGCCCAGTTCGAGGTCATCCGGATTCTCGAACTCATCCGGTGAGACCAGGACCGGCCCCATCGGACTGAAACCCGGGAACGACTTGGCCAAACCGAATTGCTGAGGCGCGGTACCTCGCCACTGCGTATGACGCTCGGAAACATCCTGCCCGACGGTCAGTCCGGCGACGTGACTCCACGCATCCGCCGCGCGAACACTCTCTGCCCGCTTACCGATCACAACAACAAGTTCCGTCTCGAAGTCGACCGCACCGTCCGGCAACAGAATCTTGCCGTACGGACCTGTCACCGACGCCGGGAACTTCCCGAATACCACTGGAATCTCGGGGATATCCAGACCCGACTCCAGCGCATGGTCACGGTAGTTCAAGCCGATGGCAAAGATTTGCGGCGGCAACGGTACTGGGCTCCCCAACGCCGATTTGTCGATCTCCACGCCAGGACCTCCCTCGAACCCACTGGCCCACTGCGTGAACTCACCCCACCGCGAGTAGAGGCTTTGCACGTCCGAGGAGAAGGCCCCGTTGCTGACATTCTCGATATCAACGGCCCCAGAATCTGTTCCGAGGAAAGCGCGACCCGACATATTGTAAATACGCATAGCGAACTACCTTTCGAGGAAAGTGACAAACATCGATGCGCACATTTCCCGAAAGTGTGGCCGTTCTCAAGCACAGCTCTCGACAGTCGACAATTAGACGGCCCGAAGCTTGGGTACTCCGGATCTTGCGCACACTGTCGGAATAAAGGGGCGACACCATGAATGTCAACTCACGCGTCGTGGCATCGCTTGCGGCTTGCGCAGCACTGGTTTTAGCTGGATGCGCGGACACACCGAGCTCCGATGTCAGTACAGCCACTGCAACCCTCGAAAACAGCGACTTCGCCGGATCAGTAGACATCGGTAACGGCCGCAGTATGTATTTGACGTGCAAGGGGACCGGATCGCCTACCGTCGTGTTCGTGTCCGGCCGAAGCGATCGCGCAGATATCTGGAAAACCGCGACGGAGCCGAACCCGACCGAAACCGCGGTTTTCGACGGCGTCGCCGAGACGACGCGAGTGTGTGCCTACGACCGCCCCGGGACCGTCACCATCACAGGTGAACAGGTAGAACCAAGCCGCTCCACTCCCGTTCCCCAGCCCACGACCGCCGCCGACGGAGTGAGGGACCTCCACGACTTGATGAGCGCAGCCGATGTTCCCGGACCCTATGTCTTGGTCGCCCACTCCTGGGGCGGACTGATAGCCCGCCTCTACGCCGACTCCTATCCCACCGATGTCGACGGCTTGGTTCTCGTAGACACCCTCACCGAACTTCTCTACGACGGCCTGACCCCCCAGCAGCAGGAGTGGTGGCTCGCGCTCAACAGCAATTACTCTCCTGACCTCGAGCCGTACAACCAGGAAAAGAGCAACCTCGAACCCAGCTTCCAATCACTACGCGACGCCGGCGATCCCCCGCCCATGCCCGTCGGCATCCTCGTCTCCGATCAACCGTACGACCTTGAACCTCTTGCTGCCGCAGGAGATTTACCTCCCGGAGTTCCTGTCGAATTCGGCTCGACGATCTACTCCGCTCACCTTGCAGGACAACAAGAGTTGGCCGAACGTCTGCACGCCAAGCTCGTACTGGACACCAATGCAAGCCATTACGTCCACACCGAGCAGCCCGCACTCACGATCAACGCGATCGACGAGGTTGTCGATGCCGCTCGAACCAATCCGGATCAGTGGTTTTCCTGAAGAACGTTTAAGCGCGGCAACGCCCCGCCATTACGTTTACGCTCAGTCACACAAATTCCGTGCAATAGAAAGCCGGTCGACTGACGATGAGCACAAACGACAAGCCATCCGCTCGCTCTGTTCTGCACACACCGCGATTCTGGCTGGCACCGGTGATCGTGGTGGTATTGCTGATGTCGGCACTGGCTGCGCTGTACATGGGCGGAATTCTCGATCCCAAGAAGCACCTGGACGAGTTCCCGATCGCTCTGGTGAACGAAGATGTCGGCGGCACCTTGCCCGGCACCGATCCCACTGCAGTCAAGAATTTCGGAAACGACATCGCCACCGCGCTCGAAAACGGGATCGATCCCGAGAAGATCGACTTACAACAGATCGGTCTCATCGAATCGCAATCGCGACTCGACTCCGGAACGCTCTACGGCGCCATCGTCATCCCCCGCGACTTCACTCAACAAACGATAGCTCTGGCACAGGGAAGTGTCGCCGCCACAGAAGTGCAGCAGCCGATCATCACCATCTACACCAATCCACGCGCCGGCTCGATCTCCGCGTCGCTGGTGCAGTCGATCGGAACCACTGCCCTCGAATCGGTCAACAAGAACATGGGTGAACAACTCACCACGCTTGTCACACAACAACTGCAGGCGAGTGGGACTGGAATGCAGCTCTCCGGTGCCAGTCGACTTCTCCTCGAAAATCCGGTGAACGTTCTCACTGTCGCGCATGATCCGCTTCCCGACGGCACAGGATTCGGTCTTGTCGCTTTCTATTTCGCGCTACTTCTGGTGCTCGCCGGATTCACTGGCGCAACAGTCGTCAATTCGCTGGTGGACGGAATGCTCGGCTACGCACCCACCGAATTCGGCCCGCTGTTTGTCCAGAACGACGTTGTCGGGATCAACAGATTTCAAACACTTCTCATCAAGTGGGGCTTCATGATCGTACTGTCCGGTGTGGTCTCCGGATTGTTCCAGTTGATCAGCCGTGCCCTCGGAATGCCTGTCACACAGGGTTTTGCACTGTGGGCATATGGCACCCTCGTCGTCATTGCCGTGGGAGTCACCGCCATGTCGGTGATGGCGGCGTTCGGATCGCTTGGCATGCTCATCAACTTGTTCGTCTTCGTGATCCTCGCCCTGCCGTCATCCGGCGGCACGATTCCCCTCGAAGCCAGCCCCGGCCTCTACTCCTGGCTCGCACAATTCGAACCGATGCACCAGATCTACATGGGCACACGCGCAATTCTCTTCTTCGGCGCCCACGGCGACGCCGGCCTCACCCACGCCATCTGGATGACATTGCTCGGCCTGGCAATCGGACTGGTGCTCGGATTTGTCGTCACGCGCCTCTATGACCGGAAAGGCTACGAGCGCACCCATCGCGTAAAAACGGCCTGAGACATTTCTGCGCTCAGGTTTCCGAGTCACGCAGTGCGTCCGCTTTTGCGACGAGCACCGCCTTCTCACGTTCGTTTCCTGCCAATCGTGCGGCCTCGAGCAACTCGGTGCGAGCCTCCTCGGTTCGCCCGAGTCTGCCGAGGAGCTCGCCCCGAACACTGGGCAGGAGGTGATATCCGGCAAGTTCACCCGAGTCAACAAGCTTGTCGACGTACTCGAGAGCCGGAGCCGGCCCGTACGCCATGGATACTGCTGCAGCATGGTTGAGATCCACGACCGGCGACGGGGCGAGCTGCTGTAACGCCTCGTATAACAACACGATCTTCTTCCAGTCCGTATCCTCGAAAGTTGCAGCTCGTGCGTGACATTCAGCAATCGCGGCCTGCAGTCCGTAAGGACCTCGCCCCCGCCCAACGTCGTCAGCCCTCGCCAAAGCAACAAGACCTCGAGTGATCTGAGTCCGATCCCACCGTGCCCGATCCTGATCTGCCAACAATATCGGTTCACCGTCAGCGGTAGTACGCGCGGCAAATCGCGATGCCGACAGCTCCATCAACGCAACAAGGCCGTGCGCTTCCGGTTCCCCCGGAACAAGTTCCGCGAGAATTCTCGAGAGCCGCAAGGCTTCACCACTGAGATCGGTCCGCATCCATTCGGTTCCGGAACTGGCGGCATAGCCCTCGTTGAAGATCAGATACAGAACACCGAACACAGCGCTCAGCCGACTCGGGAACTCCTCCCGCGGAGGCACTTCGAAGACCACCTTGGCCGCCGTCAGCGTCTTCTTCGCACGAACTATGCGCTGCTGCATCGTTGCGGTAGGCACAAGAAACGCCCTGGCGATCTCTTCCGTCGTCAAGCCGCCGACTACCCGAAGCGTCAACGCCACCTGAGCTTTTCGATTCAAAACCGGATGGCAGGCCATGAAGATCAACGGAAGAACATCGTCGTCGATGCGATCCGGATCCCAGCCGTCTTCGTCGAATCTATTCGCATCGTTCTCGAGCTCACGCGCAAAATGCGCGTATCGCTCGTCGAGTCGTTCCCGTCGACGCCACCCGTCGATGGCTCGCCGCGTGGCAACGGCAGTCAACCAAGCTGCCGGGTTGCGGGGAACGCCCGAGACAGGCCACTGCTCGATCGCTTCGAGCAGTGCCTGCCCCGCAACATCTTCGGCGAGATCCAGATCGCCGACGGTACGCGTGAGTGCGGCGACGATCTTCGCACCGTCGATGCGCCACACCGCATCGACGGCGTTCCTCGCTGCATCAGTCACGACTCAGCTCGAGACAGGGCGATCCGTACCCAGTTCTTCACGCCAGCCGGCTTCCTTCTGGATGTACTCATTGCTCTGGTCGAACTCTTCCATCTCCGAGACGCGTCGAACCTCGAGCTTGCTGCCTGGGCCCAGTGGACACCGCTTGGCCCACTCCAGCGCCTCGTCCTTGGTAGACGTCTGAATGATCCAGAAACCCGAGAACAGCTCTTTTGTCTCCCCGTACGGGCCGTCGGACACGAGCGGCGGATCGGAGTCGAAATCGACGATAAATCCCTCCTCCATCGCCAGGCCCTCACCGGCCAGAAGGACTCCCGCCTTGATCAGCGACTCGTTGTACTGGCCCATCGAGGTGATAATCGCGTCGAAGTCCATGTCCTTGGATGCCTCGATGGCCGCGTCGGTGGAACGCATGATCAGCATGTACTTCATGGGATTCTCCTTCGTTTGTGGGCCGCTCATTCGGTCCCTCTGCCTACACGTCGAACGGCGGAGGCGCCGATCGACATAACTTCCGAAAAAATTTCGAACCACAAGATCGAGGCCAAGGACGTACCGTCAATACTTCCGGAAATCGCGCGAATCCACCCCGAGATGTATCCTCGCCACCAGCGTCATCCTAGGAAGATCCGACGGGCGTCGGATGGAGACTCCCCAATTTCCTACAAACGACTGGTGACGCCGGCCAAACCCCACCTGATGATGAAGACATGACGACATTCCCCACCCTCGACCCCGAACTCGCTGTGGCACTCACGATGCTCCCGAAGGTCGATTTTACGGACCTCCCCGGCACAAGAGCCACCTACGACGCACTGATCGGCGCCACGTTGGCCGGCCTGTCATACGACGGCGTCACGCTTCGCGAACTATCCGCCCCTGGCCTCGACGGCGATCCGGAGGTCACGATACGTTTCTTCACCCCGGACAACACAACCGGTCCGATCCCAGTTCTGTTGTGGATGCACGGCGGCGGATTCGGCGTCGGCACAGCAGAAGGTTGTGATCCTTTCTGTATCCAGGTAGCGCGCGAACTTGGATTCGCCGTCGCCAACGTGGAGTACCGCCTGGCCCCCGAGACTCCCTTTCCCGGCCCCCTCAACGACTGCTATGCCGCACTCACGTACGTACACGCCCATGCCGAGGAACTGGGTATCGATCCCAGTCGCATTGCTGTCGGCGGTCAGAGTGCGGGCGGTGGTCTTGCCGCCGGAACAGTGCTGAAAGCCCGAGATGAGGGCATCGTCCCCGTCGCGTTCCAGTTTCTCGAGGTCCCGGCACTGGACGACCGCCTGACCTCGACATCGATGACGGACTTCGTCGACACTCCGAATTGGCACCGACCCAACGCGATTCTGTCGTGGCAGTTCTATCTCGGCGAGTCGTATTCAGGGCCCGAAGATCCGAACGTCTCGATTTACGCCGCCCCGGCTCGCGCAACCGATCTCAGCAACTTGCCCCCGGCCTACGTGTGCACCATGGAACTCGACCCGCTTCGCGACGAAGGAATCGAGTACGCCGTTCGCCTACTCCAAGCGGGTGTCAGTGTCGAGCTGCATTCCTTCCCCGGCACCTTTCACGGGTCGTCACTTGTCGCGACCGCAGAGGTTAGCAAACGAGGTGCCGCCGAAGCACTCACCGCACTACAGCGAGGGTTGCGCACGTTGTCACCAGTCTCGTAGCTTTGCTACATGCAAGGACTGATGTACCGGCTTGCCGAGCTCGATACAGACTCGGCAGGCCTGGTACGTGTCATCGACTACTTCGACACCCTCGTGCGACACGGCGCCGACACAGCATCTTTACTTCGCGCGAGCGCCCAATTGGCGGATTGTGTTGTCGGTATCGAGATCGCCGACAGTAGTCGAAGCCACAAGAATCTGCGCCGATGCGATCCTCGGGGTCGATGGTCACCCGAACCGCAGCTTGCCCCAAGCATCGTCAGGGACATCGCTGTCGACGACGAAGTCCTCGGCACAGTCTGGATCGAGCGTCCGGGTAGCGACTTGCCACTCGACGAGATGCTCGTCGACCGGATGGCTTTGACGGCAGCGATCATCTTGCGGCCGCGACGTTTACTGACCGAATCCGAACACACTCACAATCTGCTCTTCCCGATGGACGAGCTAGCGGTCCTGACATCCTGCGCGGGCCTCGGTCTCGACCCCTCCGCTTCAGTGCGCGTCGTCGTATCCACCATTAATGAGACTGCGCACCTGCAGTTCTCGAAGGATTGGATACCGGGAAGAGCTACCGGAATCGAAGCGGACGGCGAGTACCTGAATCTCGTGACCGGGGCATTCATCTGGCCGGCAGAATTCTCTGATACCGCAAGAGCGATGCCTGTCCGTGCCGGAATGTCCTTGGCTGCCGCCGCTTCCGAAATACACACACTCATCGACACTGCTCGATTCGCTCGCAGTCAAGCATCGACCACCACACCCTTCGTGAACGCAGACGATCTCGGCGCACTCAATCTCCTGATACCGGGAAAGAGGATCGATCACACGCGAATTCCGGATTTGGTTCGTGTCAGAGAATTTCGCGAAACCAGAGACGGCATCGAACTACTGGAGACGCTGAGAGTTTACCTACGATCCGGCACGTTGAGAGCCACGGCCGACTGCCTGCACCTCCACCACAGTAGCGTCGCCCACCGATTGGCAAAGCTCTCCCAGCACATCGGATTTCACGTCGACACGATCGAAAATCGCGCGCGCGCAACGGCCATGATGATGGTGCTCGACGCCATGTAGGTACACCAAAGGCCGGAACTATCGATGACAGTGCCATCTGCGACCATATTCGAATGGAGCAGCCAACGGCCGAGCAGTCATTTGCCACACTCATCAAAGAGAGCGTGGTTCCACTTCTCAAGGAGAACGGGTTCCGGAAGCAGAAGCTGACCTTCCGGCGTGAGCGAGACCGCATGATCGACGTCGTCAACCTGCAACGGTCGGCGGGAAACAGCTACGAATCAATTCGGTTCTACATCAATTGCGGCGTCTACTCTCCGGACTTCGATCGAATCACCGGCAAGCCCGAGCACCAGCGCCCTGCCGAAGTGGACTGCCAGTACCGACGCCGAATCGAGAACATCGCGTCCGGTATCGGACCACACGTGACCGTCGATGCGGAGACCGACATCCCCGAAACAGCTGGCCTGTTGCGCTCCGCGCTCACGAGCGCATTAACGGTAATGGGCCAGCTCCACGGGCCGGACGATATCGCTCGATTTGCCGAGTCGGATATAGATTTTGACGTGTTTCGCTATCGGTTGGCCGCAGACAACATAGCCGAGGCTCACGAACAATACCGACGGGCGCGCTCACAGTTCGGTGCAGAGCCCCGCTGGCAGCGTCTCGACGAGTTGTTCCGGCAAGCCTCCGACCCTTACGACTTCACAGTCGGAGCCGATTGATGTTACGAGGACGACAGCGCAGTGTCCGTCTGTCGATCGCACCCGCCTGCTGTGCGGCGAGCGCATTCGTCGATCACGTCGGTGATACCGGACCGCGTCAGAGTGCGGCGTTGCACCATCGCCCCATTACCCTCGTCGAATACTGTCTCCAGTGAGGCAGTAACCCGCTCGAGTTCACCGAACTCTGCCAGCATCGGTGTGACGTAGTCGAGTAGTCGCCGAACCAGCTGACGAGTGGGCACCAGGCGCACAGGATCCATGTCCAGTGCTCGGCCCGCAACCCCGTCGCGGGCCGCCCGCCAGCACGCTGCGCGTAGTACCTCTTGGTCGATGATCGGGGCAGGGCAACCCGCAGCGATCTCTCTCATCACGGTGACAACAAGAGCATGAACCAGCGTGGCATATGTGATCGTCTCGCCGACTGTGGCTGGAACATCACTGATCCGAATCTCCACGGTAGGCAAATGATCCGATACCCGAACATCCCAATAGACCATGTGAGGGTCCAGGATGACACCTGCTTCGAGCATCGTTTCAATGGCGGTGTCGTAGTGATTCAACGACTCGAAATACGGCGGTGGCCCGCAGCTCGGCCATCGCCCGTACTGGATGTAACGCCAACTGGCATAACCGGTATCGACGCCGGCACTGATCGGAGAGTTCGCAGTCAGGGACAACAAAGTCGGCAACCATGGACGCAGATGATTGATGATCCGAACGGCCTGTTTGCGCCCCTCCACACCGACATGCACATGGCAGCCGCACATCACTCCTGCCGTGAGAGCACCGAATTCACCGGCCATGCGTTGATATCTCGAGGTGTGAGTAGTCTCGTGCGGCGGTGGATCGTAGAACGGTGTCCCCACCGCCAGTAGCTGACATCCCGCGCGTGCGGCTGCGTCGGCGGCGGCAACGCGAAGCTCCCACAGTTGGTCCCGAAGATCACGGACATGGTGCCCGACCGTCGTGGCGGTCTCCACCTGACAGCGAGTGAGCTCCAATTGCAGATCGACACCAAGATCCCTGCCCGCGGCCGCAACTTCGGTATTGCGGAATCTGGGCTGTTTGGTCACTGGGTCGCACAGAAGGAATTCCTCCTCCACACCGAGTGTGGGAATGTCTTTGACGACTGATTGAGGCGGACCGGTCGTTTTTGCCATGGATTCCTCGACTTCGGCACTCACAAACCACGGGTCTTCAACGGAAAGAGCAGAATTCAGTGGTTGCGAAGTTCGTCGATAAGCTCGCTTTTCTTCAACTTCGAGTACCCATGTAGATCCAGTTCCTTTGCTCGCCTTTTTAATTCGTCTACGGACCACTCCTCATACGAAGCGGACCGACCGCCAGTTTTGGCGACATTCGAACGACCACGACTAGCTGCGGCGTTGGAGATCCGCGCCGCCTTCTCCTTGGAATCTCCTTTCTCGCGCAATTTCTCGTAGAGGTCCTGGTCTTTGAGTTGCGGTTGTGAGTCCCTACGAGCCATCTGGTCCGTCCTTTCTTCTGCTGGAGACATGCCGATGCACGGGTGGATCGCTGTATCACTTCGGACCTACCCGGTAAGCGGTTCCGCCAAACCGCCGAAAACGACCTGCCCACCGCACCGAAACGGGTGCGGTGGGCAAGAACTGAACACTAACCACCTCCTCAGACAAACCCACCGAACGGCGTCATACCGGTCGGTGCGCGGCCGCTTCCAACTCCGCAGCACGCAGGAAGCTCGGTGCATTCGACGCACAGGCCAAACAGATCGCCTGATGCCCGGCAGACGGATCACGATCCATCTCGTAGGCGATGTACGAGTCGCCACATCGATGACACTGCACGCGCGACTCCCACGGATCGGCTACCTCGTCACGCGGATCGAACGGACGATCAAGCGTGAACCAACTCGGCTTCGAGTACCGGAGCGCGATCCCGTAGAGCCCCGCGGCCAAGACACAGCTCACCGGTGGCGCCCACACTGCACCCGACGCTCCTCTGAAGGCGACCATCATGATGCCCACCAAAGATGATGCTCCCCATGCGAACACCCCTGCCGGATTAATCGAGGGAACGCGACCCGGGCGGAACTCGGCAGGCGGAACGTGAGGAAATATTCCGCGGGAGGCGACAAGAATGTGAGTGAGTGCAATTGCCACCCAGCTGACGATGATGACGCCTTGGTAGCTCAAGGCCTGGAGGATCCATGTCAGGACGTTCGTCAGCATCATCACGTACACGACCACAGCGACGACACCGAGCCAGAAAACCCGCGGCAGAGTGAGATTGAATGCTCGCGCGAAAAAGTTCTGCACATTCGTCGACGCCAGGTAGAAGTTCCCCGAGTTCACCCGAGTCTGGCTGACGACCACCCACAACAGTCCCCAGAATCCCATCAACGAGACGATTCCGAGGATCGCCGACTCCTCGCTCAGCGCTCCTTCGATCTCGATCGTGTGAGCGAGGAAGATGCCGACGACAGCGTTCACGAGAAGCGTCATGACGTAAAAGGGGGTTCCAAAAGTGACTCGTCCGTTGAACTTCGCATCTTCAGGGCGTCCGAAGCGTGCGAAGTCCCATGCCATCATGGTGACAACCCACACACCCATGTACACCGTGTACGCAAACCACCACCCCGGGACACCCAGATCTGCAGCGCCCTCCGGTTCGTAGGTGAGCCAGTCGTTGCTGTAGCCGTATCGAACGATTGCCCAGACGACCGAGCCGACGAGCCCGATGAGATACAGCGGAAGCAGCACACCGTTGATCTTGTCCAGCCATGTACTCACACCACGCATCGCCAACGGCGCCTGATACACGACGACGATCAGGGCGCACAGAGCAATCGGAAGAGCGGGCAGATACGCGTGAAGCGCACTCGCGACGATAGCGCCCTCTGCCACAACGTAATACGTGATAGTGACGCCGAAAAGCGCAGCCGCGAAAGCGGAGCCGGCTCGCCCGAACAGCGCGCGGGAGAACAGCGAGACGCTTGTCCCCGTCTTTGCGGCATATCGCGACACCACTGAGTTGATCGCGCCGTAGCTCACTGCGGAAAGCGCGATCCCGATCAGCGTGTCGATCGTGCCTACGGCAAGTGTAACCGTACTGCCGACCACGACCCAGAACATCGCGCTCATGAGTCCGAACCAGGCCATCGACACCGACAGCCGGCTACTTCGCCACGAAAGCGGAACAATATGAAGTGAATAATCCTCTGCAGCAGCGCGTTCCAATACATTCGGATCATCCTGTGACGACACTACGAGCGCCGGCACCTCGTTTGCACTCAAGCCCGATGAAATTGACATGGCGAATCCTTTTCGATGACGTTCCCTTGGCGCCGTTGCCATCTGGTTACTGGTGGTTTGACGAACCGCACTCGGGTGCCCCGCACCTCGTCGGGGCACCCGAGCAGAATTGAGCGGGTGGTTCAGAGTGCCGCGACCTCGGAAACCGACAGCGTTCCCTTGACGTACTCGACGGCTGGATCATCGGTCCAGTGGACGATCGTGCGGCGGCGCAGCATCGAACGGAACTGATCGGTGGTGTTCTCGAGCACTTCACCGCTACCCCAGTCGAGGATCACCCCGTACTGGCGGACGCAGTCCATCTCGTTGATCAGACCGGACTGATACTCCGACGACACCTCGTGTGCATCGCGTTCCATCCAGGCGTGCCGATTGCCGCGGATGTAAGCACGAGCCTTTTCCGTTGCATCCAAGTCGATCTCGTACTCGAAGACCTCGGGATCTATCTCCTTGATCACCACGCCGTAATCCTTCTCGGCACGTTCGATACTCACGTAACCGTCGATCACGTCTTCCAGTACGGCATCGACCTCACGTTGCAGTGGATCGCCCAGCCCACCACCGCCGGCCGAGGGACGGGTGAACTCGTCGCCTGACTTGATGGGAATCGCGGCGAAGATCGAGCCGAGATATCTCTCGTTCTCGGTGCTCTTGTTGAGCCACACTCCGTGTGGAATGGACGGCAGTCCGCCCCACAGCCCCCATGTGACGGACCGCTCGCGGTCGCAGCAGTAGGACATCACGGTGTTGTTACTTGCCCACAAGCGGCCGCCCTTCTCAGCACCGAGCCCACCTCGGTACTTTCCCGGTCCACCGGAATCGGGAAGCAGATCGTGACAGGTGGTGAGTACCGGCGCAAGCCGCTCTTGTCCCTCGAAAGGCTGTGTACCGTACTGGACTCCGAATACCGCAGCCGACGCGTTGTATCCGTCTGCGCCGTTTCGGGCGCCCCATCCACCCATCATCCAGTCGTACCACATGAAATTGGGGTTGCCGTTCTCTCTCCCGTCCCGTCCGCCCACGAGCAGATACTCGAGGTTGAACGTGCAGGCCATTGCGCGTTCCGGCTGAATGTCCGACCAGATCTCGAACACCGAACTCATGATCTTCTCGAACGGTCCGGAACAGAAGCCCGCGCACGGCGACGGCCAGTCCGCGTTGACCACCGAGCCGAGCGGGCCGAGGTCCGCTGTCACCACCCGATAGAACCCGGAATTCAGTGGGATGTCCGGGAATTGCATCTTTGTGCCCGCAACGATCCCGGCGAACGAACCACCGAATCCGGCATTGAGCATCGACGAAATGGAAGCATGTGAGTCACTCAGGTCGTAGTGAACCGTGTCGCCCTTGATGGTCATCTTCATCGTGACCGGGATGAGGCCCTCTCCCAACCCCGGGTCCTGATCGATATAGTCCTCGGTGTACCAGACGCCATCAGGCAGAGCGGCAATCTTGGCGCGCGTCAGATCCTCGACATAGTCCTGAACCTCAGCCATAGCCGTCTTGATAGTCTCGACGCCGTATTTGTCACATAGGCGCTGGATTTCGCGCTCGGCTACCCGAGTGGCCTCCGCCTGCGCCTGCATATCCCCGATGATGTCGCGTGGGTTTCGCGTGTTCTTGGCGATGAGGTAGGCAACATCCTCGAGGAAGTGGTCCTTGCTCCACAACCTCGTCGGCGGAATACGCAATCCCTCGCCCATATGGTCGAGAGCGTTGACGTTGAACGAACCTGGGGTCGCGCCGCCCACGTCGGCCCAGTGACCGTTGGCCTGCGCATAGCCGAGTAGTTCGCCCTGGTAGTAAATGGGCCTGATGATGCGTGTGTCGTTGAAGTGACTTCCACCCTCGTAGACATCGTTGATGACAAAGACATCTCCGGGATGAATGTCCCCTTCGAACTGACGGATCACGGCCTTTGCGGTGTAGTGGAGCGTGCCGACGTGCGCCGCGATGTCACCCGTCCCCTGCATGACGGTGTTGCCCTCGGTATCGCAGATTGCCGACGAGAAGTCACGCGAGTAGATGACAAAGGAATAGCAGGTCCGCAGGATCTGCTCCGCCATTTGGTCGACGGTATTGATGAAGGCGTTCTTGAGAACTTCGAAGGTTACCGGATCCAGCGATGTAGTCATTTCTATTGCCCTTCGTATGAATTCGATTGCGGCCGATAGCAGATCATGCGGAGTATTCGAGGATGAGGTTTCCCCAGACGTCGACACGGGCTGTTGTCCGCGGCGGAACGACGGTGGTCGAATCCAACTGGTCGACAATGCACGGACCAGACAGAATCGCGCCGGCGGGAAGGTCGGCACGGTCGTAGACCGGGGTTTCGAGTCGATCCACTTCGTCAGGAAACAGAACGTGACGCAGTTCCGTCGGCACCGGCGTGAAATCGGCGGGATCAACGGGCTCGGCAGGCTTGACATCGGCCCGCGGAGTAAGGCCTATGGCGCGCACCAGGATTCGATAAATTTCCACACCGCCGTCCTCGGCGGCGAAGTTGTGCTCCTTGAGATGCGTGGCGTGGAACGTCGCGACTACCTCGTCGAGACTCTGTAGCGGAACGCTCACCGGAACTGCGATGGCACGCCACTGTCCCAGATACCGCATATCGAGGTAGTACTCGAAAATCATGTCCTCTGCATCGACGTGCTCAGCAGTCAGGCGCTCACGTCCCTGCACCTCCAGCTCCCGGAACGACTTCGCCAAGTGCTTCAGATCAGCTTCCGCTGCATCAGCCAAGTACATCTTGGTGAGATCGTGCTGGATGTCCACGAGCATGCAGCCCATCGCCGACGTCACTCCCGGGTGCGGCGGGATGATCACCGTGGGGATACCAAGATCCTTGGCGAGGTACGCCGCGTGCAGCGGCCCGGCCCCACCGAATCCGACCAATGCAAAATCTCGCGGGTCATGCCCCTTACGAATCGAGATGAGACGGACAGCATCGGCCATGTTGGCGTTGGCCACCTTGATGATCGACTGCGCGGCCGTATCCACATCCAGGCCGAGTGGCGCAGCGACCTTCTCGATCGCGTTACGTGCCAGCGACTCGTCGAGTTCCTTGACTCCGCCGGCCAGCTTCTTACCGACTGTACCCAGGACCAGATTGGCGTCCGTGTTGGTCGCGAAATCGCCTGCGGCGCCGTAACATGCGGGACCGGGCTCCGAACCTGCCGACTGCGGCCCGTTGCGGAGCGAGCCGGCGCCGTCCAACCAGGCGATCGAACCTCCACCGGCGCCGATTGTGAGGACTTCGATGCTGGGGAAACAGATCGGGTAACCGAACTCGACACTCCACATGTTCGTCGTTCCGAGCACCCCGTTATCCGTCAGCGAAACGTCGGTGGACGTGCCACCCATATCGAAGCCGATCGAATTCTCGTACCCACACATTCGCGCAATATGCCGGCTGGCGATGGCGCCCGCAGCAATGCCGGATGCTGCCAGTCGCGCTCCGTACTTCTCCGCCATCTTGGGCGTCATCACACCGCCGCCGGAGTGCAGGAGCAGGACGTCGTTCTTGTACCCGTTCTCTTCGAGGCGCCCCTCCAGCGTTCGTGCGTACGGCCCGATGATCGGAACCAACGCCGCATTCGCCACGGTGGTCGAAAACCGCTCGTACTCGAAGATCTCGGGGAGAACATCGCTCGAGGTCGTGATCGCAACACCCGGTAACTCCTCGGCGAGTATCTCCGCCATACGGTTTTCGTGATCGGGATTGGTGAAGGAGTTTACGAAGCACACGGCCACGGTTTCGATGCCACGTCGCTCGAGGATTCGCGCGACGTCCCGCGCCTGATCTTCGTCGAGAGGTTCCAGAACTGTACCGTCGTAACCGATACGCTCGCGCACCGTCAATCGATGCCTGCGGGGAACAAAGGGCTCAGCGACTTCCTTGTACGGATCCCAACTTTCACGATCACCGCGGCGAATCTCGATGACGTCGCGAAAACCCTCTGTGGTCACGAGTGCAATCTTGGGGAACTTACGGGTAATGAGCGCATTGGTCGCAATCGTCGTTCCGTGCGAGAAGAACTCGACGTCCTCCCAGTTCACTCCTGCCTGCCTCATTCCGGCAAGCACGCCTTCGATCGGGTCGGCCTGGGTCGGGTACTTCGCAGTGGTGATCTGCCCATCCTCGTGCTGGACGAACACATCGGTGAAGGTTCCACCGATATCGACCGCAGTGCGAATCTTCGCGGGCCTGCTGATGGCTTCGGTCATGTTGCCCTCCTCGGGATTTGTCACTGTCCGCCGACAACACAACTCCCTGCCGCTGAAACCGACAATTGGCCCATCACCTAGGTGAAGGAACACATGTACTGGAGATTGATACAGGTCAAATTCATCGAAAACGCGTCTACCTGCTTGAATGCCAAAGCGATTCACGTTACGTCCAGGTGTCCGACATTCCTATGAAACGTCCGGTCATCAAATCGCAACGCGCACCCCTCCCGCCCTGAGCACGGTGCGACTCCACCGGGTGAGGGGCGGGAACAGACCGTAGAGTGGGATCGACCGCCACCGCCGTGGCACTGCACGCGAGAAGGAGCGGACCAGTGAAAATCGGAATGCTGTACTCACTCAGCGGGGCGCAGGCAGAGATGGAGAAGTCCATCCTCGACGGCGCCCTGGCTGCGGTTCACGAAGTCAACGCGAGCGGCGGGATCCTCGGAGAGGAACTGACATTCGCTGTGTTCGACGATTGTTCGGAAGTTGCAATGACGGCACGTGGCATCAACCATCTGTGTCGTGAAGAGTCGGTCGACGTGATTGTCGGCGGGTACACCTCGGCCAGTCGGGTCGCGATGCGCCCGGCAATCGAAGACAACCGATCGTTGCTGATGTACCCCACCTACTTCGAGGGTGAGGAAACCGATCCGCGCGTCTTCTATTGCGGCGCAGCACCAAACCAATACCTCGAGGACTACCTCGGCTGGATTTCCGGCGCTCTCGGACGCCGCGTCTACGTCGTCGGTTCGGACTACATCTACCCTAGAGTTCTCGGCGAGGCGATTCGACGACTCGGCGAACGCTGGAACATCGAGACCGTGGGCAATTGGTATGCGCCGCTGGGTGAAACGTCCTTCGCAGCAGTCCTCGACGACATCAAGCGCAAACGCCCCACCGTGATCATCTGCAACCTGGTCGGACGCGACTCAACCACCGCTTTCTACGCTCAGTTCCACCAAGCCGGTTTCTCGTCTGCTTCCCTACCCATAGCAGCCACCGCCACCACCGCAATCGACCTCGGCCACATGCCGGCCGAAATCAGCAACGGCCATTTCATGGCAGGCACGTACTTCGCCCGAATAGACAACGACGTCAACGCGTCGTACCGGCAATCCCTGATCGAGGTGCGCGGCCAACACCGCACACATGCTGCACAAGTGGGTGCCTACAATGCTGTTCATGCACTGAGCCTGGCGGCCGAGCAAACGGCATCACTCGATCCTGCCGACCTTTCCGACGCACTGCTCTGCATACGATTCGACGGGAATCCCGAGGGAATGCCGTTCCACTTCCGCAGCAATCACTACAGTGCGCACCCGTCGTACGTCGGTCGGGCGTCCGGTGGTGACTACGACGTCATCGAGGAATTCTCACCCAGGCTCCCCGAACCCTGGTGGTCGGGAAGCCTCCCACTCCGCGCGTCGAGATGACTCCCGTAGCGCCAGAGCGATATAGAAATCTGCGCGATCAGCAGTGGAATGCACGCCGCGCCCCGTCAGGCGTTCAATTCGGTTCAGTCGGTAGCGAAGTGTGTTGATGTGGATTCCCAATTCTGCCGCCGTAGCACTCCACTGCCCGTCCAACGCGAGAAATGTTCTGAGCGTTGCCAAATACTGCGATCCTTTGCGCTCGTCGTAGTCGACTACAGGCTTCAGAAGAGTTCGGTCGAGTACGCTCGCCAACCGCGGATCGGTGGCAAGCAGAGTCGCGGCCACAGGTGCCGGAAGCGGGACTGAAGGACTCTCCGGTTTCGACGAGCGAGCGTGACGATCCGCCATCTGTCGAGCGCTGATCAGGCCTCGAACCAGGTCATCGCTGCTTCGGAGGACACACGAGCTGGTACCGATAAACAGCGGGCAATCGTGCCGCTCGACGAACAATGCCGCCAGTACGTCGAGCTGGCGGTCGAAACCTTCACTACCATCAACGGATTCGACACTGCTACTCATCGTGACAAGCGCGTAGGCGTTGCCTTCGTATGATCCGGACACAGAAGCTCCACCGCTATGCAGTGCAAGATCCTGAAGCCCGGCAACTACGGCATCGATCCGATCTGGCATGGATTCCGACGCTATTACAGAAACAGCGCGGATCCGGATTCCCGGTTCAAGTCCAAGAGATCGTGCCCACGGATCGAGTGCAGCAGATGCCACGTTCGCCTGAACCAGTTCGCGGATCAGCGCATTCTCGGACTGCGCCCGCGCCACCCTTGTGACCTCCAATGCATGTAGGCGGGCGTCGACCTGTCCGGCAAGCATGGCCACACGACGTACGTCCCACTGCGCGCGGTTCGGATTCGCCAGGACCACAGCATGACCGGATCGGGGGAGCTGAAGGTGAATTCCCGCTGCGTCACTCGGCATCCCCTCGAGCGAAGTCGGATTGCGGGAGAGGATCTTGATCGGGAAGTCCACTCCAGGCACGATCGATCCAGTGATGACACACCCCTGCATCGCGACCCATACGGCAACCTCACTCTTTCCGACGAATTCGTCGATGAGTGCCTGCACGGCCTCTGAGTTCGAATCCTGATTCGGTACAACAGCAGGTTGTGGCGCGAGCGTTTCTCTCAGTTGAACGAAATGCATGTCTTTGGGCAAGAGAAACACCGGCATCGATTGACGCACACATTCAGTCACGAATTCCGGAGGAAGATCGAAGTCGTCGTTGTCGACGACCACACCAACGCCTCCTCCCGACCGCAGCTGGGCGGGAATCGATTCCGGCGCCGACAGCGAGGGCCACGTCCCCGCGGGGACGTACACCACAGCGCCCAACCCGAAGTCTGTGCCCGACGCCGAGTCAATCTCATAGAAGGTGCTGACCGAGTGGTCTCGCGCTTTCTCGACAGCTCCGGGCGTGAGGGAGCGAAGGCCCACACGATCGACAAGATCGCCTACCGTGGCCAACGTACCCCCTTCCCAGCGTCGAGGTCATGTGCCCGATTATGAAGCCACACATCGGTTTTCTCGACCGCTGGGGAGAACCTGGGCCACTATGACCGTGTGTCCTTCGACACAGGCACCTGATTTTGAAGGTGCGATCGTAATGCAGCCCCGACGACAGATATCGCGTTGTCGCTGACCTGATGGGTACGCACTGCGATGCCGATATTGCGGGCCGGCGGATCATCGAGTTCGAGAACGCGGACTTCGCCAGGCAGTTCGGGACGCCCCAGCCGGGGCACGAGTGCGAGTCCGAGGCCCGCGGCCACGAACGGGACATGCAGCGCGAAGTCGGAGATTTCCGTGGTGATCCGTGGCCGGTGACCATCCACCGCGAACATCCGGGTGAGCCATGAGTGGCAGATCGTGCCCGCGCCGGTAGACACCCAACTGTAGGTCGCGAGGTCTTCGAGCCCAGGCGACTTGGCGAGCGGATGATCTCGGTGGCAGATTACGTCGGCAATATCGTCGACAATCGGGGTCACGGTGATTGCCGGGTTCACCGGTGCCCGTTGCCCTTGCCAGTGATGTGTGACCGCAATATCCACCATCCCGGCCGACAGCGCGTGGTACGCCTCGCCGGGGTCCATCTCCGCGAGTGAACACGTGAGCTGATCATGCTGGTCCAATACTTCGGCTATCGCCGTCAGCGCACCGTGCCGAATGGCGGTCGTAAATGCAGCCACCCGCACCTGGCCGACAACTTCTGTCGTGCGGCCGGATGACACACCGAGAATTGCTTCCAATCGAGTCAACACCGGGCCTGCCTCGTCGAGGAGCGCATGGGCTTCGGGCGTCAGAGTCACTCGTCGCCCTGTCGGCGTCAGCAAGGACCGACCCGTCGCCTTTTCGAGTCGCTTGAGCTGCTGGCTGACAGCGGACGGACTCAATCGCAGCACTGCAGCTGCAGCCGTGACGGTCCCATGGTCCTTGACCGATTGGAGTGCTCGGAGCGTCGCCAATTCATCCATGAAGTAATTCTTCACGAATTTGTTCTCGAATATGCGATGGACGTGGACAGTGCCGACACCGGAAACTAGTCGAAGTTCGCGATCCAAAACAGAGGAGAGAACATGCTGCCTATGTCGTCAGTGGTCGGGATCGGACTCGTCGCGCTGGGGATGGCGCTGACCCCGGGCCCGAACATGGTCTACCTCGCATCGCGCTCTATCTCACAAGGGCGACGCGCGGGATTGGTCTCGCTGGGCGGCGTCGCACTGGGATTTGTCTTCTACCTGGGAGCGTCCGCCGCAGGCCTGTCCGCACTCTTCGTGGCGGTGCCGGCTGCGTACACGACCGTCAAACTCATCGGCGCCCTGTACCTGGCATATCTCGCGTGGAACATGCTGCGGCCAGGCGGACGCTCTCCGTTCGAGGCAAGAGAGCTCGACGCTCATTCGCCTGTCAGATTGTTCGCCATGGGATTGGTGACAAACATCTTGAATCCCAAGATCGCGCTGATGTACGCGGCCCTCGTTCCTCAGTTCGTCCACCCGGACAACGGACCTGTGCTGGGTCAATTCCTTCAGCTGGGACTGGTTCAGATCACCGTTGCTGTGGCAATCAACGGAACGATTGTGCTCGCCGCGTCATCGGTCTCCGAATACCTCCGTCACCATCCGCAGGTCATGGCCGCGCAGCGCATCTTCACGGGCACAGTGCTGAGTGCCTTCGCCGTCAAGATTGCCGCAACGTGACCATTCGCCGTGGCAATTCACGCACATAAAACTCCACAAAATGTCCGTTTGGGGTGGCGAACGGTGGCCTCGAGGGTTCATCATCTATAGGTGAGTTTCGTCGGATTCTCCACACGACGTGTACAGGTAGATCGATGTAGTCGATGACCGAAATCGACCCCTTCGCGACGCAGTTCGACGCCGCTGGTTCAGTCGCGGCGGAATTGGCCGCGTCCGGGTTCGCGGATGCTACCGAGATCGGCCGTGGCGGTTTTGGGGTCGTCTACCGCTGCGCGCAGCCTTTGCTCGACCGCATCGTGGCGCTCAAGGTACTCACTGCCGACCTCGACGAGGAGAACCGCGCACGGTTCTTTCGCGAGCAGAAGGCAGCGGGGCGACTGACCGGACACCCCAACATCGTCAACGTCTTTCAAACCAGCGTCACCGACAGTGGACGGCCGTTCATCGTCATGCCGTACTACGCCCAGGATTCCCTCGAAACCCGGATCCGACATCGTGGGCCGCTCCCTCTCAGTGAGGCACTTCGCCTCGGCGTGAAGATCGCAGGCGCCTTGGAATCTGCGCACCGGCTCGGCATCCTCCATCGAGATGTGAAGCCGGGGAACGTCCTGCTCACCGACTACGGCGAGCCGGCACTGTCGGACTTCGGCATCGCTCACTTTGCCGGTGGATTCGAAACTGGCACAGGTATTGTGACGGGTTCGCCGGCGTTCATTGCGCCGGAAGTTGTGGCCGGCGAGCCGGCGAGTGCCGCAGCGGATGTCTACGGTCTCGGCTCGACGTTGTTCGCCACACTGACCGGCCATGCTGCTTTCGAACGTCGAAGTGGTGAACGCCTGGTTGCTCAGTTCCTACGGGTTACCTCGGAGCCTGTTCCGAACCCACGCGAGTTCGGAATCCCGGACGACGTCAGCGGCATCATCGAAAGGGCAATGTCCGGCAACCCGCGCACCCGCCCGTCGGCGCAGGAACTGGGACAACTGCTCCGCGAATCTCAACGTCGCCATGGCCTGCCCGTCGACGAAATGTCGCTGTACTCCGAACCTACACGCGCGCAGTCTGTTCCACAGGCCACGCTCGCGGTGCAAAGCACTGACGAAAACGAGTACCGCAACACGAGCCTTCCTCCGACAACGGATCGGACCGGCGCGCTTCCCCTCGACCTGACCAGTTTTGTCGACCGACGCACCGAACTTGCCACTGCCAAAAACTTACTGACGACGGCGCGGCTGGTGACATTGACCGGGATCGGTGGCGTGGGAAAGACACGTCTCGCCCTTCGGATCGCGGCCAAGGTTCAACACAGTTTTGCCGACGGCGTTCAACTCGTGGAATTGGCGGAGTTGCAGGAAGCATCGCTGCTCCCTGCAGTTGTGGCACGCACCCTGGGAATACAAGACCGGTCCGCGAAACCGGTGCAGGAGATGGTTGCCGAGTTCCTCGCTCAACGAGAACTGCTGCTGGTGCTCGACAATTGCGAACAGGTCGTTGCCGCAGCAGCGCAGCTATCCGAATTCCTGTTGCGCGGTTGCCCGGACGTGAGAATTCTGGCTACCAGCCGCGAGCCGCTCGGAATCGGAGGAGAGTCGGTTCTCCTTGTCCCCCCGCTACCTGTCCCGGATCCTGACAACCTACCGAAAGGCACACCGAGTAACGACGCAGTTCGCCTGTTCGTCGATCGCGGAACCGCAGTTATCCCGGGCTTCGAACTCACTGAGGACAACAAGGAAGCCATCGCATCGATCTGCCGGAAACTCGACGGGCTCCCGTTGCCGATCGAGTTGGCGGCAGCGCGGTTACGAGCGATGTCGCCCGCACAAATCCTGCTGCGACTCAACGAGCGGTACGCCTTGTTGACCAGCGGGAGCCGGGACGCCCCGTCGAGGCAACAGACACTGCGGATGTGCGTCGATTGGAGTTACGACTTGTGTACGCCGGTCGAACAAGCAATGTGGGCACGACTGTCGGTGTTCTCCGGCGGCTTCGAACTCAATGCCGCGGAAAAGATTTGCGGCCAAGGTATGACCCCAACCGAAGTGCTCGACGCTGTGACCTTCCTCGCCGACAAGTCAATCCTGATCCGTGAAGTATCCGGCGATACCGTGCGTTTCCGGATGGTGGAAACACTCCGCGACTACGGGCAGCAGAAGGCACAGGAGGCTGGAGAGCACGAGTACACGGAACTTCGTCGCCGACATCGTGATTGGTGTGAATCTTTGGCGATCGCTGCGGATACCGAGTGGATCAGTCCTCGGCAGATCGAGTTGATCACCACTATCACGCGGGAGAAGCCAAATCTGCGGGAGGCTTTGGAGTTCTGTTTGTCCGACAGCCCGGAAATCGGTACTCGGATCACTGCGGCCCTGTTTTCGTACTGGCTGTCCCGAGGTGCAATCACCGAAGGTCGCCAGTGGCTCGTTCGCTTCCGCGACTACCGCGTCGGTCCACCAACAGTCGAGCGCGCCAGAGCAATTCACACGGGAACCACTTTGGCCGCTCTGCAGGGAGATCTAGCGACGGCCGCAACCCTTGTCGAGGAGGGTAGGAACCTCGCGAGTCAATCGTCGGATCCCCAGGTTCAGGCGTATATCCACCACGCTGAGGGCTATCTCGCCCTGTTCAACGAGGACCTTGCCGGGTCGTGTGTTCACTTCGAAAAAGCTGCTCAGTTGTTTGCCGAACAGAAGAACCTCCACTTCCAGGTAACTGCGATGCTGACCCTCGGTGCGGTACTCGAACTGCTCAATGACACAGAGCAGGCGGCCGACTACAACGAACGCGTGCTTGCCATTACCGTGGAGCACGGTGAAACGGTGTATCGATCGTACGTGCTGTGGACGCTGGCCGTCACGGCCTGGAAGAGCGGGGATCACGATCGGGCGTCTCGACTCCTGAAACAGGCATTGCGATTGGGGCGCAAGATAAATGATCGGCTGAACGCTGCCATGTGTCTGCAAGGTCTTTCCTGGCTTGCGGTCGACAACAAGAGTCCTCGACGCGCTGCTATGTTGATGGGCGCCGCCGAGGAAGCGAGCCGGTCCGTGGGCGGTGCGTCCGTTGTCGTACCAAGTATGGCCATGTTCCAAGACAAATGTGAGCGCCAGGCGCGACTCTCGTTGGGTGAGAGTACTTTTAACGAGATCCACGAGAGGGGCGCAGCCCTCCGGTTCCACGACGCCGTCGACTACGCGCTAGGCGACGAGCGCACCAGCCCGCGAAGCTCCACTACCGGGCCGTCGACGAAGCCGACAAAACGCGAACTCGAAGTCGCCGCTCTGGTAGCCGACGGCCTCACCAACAAGGAGATCGCGGCCCGTCTGGTGATCTCACCACGCACCGCTCAGGGTCACGTCGAACATCTTCTGGTAAAGCTCGGATTCACCTCGCGCACACAGGTTGCCGCGTGGTTTGCCGAATCGAAAGGTGATCGGACAGAAGCTCGATAGGTGGCGTCGCTGTCAATTGCTTTGGTTCGCAAGGCCCGCAGCGAGAGCCCTCAACTGCTCGCCGCGGTAGTTTCGCGCCAGGGCTGATCGGGCTTCGATCTGGTCGAAGCCATGGTAGGCACCTTGCACCTCGAAGAGTGTGCACGGCACCCCGGCATCGATCAGCCGCTTGGCGTAAGCAACATCTTCGTCGTAGAACAGGTCGTTTGTGCCGACACCGATCCACGTCGGCGGGAGTCCGGTGAGATCTTCGTACCGGGCGGGTGCAGCCAGCGGCGGCACATCCGAAATCGCCGATCCAAGGTACGCACTCCATCCGTACCGGTTACTGCGGGGGCTCCACACTCGAAACCGGCTCTCGTCAAGATCTGTTCGCGAGCTTGTCCGGTCATCGAGCATCGGATACGACAGCACCTGAAATGCGGGCAGCACCTCGCCACGTTCTTTGGCCAGCAAGGTCAGAGCAGCAGCCAAACCTCCACCGGCGCTCTCCCCGACGACAGCGATACGGCTCGAGTCGACATCATGTTGTTCCGCCAGCCACAGTAGTGCGGAATAGCAGTCCTCCAGGGGAGTTGGGTACGGGTGCTGCGGTGCAAGCCGATACTCCACCGACGCTGCGACAGCACCCACTTGCGCTGCGACGCGGCGACACATGCCGTCCCCCATCGCTGCGCTACCGATGAGATACCCGCCGCCGTGGATGAAGAGCACACCCGGCCTGAGGTTATCGGGAGCATTGGGCCGGAATACCCGGAGCGAAACATTCTCGTCGCAACGGACAGCTTCCCCGCCTTTGGGTGGAACCAGGGCTCCTAACGAAGTGAGCCTACGAAGGAGTCCCGCTGTCCGCCGGGTGATCACGGTGCGAGGCAGGAATCGTGCGAGCTTCAATGCGGGGTCGAAATCCGTCGCTACCGGATCTGAAGTCATGGCAAGTTCGCTTTCCGTCGACGTATTCAGCGAAACTAGCGCACGTAGCGAATAAATAGTCCGGAAACCGCATCTGGATCCCGGACCGAGTGACCGAACCGCGATTCATCGCTATGTCGGGCATCACTTCCATGCATTCAAAGGTTGCGCATTCGGCAGTGGAATCGCCGGATTCCCCGCTATTAGATTGACGGAGTTCATCGGTCCACCGACTTGGACTGTCCCACAGCGACCTTCGATCGCACGTTTCACTCACCGAGAAGAGAAGAAACATGACTGCAGCCGATATTGCCTACAGTATCCATCACTCCAACTTTCCGATCCGCGACAAGAAGACCACCGAGACGTGGTACGGCGAGGTTTTCGGCCTCACTCGGGTCGACCCCCAGGGCCCAGCCAACGCAGACCTGTTGATGCTCACCAACGGTCGATTCGACCTGCACTTTCACGTCGTCGATACGGACGACCGGACGAACATCGGTATCACTCACTTCGCCGTCGAGGTAACCGACTGGGACGAGTTCCATACTCATCTCGACGGCCTGGACGTGCAGTACATCGATGATGAACGGATTCGCGTACACAACCGCTCGAAGACCGGCAGTCTGATTGATCCTGATGGACATCGTGTCGAGTTCACGTGGCATCCCGATCGAGCTTGGTAGCCAACTCCATGGCACAGCTGTGCATGTCCGCGAGACACCACACACTCATCAGCAGCAACACGAAGGACGCATCATCATGACCACACCGCCGGTTGTTCGAATCGGTTTTGGAGACTACGACCATACTCGAGATCTCTGGAACGGACGTGTCACCGTCCCGGAATGCGAATTGGACTGCACACCAGTCGATAACCTGGGCGAAGTCTTCCGCAGGTTCCTTGAAGGAGGCGAGTGGGACGCTGCCGAACTGCCGTTGGCAACCGTCACCGCCATGTTGGGACAGGGTGACGATTCCCTGGTGGTGTTGCCGGTATTCCTCGCGCGATCGTTTCGTCACGGCACGATCTACGTCCACAAGGACGGCCCACAGAATCCAGAAGACCTAGCCGGCAAGCGGATCGGCATCCCAACCTGGGCACAGACCACGGGAATCGTCGTCCGAGGCATGCTCGCGTCGGAGTACGGCGTCGACCTGAACTCCGTCAGCTGGATTCAACCCGGGGCGCGCACCTCGGAACGCAAAGAGACTACCCCGCTGGATGTTCCGGGGTTCGACGTAACGCGTGTCGACGGCACCACACTTGACCAACTCCTCCTTGGCGGCGAGGTAGATGCGGTTATCAGCACCCGCCCGCCGGTAGGTACCGAGCGCAGAGACTCTCCGGTAAGGCGCATGTTCGAAAAGTGGACGTTCGAGGAGATGTCCTACACCCGAAAAACGGGCCTCTACCCGATCATGCACGTCCTTGCCTTGCGGCGCGCAGTCTACGAAGCAGAACCCTCTGTCTACACCGGGTTGGTCAAGGCCTTCACCGACGCAAAAGATCGAGCAGTCAAACGCGCGAAGAACACAACTGTGCCGAGTTATCCTCTCCCCTGGGCACCGTCGAACATGTTGCGGACCAAAGAGTTTCTCGGCGACGACTTCTGGCCATACGGCATCGAGGCAAACCTTCCGACCATCGAGAAGTTTCTCGACGACTGCGCGCAGCAGTCCGTCACACCTCGAAGGCTGAGCATCGACGAACTCTTCGCGCAAGAAGCCGCTCACTCGTACTGAGCGGCAGACCTGGCGTCCTTCAATTCCCGAGTCAGTTTCAGAGAGGACCATTGATGTTCCGAAATACACGAATACTGGCTGTGGGGGCGGCGTGTTCCATCGCGCTCGTCCTGACGGCATGTGGAGGTGGCGCCGCCGGCTCCGAGGCGTCGTCCAACTCCGGCCCGTCGGGTGATCCTGTTTCTGGCGGCACACTGCGCACGGTGCTGCTGAGCGAACCTCGCAACCTCGACCCCGCGATTCTTCAGAACAACCTGCAAGGCCAAGGCACACTCGGCAATTCGTTGTACGGAACGCTCATGTACGGCGATGAGCAAACTGATGAGATCAGCTACTCGATGGCAGAGAGCTTCGCGAGCGACGACGGCGGCAAGACCTTCGTCCTTCACCTTCGAGACGGTCTAGAGTTCTCCGATGGATCGCCGCTGACTGCAGATGCGGTGAAGTTCAACTGGGATCGACTCAAGGACAAGTCGCTCGGTTCCAACTCTACCCCCGATGCCGCACTGGTCGAGTCATCCGAGGTTGTCGACAAAACTTCACTGAAAGTTACTTTGACGCAGTCAATTCCGGCCTACGCCCATCAGCTGTCGCAAACCGCGATGAACTGGATTGCATCACCGGAGGCTTTGGCGCAAGGATCGCAGGCTTTTGATGCCGATCCGATCGGAGCCGGTCCGTTCACCCTCGAGAGCTGGACCCGCGCCGGCAAGATCGAACTGGTCAAGAACCCAGGATTCTGGGACGCTCCACGTCCGTATCTCGACCGACTCACACTCACCTCGTCGGCAGATGAAGAACAGCGATTGAATTCCGTGGTGAGTGGTGGCGCTGACCTGGTGCAGGCCGCCAACTGGTCCGTCGTAGAGAAGGCAACAGATGCCGGGTTCCAGGTTCGGACTATGCCGATGGCCGGCGGAACCTTCGTTGCCCTGAACACGACACGAGCCCCGTTCGACGATGTTCGAAAACGCCAAGCAGTCAGTGCAGCAATAGACCTGGAGGCACTGACACTCGCTATCGACAAGGGAGCAGGCGTCATCGCCGAGACATTGTTCCCGGACACCAGCCAGTTCTACACGGACACTCCGCTACATACCTACGACAAGGCCAAGGCGCAGGGCCTCTTTGATCAGTTCGCCGCCGAAGGCAGTCCCTTGACGTTCACCTTCACAGCGTTCCCGGGTAAAGAGCTTGTTGCCCAGGCGGTCCAGGCACAGCTCAGTCAGTACGACAACGTCGAGATTTCCGTCAATCGTGTCGACTGGGCCGAGTCGGGACGCATCTACGGGCAGAAGGACTTCGACATGATGGTGGCAGCGTCCAACTTCATCGACCCGGAACCCGCATTGTTCCGTTCCTTCCACAGCACGTCGCCACGGAGTGCAACGGGGATCAAGGACGATCAACTTGATGCGGCACTCGTAGCCGGGCGCGTCAGTGAGTCGATCGCGGACCGCAAGGACGCGTATGAGACTGCGTCAGAACGTCTTGCCGAGACGGCACCCGCCATCTTCTACCAACGCACGTCGGAGACCTCGATAGCATCCGACAAAGTCGGCGGAATCCAGATGTACGGAGAAGGTTCCCTGTTGACGGCCGGGCTCTGGCTCTCTGACTGATCAGCCGTCACGCACGACGATCTGGTTCGACAATGTACTGCTTGCGGCCGCTATTGCCGAAACCAGGTCGTCAAGTCGTTTCGGAGGCACCCGACGACGCATCGTGACGACACTCAACGCCGCGACAACCGCACCGTTGTCACCGAAAACCGGTGCAGCAATGCCGATGACATCAGGGTCTACTTCCGCGACTGACACACTGACGGAATTTGCGCGGATTTCGGACAGTCGATTCATCAGGGAGTCGATATCGACCAGGGTACTCTCGGTAAAACTCTGCAGAGGCTCTCGGGCAAGTAATTCGCGGGCCTGACTTTCACGAAGCCAGGCCAACAGGACCAACGCAGAGGCCCCGGCGTTGATCGGAAGTCGGCTGCCGCGTTCATAACTGAGCCGGATCAGTTGATTCGCTCCTTCACACCGCTCGATGCAGATGACCGCACTGTCGACCAATCGGGTCAGCAAAACGGTTTCGCCAAGTTCGTCGGCCAATGCACGCATAACAGGCAGTGCGATCTCGGTGAGGCTGAAACTACGCCGCGCAAGGCGGGCAAGCTCCATCACCCGGATACCGAGTCGGAATCCGCCATGTGGCGCCTCTTCGAGGAAGGACGTGGATACCAATGTTTGCAGGTACCGGTAGGCAGTCGACCGAGCACAGTCGAGTGTGTCGGCCACTTCGACAGCACTGATGTGGAGTCGATTGTCGGAGAACATCCCAAGTACGGTCAGTGTGCGGTCGGCGGTGGAGTTACGTTCGCGATAGCCACCGGAAGATGCCGTCATAATTCACCGCCCAATCCTCAATAGCAGGAACACAGTCTCATATCGATTCGTCCCTCCGTGTCAGCCGAGTCCGGCCGCGCCCCGAAGTGTGAGGCGCGGCCGAATCGGCGGTGCGCGGTCAGGAAAGCTGCTGCGCCACCACCGAATTACGCACGGTACCAACGCCGTCGATCTCGACGCTGACGCTGTCGCCGGGATGCAGGAAGAGTTGGGGATCGCGCCGGTACCCCACTCCACCTGGAGTGCCCGTCAAGATGATGTCACCTGGTTCGAGAGTGGTGAAGGTAGAAATGGTCGAGATCAGGCTGGCAATGGAGAAGATCAGGTAGGAAAGATCTGATTCCTGTACCTTCTCGCCGTTGACGATGGTGCGAATACCGGCCGCGGTGATGTCCACCTCGCCGGGAGTCACGACGGTGGGACCGACTGGAGTGCTTGCATCCCATGCCTTTCCCTGAATCCACTGGTGAGTCTTGTACTGAAAGTCGCGCATGGTGATGTCATTGGCCGCCGAGTACCCGAGGACATGGTCGAGAGCGTTCTGTTCGGAGATTCGTCGTCCGGATCGCCCGATGACGACCGCAAGTTCGCCTTCGTAGTCGACCTGCTCGGACTCCGGCGGCACAGCGATGTCGTCGTAGGCTCCGATCAAGCTCGAGGCGTACTTGGCGAACATGACCGGGTAGGTCGGGAGATCGCGCTTGGTCTCGGTGACATGATCCCGGTAGTTCAAACCGACGCACAGGATCTTGGTCGGATTCGGCACGACCGGAAGCAGCGTGACGTCGTTGATCGCGACGGAGTCCGCTCGACGACGCGGTGCTGCCGCAAGAACGTCGATCGGCGTCGAAACCCCGATCTCGGTGATCCCTTCGAGGGGAACGAGATGGTCGCCGTCGACCTCGCCGACACCGCGCGCTCCGTTGAATTCATATGTTGCGTATGCCATGTCAGTTTCCTTCGCTCGTCTTGCGCCAGGTTGCGAGTTGGCCACCCCACAGGTTCACCGAGGTCGGAATCGGCTTCCAGCGGCGCGGCACATAGGTAACGCGGTCATCATGAAACTTCTCCATTTCGGCCGACAGTTCGATGTGATTGCCGGCCGGGTCGTCGAAGAAGACGAACAGGTTGTTACCCGGTCCGTGGCGACCCGGTCCCCAACTGACGTCGACACCGAGATCGGTGAGTCGATCGCACCAGGCTTTGAAGTCTTCCCATTCCGCGAGGTCGTAAGAATAGTGATCGATGTCGCCCGCCTTGCCGATCTCGACGACGGCCAAGGTGTGGTGGTCGCGATCGCTGCGAAGCCAAGCGAACTTACCGTCCTCGAGTTGATCGGAAATACGGAACCCGACAACATCGACGAAGAACGCCGCCATCGCCGCGACATCCACGGTGCCAACCGTAGTGTGCTGGAACTTGATCGGCCGTCGTCCGGTGTCCGCAGCATTCTCACCCTGCCGCTCTACCGGCCCATGGAAGTGCACGATGTTGCCGTCGGGATCCGGAACGGAGATTCCGTCCGCAGTACCGAGTGCATAGTCGATGAAAGACGGATCGAGCTCGGAGACGTCATGTCCCGCAGCAAGCAGACGCTTCCGAATTCCCTCGATGCCGTCTGTGTCGCGCACCTCGAAACCGTAGTATGCCAAACTCTTTTCGCCTTCGATCAGGTCCACGACATGGTGACCGGTACCCCAGCCCAGGCGCAGACCACCGTTTTCGAGTTCGCCTTGAACGACGAGGCCGAGAACGCGACCGTAGAAGGAAGCTGCCGCAGCCACGTCGGGAACATGGAAACCGATGTGAGAGACGGCAGTGGAGGTAAGGGTGCCTGCAGCATCGCGTTCCTGCAGGACAACACGATTCGGTCGTTCCATGATTATGCCTTTCCTAATGATTCGGAGTGGGATGTCTGAAAATCAGGGGCCCAGGTGCGGAGTACATCGGTAACCTGAGCCGTGTCCTGGGGATACCAGGCAGCCGCGACGAAGTGATCTGGGCGCAAGAGAACAAAACGGCCTCGGTAACAATCGAATTCGCGATTCAGTCCGCCGTCGACGTCGATCAGCACTCGCTGCTGGAGCCGGGGCAGGATTTCGTCGACGGGCACACATGCGGCAGTTGCATTGAAAAGCGCGGCCACTACCGACACGTTTGCCCAGTCTTCCTCGCTGGTGACATCGACACCAACCAGAGCCCAGCCGTGACCGAGGGACTGATCCAACAGACCGATGCGCTGGTCGATCGTGTCGAACGCCCGTGGCTGCCCAACGGGGACACCGACGTTCGGCCCTGAGACAACGAGTCCGTCAGTGAACTGTTGAACGGGGCGGTACCGCATTTCCTCGAAGAATGTCCGCCCTTCCGATGTAGCCAGTGCAGCCCCGACCAATTCGTCGCGACGGCGAGCCAGTCGAGGTGAGGTTGTCATGACGACCCGCCCGAGCCTCTCCGATGCGCGCACGGTTGCGACTACGTGTGGACTGCGTTCGCTCTGGTAACTACGCAGGGAGCTTTCATGCAATCGCCCGTCCAGCACATCGGCGATCTTCCACGACAGATTCGCCGCGTCCCGGATTCCGGAGTTCAAGCCCTGACCGGCGAATGGCGGCATCATGTGAGCAGCATCGCCGAGCAGGAAACATCGACCGACCTGCCAGTCGTCAGCGACAACGGCGTTGAAACGGTAGTTGACCGCCCGCTCGACCTGTTCGGGAGGAATGGCGCGATACCGGCGCAGCAACCGTTCGATCAGTTCGAACGAGGGTGTGTCCGTCGGTTCACCCTCTCCGGAGAACAACCGGAATTCGTAGCGGCAACGACCACCGAGTCCTGGCACGATGACGTGTGGACGTTCCGGATCGCCGTGGTGCATTCCGAAGCGTTCGGTGTGGAAATCACCGAGCGTGTCGACGACGAGCCAGACGTCAGGGTAGCTCCGTCCACTCATGGTGACGCCGAACAACTCCCGCATTGTCGAGCGACCACCGTCGCAGCCCAATGCGTACCGAGCCACCACGTCGCCGTCCGTCGTCGAGATCGTGGCGCGATCCCGATCTTGTTCCACTCCGGTTACTTCGGTTCCGAAATGCACGTCGACATTCGGATGATCATGGAGCGCTGAGAGCAACACTCGCTCGAGGTCCGGTTGTGCAAAGGGATTCTTGAACGGGTATCCGAGCCGGTACGGAACGGCGGCACGTGCATGGAACAGAGGCTTGTTGTCACTGTCGAAGTACTGGGTTCCGGTACCAGGCACCATTATTCGCATCACCGCATCGGCAATGCCGGCCTGCTGGTAGACCCGCAATGCCTCGTCGTCGATGCTGATCGCCTTCGGCTCATCGCTGGTGGTCATGCGTTGCTCAAGCACAACCACGTCGAGGCCGCGGGCCGCGAGTAGCGCTGCCGCGGTCATTCCGACCGGGCCTGCGCCGCAGATCGCCACGTCGTACCGGCGGCCTCGAAAAATCGAGTTCACGAGTTCCTCCTCTGGGATCGCCACCAGAAGTGGCGTGCAGAAACGGTAACTCGCCGTCCAGCTATCCAGGAATAGATTCCTGCAACATAGGACGCACACTTAGGTTTACATCAGTGGAGTACCTCGACAGCGAAGGCTGGACAGCATTCCGGCTCAATTGCCAATAGCTACTGCGCAATTGAGCCGGAGTTCACACACCTACGTCACTGCAATGGAGGGAACGCCCCAGTCCAACTGTCCTAACCTCGGCGGCGGCCCCGCCCCCGGCCACCGGCAGGGTCCATCTCGGACTTCCATTCCCGGAACCCCTCTTCTGTACTTCCGCGGCGCCAGTATCCGGAGATCGAAACCTGGTCGCGGAGCAAGCCACGTTCACTCAACAGATATGGCCGCAGACCGTGCATGATTGCGTCGGCTTCACCATGCGCGAATACCTGAACACGCCCCGGAAGCCAGCCCAGGTTACGCACAGAGTCGACCAACGCGCTGTTGCCGGCATTCGCGTCGCGGTGCACAAAGACGATCTCGGCCCCGGTCGGTCCCAACTCTGCCAGCGGCGGCTCGTGCGCGGCCGAGTCCACCTCGACCACAACCCGTGCCACAGCGTCCGGCGCGGCATCTGCCAAGGCGGCGAGAGCGGCACTGATCGCGGGCACTGCAGACTCGTCACCCACCAACAGGTGCCAATCAGCAGCCGGGTCCGGCGCATATCGCCCGCCCGGTCCGTTGACCATCAGCGTGTCGCCGGGTTGCGCTGTAGCCGCCCACGGTCCAGCGACGCCTTCGTCTCCGTGAATCACAAAATCGATTGCCACCGTCCCCGCCTCGATGTCGGGGTAAATCGCTGTGTACGTACGCACCACCGGCAGGTCCTCGGGTGCCATAGTGCCACGCAACGCACGGACGTCGAGCGGCTCGGGGTACACGACACCGGGCTTGGGAAAGACCAGCTTGACGTAGCGGTCGGTGGACACGCTGCCGACGAACGCCGAGAGGTCGTCGCTGTGGAACCACACTCGCCGAAGCGACGGAGTGATGGGTTCGCTACTGGTCACGGTCAGATATGTAGTCAAGACGTCTCCTTGATCGGACGCATTCAGAATGAAAACGATATACTTCTATCTATATCACGATATATCGACGATATGGATGTCAGCTGGCTCATAGATGGGTCCAGCGTAGGTTTGCCGGAGGACGGCAGTTTCCTCAGCGAACGGTTTGACTCGGGTAGGAAGTCCCCGTGTCCGAAGACTCGGCTCGCGCAGGCCAACCGAACGCCGCCACAGCACCGGCCACACTCAACAGAGCCACCGCCGCGCCGACGAACAGAGTCCACCGCGGCCCGAAGGTCTCGCCGATCCATCCGATAATCGGCGCTCCGACCGGCGCACCTCCCATCGACACCATCACGTAAAGGGCGGTGACACGTCCACGAAACTCCGGATGGACCTTGAGCTGAATATTGGCCTGAGCGGCGGTGATCATCGTCATGGCACTGAGTCCGATCAGCGGAGTCCAGATCGCGAAAGTCAGATAGGTCGGCATCAATCCACCCACTGCAAGCGCACCACCGAACGCCAACGCCGCAAACATCACCAGACGGCCGGAAATCGTGGATCGCCTCGCCGCGGCCAGAGCACCGGCGAACGACCCGACCGCCATCGCCGAAGTCAACAGGCCGAACTCTCCGGCGCTCTTGCCGAATTCCTGCGTCGACATCAACGCAGTGGTCAACTGAAAGTTGATTCCGAAGGCCCCCACGAAGAAGACAATGACGAACACGAAGAGAAGATCGGGCCGACCACGCAGGTAGCGCACCGCTTCGAGCAGCATCCCCTTGCGCCGCACCTGCGGCTTAGGTGACGAGAGCAGATCGGGATTGATCGATTGAAGAGCGTAGATCACTGCGATGTAACTCAAGGCATTGAGAAGGATCACCCATCCCGCCGCCTCAGCGCCGGAACCGAACGCCGCAATCAAGACGCCCGCCACCGCAGGACCGACAACCCGCGCGGTATTGAACGATACGGAGTTCAGCCCCACCGCATTGGTGAGATCCTCGGGGCCGACCAATTCCGGCACAAACGACTGTCGCGCAGGAGCATCCAAAGCCGCGCCGATACCGAAGACGAACGCGATGACGTAGACGTGCCACGGGTGCGCCGCGCCTGTGACTGCCAGGATTCCCAAGATGAGTGCGGGGACTGCCATCATCACCTGTGTCACCTGCATCAGACGGCGCTTCGGATAACGGTCTGCCAGTAGACCTGCGAGGGGAGAGATCAGCAAAACCGGCAGGAACTGCAAACTCGTCGTGATACCGACCGCGGTTCCACTGTTGTCTGTCAACTGAAGAACGAGCCAGTCCTGGCCGATGCGTTGCATCCAGGTGCCCACGTTCGACACGACTGCGCCCGCCGCGTATATGCGGTAGTTGGGGATTGAGAGTGAGCGAAAAGTTTGGAGCACTACTGCGCCTATCTTGTCGGGGTCGAACCACTGCGGTGGACGGAAAGTGAAGCACACAAGTTACTTTCAACCGGTGAATCGAAAGAGCAACTCCAGACCCCAGCACTGAGACCGTATCGACGTCGACGGGATCGCGTCAACGACACCAACTTCAACCTAAGTATGCAATGCACGGAACCCGAACAGCGGCCACATCTGCTAGAGCGAAAATATGGTCTGTGAACTATGCAGTGCTGCAGCACTGTTCGGGTGACACCGGCTCCGCGCCCTACATCATGTGCTTCGGATGAACGGATGAGGGCATCAGCTGCAACATCGACATCCGGAATGCCATTTCCCGCCGATTGTCGACCAGTTCGGAATAGAGGTCCTCACGCGCGGCTTGACCCATATTGTGCGGCCCGACGATCCGGTAGCAGGCTTGATTGAAGCTGCCGAACCACAGTTGAATGAACAGCTTCGGGTTCAGGATCATCTTCCGCATCGGAACCATACAGCCGATTTCACGCGCGAGTGCGTCCAGGTAGAGAACCTGCGATGGTATTGCCTCAGTGTGCCGCGGACTCAGGGCAGTCCAGTGCTCTTCCCATTCCTTCTCTCGTCCGATGACTTCGTCGAGATTGCGGGGAAGCTTCAGCTTGCCGCTGAGTACACGCGCAAAGTAGCGCGCCTGCATCTCCGCACAGATGGGAATGCCACCCGAGAATGGGCGAACAAATCCGATGAATGCCGCGGTCCCTTGGTGTTCCGGATGAAGGAAGTGCTTGTAGAGGTTGCGGACGTTTCCTTCCTTGACCTGTAGGTCGCCGACGGAGAGTTCCTCGTTGCTGAAGCCCGTGCAGAGCACGATGGTATCGAATTCACCGACCTTCGAATCCTTGAAGACGACCTTGTTGCCTTCGGACGTCTCGATTCCCGCGTCGTTCAACACGACTCGGCCGTCGACAATGCTCGGGATGAAGCTGACGTTCTTGCAGAAGATCGTTCGCTGTGTCCAGCTTCCATCGGGATGAGATCGTCGATTCCAGGTTTTGATCAGGTTCCAGTTCTCGTCGTTGTGGACCGTTCCGATATCGAGCTTCGGGGGATAGACCGCCTCGCCCATCGGATTGAGCGCGGGCGCAGCGGCGCGCATGCCTGGAATAAACTTGTCTCGGTACACGCGCAGAGCGCCCAGAGCCGTCGTGACAACTCCGAGAACCACCGATACGGCAAGAAAGAGAGCCTTCGCGAGGGAACTGCGTCCCCAGACGGTGTCGAGAGGGAATGGATAGTCGGTTGCTCGCCTGAGCATCTCGTGATGATGCGATCTCACGGTGCCGTGATCCGTCGTCCTGGTGCTGTTGAACACCCGGGGCAGCAGATAGTTGTACGACCTGATCGACAAGGTGCACGCATCCGCCACATCGCCGATTTCACGAACGATATCGGCCCCTGATTCCGCCATACCGACGATCAGGACACGCTTGCCCCTGAATCGCTCGTTGTTCCGATATTCCGACGAGTGCACGATCTCTCCGGAGAAGTTCTCGAGCTCGGCGATGTTCCGGTTGGGTGTCTTGAACGGTCCGGAACAAATTGCGACCGCGTCGAACTCTTCCACCACCTCGACACCGTCGCGGCGAACCGACACGGTCCACGTATCGGATTTCCGTTCGACATTCGTCACCTCGCTGCCGAACCGAATGTGGTTGCGTAGGTGGTAGAGATTTGCATATTCCTCGAGGTACTCGAAGTACTGCCTACGGGTGTAGAACACTCGTTCCCCTTTGAACGGGTGATCCGAGTAGGCCATCAGCTTGATCGAGATGGTCAGATGAAGGTTGTCGTATGCCTTCATCTTGTCGCCGTCACCTTCGTGGCGAAGCCAGATTCCTCCCACGTCCGCGTTCTTGTCGAAGCAGACCACCTCATGCCCCTCGTCGAGAAGCTGTTTGACGGTTGTCAGCCCGCACGGACCCGCTCCAACGACACAAACCTTCATATATTGCCTCCGAGATTCCCGAGTAAGAAACCGAACTAACTTCGATCAGCGTCGCGACCACATGGGTCAGGACGTAAAAGATGTGAGGATCATGTGCATTCTGTAACGGCCTGACCATCCAGCCCCGATGCGCATAAAATTAGGTTAGGCTAACGATGCTAGTCGAACGTGGTCAGGGGTAAGGATGTTGCCAACCTCACCATCCACCCAGTCGGGCAACAACTTTCAGTAATCACAACAAGGACACCCATTTACATTTAGGATAGCCTAGGCTGTCTACCGCCGTCACAGGAAGATAGAGAGACTTCACGAGGCAGGCGATAGTAAAGATTCGATTTCGAAAGACTTGAACCTTTCTTTAGGTTCTCATCTTCGAATAGTGGGTCGATCACGTCTCGTAACAAAGAGTTACACCTGACTCGAAAGGGATCGGAAATGAGCAGTCGTGTCGACGAGGTCGACGTAGTCGTCGTAGGCGGCGGACCCGGAGGGTCCAGCGCTGCAACGCTATTGGCCAAGGGCGGTCACAGAGTTGTGCAGTTGGAAATGGAGCAGTTTCCGCGCTATCAGATCGGCGAATCGCTTCTGCCCGCCACGGTCCACGGCGTGTGTCGACTGCTCGGAGTGGAGAAGGAGATGGAGGATGCCGGATTCATGCGAAAGCGCGGCGGCAGCTTCCGCTGGGGCAAGAACCCGGTGCCGTGGAACTTCTTGTTTGCGATAACTCCCGAGTTCGCCGGACCCACGTCGTACGCCTACCAGGTCGAACGGATGAAATTCGATCACATTCTCTTGAAGCACGCGCAGAAATGCGGAGTCGACGTACGGCAGCAGTCCACCGTCACCGGACCGATCCTCGACGACAACGGACGAGTAGTTGGTGTCACGTACACGGATGTGGACGGCGACGTCTGCGAGGTGCGTGCGAAGTATGTCGTCGACGCCTCGGGAAACAAGACTCGGTTGACGAAGCATGCCGGCGCCGAACGTGTCTACTCCGACTTCTTCCGGAACGTAGCACTGTTCGGATACTTCAACGGGGGCAAGCGTTTTCCCGAGCCTGACTCAGGAAATATCCTGTGCGCGGCGTTCGACGAAGGATGGATGTGGTACATCCCGCTCACCGACGAGCTCACCAGCGTGGGTGCGGTGATCGCGAAGGAACACGCGGCAAAAATCCAGGGCGATCCGGAACACGCTTTGGCGAAGTTCGTCAAACGCTGCGCAATTGTCGACGACATGCTCTCGGACGCGACCCGAGTTACCGATGGCGTATACGGGCAGATCCGTACCCGAAAGGACTACTCCTATGCCAACACCAAATTCTGGGGTAACGGCATGGTATTGGTCGGCGACGCAGCATGTTTCATCGATCCGGTATTCTCCACCGGGGTGCATCTGGCTACCTACTCGGCTGTTCTTGCCGCACGCTCGATCAACAGCGTCTTGTCGGGGGAACTGAGCGAGGAGCGAGCATTCGGCGAGTTCGAGGGACGGTACCGTCGGGAGTACGCAGTGTTCTACGAGTTCTTGTCCTCGTTCTACGACATGGAACAGTCTGAAGACTCGTACTTCTGGAAAGCTCGTCGTGTGACCAACTTCGACGGTCAGGACATGACGGCATTCGTGTCTTTGGTGGCGGGCGCGTATTCGCAGGAGGACGTGCTGACCGACGCCGACGCTGTGGTGAAGCGATTCTCCGCGTCGACCAAGGCATTGACTGATGCGACTGTGAAAACTGGTGGCATGGATACAGATTCAGGTCAACGGATGAACCATCTCTTTGCCACGCCGGTAGTTCGAGAGGTGATGGAAGAGATGAATTCATTGCAAGCGCGTGGCGCGAGCAGTTCGATTCAGACTCCGCCGCCTTTGCTCGAGGGCGGGTTGGTCCCTTCACCTGATGGGCTGGCCTGGGTAGAGCCCGCTCTCGTAACACGTTGAACATCTGGGCTGCTGCGGATCCCGTACCGCAGATCGGCGAGCATGCGCTGCTGATTCTTCTGACACAAATCGCTGTGCTGATCGGCGTGGCTACTATCTTGGGCAAGGTGGCGAACCGGTTCGGATTGCCGAGCATCGTCGGCGAGTTGTCAGCGGGAATCGTGATGGGCCCCTCGATCCTGGGGAGCATTTCGCCTGACGTAGAGAACTGGTTGTTTCCGGCTGTTGCGGCGCAGCAGAATCTTCTCGACGCAGTGGGGCAGATCGGCATTCTCCTGCTGGTGGGCTTGTCTGCGGCGCAACTGGATACAGCATTTGTTCGACGGCGTGTCGGCGTGGTCGCCTCGGTGAGTGCCGGGGCATTCCTGGTGCCATTGGGAGCAGGTATCGCGGCGGGTTTCCTCCTCCCCGACACCCTGATCGGCGAAGGTACGTCCAACGTCACCTTTGCGGTGCTGATCGGAACTGCACTGTCGGCCAGCGCCGTTCCCGTGATTGCCAAGACGCTGCTTGAGATGGGACTCCTGCATCGCAACGTCGGCCAGTTGACGCTTGCCTCGGGCACCGTTGTCGATGCTGCAGCCTGGTTGATGCTTTCAGTGGTGTCGGCCATGGCGACCGTTGGTGTACGCGCGGGCAAGATCGTGTGGACAATTGCATCGTTGGTGTTGCTCGTGGCGGCGGCGCTCTTACTGCTTCGTCCGCTCGTCAAGGTCGTCCTTGATCGCGCCGAGAAGCACTCTGATCAACGGACGACCATTGCAACGGTCGTCGTCGTTATTCTCGGGTGCGCCGCTGCAACACAAGCACTACATCTCGAAGCGATTCTCGGCGCCTTTGTCGCCGGAGTGGTGGTGGGACAGAACCGAGCTGCGTTGTTGGCACCGCTGCGGACCGTCGTGATGACGGTATTTGCGCCGTTGTTCCTTGCCACTGCCGGTTTGCGCGTGGACCTCTCAGTACTTGCTGATCCGCGGGTGTTGCTGGCCGGCGTGGGTGTGCTGGCGGTGGCGACTGCGAGTAAGTTCGTCGGCTCCTATGCGGGCGCACGTGTGGTTGGCTTGCCGCGCTTGGAATCGGTGGCATTGGGCGCAGGGCTGAATGCACGTGGCGCAGTGGAGATCGTGATCGCGATGGTGGGTCTGCGACTTGGCGTCTTCGGCGCCGAAGCGTATGCGGTCATCGTCTTCGTCGCGGTCGTGACGTCCGTCATGGCACCACCGATCCTCCGATGGTCGATGTCGCGAGTAGATCACACGACCGAAGAGGAACAGCGAGCACAACTCCATGAGAAGTGGGAAACAGCTCCGGGCCGAGAATGACCCGGTAAATCCCCGAACGTTGCGTGCCGACCTGATCAGTTCACCGATCAGGTCGGCACAGCCGTGTCGAAATATCTGTGCACCAACGGCATTCGTCATAGCCCAATCGGCTCGGGTCACGACGCACGTTGCCTGTGAATGACACCGAATCCCCTTGTTCACTTGCCTATTTCACAAATCGATTCTGCCGTCAGGGAAAAGTATCGTGGCCGTTTCGGTGAGAGTCCAGCGCGCGTGTTCGGCGCCGAGGTCTCCACCCCCGTAGTTTGCCGCAGTTTCACGAGAGCCCAGCGCAATGATGTACCGATGATCGTCGCCGGCGATTCCTGTCGACAGGTGAATCCAACTATCGTCGATGCAGCACATCCACCCCTGTTTGACAGCGATATCGGATTCAGCGGTAAGCGCGTCCGGGATTCCGAACCGTTGGTAGTAACCGTCAGCGCCGGTAGTGGTGAAATCCCCGATGTCACTGAGAACAACTGCAGTCTGATCCGCTTGCAGACCCCCACTACCGTCGAGCAAGGCTGCGTAATAGCTCACCATGTCGGACATGGTTGTCTCCGTTTCCCACCATGTCTCGTTCCATCCGATGGAAGTTGACGGAAGCGGGTACCGCTCTGTGATGTGGTCGATGATGTCGTTGCCCCCGAAGCGATTCCACAGCAGATCGGCAGCTGAGTCGTCGGAGGAACGTAGCATGTCGTCGATCAATGCTGCCTCGTCTTCCGACAGCGTGAATTCGCCCTGTTGTTCGCGGAAGAGGATGTCATCGGCGATGAACAGTTTGGACACCGAAGCGGTATCGATCGGTTCGTCGTTGCCATTGGTAACTCGAACGCCCTCGACGCGGTCGAAGATCACAATGGACACTTCCGCACCTTGCTCGCGGGCAAACTCCGTCGCCAGTGTCATTCGCGACGCAAGTGAAGGCTGTTGCTCTGCATCAGGCGCGGCCAGTTCGGCCACCGTCGGTGTTGCGGCGGTTGCGGTCGGTAGTGGTTCGGGTATTGCCGAACCACTCGACTTGGCTGCAGCCGCGCAGGAGCCGTGTGCGCAGGACATCGACGCTGTCACTGCAATCAGAACCGTGATGACTGCCAAGGCCGTGCGCGACCCGTAGCGTCGCGTCGCTGGCTTGAAATGTCTCGCTGGCCGTTGCATGTTGCGCGAGAATAGACGGTGTTTCGGTGGATTTGATGTGGGAACATGTGAAGTTTCTGTGCGCTGACTTCTAGCATCACTATCGAGCGTGCTCGTAAGGAATAATGGTGCAGTGTCGAGATCTGCTCCGGGTGCCGCGTCCTCCGACTCTGGCCGACGACGCGCAGTGCTTGCGCGACTCCCCCGGATGTACCGTTCCGACGGATCCCCGATTCGGGTGTTGGTTGTGGACGACGAGCCGGCGATCACCGATTTGGTCAGCCTGGCGCTTGGATACGAGGGATGGATAGTCTCCGTCGCACACGACGGAAGAACTGCCCTGGAACTGCAGCAGGAGCAACTGTTCGACTTGGTGGTCCTGGACATCATGCTGCCCGATATCGACGGAATCAGCATGCTCGAACGTCTGCGAATTCTGGGTCGCGGGACGCCCGTCCTCTTCCTCACGGCTCTCGATTCGATCAACGACCGCGTACTCGGCTTGACTGCCGGCGGCGACGATTACATGACCAAACCGTTCAGCCTCGAAGAGCTTGTGGCGCGGTTGAGGGGTTTGCTCCGACGGACCGCCGATTCGATGTCCGAGCATGACACCGTGCTCGTCGTCGGCGATCTGTCCCTTGACGGAAGTTCGTACGAAGTCAAGCGCGGTGGCGAGACAATTCCTTTGACTACAACAGAATTCGAGCTACTTCGCTACATGATGCAAAATTCCAAGCAAGCACTCACCCGAGCCCAGATCCTCGACCGAGTATGGAATTACGACTTCGCGGGCAAGTCGAACATCGTGGACCTCTATGTCTCCTACCTACGACGCAAGATCGATGCCGGCCGCGATCCGATGATTCACACTGTTCGCGGAATCGGATACATACTGCGGCCCACTGAATCTCAGGACCGCTGAATGCCAACCCTCGCCGGAGTGCTTCGCCGTCGGCCGTGGGGACTGCAAAAACGCCTCGTCATCGCCATGACAGGGGTGATCGCGGTAATTCTCCTCGTCGTTGCCGTCGCAAGCATCATCTCGCTGCGCACATCGGTCACGAGGCTGGTCGATTCGCAGTTGACCGGATCGATGGCCTCGTTCAGCCATTTGATCGACAAGTACCTCGGCGACCCTGGAACCGATCCTTCCACGGGTGCAATGAGGGGCAGAAAACCACTGACCGACTACGCCGGCCAGGCTCCCGGGACGGTCATTCTCCTCCTCGACAACGGCACCGTAGTCGATTCCGCGGTGTTCTCGGACTCCGAATCCGTTCCGCTGAATGCCGAAGCTGTTACCCAAGTCCAGAACCATGACTGGGCGGACGGCGAACGGCAAGACCTCACGCTGGCAGGCGTCGGCGATATGCGAATGGAAAGTATTGCTCACAAAGGAAATTCATCGCTGATTGTCGGAATTTCACTTGCAGCCGCCAACGACGCCGTTGTACATGAAACGCGCGTGCTGTCTGTTCTCGCCCTTCTCGCCCTGGCAACTACTGTCATCAGTACTGTGCTCGTCGTCCGGCACGCCCTGAAGCCGCTCGCCCGGGTAGTTGCGACCGCAAAGAAGGTGACCGAGCTTCCGCTCAGCGTCGGCGAAGTCTCCTTGGACGTACGCGTCGAGGAATCGGACACCGACCCTCGCACCGAATTGGGGCAGGTCGGCGAGGCTCTCAACCATCTTCTCCATCATGTCGACGAGGCGCTGTCGGTTCGGATAGCCGCGGACAAAAGCGTCAAGCAATTCGTCACGGATGCAAGCCATGAGCTTCGGACCCCGCTTGCATCCATCCAGGGATACGCGGAACTCACCCGCCAAGACAGCGACCGACTACCCGACATGACGGAGTACTCACTCCAACGGATCGAGTCCGAAGCCAGGCGCATGGGTGCGCTGGTCGAAGACTTGCTGTTGCTCACGCGACTGGACGAAGGCCAGAGCCTGCAAACCTCGGATGTCGATCTTGCGGAACTGGTCGTCAACGCCGTGAACGACGTACGCGTCGCCGCTCCCCTGCACAAATGGGTGATCGACGTACCCGAATCCGCAGTGATGGTGAACGGAGACAACGAGCGTCTCTACCAATTGGTGGCGAATCTGCTGTCGAACGCACGGGTCCACACGCCGCCGGACACCACCGTGACCGTCGCCCTGCGTGTGACAGACGACAGTCCTGATCATGGGTCGGTCGAATTGACCGTCACCGACAACGGTCCCGGTGTCGCCCCGGATATTCTCCCCCAACTGTTCGAGCGGTTCGTTCGAGGAGACAGGGGACGTTCACGAAAGACCGACAGCACGGGACTCGGTCTGGCGATAGCGGCCTCGATCGTCGAGGCACATCACGGCACTGTGACGGTGCAGTCCCGCCCCGGTCTTACAACATTCTGCGTCTGCCTACCGCGCTCGGAATGAACGACAACCGAGCCGAGCATCGACTCGATTGCCGCCCGCATCGCTAACGGAAGTCCGACGGGACGCCCGCACTCAGTTTCTCGGCCGCAGTCTCGAGCTCGTCCAAAAGCTGAACATCGAGGGGGATGCCGTCCACACGACGTTCGTGAAGTGTCTTGACTCCCTGCTCCCCCGGGTACGACAGGTCGACTGTCGAATTGGTTGCCGGCAATCTGTTGATGGCCTCGATCGTGTCGTCGACCGTCCCCATGAATTCTTCCGGAGCAACAAACGCCGAGATGTCGACTGCCATCAGTACTGCATTCTCCCGGTGGCGGCGTCCCTCCGGCTTGTCCGAGTGAAGGCGGCTGACGATCGGATTCGAGGCCAACCCGCTGGCAAGAAGCTCGAGAATCAGTGACATTCCTGCCCCCTCCCCACCGCTGGACGGCAATCCGCCTGGCGGGCACAACTTCGGTGTCGCCGTGTCGAGCAGAACCATCTGACGCCTCCCGGCGGGCAACGCCACGGACAATGGGTTCGTGGCCACTGCCGCCCCACCGCGTCCGGGGTGGGCCGGCGTGGGCATACCCGCGACAATCCCCAAACCCGCCATCCCGTAGTCGGCGGCCCGCGCCGTGTAGTACCCGAGAGCGCCCGTATGGACGGTGCCCCTGACGCTCACCCAGGCAATACCGACTGTGCGCGCCAGGCTCATTGCGTGATCCATGGCGGTGGACAATGCAATCGGACCCGGCGCCGAATCGGCATCGACGATGGCAACCGCTGACCGCGTCTGGTCCACGGTGATATCCGGAGCCGGGTTGGCATCCCCGCTGTCGAACAATTCGAGGTAGCGCGGAATCCGCGACACTCCATGAGCGTCGACCCCACGCAGATTCGCCCATACGAGGGCATCTGCGATGAGATCGGCGTGTTCCGCAGAACATCCCGCGGCGACGAAGATGTTGCCGGCGAGCACGCGCAACGTCTGCTCCTGGACGCGAACACGAGTAGTAGACATGACAGTGCCTTCCTGGATCCAAGCGGACTGGAACGCGCCGATCAGCGCGCTACGTGAACATCTACGAGTGCTGTCGTTCCGCCGCGCACGCTGGCCAGCGCACGACTCAGCGCTGGGCCGAGTTCGTCGGGTCGTGTCACGGTCAGACCGAGCATCCCGAAGGGTTCGACCAGGGAAGCAGCCGAAGGTTGGTCGTGGAGATTGACCCCGCGGAAGTTCTGGTCGGTCTGCGCAGCGCCGTCGGGATAGAAGCGCAAGTGGTTGAGCTTCATCGACAGATACTGGTGGTTGTTGATCACGACGATCAGGATGGGTAGATTCAGCGACTTCGACGCCGCCAACGCCTGCACGATCGGGTTGTACAGGAACGACCCGTCACCGATCGTCAGTGCCACCTCGCGAGACGGTTCGGCGAGCTTGACGCCGAGTGCCACACCGATTCCCTGTCCGAGTCCACCTTGAACGTACTGGTATCGGCCGGGCTTGTCCGCTTGAAGTCGGTCGGCGACGACGCGGCTGTGCGTAATCGTCTCGTCGACGACAGATGCCTCCGGGTCCAGCGCTTCGCGGAGCGCGTCTACCAGATCTGCAGCGGTGATCGCATCCGTCGACGGCGTCGATGCCGCTGCGGGACGGGCTGCGGCGGAACGCGATTCGCGGCGCTGCGCTACTAGCCACTCGTCCGGCCCGATCGACTTGACGGTCGCGCTCAGCGCTCGCAGCGTTGGACCGACTTCACCCTCGAGGTACTGATCGGCGCCGAGGATCTGATAGTCGATGTACTGACGATGCGGCACCTCGTCGATGACCAAGACGTCTGCCGCTGCCGGGCGGTCACTCGGCGGATACCACGGCGCACGGCAGCAGACCAGAATGATCAGATCTGCGTCACGAATAAGCTCCGAACCGGCTGCGCCGGCATGTAACTCGTGGTTGCGCGGGAAATTGGTGGACACCGCGGCCGGCGGTTCGATCACCGGCACCGACAACAGCTCGGCGAATTCGAGCAACGCGTCGAAACCGTCCGGGTGTCTGCCGGCGGACTCCGTGATGATGACGGGTCGCTGCGCAGCCAGGAGACGGCGAGCTGCGTCGTCGATTTCCGACGCGAGACTGATACGCCGACCGGGAGCCGGCGCCGGCCGTACTGCAGCACGATCCGCATCCCACGGTTCGAGAAGCACCTCGACCGGTACGTTCAAGTAAACCGGTCCCGCTGGACCGCGTCGCGCGATATCCGCTGCACGAACAACAGATCCGTACAGTGTCTCGACACTGCCGACTTGGGTCGACCACTTCGTGAACGGGGCAGCAACGTTCTGCGGACCACCGACAATGGAGAGATTGCGGTACCACTGTTGCCCCGGGTCCACGTCGGTCTCACCGTACGTGATCGATTCGGAGCTGCAGACGACCATTCCGACCTGAGCAAGGAGGGCACCGTGAATTCCACATGCACCTTGCAGGAGCCCCGGCACGGCATGCAGGAGAACCATCTGCGGCCGACGAGTGACGATCCCGTAGCCCGTTGCCATTGCGACAGCAAGTGTTTCGTGCATCAAGTCGATGTAGCGCGGTCCGTCGACGCCGTCGCGCTCCTGGTGCGCAAGCGCTTCCCACATCGGCGCCCATTCAGACCCGGGAGAGGAGAAGATGATGTCGATTCCGATGCTGCGGCACGCTGCGAGGATGGCTTCGCCGCCATCGATCCTGTCGTTCACGACTGCCCCTGCGCTTGCGCCAGTACGGGTCGATCTGTTTCAGACAAGATGGGCCAGTCGAGGCACTCGGCGATACCGCGACCCATGATCCACTCGAGTTCCTGCTCGGTGAAATCGAAATGCTCCGTGAACTGCTCGACCGTATCCGTCCACGTCAACCCGTGACCGAGCAGACGCGTGATATCGGTACCGAAGAAACAACGCTCCGGACCCATCGCATCAACCATCTCCCGCACATACTTCGCGATATTGAGATTCGGGAACGGCTCCGTCGAATACCCCGGAATAGCAGAAACCTTCACAAAAATATTCGGATGAACATGCAGATCCGCCGTCTCCTTCACCCAATACCCGATCGCATCGTCGACACACCGCGCCATGATCCCCATATGGTCGATGATGATCTTGAGCTCCGGATGCTTACCCGCGATCTCACCGAGCTCCGCCTTCCACACCGGAGCATGCACCATCGTCTTGATACCCAACTCCTCCGCCAGAGGCCAGTACCAGTCATTGGTGCCGTCGATCATCCAATTCCGGTCCTGCGGACGATGGAACGTCAACCGCGTCCCCTTCACATGCGGATTCTGCGCAAAATCCTTCATCATCGCCGCACCCTCGACCGGCTTGTTCTGCGGAATACGCGCCATGATCCCGAAACGATCCGGATGCGCCTCACACGCCTCCAACGCGTAATCGATCCGATCACCCTCCCACGACGGCGGCAGAATCAACGCCCGATCCACCCCCGCCTCATCCATCAACCCGAGAGCCTCCTCGTAACTGAACGACTCCTCCCGATGACCGTTCAACCGGATACGCTCACGCGCCCCCGGAAGCCACGGACGATCCGGAGCCTCGTCCTTCCAGATATGGATTTGCGAATCGACAATGAACATGGATCCTCTATTCTCGTTAATTAGTATTTGCGCCGGAATCAGGTGTAAACATCTGCGCTACAACGTATTCACCGATGGCCAGAGATGACGTCGCGGCCGGCGACGGAGCGTTGCGGACAGCCGTCACCGCGCCGAGCCTGCTGATCCGGAAATCGTCGACCAGAGTCCCATCGGCGTCGACGGCTTGGGCCCGCACGCCGGCCGGGGCCCGCACGACATCCTGAACGGTCAAGGCAGGGACGTATTCTCGCGCGGCCTTGACGTAGGCGCCCGTCGAAAACGACCCTCGCATCTCGTGGATTCCTGTTTTCCAATGCTGGCGGAAGAGCTTTCGCGACCCTGGCCACCGCAAGAGTTCGAAAAACTCGCGTATGTTCACGTCACGACGGCGATACCCCTCGCGGGCGGTCGCAAGAAGTGCATTCGGTCCGATATCCACGGCGCCGTCGACACGCGGGGTGAAATGGACACCGAGGAAGGGATAGGCGGGATCCGGGACCGGATACACCAAGCCGTTCACCAAGCCGTTTCGCGCCGGCACGAGCCTCAAGTACTCACCGCGAAAAGGGATGATTGCCGGTCCGGCTACATCGCCGGCAGCTCTTGCCACAGTGTCGGATTGGAGTCCGGCACACAGAACTACATGGTCGAACTCGTACGAGTCTTCCGCGTCTGTGACAATTGATGCCGTTGCGCCGTTCATCTGAATATCGCGAATCTTGGTGCGCAGCTTGATCTGCCCACCGGTGGCAACGATGTCCGCTGCCATTGCATGCGCCACGGCCGGGTAGTCGACGATCGCTGTTGTCGGAGAATGGAGCGCTGCGATACCCGCGACATTCGGCTCGATTTCGCGAAGTTCCTCCGGCCCGAGCCAACGAACATCGGGAACACCGTTGAGCCGTGCGCGTTCCTGCAAATCTCGCAGAGGCGCAATCTCGTCTTCGTTTCGCGCCACGATAACCTTGCCGATTTCGCGGTAGGTCAGTGTGTGTTCCGCACAGAACTGCTTGAGGAGGTCAACACCGCGTCGGCACAGCGTGGCTTTGAGAGACCCTGGGGTGTAATAGATTCCCGAGTGAACCACTCCCGAATTGTGGCCCGACTGGTGCGCACTCAGAACCGCTTCTTTTTCGAAGACCGTCACGTCGAAACCGTCGAGAGCGAGTTGTCGCCCGACTGCAAGGCCGACCAGCCCTCCGCCGACGATGCCGGCGCGCCGCGATCCCTCGGTCATCGCTCCACGTCCGTCCGAATCGCCACCGTCTTGACCCGCGTGTAGAAGCGTGGCCCCTCGAGTCCCTGTTCCTTGAACGCCGAGCCGGATTCTCCGAAGCCCCCGAACGGCATGTGCACGTCCCACCCGGTCGTCGGATGGTTCACCGAAACCTGGCCGGCTTCGAGTCGATCCGCGAAGAAATGTGCATTCTTCATCGACGACGTGAACACCGATGCAGCCAATCCGTAGGTCGTGTCGTTAGCCGCCGCCACTGCGGCGTCAATGCCGTCGACCACCGCGATTGCCACTACCGGACCGAATACCTCGTCGGTCCAGATCGGCATGGAGCGTTCGACATTGGTGACAACCGTGGGCGCAACCCAGCAACCGTGCTCGGCGATCTCGGCGGACAGTCCGTGCCCACCGACGACAACCTCGGCCCCACTCTCTCGGGCACGCTCGATATGCGCCAGAACATCGGCCTGGGCCCTCTTGCTCACCAGTGGACCCATTGCCGTCGCCGGGGCATCGCCGGGTCCCAGTCGAACTGCCGCAGCAGCCGCAATGATTCCACTGATCACCTCTGTTGCCACAGCCGCGTCCACCACGACACGACTCGTTGCGGTGCATCGCTGACCGGCCTGCCCGAAGGAAGCCGCGGCGATAGCGGCGACAGCCAGATCCACATCGGCGTCAGCAAGGACAACCGCGGCGTTCTTTCCACCCATCTCCGTTTGCAGTCGAACGTCACGACCAGCGAGACGTCGTTGAATCGACCGACCCACCGACGTGCTTCCGGTAAAGCTCACCGCATTGATTCGTGGATCGTCGAGAAGCGCGTCGCCGATCTCGGCGATTTTTCCGCTCGCCAGTCCGAGAACACCCGCCGGCAGTCCGGCATCATGTAGCGCCTGAGCGAGGTGCATGCTGACAACGGGAGTTTCGCTGGCTGCCTTGAGAACAACGGCATTTCCCGTATACAGCGCGGGGGCAAGCTTTCTGGCCGGTGTCAGGAGTGGGTCGTTCCAGGGCGTGACCAGGCACACGATGCCAACGGGCTCCGTGCGCACACTCGTCACGGTATTCGGGCGCGCATCGGCAAGTATCTGGCCCTGTGGCAATCGCGCCAGGCCGGCGTAATAGTCGAAGAAATCTGCCGCTTTTCCGACCTCTACAGCAGCCTCACCGGACGTCTTGCCCATTTCGGCGACCAGGTCGCTTGTGATCTCTGCGGCACGGGCACGCAAGTAATCGGCAGCCTTGGTCATGATCTGAGCCCGCTCCAGCACGGGGGTGTTCCGCCACACGTCGGCACCCACCGCGGCGGCGTCGTACAACTGGGTCACCTCTGCGGCCGTCATGGCCGCGACGCGCGCGACGGTGATACGGACGTCCACTGGATTGACGACCTCGAATGTGCGGTCCTCATCCGGACGGCGCCATTCACCGGCGACAAGACTGGGCAGAAGCCTGGGTTGAATCGTCAAACCGATCGTCCTCTCAACTAGGTCCCGAACATAGTTTCGGGACTTACAGAAATGGATGCTACGGCCACCGAATAGCAAAGAGGAGCACTGAATTCGCAAGCTAAGAATCACCACTCACGACGCGTTGCGTGCTCGCGCTACCCCGGCGGACAGGTCAATCTGTAGACGAACAACTTGACGGACATTCGAGGAGAACACCTATGACATTCGTATTGATCGCTCACTACCGCGCTCGCGAGTCGGCTATCGACACGGTAACGGAATCCCTGCGCAACATGGTCGAACCCAGCCGGGCTGAGCCGGGGAATATCGTCTACCGCGTCAACGGCTCATCTGTCGATCCCGCCGAGTTTCTCATTTTCGAGGAGTACGTGGACGAGTCTGCATTCGAAGCACATCTCGCGTCGCCCCACTTCGAGCGCCATCTTCGGGGCGGTGTGTTGCCGAACTTGGAAAGCCGTGTGCGACATGATCTTGTTCCACTCGAGCCACACTGACCACGGACATGAGCATCCCCTCTCCGACAACTATCGGGGAGGGGATGATTGTGCTGCACAGCAGATTACAGGTTTCGATCGGAAAGAATGCGCCGCATGCCGTCCACATACGCGTCATCACCGACCTGGACGACTCGGTATGTCGCAATGGGTTTTCTGCATGGCCTTCTCGTGGCCTCACCGGTCTCGAGGCTGAATCGGCCCTGATGTAAAAGACACTCGATCTCGACGGATTCTTCGACAAGCGGACCTTGGGCCAGTCGAAACGGTAGATGGGTGCATCGATTACCGACCGCATAGATCGTCTCACCGACCGCGAGAACCAAAATTTCTTCTCCGCCGACGGTCGTGACCACGCGTTCATTTCTCTCGACGAACTGAGCGATCGTGCCGACGCGAACCAGCCGTCCGGCTACGTGTTCTCCGTCAGTTTCAGGCACACTCATCCCAGGCTCCTCACAACTGTCGTCAGCCCCGACCGAGGCCGGCGACTACAGACACCACAACCGAACGATGAGGCAGCGGGTACGGTGTGCACCGCCCGATCGTGGTGTCCGGGTCGGCATGGATGGACCGAGAACCTGTCGGTATTCAGTTCATACATGCACGTCTGAATTCGTGTGGACGCGACTCACGCCTACACGAGGTGACGCTGGAAGTGCTCGATCGTCCGCTTCCACGTCTTTGCACCGGTGTCTTCAGGATCGTCCAGCTGGGAATGGCCCAGGAACGCGTGGCCCACGCCGGCAACGATCTCGTAGGAGAACTCGGAATTGACTTTCTCCGCGCGCGTTGCGTACCTGACAGGAACCTCGACCCCGATTCCATGGTCATCCTCGCCCCAGAAAGCCAGGACCGGTCCACTGAGGTCGTCGACCAGATCCAGAGGGCGCGGCGGGGGCATCACCAGAGTCGCCTGCGGTTCCGGGAATCCGTAGTACGACACCGTCACCAGATCGTCACGCAGAGACGCTAGATCGAGCGAATACGTTCCGCCCATGCAGAATCCGAGCGAGCCGACGCGATCGCCACCGATCTTGTCCTTCAACCACGTCGTCGCGGCGTCTAGATCACGAACAGTCTGGGCCTCGTCCAAGCTCTTACGCCGCGCGAACGCACTCTCCAGATCGGGACCCGCAGCGGGCCCCTGACGGAAGAAGAAGTCCGGCAACAGAACCGAGAATCCGGCAACAGCCAACCGCGACGCCAGGCAGATGTAGAACGGGCTCGGACCATGGATATCGGTATTGAGCACGATACCGGGACCGCCGCTGTCGACACTGAAGAGCGTCGCCGGCATGTCCACGTTCTCGCCGATCGAGATCGCGATGTCCTGGCGATCGACATTCGGTGTTACCTGACCTTCAGGAACCTCCGCATGACACATTTTGTTCTCCTTAATCAGGCGTGAATCGAAGTCGACCGTTCTCGATCGAACAGTTCGCTGGTGGTCAACCTTCGTGGCGTGATCGACTGAGCAGCACAGTATTCCAGGAACACATCCAGACTTCGCTGGTTGGCCTCGATCCCGTACGGCCAGAAGTCGGCGCCCAACAATCCCTTTGCCCGCTGCGCATGCGCCCCGCTCCACGGGAACGGATAGCTCGGTACGGTGAGACTCATCGACCGCTCGATAGAGCGGTTCTTCGCCTCGGTGAAGGCATTGATCAGTCCGTCGGCGATCTCCGGGTTTGCCTCGTATACGGATCGACGGAGAACCAACGTGTGCATGATCGGGAAGATCCCGGTCTTCTCCGCGTAAGCCATCTCGTCGAACGTGTACTTGGGAAAGAGCCGCTTGACCCGACGATCCCTATTTACAACGCATTCCGGAGGACGCGCACTGATCACGGCGTCCACCTTGCCGTCGATCAGCAATTGATCGAGCGAGGACTCGGGGGCAGCGGTGATATCGAAATCACTCGTGTCGAGGTCGACGGGCTCGGTGCGTCCCGGTTCGTTGACACCCGCCTGAACCCACCTGATCGACTTCAAGTCGACGCCGTAATCCGATGCCAGCAGACCGCGGACATACACACCAGCTGTCTGGCCCCACACCGGAATTCCGATTCGCCGACCGCTCAGATCCGCGGGTACCTGCGGACCATCGGCTCTGACGTAGATCGAACCGTGCCGGTAGGCCCTCGCCGGGAACACCGGCAGAACCACGAGCGAGTCATAGCCCTTGCCGCGGAGTGCCGTCGACACGGCCAACGACATCTCGGCGGCGTCCCACTCCCCTGCGAGGAAGCGAGAGAAGATCTCCTCCGGTGCGGCGAGCGTCGTACATTCGAGTTCGCACTCGGGTACGACAACACCACCGGTCCACAAATCGCGATTATGGTCGTAGTCGCCGAATCCGACACGGACCACAGGTTTTCCGCTCATCACCAGGTGCGATCGGGATGCCAGGTGAATTCGACGCGGTGGCCGTCGGGATCGACGAGGCTGCCGGTCTGGGACAAGTCGTGACCGCGGTACGGCTCCACGATGTATTCCTCTCCCACCTTGTCCAGGTGAACGAGGAATTCGTCCCAGTCGTCGACCTCGATCGCGAAGTGAATGAGACCCGTCTGCTCCTGGCCCTTCTCGACCGGCCGGAAGTGCAGATCGAAGTTACCGCGGGTCAGCAGCATGGTGCCCTTAGGCGGCGGCTTAACGGGGTGGACGCGGGTCATTTCGAAAACCCTGCCGTACCATTCCTCGGTCACCTCGAGGTCACTCGTGGGAAAGTTCACGTGATGAAGGCTGTGGGATACCGATTTCGTTGCCATGATTTCCTACCTCTTCTTCTGATGAGAAATGAGCAATGCCGAAAGCGCCTGTCGCGCTTTACCTAACGTTCAACTGATTTCTGGAGCGCGTGGCCCGGCGAAACGCCCGCATTACAGCGGAGCGACCATCGCCTCCATGACGCGCTGTGTCAGGCCCGGCTGATCCGCGTCCGGAGTGGGATGCTGCTGCCACTCGCCGATCTGGACACACGACTCGACAACCAGCTTGCAGCGATCGAAACGGCGACCGACGTAAGCCTCGAACGCCTTCTCGACGTCTGCGCCGTTTGCCTCGAGCTCCTCTGCCAGAACCACACCATCCTCGATCGCTTGAGCCGCGCCCTGCCCCAAGTGCGGCGTCACCGTATGTACGGCATCACCGATGAGAACGATGCGACCCTTGTGCCATGGCGCCGGAGCGATCAGGTACTCCTCCGGGCGCAGCACGATTTGTGCAGGATCGTTGAGGTGGTTGTCGCGAACCCATGCGGTCAACCCGCCGTAATCCTTGAGAAGATCGCGCAGGACGACGTGAAGTTGATCCGCCGGCGGACGGTACCCCTGCGGGCACGCGTAGTTAAGCCAGAAGTATGCAAGATCCGGGGCAATCGGAACGAATCCCGCGACGCCCGAAGGGCCACGTTGGAGAATGATGCGATCGATCTCGGGAATACGAGGCAAGTTGACGCGCCACGCCGACTGCCCGTTGTACCGGGGCTCCACACCCTCGGGAAGAACGTAAGGGCGCACTTCCGAACGTACACCGTCAGCGCCGACAACCAGTTCGTAGTTGTCCTGTTGACCATCGGTGAACACGGCCTCGACGTAATCGTCACCGGGTAGCAACTTTTCGATCGACTTGCTGTATTCGATGCGGATACCATCCGCCAAAGCGCGCCGGGTCAGGATCTGGTGCAGCTTAGGCCGGCCGATCCCGTTCATTGCCGGGTAGTTCTCGATCTTGGCACCCGCCATCTCCACCAGCGCATTGCCCTGCACATCGCACATGGTGCCCCAGACGGGACTGCTCTGGCCGGCCGCAAGGCAATCGTCGAGTAGACCGATAGCGTCCAACGCACGCAGGGCATTTGCGGGCTGGATAATGCCGACGCCGAAGACGGACGAATGCATATCCGGCTTCAGCTCGACCACATGGACGTCATATCCGACGCCGCGCAGTGCTATTGCCGTGGACAGACCGCCGATACCGGCACCAACAACCAGGATGTGCCCGCGCCCGTCGCCGGGACGATTCTCTTGAGTCACGTTCGCCTACCTTCCTTTGCCCTTTGGATTCTCTTCAGCCTAGAGCGCGCGTACCCCACTCCGCCCTACCTGATTTCGAATGATTAGCTTTCGCGCACAGTCGAATACAGGTCAGCGCTCGGCGACTGGCGCGCCACCCCAGGCAGCGAACTCCAGCGAAAATCCCGCAGCAGATACAACCGCCCTGCAAATCTCTTCGTCCTCATCTGCGGTTCCACCGGAGATGCCGATTCCGCCGACGATCTCGCCGTCGCGCTTGAGAGCGTATCCACCCTTCGTGGCCACGATCGGATGGTGACCCATCCGGCCGACTTGAGAGAAGAAGACCGGGTCGGATTCACTCCAGCCCTTCAGCATGAAGGTCGGCCGCTGCATAACTGCAGCCGAATACGCTTTCGACAGAGCGATACTCGGCGTCATCGGGCGTGCACCGTCCATTCGCTCTACCAGCACGGCAAATCCGCCGTAGTCGACCACTGCAATACTCAATGCCTTGCCCACACCAGCCGCGTGCTCACGCGCCTGATCGACCATCACTCGCGCCTCGGCGAATTCGAGCCTCATTACTGCTCCTTCCGTGCCGCCGTCGGCGACACTTCACTGACAATCGGATTGCTCAATGTGCCGATGCCGGAGATCGAGATATCGACCGTGTCTCCCGGCGACATCCCGACCATGGCGTCGGTTCCCATCCACAGCACGTCCCCGGGGGCGACGGTAACGTATTTCGAAAGCTCAACCAGATAGTCATATGGATCGAAGATCATTGCACCTGTATCGAATTCAGCATGAACTTCGTCGTTGACCCGCACCTCGGTGCGTGAGTGCATCGGATCGACGTCCGTTGCAATCCAGGGCCCCATCGGCTTGAACGTGTCACTGTTCTTGGCCCGCCAGAACGACCGGTCAGCGTGCTGCCAATTTCTGGCACTCACATCATTTCCGATTGTCCAGCCGAACACACTGTCAATCGCTTCGTCACGCGTGCACCGTCGCAAACTGCGACCGATCACAGCGACAAGTTCACCCTCGCTTTCGAAGCGTCCCTCGCAGTCCGACGGTTTGACGATCGGCTGTCGGTGCCCGATCAGCGCACTGGAGGCCCGATAGTTAACCTCGGGTCGCGTCGGAATCTCGGTGGCGGACATTCCGTGCAGCTGTGCATGTTTGATGTGACTGGTGTAGTTCATTCCGACGCAGAGAAACGACGACGGAATAACCGGCGGCGCAAATACTGCGCGTTCGAGCGATACGACCTGACCGGTCGACCGATATACCCCGAACGGCGAACCCTCGACGATTTCGATGACGTCGTCCGAGACGAAACCGTGACGCGTCGTTCCCTCGAGTTCGATTCGGCACCAACGCATCAGATCGCCATCCGGTGGGAAATGCGTTTGGTGACGAGGTAGCCGTCGAGCCCTTCCGACCCGCCCTCTCGACCGAATCCGCTCTCTTTGAATCCACCCGACGGTGCCTGAGGCACCGAACCACCGGCATGGTTGACGGACAGGATTCCGGCTTGAAGTCCGCGGGTCAGGACGTCGACCGTGTCGGCCCGGTGTGTGAAGGCGTACGCGGCCAACCCGAATGGTAGCGAGTTCGCCAGGCGCAGAGCATCATCAAGGTCCGCGTACGGAATGATCGGAACAATCGGCCCGAACGGCTCTTCCGTCATCACTGCGGCATCCATCGGGACCTCGGTCAAAACCGTGGGTGCATAGAAGAAACCGGGCCCCGGTAGTCGATTGCCTCCGGTGAGAACCTTCGCGCCACGTCGACGAGCATCCTCGACAAGGTTGTGGACTGACGACAGTCGTCGTTCGTTGACAAGCGGACCCATCTGCACCCCGGTGGTCAAACCGTTGCCCACCGTAATCTGCTCTGCTGCGAGAACAAAGGCGTCGACAAAGCTCTCGAAGAGGCTCTCGTGCACGAAGAACCTGCTCGGGGAAGTGCACACCTGACCGGCGTTGGCGAACTTCGCCCGCGCACTGGAGCGCGCCGCAGCAACTGGATCGACATCCGGGCAGACAATGACCGGAGCGTGCCCGCCAAGTTCCATCATCGACGGTTTCATGGCCGCCCCGGCCATGGCCGCGAGCGACTTGCCAACCGGCACAGATCCGGTGAAGGCGACGAGGCGGACGATCGGCGACGGGATCAGGTGCTCGGAAACTTCAGCCGGCACACCGAAAACTAGATTCAGGACAGACCCGGGCAGCCCTGCGTCTTCGAAGCATCGCACGAGCTCACACGCGGTGGCCGGTGTCTCCTCCGACGCCTTGATCACGATCGAGCAGCCCGCAGACAACGACGCCGCGATCTTGCGCATCGGGCTCCCGGCTGGGAAGTTCCAGGGCGTGAACGCCGCAACCGGACCAACCGGCTCACGCACGACGCTCAGCGTTTCACCAGGGCCGCGAGGGATGATCCGGCCATGCGCTCGCAACCCCTCTTCACAATTCCAGTCCAAAGTAGTTGCAACCCCGGCGAGTTCTCCTCGAGCTTCGGGGAGGGCCTTACCCTGCTCCATAGTCATGATGCGCGCGATCTCCGCTGACCGCTCGCGCAGAAGAGTGGCAGCTCGGTGCAAGATGTGTGCCCGTTTGTCGAGCGGCATGTCTCGCCACACCACAAAACCTCGCTCGGCCGCCGCCAGAGCGGCATCGAGGTCCGACTTCTCGGCCAGGGGCACGTAACCGAGGATCTCTTCGGTGGCGGGATTGACGATCGGCTCACGGCGCGAACCGCTCCCGTCGGTCCAGCGTCCATCGATGTACATCGCAATTTCGGGGTAGATACTCTCGACTGTCTCGGGTTCTCGAGCAGTCGGGGAAAGGCTTTGACTCATGACTCGCCATCCTTGTTCGTCAACATTGTCCAGCGGTGATGTGGAGGGGTGACCTCGTGAACGCGGGTTGTGTAGGTCTCGTCGACACGGTCCATGTCCGCGGCATACTCGGCGCGGCCCCCGCAGGGTGCATGGACGAATCGAAATACGTTGGACCCGACGGTATGACGTCCCAGACGCCTGGCCTCGCGCCAGCCGCGTTCGATCATCTGGTTCCCGCCGAGGATCACTTCGTCGAAGTTGCGAACCTCGTAGGAAATGTGGTTGATACCGGCCCGGTCGGGTCGGTGGCATAACAGCAAGTTGTGCTGATCGTCGTCACCTTCACACTGCATGAAGGTACCCATCGGCAGTACGTCATCGGTGATTCGGAAACCCAGCCGGTCCACGTAGAAGGCAACAGCCTCGCGGTGCCCGTCCTTGGGTATGTTCCACGCAACGTGACACATCCGCAGCGGGAACACCTGATCTGTCGGGGACGTCGGTACATTCCAACGCTTCACTGCACCATAGCGATTGGTTTCGTCCGTGGTCACGGGAGGCTCGACAATGTCGGCCACCGCCAAGCCCAGCCCGAAGCCGGTCTCGTCGTGAGTGTGCGCCACACCGTCGGCGTCTACCTCGACTACGCGGTCACGTCGCAGGTCCTCGATCACGTTGTCCAGACTCTGCTGAGTATCGATGCCCCACACAAGCTCACGTAACGTCGACCCAGACTCCACTGCCGGTGGAAGTGTGGGGTCATCCTCGCGCCGCAATTCCACTACTTGACCGACGCGAGTGACCAGTTCGGCGCCGATCCGATCCGCGGCCCGCAAGGTGAGACCGAAGTCTTCGAAGAACCGTACGCATGTTTCGAGGTCTTGAACCCCGTAGCGTGCACGCTCGATACGAAGGATTGCCACAGATTCGCGCTCCTTACTCCACGCCGGTCCCGGCACGGATTCTTGCCGCAAAGCAATTGCGCTTACACGGATTACGGTGAACGGTATTGCGCTCGAACCGCAACTTCAATGCCCTGTGCGTGCAGTTTGCGCATACTAATCGTTCGAAGAAAGACTCATACCGAGGCGTGTTGCGGCATCGGGTTCTTGGCAAACCAAGCTGAAATGTAGTCAAGGAAGACCCGCACCTTGCGCAATGTATGAACACCCGGCGAGTGAACGGCATACAGTGCCCGCGTGGGGGCGCTGTAACTCGGCAAAACTTGTTGCAGTACAGAACTTTCCAAATCTTCGGCCACCGTCCTGACGGGGAGCAGCGCCAACCCACGCCCGCGAACAGCAGCCTTGCGCAAAGTGAGGTAACTGTTCGACGAATACACCGGGGACTGTGGGCGCACGTGAGACTCGCGCCCTTCCGAGTCGAGTAGATGCCAAACGGGGTCGTTGGGATGAAGGAGACAGTCATGCTCACCCAGATCCTGATTGGTCAGTAGCGGACTGTGCGAGGCCAGGTATCCTGGCGAACCGCAGAGAACGAAGCGGATGTCCGCCACCTTCCGAATGAGCATCGTCGAGTCACGTAGATCCCGAGTGTGAAAGGCGACGTCATATCCTTGATCCAGAAAGTCGAAGGCCCGGTTCGACATCCCGCCGACTTCGAACCGGACTTGTATCTTGGGATGATCCACCGCAAAGTCTGCGATAGCTTCACCTAGATCCAGATTGCCGATCCACTTAGGACAGATGACCGCCAGCGGCCCCTCCGCCAGATCACGTAGTCCACGAATCGCAGCTTCCTCGGCGTCGAGTTCCCGGAGCATTCGCTGCGCGAAGTCGTAGTAGCGTCGACCAGCGGACGTCAGGCTCACTGCGCGCGCCGTGCGGTTCACCACGCGAACACCCAGTTCTTTTTCCAACTCGGAAACATGCCGCGACACAAGCGAACCCGAAATTCCCAGCTGTCGGGCGGCCCGACTGAATCCACCCTGCTCACCAACGCCTACAAAACTTCGCATAACTGTGATGCGGTCCATATTTTCTCCTCTACGTGTCGCAGACCATAGTAGGGAGATCTTCCCGAGGCACAATCCAGTCTCACTGAGATCCCACTGCGTAAACGCCCGGTACACAGATTTCGGATGACGGCGTTCAGAGCCTCCAACGCACGTCGTTGCGCCCGCAGAAGACTCGGCGCGGACTCGATCCGATTCGAGTGTTTTCCACCGACGCCTCGCGGCCACACGACGCCCCGAACTCAATTGCCTAATTCATATCGAAAACGCAGATCGGCGACGAATTATATTGTTATCAATTGGATTTAGAACTTCCGAGTCAGCCGTGAGAGGTTTGCGCAGAAGGCTGGAATCCCGATTGTGGCGGCACCTCGCCGACAAGGGTCCGGGACCTTCACCGCCTAATCCAGGCCCTCCCCGAGACCACACAATGAAGACTCGACGTGAGATCGAGGCACCTTCGCTCATACGCTCCACCGCGACGACAATCCGTCGCGGTGGACGGTCGCACACAGAAACCTCACACCAGATACACAGAAAGGTCGGCATCCTCCATCCCAGGGCTATGCCGCACGGTCAACTGGCGACGAGTGGACGTGCATCCGTTTCGTCAAGCGGATAGTGGCACGCCGCGAACTGGCCTGGGCGAACCTCACGCATCTGTGGTTCTTCACTCTCACAGCGCAACTGCACCTTGGGGCACCGCGTCTGGAACCTGCAGCCTGGCGGTGGCGCAAGTGGCGAGGGCACATCACCTTCGAGCGCAGGGCCGGCAAACGCACGATCGGGATCGGTCAGGGGAACCGAGTCGAGGAGAGCCCTCGTGTACGGATGGGCCGGATTATCGTAGAGCTCAATGGAATCCCCGAACTCGCACACCTTACCCAGGTACATCACCATTACTTTATCGCTGAAGGAACGGACCACTCCGAGATCGTGGGCGATGAAGACGACGGTAAGGTCGTATTTTCTCTTCAACTCCTCTAACAAGTTGAGGATTTGTGCTTGAACGGATACGTCTAGTGCCGAGACCGGCTCGTCGCAGATCAGTAGGCGAGGATGCAAAGCCAATGCCCGTGCGATCGCCACGCGCTGGGCCTGTCCGCCGGACAGCTGGCGAGGAAGCATGTCCGCGAATCGTTCGCTTCCCAACCCAACCTGGTTCAGTAGCCCCTCCGCGGCCGTTGACTTCTCGTCAGAATTCGATCCAGCAATGGAGAGTCCCTCGACTACAACCTCTTTGACCGGCCGACGAGGATTCAGCGACGCTACGGGGTCCTGGAAGATCATCTGCATGTCGCGACGCAGTTCACGCAGTTGTTTCTTGCCCACTCGCTCGATCCGATGTTCGCCGAAGCGGATCTGTCCGGAACTGATGTGGTCCAATCGCAGCACGGCGCGACCGGTTGTCGACTTACCGCATCCCGACTCTCCGACAATTCCCAACGTCTCGCCCGGCAGCACATCGAAGCTCACCGTCGACACCGCCTGAACGGTACCGGAATTCGTGTGGTACTCGACCACCAAATCCGTGACACTCAACAGCGCGTCATCCCCGCGCAGATGCGCTGTACCGCTACCTGCCAACGAACTCACCTCCTGAAAATTCCGGCACCACAGTGGTAACCGGGTGAAAGCACGACACCTCGTGCTCCAGAGCCACCGGCGTCATGATCGGTCCTGAGGCCCGGCAGTCCTCGGTTGCATACGCGCAACGGGGGGCGAAACGACACCCTGCAGCCACAGCGGTGGGGTCCGGAAGCGAACCCGAAATGAGCTGAAACGGGGTGTGCCGCTCGTGTCCGATCGTGGGTGTGGCAGCGAGCAGTGCGTGCGTGTACCTGTGCCTGGGCGCCTCGAATACCTTTCGAGTCGAGCCGATCTCGGCCAGTCTCCCGGCATACATCACCGCGACCCGATCGGTACGGCCCGCCACCACGGCTAGATCGTGGCTGATCAAGATCATCGACATGCCACGTTCACGTTGAACACCGCGCAGCAGGTCGAGTATCTGACGCTGCACCGTGACATCCAGTGCCGTGGTCGGCTCGTCCGCGATCAGCAGATCCGGTTCGGCCGACAGAGCAATCGCGATCATGACCCTCTGGCGCATACCACCGGACATCTCGTGTGGGTAGTTCCGCAGACGCCGCTCCGGGTCGGGCACTCCTACTTCTTGGAGCAACCCCAACGCCCGGCCTTTAGCTTCCGACCGACTGACACCGAGGTGCTTGCGCATACCCTCGGTCAACTGTCGTTCCACCCGGACAACCGGATTCAGAGAACGACCGGGGTCCTGGAAAACCATGGAAATGTGCTTACCCCAGACCTCACGCTGTTCGCTCTGCGGCAACGACAGCAGGTCACGACCCTGGAAGTACACCTCACCGGAGCGCGCCGACCGTCCGGGCATGAGGCCCATGACCGCCCGTGCCATCACTGATTTTCCGGACCCGGACTCACCGACAACCCCCAGCGACTGAGCGGGGTCGACGTCCAACGTCACATCGTCGACTGCTCGAACGATTCCCCGTGACGTACCGATGTACGCGCGCAGGTTCCTCACTGCGAGAAGTGGATCAGTACTCATTAGCGGTTCAACCTCTCAGATGAAATACCGGACATGACGCTTCGATCAGCTCTGCATGGATCGGTCGAAGCGATGCCGCAGGTAGTCGCCGATCTGATTCAATGCGAAGACGGTAAAGAAGATCACCGTGGCGGGGATGAAAACCAAGTGCGGATTGTCTGCGATGGAATCCTTGCCGTCGTTGATCATTCCGCCCCACGACGGCGTCGGCGGCGGAATGCCCAAGCCCAGGAAGCTGAGTGAGCCCTCTGCCACGATCATCGTTGCCATCACGATCGGCAGGTACGCCGCGAGGGGTGGCAGGACGTTGGGCAGAATCTCCTTGAACAGGATGCGGCCGTTGCCGGCGCCCATATTCAGGGCTGCCCGGACGAACTCCCTCGCCGACCACGTCAGCGTGTTCGCCCGCGCGAGACGAAGGAACGTCGGGATGCCCGTAATTCCAAGACCGATAATCAGAATCGTGACGCTGGGCGTCATGATCGTCGTCAGAGCCAGCAGGAGAATCAGACCGGGGAAAGCCAACATCACGTCGGCCAGCAGGGTGACAATGGCGTCGCTCCACTTGCCGAAGTAGCCGGCCAGGAGCCCGATCAAACCGCCGACGACAAAACTCAGCAATCCAGCGATGGTCGCGACAAGCAACGATACTTGGGCGCCGTGAATAACTCTCGACAGCATGGACCGGCCCAGGGCGTCAGTACCGAGCAGAGTATCCAGCGACGCGAAGTCGATACTTTGCCGCGGAAGACCTATCGGCTGCTCGTACGACGCGATCGGCAGGATTCCCGCGAACACGGCCAGGAGCAGGATCAGCCCAATCCAGAAGAACGACAACCAGACCAGTATCGAACGCGACTTTTTCGCTTCCGGTACCTGAGGAAGATTCCGACTGCTTTCCTCGGGGGCTTCGACTGGGTTCTCGACCGGAATTACGTGCACCGGATTCGTGACGATCATACTTTGACTCCTCTTCGCACCCGTGGATCGATCACTCCGTAGCTGAGATCGACCAAGGTATTGACAAGCACGTAGACAACGGCGATGAAGGCCACCACGCCTTGCACCATGATCACGTCACGCGAGATCATCGACGACGCTGCGAGTTGACCCAGCCCTGGGAGCGAAAAGAGCGTCTCCACAACAACTGTGCCTCCGATCAGCCTTCCCAGATTGATACCGAGAACGGTGATCAGAGAGAACGACGACGGGCGCAGTGCATGGCGGAACATCACATACTTGGCACTCATTCCTCTGGCGCGCGCCGCAGCGATGAAATCCTCGGACAAAGTGCTGATCAAGTCGGAGCGCAGCAAACGATGGAACGCGGCAATTTCGGTGAGGGCGATGGCCATTGCCGGCAAGAACGCGGACCTCAGGTTGGCCCCGAGTCCCTCACTGATCGGCGTCCACCCCATGACGGGAAACAAGCCGAGCTGGATCGCAAAGAAGAAGATCAACACCGGGCCGGCAATGAATGCGGGTACCGAGAGGAAAACGGACGACAACGCATTCAGACCGCGATCAAGTCCGCTTCCGGGAAATGACGCGCAGAGCACGGCAAACAAAACCGATACAACAAGCGCTATCCCCAACCCCAGCGCCGCCAACTCCAGTGTGACCGGCAGCCTGTCGATAATTGCCGAACTAACCGACTGACCGGTGAGAGGTGACGTGCCTAGATTCCCGTGGAGCGCATCTCCCAACCAGTTCAAGTACTGCTGCCAGAGAGGCACATCGAGGCCGAGCTTGCTGTTCAGCGAGGCGATCGCGTCGGGCGTGGCATTCTCGCCCAGGATCACCTGCGCCACAGAACCGGGCGTGACGCCCATGACCGCAACCACAGCCATCGTGACGAGAAGCATCACGAGCAGACTCCGGCCGATCCTTTTTGCCAAGAGCATCATTGGATTTCTCTCCTTACCAACCTGCGACGAACTACCCGGACGTTGGACTCTCGGGATGTCCGCGATGTCATTTCGTGAGCCATAGCTCGTCCGTCCGCCGAGAGCTGGTCTCGCTCGAGCCAGTCATAAGGGCGCCATCGATCCTCTGTTTCGAATCATCATTGACCTTCCGGACTTCGTATCGGGGGGCGGCGGGAGCACCCAGTAGTCGACGAAGGTGCCCCCGTTGCTTTCCTTCCCGAGGAGGTCGCCGGGGTTAGGCCGAGCCTGCGCTCGCGGCCGCTTTCACCTGAACACGGCGGTAGCCTTCGATGTCCGGGTAGGGTGCGGTACGGTCAGGCTGCAGGTCAACCTCGAAGGTGTTGAGAAGCATCGCCAACATGGAAAAGTTTCCGAGGCTGCCGATGATATCGACAAGTCCGTTGTCGCCGAAGGCATTCAGCGCTTCCGCGAAGACTTCGTCGGAGACAAAATGGTTGCCGAGAATCTCCTGAGAGAATCGGTACAGAATCTGCTCGTCCGCGGCCTCGAATGCCGGCTCCTCGTTACGGGCGAGTCGTTCGATGCTCTCACGCGAGACACCGGACTCAACTGCCTTGTCCACGTGAGCATTCCATGAGTACTGCGCATCGAAGAAGCGTGCAGCGATCAGCAAGCTCAGTTCGCGCAAGCGCAAGGGCAGGCTCGACTCGAACCGGCAGTACGCACCCAACGCCTCTACCTTCTCGCACAGCTCGGGGCTGCGGAGCCAGATGAGGAACGGACCTCGAACAGCGCCACGGCGACCTGCGATCCGCGCACTGATCTCGGCCTGACGTTCGTTGAGATCGGTAAGTGGCGTGAGACGCATGGAAAACCTCCTGGGTAATAACGTTCATCGATATGACGTCGAATACGTCGATGTGATGTGGATTACGTCAGTAGACGCAAATACACTTTGGCATCCGCCGCGCCGCCGAACCAGCCCTATTCCACTCAACTAAAGCGTTCGAAATCGGTCGTCTTCCATCACGCGCCCGAGCACGCACGGTGGCGTCGTAAATACCTGTTTCACATCGATATTCGGACCTCGAGCAGTCGATCTATTCGAGCAGAGCACTAGTTCGCCAAAAGACGGGACGCATCGCCCCTCAGCAACAATGCGCCCCGTCGCTCGTGGATGTTCACGTGCGGTACAACCCGGAAAACAGGCAGGCTACTGATCAGCGAGCCACAACCCCGCTGTCAGCAGGGACCCTTCTCCGTACATCTGGATTCCGCCGACCTTCTCGGATGCGATCGCAGTCTGCGAAGTGCGCAGGTAGAAGACGGCCGGCGAGATCTCGGCGAGACGCTCGGATACTGCTTCGTAGGCCGCCTTGCGATCCTCCGCCGACGCGCCGGTGCGTCCAGCGACGAGCGCCGCATCGAGCTGATCATCCTTGATGCCCGACGAGTTTCGAGGCGACGTGCTGTAGAAGGACCGGAACAATGACGGCTCGGGATCGATGAAGTTCGATGCCGCCACCATCATGTCGTAGCCCTTCTCTCCGTAGATTCGTCCCGACTCGGCCCAGTCGACGCGGTTGACCGAAACCTCGACGTTGTCGTACTGACTGAGCTGAGCCTGAACCGCCTGGGCAACCAATTCCTGCCCCGGAAACGCTGTGAATGTGAATGTCAGGGGATGGCCTTCCGCAGCGAACTGATCAAAGAGGTCCTGTGCCTTGGCCTTGTCGTAGGTATGCAAGGGCGTGTCCGTGTAGAACTGGTTTTCCTCCGGGAACAACGTGTCGGCAACAACGCCCGAGCCCTTCCCCACAGCGAGTTCCAGTCCCTCCAGATCGATTGCCGCACTGATTGCCTGACGCATCCGAACATCGTCGAACGGAGCTCGTGTCGTGTTCAGCGCGAGGAATGTCCCGCCGGCCATCGGCATCGACTGAACTTGGAACCCAGCAGTCGACGCTTTCTTCACAACCGACCAATCAGCGGCCTGGACCAGATCGGCGCCACTGCTCACCACCGAATTCAGTCGCTGCTCTTCGTCCGCCGACGAGGTGAGTGTGATTCCGTCCAGATACGGCCGCGGAGCGTCCCAGTATCCCGGGTTCTTGACCAGTTCGATCTTGCCCGCACGTGTCCAATTCTCCAAGGTGAACGGTCCGGCACCGATCGGATTGGCATCGAACGCTTGCGCCCCCTGTGCCAGTGCCGCCGGGGAGGCAATCCAGTTCATCGCTGTCCGCGAAACCTGATTTGCATAAGCCGGAGTCGGCTGCGTCAAAGTAACTTTCAGCGTCGTCGCGTCGACAACCTCGGTCGACTCGACCAGCGCGGCGTCAGGGGTGGAGTTGGAACCGAGCGACTTGTCCTTGAGTCGATCCCAGTTGTACTTGACTGCATCCGAACCAAGCGGGGTGCCGTCGGAGAACTGAAGTCCGTCACGAAGTTCGAGTACGAAGGTCTTGCCGGCGTCGTCCGTCGAGAACTTCTCTGCCATCGAGAACATTGTCTCGTCGGTCTGCTCGTCGCCGTACATCAGCGTTCCGTACAACGAGTTGCCGAGCATGCCTTGCCCCTGCAGGTTGTTCTGAAGAATCGCGGGGTCGAGGTTGCGAGGCTCGCTCAGCATCACCGCGCGAACGGTACCGCCGGCAACGGGATCGCCTGAAGGTCCTGAGTTCGCCTCCGACGAGGAACCGGCAGCGCCACCTCCGCATGCCGACAGTGCCAGAGCGATGGAACACACCACCCCGAGCGTCGCGAGACTTCTCTTTCGGAACATCATGGTCCTTTCTAGATCTAACTCGGTGGTTATGAATTTGTCAGGGCCGCACCGAATCTCGAGCCGACAGACTCGTCGTATACGTCCTCGACACAGCACATCTCGTGCACGGAAACCGCGCCGGTCCATCACCTCGCCAACGAAGTGGGTAACGCAATGTCCATCCGAAATAGCTGACCGAAAGCCGATGTGGGGCAGGCTAAGAAGAGTTGCAGCCGCCTCGCCCCAACCCATCTCCGTCAAACTAGTCGTCCAGGATCGCCCGGGTCCACAGCCGATTGCGAAACCTTTGTATGCACAAAAGTGACGGCCGTCATAGTCTGCCGGGTAATCGTCGGTACGTCCGGCGACACCAACGAAATTCGTTCAGCTAATGATGCGTCCGTACCACTGGATTGAAGGTACCGGCGAAAGATAACGTCACGACACAGATTCCGGCTACTACCCGTGGCACGCCTCACGGTTCGCCGTCACGACCCGGTCTCTGCACAGTCGCCCAATCCTATCTGCGGCGACGTTTCACAGGCACCCGCACGTCGGGAGAATAGAGGATCCATGTTCATTGTCGATTCGCAAATCCATATCTGGAAGGACGAGGCTCCGGATCGTCCGTGGCTTCCGGGGGCGCGTGAGCGTATCCGATTGAACGGTCATCGGGAGGAGTCGTTCAGTTACGAGGAGGCTCTCGGGTTGATGGATGAGGCGGGGGTGGATCGGGCGTTGATTCTGCCGCCGTCGTGGGAGGGTGATCGGATCGATTACGCGTTGGAGGCGTGTGAGGCGCATCCGGATCGTTTCGGGATCATGGCGCGTATTCCGCAGAACAAGCCGGTCGAGGGTGCGGCGATGATGAAGGATTTTGCGCAGAATCCGCATGTGAAGGGGACGCGGTTGACGTTCCATCGTCCGCAGGACCGGAATTGGATGATCGACGGCACCAATGACTGGTACTGGCCTCTGGCGGAGGAGTTGGGTATCAAGACGATGGTGCATGCTCCGGTGTGGAAGGCGGAGCTCGGTGAGATCGCGGGTAAGCATCCGGAGCTCAAGATCATCATCGACCATATGGGGATCATGGCGCGGTGTGTCGACGATGCGATCGGGTATTGGGTGAAGGAGACGGCGGATCTGCATGTTCATCCGAATATTTTTGTGAAGGTTTCTGCTATTCCGGGGTATTCGACGGAGCCGTTCCCGAATCTCAATATCGCGAAGTATGTGCGGGAGATGGTTGATGCGATGGGTCCGGAGCGTTGTTTCTTCGGTACCGATATCACGCGTCTGCTCGGTCACGGGTTGACGTGGACGGATACGGTCGAGCAGTTCACGGAGCATTTCGATTTCACCGAGCAGGAGCTCGAGTGGATCATGGGTCGCGGTATCGCCGAGTGCCTCGACTGGCCCATCTCCGAGGCAGCCTCTCAGGGATCGCTGCAGGCTTCTGGCAAGTAGCAGTAAAGCAACTGCAGTACAACAGAACAACTCCGTGAAGAAAGGCCAGACATGCCAAGCCCGATCAAGATCGATCCCGCGGAACTCCGGGACTACGTCCGAGACCTTTTCCAATCGCGTGGAGTCTCGGCTGACGACGCCGGCACCATCGCCGAGGTACTGGTCTGGGCAAATCTGAGGGGTGTGGATTCCCACGGAATCGCACGTGTTCCTCGCTACCTCGAATTGTTCGGGACCGGGGAGGCGAACGCCGAGCCGAAGATTGTCGTCCACAACGAAAAGGGCGCTCTGGCAGTGGTTGACGCCGATCGGGCAGCTGGCCCTGTTGCGCTCACACGCGCAGCCGACATAGCGATTGCTCAGGCTGCTCAATTCGGCGTCGGATGGGTAAACGTGCGTCGAACGGTCCACACCGGCGCACTTGGCTACTACACGAACCGAATTGCCGAAAGCGGTCTGATCGGCATGGGTCTCGTTGCGGGCATGCCCAACATGGGATACGAAGGCGCGGCGGGGGCGTCCGTCGCGACAAGTCCGCTGTCGATCGCAGTGCCGGGCACCGGCCAGTATCCGACGGTAGTGCTCGACATGGCCACTGCCGTCATCGCACTCGGCAAGATCGCTCAGTTCAAGAAAGCCGGTAAAGATCTCCCTGCCGGCGCCGCAACCACCGCTGACGGAGTTCCCACAACCGACCCTGCGTTGGCCAAGATTCCCCTTCCCGTAGGCGGAGCCAAGGGTTCCGGGATGTCGTTGATGTTCGAATTGTTGACCAGCGTGCTCGTCGGCGAGCCCATCTTGCCCAATTTCCATTCCGGCGTTTCCGGCGGCAAGAAGCACCGGCAGAATGCCGCAATTATCGCGATCGATCCCAGCGCGGCCGTGGCGGTAAACACCTTCACCTCCGACGTCGACGCGACCATCGAGACCATCCGATCTCTGCCCGTAGCAGAGGGTTACGAGCGTGTCATCCTTCCCGGCCAACGCGGGGCCGAGACGTTTGCCGACCGGAGCCGAAACGGAATTCCAGTGCCTGAACCCCTGTGGAACGAGCTGAAGACGGCCGCGGAGACGTACAGCATCACTTCTCCCACCGTTGGGGCCCGCTGACGCGTCCCAGCTACGAAACAGGAAGTCCGGCAGTGTGTAACAGACTGCCGGACTTCCTGTTTGCGCTGTGGACTGGCGAAACAGCCAGAACTCACGTCCCCATTTGATCTTCGGCAGAGAGATGCTCGACTTCGATCCCCGTATCGAAAAATGTGCGAGTCACACGAGATGCGGTGTATACCCAGAGGATTCGCATGGGAATCTCCCCCGTATTACGAAACGCATGCACTTTCGGACTCGGAATGTACGTCGTGTCGTAAGGAACCAGCGGAGTAACAACGCCGTCGACCTCAACTTCACCGCGCCCCTCCAGAAGCGTCACTTGCTCGTCGCAGTTATGCGAGTGCTTCGGGGCGCCGCCACCCACCGGATAGACGCTCATACCCGACGTGATCAGCGCCTCCCCGTCGCTGGAAGTCTTGGTGACCAGTGGCACGGTCTTCACCGATCCTCCTCGGTCCATAACCTCGACATCTTCCACTTTCACAATCGTCGTCATGGCAACTCCTTGCGTTCGTCTGTACTGCATCGTCTGACGCACTTCTCCTATCTAAGCGTGTGCCAACACATTTCAACGTGACGATTCCTGCAGCCTAATATTGACTCTCCTGCGCAAGTGAATCCTTCAACGGATCTGCGACTCCTCTTCTGGAAGGGGTTAACGACAGTACCTGTCATCGGCGCCCGAACATACCTACTGTGAAAGCATGACTGAAAATACGATCACTCTGAACAACGGCGTGGAAATGCCGGCCATCGGGCTTGGCGTTTTCCAGACCCCACCGGACGTCACAGTTTCCGCAGTCGAGTCGGCTCTGCGTACCGGCTACCGCCACATCGATACTGCCGCCGCATACTTCAACGAACGCGAGGTCGGTGAAGGTATCAAGCGTTCCGATGTGAACTCAGACGAGGTGTTCATCGAAACCAAGGTCTGGATCAGCGACTACGGTTTCGACACCACGTTGCACGCGTTCGACAAGGCGACAGGCAAGCTCGGCGTCGACCAACTCGACCTCCTGATCTTGCACCAGCCCCTGCCCAGCCGTTTCGATCTCACACTCGACGCCTACCGAGCACTCGAGAAGCTTCTGACCGATGGCAAGGTTCGTGCTATCGGAGTCAGCAACTTCATGCCCGAGCACCTTGACCGGCTCTTGGCCGAGACCACCGTCGTACCCGCCGTGAACCAGATCGAACTGCACCCGTACTTTCAGCAGAAAGAACTGCAGCGTCTACATGCCGAGCACGGCATCGTGACGCAGGCGTGGTCGCCGATCGGCGGCATCACTTCTTACGGCGGCGGGGAGAAGAGCACTTTCGACGACCCGGCATTGCTCGATATCGCTGCACAGCATGATAAGTCGGCTGCACAGGTAATGCTGCGGTGGCATCTGCAGCAAGGCCGTTCCGCTATCCCGAAGTCGACCAAGCCGGCCCGTATCGCCGAGAATTTCGACGTCTTCGACTTCGACCTCACTGCCGACCAGCTTGCTGCGATCGACGCCCTCGACACCGGCGTACGCGGCGGGCCCGATCCCGACAGCATCACTCTCGAAAACTACGGCCGAGAGATCCCTGAGGCTTGATCTTCTGCGCCTCAACCACATTGAATAGTGATTAGACAAGCCGAACTACGGGAAGTCATACATAGAGGCTCGGATGGCACATGGTCGCTGCCGAGGAAACGAATGGTTTTCCTCGGCAGCGACGGTACCTCCGGTTGAACACGAAGAAGCGACAAGGGAAGTGCGAGCGATGAGTGAATTACTGAAAGGAAAGCGTGTTGCATTCCTGGCGGCCACTGAAGGTGTCGAGCAAATCGAACTGACAGATCCCTGGGATGCGGTCCGTTCGGAACACGCTGAACCGTCACTTGTTTCACTCGAGCTAGGAACAATCCAGGCATTCAACCATCTGGACAGAGGCGATGTTTTTGATGTCGACGACACAGTCGAATCGGCGTCGTCATCGGACTACGATGCCCTCGTTCTTCCCGGAGGAGTCGCTAATCCGGACCTCCTCCGCATGAACAAAGCCGCTGTGGCATTTGTCCGAGGTTTCTTCGACGAGGGAAAACCTGTCGCGGTGATCTGCCACGGGCCGTGGACGCTCGTCGAGGCTGATGTGGTGAGTGGTCGAACGCTCACGTCATGGCCGAGCTTGCGCACCGACATCACGAATGCCGGCGGCAGTTGGGTCGACCACAACGTAGTTGTATGTACGAACGGACCGAACACCCTCGTGTCCAGTCGGAAACCCGACGATCTCCCCGCATTTTCCTCGAAACTGATCGAAACTCTCTCCGACTAACTCGCCAATTCAGGCACCGACTCGATCTGCCGCCTCGAGGTGGCCCTCTTGACGAGCACAGTGTGCGCAGCAGTACATGGTGTCTTCCGCTTCGATGCCGTGGCCGAGAATGCGACACCCACAGTGCGCGCATTGTGGCGCCATTGCCTGGGCAGCGCATTCGAAGCTGTCGAAAGTGGCAGTGCGTTCACCACGCGTGACTGTAAACGTCTTGTCGTAGTCGTTACCGCACGTTTCGCAGGTAGCCATGAACGTCTCCTTCACCAGAGGCCGCCACTGCTCTCGACGGCATGTCTGATCGATGTACCCAGTGATGCCGGACGCAATCGAGTAGTCGTGTTCACACCGCCGATCGAGAATTCGAGCGAGTGCGCGTGGTCAGAATTCCGAGGACAACCATCGCCACTCCCAGTGCGAGGTGGAGCCAATTGTCGGATGATGCCGCCGCCGATCAGGTGAAAGTTTCGCCTCGGAGTGATCTCGCAAATGTGAGCATGCCGTAATCGGTGGTGACTCCGGGAATGAAACCCGGAATGCCCACGAGCAGGAACACAAGTCCGACCCCGGCCGCCGCCTGTTGGACCACGGAATCGTCCACTGATAGCGCATTGCCGTCCGGATTCGATCCGGCCGGTCGATTTCGACGGTGATCTCGGGCCCGCACGATTCACCGTAGAAAGATCGGGTACCTCCTGTGGATGACGACCAAACCATCCCAGCATCCCGTTTCCGCGCACGACGGGTCCAGCATGGACGATCTGTTGCAGACCATGACGCGAGCAGTAAACACTCTGGCGCGCGCCGGAATTCGATTTGCGGTAGCGGGCGGTTGTGCTGTGTATGCACGCGGCGGTCCACCGTCGGGGCATGACGTCGACATCTTCCTACGCAAGCAAGACGCGGCGCCTGCGTTACGTGCACTCCGAGAGATCGGAATGAAACCGGTTAACCCGCCCGAGGATTGGCTGACAAAGGTGTACGACGGCGATGTACTCGTCGATCTGATTTTTTCGGCCTCGGGGCGCGAGATCACTGACGAGTTCCTCGACCGGGCAACGTCTATGCGGGTAGGTTCCGCGGTGGCACCCGTAGTCGGCGCGACGGACTTGATGATCGATAAACTGAACGTCCTCGATGCTCACCGTTGCGACTTCGTTCCCATGCTCGCGATCGCGCGCGATTTACGTGAACAAGTCGACTGGCCGGAGGTTGTCGACAAGACGCGAACTTCGCCCTATGCACGAGCTTTTCTCGGGCTGCTCGACGATCTCGAGATTGCGTCGACGAAATAGTCTGGACTTGACGGGCAAGCGACGTTGGAGGTGTTGAGGATGAAAGCAGGAGAACAACTTCCGCAGTACTTGGTGGCACACATCAGACGAGCTTTTGCCGAGGATCCACGGACGTCGGAACTCGGTGTGCGAGTAACGATTCGGGGATCGAAAATCTATCTCAGCGGCGAAGTGACCAGTCTCGCTCGAAAGAGGGAACTCGAATCGGTTGTCACGGAACTTGCCCCCGATATTTCCGTGTGCAACGACATCCACGTCGTGAGTTCAGCTGAACCACAAGCCGATTACGAGGACCTACAGTGATCCGGGTCGCTGCGGTTGGCGATGTGCATCTCGGCGCGGATTCACGCGGTGAGTTGCGGCCTGCACTCGACATGGTATCCGCCCACGCGGATGTCTTGTTGCTGGCCGGCGATCTCACCCGACACGGGGGTCGAGACGAAGCGAAGGTTGTTGCCGACGAGTTCGCAGATCTGGGAATCCCGGTTATCGCCGTACTCGGAAATCATGACTACCACAGCAATGCAGTCTCGGACGTTACGGATGCGCTTACTGCGCAAGGGATTTCTGTACTGGAAGGCGAATCTGTCACCATCGATGTTGCCGGGCAAACGTTAGGGATTGCGGGCACCAAGGGATTTGGTGGTGGATTCGCGGGCAAATGCGCCAGCGTGTTCGGAGAACCACAGATGAAGGAGTTCGCCGGCCATACCGTCGATGTCGCCGAGCGCTTTCGGACAGCGGTATCGTCCCTCCAGGCAGACATCCGAGTGGCACTGCTGCATTACTCGCCGATCAGCGACACCCTGCACGGCGAACCCCCCGAGATCTACCCCTTCCTCGGGTCGTATCTGCTCGGCGAACCTATCGACGAGTTTCAACTCGATCTGGCACTTCACGGTCATGCTCACGCCGGAACCGAGCGTGGCACAACCCCTGGCGGCGTGAGAGTGCGAAATGTTGCACAACCAGTTATCCGAGCAGCGTATGCCGTGTACGGTCTCGGGTCGACGGACTGACGGCCTGTTTCGTCCTCAGCAATCCAAGTGATGGCGTCGACTCCACTCCACGATCGCGGAGGCAATAGCGTCTGGCTGATCCTCGGGTGCGAGGTGGCCGGCGGGACCACATTCCACGACATCGAGATGGGCTATGTTCGCTCGGCTCCACTCGATCTCGTCATGGCCGATCATGAGGAGTTCGGATGGGCCGCTGAACGTCATCAGGAGCTTCGGTATGTCGACGCTTCCCGCTAGCCATTCGCCGTATGCCATCACGCGCGCGTGCACATCCGCCGGAGCGCCTTCGATGGGGAATGCGCGCGGCCAGGCAAGCAGTGGCCGACGGCTCTCCGGCGTGGGGTACGGACCACGATACGAGGCCGCATCGCCGTCCGAGAGCCCGCTGAGGACTGTCTTGCCCAGTGCGACATCGAGAAAGAAGTTCTGCTCGAGCACTTTTGCCTCGCCCACCCCGGGAGTCCGCAATGCCTCGACCCGTGCCCTGGCGTCGCCCGGAAAATGTTCGGCCCACGTCATCGGACGGAGGATCGTCTCGAGAAAGGCAACTCCCCGGACGCGACCGGGATGCCGGGCAGCCCAGTCGAATGCAAGTGCTCCGCCCCAGTCGTGCCCGACGAGCACAACATCGTCGAGACCCAATGCATCGAACCAGTCGTCGAGATAGCGGGCGGTGTCGACGAAGCCGTAATCGATAGTCGGTGTACCGGACTCCCCCATCCCGATGAGATCGGGAGCAATGGCGCGACCGAGTGCCCCAACTGTCGGCAGAATCTTTCGCCACAAGTACGACGACGTGGGATTACCGTGCAGCAGCACGAACGGCTTACCGTCGCCCGCCTCCTGGTGGGCCATGTTCGAGTCGAGCACAGACGTGATGGGCATGGCGCTCCTCAAATAGTTTCCATGTACTCTATTTTTGAATAGTAGCCATGTACTCTATTTTCATGCAAGACCGCGAATCATGGACAACGGGATCACTCGTCTGGCACCTCAGCCTGCGCTGGCGCGCGGGAATCGACCGAGCGCTCACCCCTCTTGGCCTCACACACGCTCAATACTCGGTGCTCGCACCCCTTCACACTCTTGTCCGCGCGGGCGATAGGCCCAGCCAACGTGAACTCGCCGAACAGACTGGGCTACAACCGATTTACATTTCCAAGCTGGTCCGCGCACTGGAGCGGGGCGGCTTCGTATCGAGCGAACGCGACCCGCGTGACGCGCGCGCAGTTCGCCTCGATCTCACCGAACAGGGTCACCGAATCGCGCTACGGGCCAAAGATATTGTCCAGCAACTGGACCATGAGAACACGCGCGCACTCAGGGGCAAGGGCGACCACGAACTCGTAGAACTCCATCGCGCCCTCAGCGCACTACTCGACGCGACCGATGCAGCTGACGAATAGGCCGTTCATCGATCATCGCGCGAAGTTCGAAGATCGCTCCGCTGAAGGGCAATAGCGGACATACTGAACTCCATGAAAATTCGATCTGCAATCCTCTACGCGACAATCGGCAAGGCAAGTGGGTTTCGCAGCGCAGTCGGAATCACCACGTTCCTGTTGCTCAGATTCCAGGGCACACGATACGAACGGCTCTCGATCGGCGGATCCGCCATTGCAATCGGTGGCGAGTTCGTCATGGACAAACTCCCGACGACGCCATCTCGGCTCGCACCTCCGTCCTTGACCGCACGTGCTGCGGCAGGCGGTGCCGCCGCTTATGCGATTGCTCGAACCCAGAGTGAACCCGTCGCTCCGGCGATCGCAATCGGCGCAGCATCCGCAGTGGCAGCGTCATACGCAGGTCACGCGTACCGAGGGTGGGCGTCGAAGCGAGTGCCGGCTCTGGCAGCAGCCCTCGTCGAGGATGCGGTGGCCCTCGGAATGGGAGCGGTAGTGCTGGGCCAAGTAGCCGAGTAAGCCACCTCCGCGCCGACGCTGATCAGTCGGTACAGCCCACCGGAAACGTCGTCGCGGAGAAGAACTCAGGCGTAATCTACGCGCCGGCGTAATTCGCTGCCATTGCGAACGATGCCTCCAACACGTGGAATCGACCATCTGGCAGCGGACCCTCGGCCTTGGGATCGAGTCCGAAGCCACATCGCAACAGCGGATCGAAGTACACGACGCACTCCCCGTTCTTCCATACGTTGAACGAGGAGACGGCTTCGACGACTCGAGCCTGGGTTACCACTTCCCTCCCAACGGACAGAGGCAACATCAACTCTTCGGAGACACCCACCAGGGACATGGGCGCAACCGCAACCGTCCAGGCCCCCAGCTGCGCGGCCCCGACAATCGAGAGCTCCTCCCAGCCACGTTCGTTGACGCCACTCAATCCAATTGCCTTGCCGAGAAATTCATCTGTCATTGCCGCGATAACCGTCGTCGGATCCGCGTCACGCACGTACGTCACGACGAGACCGTTCTCGACCCACGGATAGTCGCGAATCACCCGTTCAAAATCGTTGTAGGTCTTCATCTTCGAAACTGTATCCTTCCGAGGTTCGGGTGGATACGATTGTTCAATCGAGTCCGATTTCTCGGTCAACAACAAATACTTTCCGCAGTGGCAGCCTGCTGCGCCAGTGGGCGGGTAGCAGATCGTAGTGATCGAGAATCCATTCCACGATCTCGCTGCGGCCGATCAACCGCAAGTCGCCACGAGTCCGATCCAGGGCCTGCGCGTCGGCGCTGTACGAACCCAGCGACACGAACAAACCCACCTCCCCGGTGGACAAAGTGCCGATAAGTTGCTGCACTTCGGGACGTCCCATGGTTCTGTCGGTGTGCTTGCATTGCACCTTGATCAGAGGCGGCTCCAACCCCAGCGGGTCGCGGTGCGCCACAATATCTATTCCACCGTCTCGTGAGTACGGGAGAACGCGAGTGCGATAACCCATCGCCGTCAGCAGATCAGCGACAAAAAGTTCGAAACCGCGGTGGCTGACGTCAATTTTCAACATGTTGATGATGAAGTCAGCAGTCGATTCCATCAACCGTGATGGGCTCGGTTCTTCGGTTGCGCTATCGACGGCAACATCCATATCGTCAACATTCGCCGCGGCTTCGACGACCGCGGTAGCTGTATCCGCGCTGCCGGTCTCGAGATAAGTCCGAAATTCCCCGTAATGCCGCTTAACCCGAAATAGAGTTACTGCCGACCCGATTTCGTACAGCGCCGACGTGGTGAACTCCGACCGTGGAATCCCGATACGCTGCCACCGTACAGGCCGACGGTGGCGGTGCGTCGGCGCATCTGGATCGAAATAGTAATCACCGTCGATGACGCCGATGTTGATCGTCGAATCGGATTTGTGGGGCGCAATGATGATGTCGCCGACCTCCATGTCGAAAGCGAATCGCACCAGTACCCCAGCCTGCACTGGGTACGAACCGGTTTTCCCGGCCGGATATTGTTCCGAAAGCAAAGTCTTGATGGTGCCGCGATCAGCGCCGATCTGCTTCAGATTCCCGACCCTGTCCCAACCGATACTGATAAATTTCCCAGCAATCAGATCAACGCTGGGCTCGTCGTTGTGGATACCCCACATTGCGCTCATGACGGACACGCTATCGGTTGCCAACAGACAGGAATAGGCCGACTATGACTACACACCCCTCAATGTTTCTTCAACGTCTCCTGCGTTCCGAGGTAAATGTCGGTGCATTCATCGGATATTTAGTGGAACGCGACGCGACGCCGCTGCAGAATGCACTCGGACTCGATGACAACGTCGTCAGTGCCCGAGTAGAAGTTCCTCATGGGAAAGGCCGCATGGATGTGGTGCTGTACGGCGCCACAGGTCCTATCGCGATTCTTGAATTGAAGGTTTCGGCAACTGAGCACGGTGATCAACTCGACAGATACGCAGAATTCGCACATACACACGATGCCCGCAAGTTTCTAGTGGACTTGGAGGTCGATGGTTCAACGGTTCCAGAAGGGTGGACCCACATCGAACTCGCCAACCTATTCGGTTACTGGTCGTCATCTACAAACTCGACAGTTCGCGGCCTCGCCGCCGAGGCATCATCTGTTTTCGCTGCATGGAAGTCGCAACTGAATGGCCGGTTCGGCCAGATGGATTCAGCAATCCTGACCGTCGCGCTGCGAGCAGTTTCACAGGGGTTGGCTGGCCGCACCCCGTTCGACATGTACACAAGTTCAACCTCTGGCGGGCAGCCATCCATCACTGCGTACCTACCGCATCCCTCAGGAACCGACGACGCGTACTTCTGCATCGACATCCGTTGCAACGACAAGAGCAATCCTCACCTCCCGTGGATCGCCCGACTCGGTGTGCACGTCGACCGTGGTGAAGATCTGGCTGCGGCCAGGCGAACTGCTCACCTTTTGGCCATGCCACTAGTGCCAGCCCTTACTGTTTCGAAAGTTCAATCCGCATGCGCAAATTCTGGAACTGGCACGTTGGCAACAACATTGTCATCCGATAAGCCACTGAAGGAACCGCGAGCACGAGAAACCAGTATCGAAAAATGGCTAGCAGCCGTGGATATCGCAGGAGACGGCAAAATCTCGGCCCACCCAGTCTTCTTCCACGACTGGGGCCGCCGCCTCGCCGCCCAGTTCTCACTCGATCTCACTGATATGACGCGCAATGAACTTGAACAGCTGATCGTGATTCTCATGGATCATCTCACCGAATACTCAGAACCTCACGGCTGAACGTTCTGGGCGCGTAACAAACCTCCGAGGATTACCTTGACCACTTCGTGGGCGAGCCAGTCCACAGATTTGTCCTCGGTGGGTGTATGCCACTCACTCGACGACCAGATTGCATATCGAAGCATGTGATCGACGACGTCGAGATCAACGTCGTCGCGGAAAATGCCCTGCGCGACGCCGACGGCCAACGTGTTCGACCACTCCCTCTCAAACTGGCCGAACAGCTCCCCGATGTTTCCTTGCTCGAGAATTGTTGCGTGGATGTAGTCGCCCTCACGACGCCAGATGGACGTCGCGTGAAGGTATTTGTGCGAACAGCGCAGAGCGATTTCGGCGAGCGCCTCGATACGTTCCGTAGGCTCCACGGCAGTGACTGCATGCACGTTGTCCACAAGGTCCTGGAGATAGATTCTGACGATCTCTGCGACTATCGCGTCTTTCGAGGGGAAGTAGTGGTAGAGCGCACCGGAGCGCACACCCACGGCATCGCCGATTTCCCGGATCGTCGTGGCGGCTACCCCTTTTGCTGCGAATATCTCGCCGGCGCGATCGAGGATTTGCTGTCGCCGCTCCTGCGGTTCCATATCGTCTGTTCTCCTGATGCTCTTTCGCGTATTCGACTGTCGAATTCGACCGCTCATCGAAACGAGCGAATGACCCCTACAGTATCGACCCGCGTTCAACGCCAGCACCACAGCTGGCTCCCAGCACGTTTTCAGCTCAATGGAATTGGCCTGTCAGCTGACAGTAGCTCTTTACTACGTTCGAGAGAGAACGATAGGAAGGAAGCACCATGGCGCCTGTCGACTGCGCATCTTGCGGCCAGCGAGTTCTCGTCGAGAAATACAGCTCGATCCACACCGGCATTCAATGGCCGCCTACAGAGAAGGTGCGCTGCCCGTACCGCAACGTCGAGGTCAACACCCTGCCACCTGCATCACTCGTGCAGTCGTGCAGCGGATTGACCGCCGCCGTGCAGGCAGCGGTTGAGAATGGCGAACTTCGCGAATCTCTTCGCCCTGAGGGCCTTTCACACGTATCACTTCATCGCTGGAAACTGGAGGATTCATGAGTGGGACATTCGCCGAACCCGAGGTTCGGGTCATCGAGGCAGGAAAGAACCCGACACGGTTTGCACGAGGTTGGCACTGCCTCGGTCTGGCCGACACGTTTCGGGACGGAAAGCCGCACCAAATAAAGGCTTTCGGTACCGACTTGGTGGTGTTCGCGGACTCCGAGAACAAGTTGCACGTCCTTGACGCATACTGCCGACACATGGGCGGCAACCTCGCGATGGGGCAGATCAAGGGCGACTCGATCGCGTGCCCGTTCCATGATTGGCGATGGGGCGGGAACGGACGCTGCACCGGCATTCCCTACGCGCGGCGCGTACCTCCACTCGCACGCACGCGGTCGTGGAATGTTCTCGAACGCAACGGAATGCTCTTTACGTGGCACGATCCGGAGGGTAACAAACCACCGGAGGACGTGACGATCCCGGAGATCGAGGGGTGGGGCACGGACCGGTGGAGCGAGTGGTCTTGGCGCACATTCCATGTCGAAGGTTCACATTGTCGCGAGATCGTCGACAATGTTGTCGACATGGCTCACTTCTTCTATGTTCACTTTCAGATGCCGGGCTACTTCAAGAATGTGTTCGAAGGTCAGGTCGCTGCCCAGTACATGCGCTCGGTAGGACGGGACGACATCAAAACCGGTGTACAGATGGATCTTCCAGACGCCGAGACAGTGTCGGAAGCTGCATACTACGGTCCGTCCTTCATGCTCGATACGGTGTGGACGATTTCCGGTGACACCACGGTTGAGGCAAAGGTCATCAACTGCCACTACCCTGTCACCGACAATTCGTTTGTCCTGCAGTACGGCACCTGCGTCGAACGCACGCCGGGCAACTCGGACGAGCAAGCCGAAGCCACCGCACAGATGTTCACCGAGGGGCTCGAGACACAGTTCCTCCAGGACATCGAGATCTGGAAACACAAGAGCCGCATAGAAAATCCGCTACTTACCGAAGAAGACGGACCCGTCTACCAACTACGCCGCTGGTACCAGCAGTTCTATGTGGACGTCGAAGACGTCACCGACGAAATGACCGCACGCTACGAATACGAGGTGGACACCACTCGCGCTCTGGAGAACTGGTCCACAGAGGTGCAGGAGAATCTCGCTCGCGTCTCCGCAGATACGTAAGATTCCCTCTGGTTTGCAGTTGCCGCGCCCTGCCCCCGCAGTGCGCGGCAACATCAATTTCCAGACAGTCGATTCCGAATCGTTGCTACCGCGAGGCGGACTGGCGCTGCGGCAGCCATCGAGTCGAATGTACCGGTAGGCCCGGTCACAGAGATCGCACCAATCGGTTTGCAGCCCTGCATGATAGCGGCGCCCACACACGATACGCCGAGCAATGTCTCGTTCCGGTCGTGGGCAATTCCGCGGCTCCGAATGTCGGCATACTCCCTCCTCAGTCGAACCGGGTCCACAATCGTGTTCGACGTTGCACGAGGAGGTGGCGCCTGCTCCGCAGTCGGATCCAGTTCCGCCATAAGAGTTTTGCCGATTGCGGTTGACGCCGCAGGTAGGCGCCCGCCGGCGCGGGTGGGCAGCCGAACAGCAAATGAGCCACCGACCTTGTCGAGATAGAGGACGTCAGCTCCGACGGGGACGGCGAGGTGAACCACCAGCCCCGTAGTCGCGTGCAGTTGATAGAGGATGGGCTGCGCCACGCGATGAAGCCGATCATGATGCAATGCAAGCGAACCGAGTTCGAGCATCCTACGGCCCAACCGATACGTGTGCCCCTCCCGTTGAAGCCATGTCAGACGTACGAGTTGCCCGAGCATACGGTGGGCCGACGATGCGGGCAGCCCCGTCCGTCTCGACAAGTCCGACAACGTCAGTCGCTCGTCCTCGTCGAACGCGTCGAGCAGTATCGAGGCGCGATCGAGCACCGCTACCGGCGAATTTTCATCACAGGGCATGGGGCATCTCCGTGGGTGGGCAGCGCACGGCGTGCACGCTGCGTGAATGACCCCTTCGATTTTAAGGGCCATATGCAGGTTGTTTGATCGCTTGATCAATGTACAATCGGACTATAACAGTGATAGTGACAGGGGTCACCACCTGATGGACACGCCAGATGCCCACGGCATCAGAGCGACACTCGGGAAAGCCCCGGGAAAGGATAGGCGTCCATGACCGTCGTCGACATGAACGACAGGGAGTCCCCTGTTCCACCGACCGGTGCTCGCGCCGCTGCGGACCTACCTCCGTCGATGGTCGAGCGGATGACACTGATTCTCGACGCCTTCGACGGTCGGGCAACGCACCTCAGCCTCGAGGAAACCGCCCGCCGCGCCCGTTTGCCCCGATCGACCGTCCATCGCATTCTCGAACAGCTCGTCAAGCTCGACTGGGTCGCTCACGCGCCGATTGGCTACCGTCTCGGTCGACGCGCACTCGGGTTGGACGGCGGCGCCGGCGACCACAGCCAGATGCGTGCAGCCGCAGCACCTCTCCTGCACGAGCTGCACCTCAAGACCGGACTGGTGGTGCATTTGTCGGTACTCGACGACGGCGAAAGTGTCTACCTCGACAAGGTGGGTGGGCGCTTCGCTACGGCACTACCGTCACGCGTCGGCGGTCGAGCCCTTGCACATTCAACGGCGGGCGGCAAGGCAATGCTGGCGTGCATCGCCCCTGAACGGGTTGACGCCTTGTTCGGTGCGACGCTTCCGCGCTGTACCGAAAGCACCATCACCGACATCGCAGTGCTGCATCAAGAACTGAGCCGCATTCGTCAGCGTCGAGGCTTGGCCTTCGAGTGTGGCGAATCGACACCTGGTGTCGCCTGTGTCGCGTCGGCGATTCGTGGTCACGAGGGTCCGATCGGCAGCATCTCGTTGTGCGGAGACATGCGGACTGCTCAGCTCGAGCGAGTAGCTCCCCTGGTTCTCGACGCAACTCGCGAAGTGTCACGCGCCCTGTACCCCGATCTGGGCGTTCCGCGCCGTGGCCGCAAACCTACGCCGGTTCCCACGAGCACATTCTCTGCAGCGACCATGGATCGCCTCATGGCTTCCACCGAGCACTGGCTCTGAAGCCGCCGGATTCGCGCGTGGGAGATTTCACCCGGCAGCTAGCCGCCTGAGGATCCCAGCCAAAGTTTCGACACCGACAGCAGGCTCACTTGCCCGACGGAATAGTCCGACGGGCTCAGCAGTGCCGGGGGCGGACTGCGGCAAGCGCACAAGCGTTCCGTCGTCGAGATCGGTTTGCGGTACCCGCTCGGGTGTGAACCACACCGAGTCCGTGCGGCGGGCCAGAGTGCGCGCGACCGATACATCAAGTGTCTCAACGCAACCGCTCGGCAGAGTCAGCCCGTGGCGTCGCAGAAGCACCTCGGTGTGTCGGCGCGGAACCGTCCCTGCTGTAGCGACGACCACCGGGTATTCGAGCACCCGCGGCATTGACAGCGGCTCCGCACACGTCGTCAGAGGATGTTCGGGACGAACGACAATCGCGAGCGACTCGGTGTAAAGCAGTTCGAATTCGAGTCCCTGCAGAACGTCGGGATCCGTCATTCTGCCCACCACCAGATCGAGTTCGCCGACGCGAATCCCTTCGAGGAGGGCGTCGTTGACCCCGGTGACGACATGTACGCCCAAATCCGGATACGTTTCATGTAGCTGTGAAATCGCCTTCGGAAGTAGAACGCTCGCAACAGTTGGCAGCGCACCGACGCGGATCGGTGCGCTGGGGGCCCCGGGGGCGACCAGCGCCTGCGCCGCGGCCGTCATGGCGTCGACGGCCGCGGATGCGCGTCCCAGAAAATACTCACCAGCCGGAGTGAGACGGGCACCATGACGGCCTCTCTCCACCAGACGCATCCCGGCAAGTTGCTCGAGTTCATTGAGCGTCTTGGTGACGGCGGGCTGCGTCAGATGGAGACGCTGCGCGGCCCGGCCGAGATTGCGCTCCTGAGCAACGGTGACAAAGCAGATCAGGTGCCGAAGCTGGATCCGGCTGCTCGCTACGCCGGTCATGCGATCTGACCACCGGGTACGAATTCGCATTCCATGAACACAGGTTATGAAAGTAGCAAGAAATCGTCAATTTACATGAGTAGGTATCGAAAATAGGGTGAGCTCACATCCCTTCGACAGGAGCACCACCGTGACAATCGGCGAATTTGTTGAGCGCGACGTCAAACTGCATCCTCCCGCCCTGACACCTGGTTACAAGACCAGCATCCTGCGCTCACCTCGTCAGGCTTTGCACTCGCCCCGTAACACGCTGTCCGAAATCACCGGGCCAGTGTTCAACGGAAAAGAGCTGGGAGAGAAAGACAACGACCTGATCCTCAACTTCTCCAAAGCCGGCTTGCCGATCGGCGAAAGGCTGATCGTGCACGGCCATGTACGTGACGAATTCGGTAATCCGGTTTCCGGTGCACTCGTGGAAGTGTGGCAGGCCAACGCCGGTGGGCGCTATCGCCACAAGAATGACCAGTATCTCGCACCGATCGATCCGAATTTCGGCGGTTGCGGCCGGATGCTCACCGACCAAAATGGCTACTACGTCTTCCGCACTATCAAACCGGGACCATATCCGTGGGCAAACAGTGCGAACGCCTGGCGTCCTGCACATATCCATCTGTCTCTCAGCGCGGACGGTTGGGCGCAGCGCCTGATCACCCAACTCTATTTCGAGGGTGACCCCTTGATCGAGCGGTGCCCGATTGCCGCAACGATTCCGTCTATCGAACAGGTACGCAGCCTCATTGCGCATGAGGATCCGGCGAACGACGTACCATTCGACGCTCGAACCTATCGCTTCGATGTCACCCTGCGCGGGCGACGAGCCACCTTCTTCGAGAACAAGATTCCGGGAGCATCACGATGAACGTCGCCCATCAGTTTGCCGCACAGACGATTCCGATGCGATTTCCCGAAACTCCGTCGCAGACCGGCGGCCCGTACGTACACATCGGACTTGCGCCTCAGCAGGCAGGCTTCGAGATTTTCGAGAAGAACTTCGACAACACTCTTGTCTCCGACGACACAGTCGGAGAAAGGATCACGATCAAGGGTCGCGTCTTCGACGGCAGTGGATCGCCGGTTCGCGACGCCTTGCTCGAAATCTGGCAGGCCAACGCGGCCGGTAAGTACGCCCATCACCTCGACCCGCAAGACAAGAGCGTCGATCCGAACTTTGTCGGCTGGGGCCGCACAGGAGCAGATTTCGAAACCGGAGTTTTCGAATTCCATACGATCAAACCCGGACCAGTCGAGCACAACGGCGGCCGCCTGCAGGCTCCCCACATCTGCTTCGTCATCTTCGCCCGAGGTATCAACATCGGACTGCATACCCGCCTGTACTTCGACGACGAAGCCGAACTCAACGCAGCCGACCCGATCCTCTCGGGAATCGAACTCCATACCCGTCGAAGAACTCTTCTTGCCGAACACCGAAGTGAAAATGGAGAATCCGTCTACACCTTCGACATTCGACTACAGGACACCCCAGATGGTGGTGCAGAGACGGTTTTCTTCGATATCTGAACTACGCACCAAGGCAGCCGGTGCCGCTAGCGGGGTAGGCGCCGATCCATACCTTCGCGTGCGGCGGGCGGCAATGCCGCCGCGTCCGCGGTGGGCCACTGGCCGGGATCAAGACCAAGCTGCCGAAGCTGCTGCACCTGTTCACGACACCACGGCGACACATCGCGAGAGCTACTGAGAACAGAATCCGAAAATTCCTGCCAATCAACCCATTCGGCGCTTTCCACTTCCTCCGGATCGGGAAGTGGTTGCGGTCCGTCGTAGATCACCCGAAAGACCGGGCAGATCTCGTTTTCGACGATCCCGGTGTCCATCACTGCGCGGTATCGGAAGAACGGGAGCGCAAGGCTGACATCGTCGACGTCTATTCCGAGTTCTTGATTCAGTCGACGTCGGACGGTGTCCTCGAGCGATTCTTCCGGAGCCGGATGGCCGCAGCAACTGTTCGTCCACACTCCTGGCCACGTCACCTTCTCCAGTGCACGCCGGGTAATCAGGAGGTTTCCCCTCCGATCGAACACGTACGCCGAGAAGGCAAGGTGCAGTGGAGTTTCGGTGGTGTGGACGGTCGCTTTCGGTTCGATCCCGATGGATCGACCTGCGTCGTCGAGCAACACGACGTATTCCATGTGGGTTCCCGTTCTCTTCGTTCGATCAGTGCGTCGGCGTCAGCCGGGTGCGGAGGCTGATCCATCCGGTTTCTGCCAGTCGTGGAGCCGCGATCGACAAACGGCGCCGCTGGGAAACGCGGGCTCGCTTGTGCAGCACGCGGTATCCGCTGTCTTCCACCGCACGCAGGATGTCGCCGTAAAGGACGAACGCCGTGCGCATCGCGGGGCGCACCATCGGATCGAGCATGTCGATCCCCGGTTCAGCCGTCCGGTACACCGCGCGAGTGTGTGCGATCAGATGCGCGAGAGCGCGCTCGAGTCGAACATCGCTGCGGCCGGTATCGCGGCAGTTCCGTAATAGATCTTCGTCGACACCAAAAGCATTCAGTTCATCGGTCGGCAAGTAGATCCGATCGCGATCGAGATCCTCGCCCATATCTCGGATGAAGTTGGTCAGCTGAAAAGCTTCACCCAGGGCCACCGCTGGTCCGGCGGCACTATCGCGATCTGCTTCGGTGCCCAGGATCGGGAGCATTTGCAGGCCGATGACAGCGGCGGATCCGTACATGTACTCGGACAGTTCAGCCATCGTGCGATACCGCGAGCGGAACATCGTGGTTCCCGGTATGTCCATTCGCATCGAGTGCAGGAAGGCGTAGTAGTACTCGTGTGAAATGTCATATCTTGCAGTGGTATCCACGAGAGCTCTGAGTACGAGATCGGCTCTGCTCTCCCCCAGCGGCTGTCCATCGAGCGCATTTCGGATGCGAGACTCGAACAAGTCCAACTTTGCGATTGCCCTACGATCGGCTTCGGTAGGCATCGTGTCGTCGCTGGAGGAAAGCGTTGGCACATAACCTGATTCGCTGTCGCCGGAATCCACGTCGACGATATCGTCGACCATCCGCGCAAACCCGTAAAGTGCATGCACTCCTGCGCGCTTGTCGGCCGGCAGAAGTCGGGTCGCGAGAAAGTACGTTTTGCCATGCTGCTCGTTCAGGTCACGGCACAGTCGATATGCGCCGTGGAGGCCCGGGTCGATCTTGTCGAGTTCACGCATGATCTACACCGACTTCGACGCGGCGAGCGGCAGACGACTGTGTATTGTTCGATCCTGTTATCCGCTCTGCAGCAAGCTTTCCCGAGATGAGAACCGTCGGCACCCCGACGCCGGGAGTGGTCCCTGAACCGGCGAGGACGACGTTACCGAGACCAGGAACAAGATTCTTGCGCCGGAAGGGCCCGGTCTGACGGAATACATGCGCCGACGAGAAGGGACTGCCGTCGAGCATTCCCTTGTCAAGCCAGGTTTGTGGGGTGTCGAGGTGATCGACAGACATCGACGAGGTCAGGTCGTGGTAGCCGCGCCGTTCCAATACTCCTTGAATTTCACGCATGTACGGAACCCCCAGCCGGTCCCAATCAAGCGGAGCGCTGGCAAGATTCGGGCAAGGAGCCAGGATCGAGATGGGTTCACTCCTGACTCCGTCACGAACCAGCTGCAGCGCTGGGTCCGTCACAGCTGGTCGTGTGATCAGGAGAGAGGGATCATCCATCAACTGCCCACGGCCGCGACGCGCGGTGATCCGCGCAAAGGTCTCCGTCCACTGTTCGCCAAAATCGATGGTGTGGTGAGATTTTGACGGCCACGACTGCGTCACATCCACCGGAACCGTGCCGTGAAAGACGACGGCTGACGGTGATACCACCGAATATCCGCGTCGCCGACCGGTAGACGGCGCACCCGCTTGGTCGAGCAACCGATCGACTACCGGTAAGTCCGGAGTCAACACGAGGGCATCGCACGCGAAACTCCGACCATCCGACGTCAAAACCTTTGTGACACGCTTGTTCTCGAGGTTCACCGCAGATACTTCGGCGCCGGTATGGAGCACTCCGCCGTTCCGGGTGAACGCGTCGGCCATCACCTCGGCGATTCTGGCCATGCCGCCCACCGGAAAGTAGACCCCGAGCGAGGTGTCCATGTGCGCAATGGCGCCGTATACGCCCAACGCCTTGGCGGGAGCCATTCCCGCGTACAGCGCTTGGAATGTGAAAATTCGTCGCAGTCGTTCGTCTTTCACAAACGATCCGACCCGCGGCCCCAGCCGACCGAAACCGCCCAGCCGAGCCAGAGTTGCAGTGTCTCGCACTGCCGATGGAGACGACACCAGATCGAGTGGCGAATCGAAATTCGAGTCCATGTACCGGTCGAACTCTGTGTCGAAGATCGACGCCAGCCACCGCCGAAGCTTGCGGTATCCGTCGGACTCGCCTGGACCGCATGTCCTTTCGACCTCTGCCGACATCGCCAGCGGATCCGAGTACACGTTGATGGAACTGCCGTCGGCGTACCGCGTGTGATAGCTGGGTGAAAGCTTCATCAAAGTGAGTGCAGGAGTGACGGAATCAAACGACTCACCTACTGCGGCCAACGCGTCGGCGATCAGATTCGGCATGGTGAGAACACTGGCACCGTTGTCGATGTCGTACAGGAATCGACCCGCGTCATCCTGCACCGGATAGGTACCGACGCGACCACCGACCGCGCTCTCGCGCTCGAGGACCGTGACACGCTTGCCCGCCCCGGTCAGATGGAGCGCAGCGGAGAGTCCGGCGAGACCTGCGCCGACAACAACAACCGAATCTACCTGCCCGCTCACTGATCTCATGATCGATCACCTGTCACAGTCGCTGCGTTCGAGACCGACATCAGGATTCTCATTTCTTCGTCGTGCTACTGAGGGTGGCCACGTCGATGGTCGGGGCGTTCAACGGTCGACTCTTCCATGACAGTTCGTTTCGCGCGAAACGTCGACGCGAATCGAGCACGAGAGTGGCAAAAATCGCAGCCGAAACCGGGTGGGCGCACGCCGCGGCGGCAGTCCGAGCCAGATCTGCGACGTCAGCCCTGCCGGCAGATTCGGATCGCGCGGAACACAGCCGAGCAGTGACCGCGGCAAGATAGCCGACGGTTCCCATCCGGCGTGTGCGGCCCGTTCCCACCAGAGCGGCAGCGGGAGGAAGAAGATATACGACGCTCACCCCCACCAGAGCGAGGGCGGTACCCACTCGTCCACCGAACGAGGACCACAACCACCGTGTGTAGCCCTCCCGGAGTTTGGGCCAACTGCGATACATCCGGCAGCTGACAAAGCCCGCACCCGAAACCAGAATCGTACGTTTGTGGTTGCGGCGAAGAGTTCGGGCTATGTCCAGATCCTCGGTGGAGCTGGACGCCACCGACTCGTGTCCACCGATTTCACGGTATGCGCCGGCATCGAACATCAGAAATTGGCCGCACGCCACCGCAAGCGATGGCCGCCAGGACCGGTTCGCCAACGGCACGGAAAGACTGGACATCCACGAAAAGGCAAGCAACGGCTGAACTAGATGCTCGACAAGGCTGCCCGATTCCTGTTCGGGCCACGGACACATCAAGGCTGCATCGTGCTCGCGGAGTACGGACACCGACGCCGCGATCGCATCGGGCGCCAACCTGACATCTGCATCGACAAAAACGATCACGTCTGGTCGGTCATCGAGACCGATATCGGCAAGGGTTCGACACGCTGCGGCTTTCCCCGTCCAACCAGGACTGGGTGGAGAGCACGTCGATACGACGGTGATGCGCGGATCGCCGTCGGCGGCGCGGCGGGCGGCAGCCAACGTGCCGTCACTCGAACCGTCGTCGAGGACGATCACCCGAAGTTCGCCCCCATAAGTCTGTTCCCGTAGATCCGCAATGAGCAGGGGCACGGTGGATTCCTCGTCGCGGGCGGGGATGCACACCACGACGCGATCGTGTGGCTTACCGGCGCCCGTTCGCCGTAAACGGGGCATGAACAGTGCGTTCCCGATCGACATCATCGCCGATAATCCGGCTAGCACCGTACCCGTCGCAGTCAGGTGATGCAGGATTCGTGAACCCGTAGAGGTCATACCGTCACCGAGTCCTCTCTGGGCTGCCAGGTCCACATCCACGCAAGAGGAATTCCCACAATACCCATCGCACAGAAGCCGTAGATCGCCGAATACTTCAATTCGTCGCCCTCGAGCAGCGCAGCATGGGCAAGTGCCGAGCCGAGCCACGTCCACATGAACAACACCACCGGCGCCGCATCCGACACCCGCGGCCCGTACTTGCTGCGGGTATCAAATCGCTTTCCGACGTACTCGATCACAACTGCCATTATCAGGGCGGTGGCGAACCAGCCCAGATAGTTCGTGAACGGAATCGACGGTATGCCGGGAAGGCCCGAATTGCCGGAGGTCCACGTCCACTGGCCGTCCGTCACCATCTGAGTATCCAGATAGAGATCCCAGCCGACCATCCCAGCAGCGGTGATGACGATTCGCTGGCTCGAGCGCCATTTCGGTGACGTGCGGGTGCGTTCGAGTACGTAACCCACCGCGCACCAGATCGGATAGAACCCGGCCGTCCATGCCAGTGGAACCACCGCCGGGACCCCCAGGATGTCAGGCCCCAACCGATCGGTGGCGTAGAAGTAGCTCCCAAAGGGGAAACCTGTTGCTGTGCCGATCATTTCGGCAGCCAGACCCAACCCTGCCGTGGCGGCGACCAGTACCAGGGTCCACGCCGGTCCCCGGGCGATCACCGCATGAACAATCGACGCGGCGGCCAGTAGAGCGACTACCGCAACCGTGACCCCGTCACGCGAATTTCCGCTGACCAAGGGATAGATGATCTGGGCGATCAGTGCGCACGCGACAAGTCCCCACACGAGAGGGATCCATCGACCCGAAGGCGTGGGAGCACCCATCACGATCGTTCATCGTTGGAAGCGCGCGGTTCCTGAGGTGATGTCTGCGCCACTTCGCGGGATGACCGCGGCTGACGACTCGCATCCATGAACATCTGCAGAAAGCCGACACCCGGATTGCTCGGGCGCGGATTCTCGCCTTCAGGCGAATCGGAAGCAGGGGTACCAGAAGAAGAAATAGACATTTCGGTCAGATTCCTGTGATCGTCGGCCGGAACTTCACGAGAGCTTGACGAACGGACTGTTGATCGACGGAAAATCGGCTTCTACCAGTGCATGCATGACACTCTGCCCTTCCTGTCAACACCGTCTCGACATCGTTGAGCACGGAGACGGTACACACCGTCTGCGTGGCATTCGTAGCCGGAACACACACGGATGGGAACTCGTGGAAAAAAGTTTTCGGCACGCGCCATCGTCTTCCGGAATCACCCGTTGGTTGGTTTCAGCGCAGCTCGCGCTGCAGTGAGAATCTCGTCCGAGACAGGCGAGCCCTTGGTAGCTCGTGAGAGGAGGATCGCTCCGACCATGGTGCATAGTCGCGCAATGCCATCCTGATCCTCGTCGGCCAAACCGTCGGCAAAACTACCGACACCGTGGGCGTAGACCCGACGGGCCTCGGAATCTTCGGGTTCGCGCGCGATGTCGACGGCAAGAGCCGCAGCGGGGCATCCATCTGCCGGGTTATCGCGATGCTCGGCGGACAGATAGGTGTCGATCAAAGACTGCTGGGCGGACTCACGTCGTTCCGCCTGCTGGTCCAACCCGGATTTGTAGGTCTGCGACAGTTCGGCAAATGCATAGGCGGTGGCCTCGTCGATGAGCGCCTCCTTCGATGCAAACTGCTTGTAGAAGCCACCATGGGTCAACCCGGACGCTTTCATCAGGTCGGCGACGCTGAGCTGGGTGCCCTGCTCCCGGAACAGGCGCGCGGCGGTTTTCACGACACGTCGACGGTTCTCTTCCGCTTGCTGTTGCGATACGCGGCCCATCAACCACACTTCCGTTTGGATTTCATTTGACATCTATCTTAGCGTGAATTTAGATTATATTCGTAATCTAAATCGGGAGACGTACCTCAACCCTGGGAGACATCATGGATCTGAACAATGCAGTTGCTGTCGTGACCGGCGCCAACAGGGGGCTCGGACGGCATCTGGCCGCAGGGCTCGTGGAGCGGGGAGCCAAGGTGTACGCAGCGGCGCGAAATCCGGAAACAGTCGATCTGCCCGGCGTCATCCCCTTGCAGCTTGACGTAACCGACCAGGAGTCGATCACGGCTGCCGCCCGCACCGCATCGGATGCGACTCTGCTCGTCAACAACGCAGGCATCTCCACCTCGACGCCGTTGGTTGCCGGCAGCATCGATGAAGTGCGCCGCGAGATGGACGTGAATTTCTACGGCCCACTCGCCGTGACCCGCGCCTTCGCACCTGTCATCGAAAACAACAGCGGGGGAACAGTTCTCAACGTGCTATCCGTACTGTCCTGGCTGCACCCCGCGGCACTCGGATCCTATGCCGCAGCCAAAGCAGCAGCGTGGGCGATGACGGACGCCGTTCGAGAAGAACTGGCGCCGCGTGGGATTGCCGTCTCGGCACTGCACGTTGCGTACATGGACACCGATATGGCGGCAGGTGTACCCGCCGAGCAGAAGATCGACCCAGCTGATGTGGCCGCACAGGCCTTGGACGGCATCGAGAAAGACCTACTCGAGATCCTTGCAGACGACACCACTCGGTATATCAAGCAAAATCTTGCGTTTGCACCGAATTCGGAGTAGCCGTCGCGCGTTATCGTGCAGCAATGCCACTTCCGTCAACTCTCGCATGGTCACATGTTCAACCTACGGTTGCGTACTGAAATCTTTGTGGGGCAGGCTTTCTTGTGTACTGATGACGAGCCGAGGTCGGAGAATCATGGGTCACTACAAGAGCAATGTGCGCGACATCGAGTTCAACTTGTTCGAAGTACTCGGGATCGGTGAACTGCTGGACGGTGGCGCCTACGGCGACCTCGATACCGATACCGTGCGCAACATCCTCGCCGAAGTCGCACGGCTTGCGGAGGGCCCCGTCGCCGCGTCCTTCGCCGATGCGGATCGGCACCCCGTCGAATTCGATGCACCGAACCACGCCGTCGTGGTCCCGGAACCGCTCCGCAAAACCGTCGCGGCCGTGAACGAGGCAGGCTGGTCGAGGCTCGGGCTCCCGGAGGGCATCGGTGGTGTACCTGCTCCGGCGCCGTTGGTCTGGGCAATCGGCGAAATGTTGGTCGCGGCAAACGGATCGGCGAGCTTTTTCAATATGGGCCCGCTGATGGCAAGCGTGCTCTACACCATCGGGAACGACCAGCAAAAGCATTGGGCGAAAGAAGGATTCGAACGCGGCTGGGCCGCCACGATGGTGCTGACCGAACCTGACGCCGGATCTGACGTAGGTGCGGGCCGGACAAAGGCAATCGCGCAGGACGACGGAACCTGGCATATCGAGGGCGTCAAGCGGTTCATCTCCGGCGGCGATGTCGGTGACACCGCCGAAAACCTCTTCCACCTGGTGCTGGCCCGCCCTGAGGGCGCCGGTCCCGGAACCAAGGGCTTGAGTCTGTTCTACGTCCCGAAGTTCCACTTCCAGCCGGAGACACTCGAACTCGGTGACCGCAACGGCGTGTACGTCACCGGCGTCGAGCACAAGATGGGCCTCAAGTCTTCCCCGACGTGCGAGCTCACGTTCGGGGCCACCGACGTACCCGCGGTGGGCTGGCTCGTCGGCGATGTGCACAACGGCATTGCCCAGATGTTCCAGGTGATCGAGAATGCCCGAATGATGGTGGGCACCAAGGCCGCTGGGACGCTCTCTACCGGGTACCTCAACGCCCTCGCCTACGCCAAGGAACGCGTGCAAGGTGCAGACCTCACCGAACTGACAAACAAAACCGCACCTCGCGTGACCATCACCCACCACCCCGACGTGCGACGCAGCCTGGCGATGCAGAAGGCATACGCCGAGGGGCTCAGAGCGGTCTACCTGTACACCGCAGCGCATCAGAATGCCGATGTCGCCGAGTTGGTTTCCGGTGCCGACGCCGAATTGGCGGCGCGAGTGAACGACCTACTGCTGCCGATCGTCAAAGGCGTCGGCTCCGAGAAGGCCTACGAGCTACTCACCGAGAGCCTGCAGACCCTCGGCGGCTCCGGTTATCTGCAGGATTATCCGATCGAACAGTACATCCGCGATGCAAAGATCGACACGCTCTACGAGGGCACGACAGCAATCCAGGCGCAGGACTTCTTCTTTCGGAAGATCGCCCGCGACCGTGGCGTTGCGCTCGCGCATGTAGCCGGTCAGGTGCGTCAGTTCATCGACAGCGGTGCCGGTAACGGCCGACTCAAGGCCGATCGGGTATTGCTCGAAACCGCCCTGAACGACGTCCAGGCGATGGCGGGAACACTGACCAGCTATCTGATGGCTTCCCAGGAGCAGCCGTCCGAGCTGTACAAAGTGGGCCTTGCCTCGGTGCGCTTCCTGTACGCAGTAGGCGACTTGCTGATCGCCTGGCGACTACTCGTCCAGGCAGAGGTGGCGTTGACTGCGTTGGACCATGGAGCGTCGGCAAAAGACCAGTCGTTCTATCGGGGCAAGGTCGTCATCGCGTCGTACTTCGCCAAGAACGTCCTGCCTATCCTGTCCTCGACGAAAGAAATCCTCGGCGCGATCGACAACGAGATCATGGAACTCGATGAGGAGGCGTTCTAGGAGAAAGCGCCGCAGTGTGCAAAACCTCCGTAGTGTGACGGAGATGGTGGAACATCAGATCAGTCTTGGAGCCGTGAACATCGAGGCCGCGAACCCGGGCGAACTGGCCGAATTCTGGTCCCTGGTCATCGGGTCCACGCCTTCCAGAAATGGCGAGAGCATCTACTTGCCGCCATCGAGCACAAGCGGATTCGCGATGTTCTTTCAGCCGTCGACGCGGCCGCGGGAGCACCAGGGTATCCATCTGGACCTCACAGTCCCGTGGGGCTCGCGGCAAGCGGAGGTCGAACGATTGGTAGCCCTCGGCGCAACTCATCGCTGGGACGTGCTCGACGAGGTGCCTCATGTTCAGTGGACAACCTTGGCCGACCCGGAAGGCAATCTCTTCTGCATTGCAGAACACCCGCCAACTGCGTGACGTTGAGCGTTCCTGCTTTCAGGCGTTACACGGGAGTGAAGCATGTACCTGCCCGAAATCGATTACGTCGACGTCTGGAGCTTCCCAATCATGGGACCGGACGCCGTAGACGGCGTCCCTGCGAAATTCGTTGATGCCTGCCAAGCTGTAGGCCGAGATCTGCAGTGCCGCTGGCACGGCCCTTCTACCTACATGCAGAACTGCGTGTGGACGGTGTCGACGCTCGATGACGGCTACTGCCACCTCGCGCTCGACGCCGGCCCGCGGCCACGGCATAAGACCGCGGGAACCAGCCCGCTGAAGGGCTTCAGCTTCGGAGTGCCCCACATCGAACAACCGACGCCGAAGCTGACAGCCCTGATCGCCGGAGAAGTCCAGGATCAGCTGGCCGGCGGACCTTCCTATGTGCAGTGGCCCATTGAAAAAAACCGATTGTTGATGCCGTCATTTCGAGACGGCCGCGCAGTATGGGTGGTTCGCAGCTCCGATCGAGTAGTCACCGAAATCGGCGCACTTGTTTGAGATGAGCACGCTGGCTGCGTGATTCAAACCAGATCGTCAACCGGCGACGGAATCTTGCTGGAACGGTACGAGTTTGCGTTCCGGGTCGGCCGCCAGAGACGCCAGTGTTTCGCGGACAGCCGGAACGGTAGATGGTCTTGTAGGTGACGAGCACCGGGCGACAACCGTTCGTCTGCAGGCAGGTTGAGCCACAGGGACAGTGAAGACGCAGCGTTGCCGAGGGTTGCGCGAATTCCCGATTCCCCCAACAGTCGGCCGTACCCGTCAACGGTGAAGCGACCGAATGCGTCCGGAGTGACATCGGGGTACGGAGCGCTGGCGCTCGGGTCGATAAGGCGAACGGACGTGCTGCAGGTCAGCGCAGCCAGGGAACGTCCGTAAGTTGTGACCGCACCGGTACGACGGCAATGAGCGCATCGAGCGCGTGATTCACGGATTCGGGTGGAACGTTCCATTCCGTCTGGGTCTGCGAACGTAAGCGCGGTCCGCCGAAGAGTTCGGTTGCGAGCGTTGACAACTGCTCCGTCGACGCCGGCGGTCCGCCTGTGTAGATCTCGAACCTCCACGACTGCGACGCCGGTTCGGTGCAGGCCTCGACGAACCTTTGCATGCGCTGAAATGCCTCGTCAGGCCGCTTGGCTCGCAGCGAGTGCGCACCACCTGCAGACCTGGGCAACCCGTCGTACGTCACTACCTCCGGCATTGCACTCCCACGACCGTGAACGCCGCTTTGGGCTCCCATCGTTGTTTACCGCGCCAGACGCGCTTCGAAGGCCGCCACCAACAGAGTCAATCCGTACTCGAACTCACGTTTGTGATCGATGTCGGCAAGATACTGTGCCGCCGCCCGGACATTCGGCAATCCGCCGTTCGCCAGAGCCTCGCTACGCGCGGCCGCGGTCGAGCCACTTCGCGAAGCGAGTGTCATAGCCGAATCAACTTCGCGCAGAAGCGTTCCGGTCATGAATGCCAGCATCGTACGAACTGCGTGGACAGCGTCCTCGGGTGAAGCGCCCGCGTTCATCAGCACCGACAACGCGGCATCGAGTGGCTCGAGCGTGGACAACGCCTCGATTGGTCTGGCAAGAATCAAACTCGCCGCTCGTGGGTGATTCGACAGCGCAGCATGACGAAACTCCCTTGCGATAGCAAGGATGTCATCCCCAAGCACACCCGTCGGCACCGGAACGACCATTCGCGCCAGAACACGCTCGACAACTGCGTCGAGCAGCGCCTCTTTGCCCGGGACATGGTTGTACAGACTCTTGGGATCAACACCGAGCTCGCGCGCAACCGTCCGCATGCTCACTGCTTCCGGACCACCGTCGTCGATCACTGACATCGCGGCATCGACGATGACTGAACGCGACAACCTCTCCCGCCCCGCAGGCGGCCTTCCACGCCGAATCGGCGAAACCGTCGCATCGCTCATAGTCGCCAGTATTGCACCTCTTGACATTTATACCCACGTCGTGGATAAAGGTGTGACGCACGATACCCACACTGTGGGTTTCATGATGCACAGCGGAGGCGACATGACGATCCAAGGCATAACAGCAACGGCGACCGACATCGGACGAAGAATCGATGTGCTGGATTTCGACGGACCTGGCGATCCAGGATCGAACCTCGAACTGGCGCGCGTCCGGGGCGCCGACTTCCGAAAAGAGTTCGCTGCAACGGGAACGCCGACGCAGGTCGACACATGTGACCTTGTCTCACTCCCCTACCCGACACGATTCGGGCTGTTTCGCGCATCACGCGCCGTCGCGCCTTTCCTCTCGATCACCAACCGCATGTTGGTCATTCGCTGGAATGACAGTGACGGCCGGCCTCGAGTTCTGCTCTTCGAACCCAGCGATGTCGAACTCGGACGCAACACCGCGTACTTCGCGGAACTGACCCGCCGCACGCCCACCATGATCGGCAACCGCATGGTGACAGAGCACGGGCGCGTCGTCGATCACCTCGCACGCCTCGGTATCGATCCGAGCGAGGTCGACTACCTCGTATTCGATCACTTGCACACACAAGACCTGCGCCGATGGGTCGGCACTTCCACCTTCCAAACAGATCTGGGCTGCCGCCCACCGGCGATATTCCCCAACGCGAAAGTCATCGTGCAGCGGGACGAGCTTCTGGCAATGTCCAATCTGCACCCGCTCCAGAAGCCGTGGTACCAAGCCGAGTCCTATACGGATCTGAATCCGAACGTATTCGCGCCGATCGACGGCTCAGTCCTGATCGGCCCGGGTGTCGCGTTGATCAAGACCCCCGGCCACGTCTTCGGGAATCAATCGCTGGTACTCAACACGTCCACCGGCATCTGGGCCAGCAGCGAGAACGTCATCGCCGCCGAATGTCTGACCCCCGAACATTCGACGATGCCGGGGATCGCGCGCTGGTCCACGCGATGGCAACAAGAAGTCGTGCTCAACGCAAACACCATCGAAACGACTGCACATCAATACAACTCGGTCATCCTCGAGAAGGCGATCGTCGATCGCAGCCAGAAAGACTCGCGCTTTCTCCAGTTCTTCCCCTCGAGCGAACTCACCCCGACGTGGACCGCTCCGGGAACGAAACCGACCTTCTCGCACCAATCCATTACGCATCGCGCCTGAAACAGGAGATCCCATGTCACGCTTCACGCTCCCTCCCGAAGACGTACTCCGCGCACGAGAGAAATTGGTGCTGGACCACTTCCACGACGAGGTCCGCCAAGACTGGGACGACGTCCTCGAGACGTTCCCACACCCTCACTACGAACTGATCGCCGGCATGATCGTGCATGACGGTGACGCCGAAGTGCGCGGCTACTACAACGACACACGCGTGGCGTTTCCCGACCAGGACCACGAAATCATTGCCTTCCGCCACAGCGTTGACGCCGTCATCGTCGAATTCTGGCTTCTGGGAACACAACTGGGACCGTATGGAAAGATCCCACCCACGGGAGGCAAACACCGCACCCGCATGAATGCCTACTTCATCTTCGACGAAGACGAAAACCTCGTGATCGAACGAATCTACTTCGACCGGCTCACTGTGTTGTCACAACTCCTCGGGACGTTGGACAAGAAGAACCCCAAAGATCTACTGACGCTGGGACGGGCAGCGGTCGGCCTGCTGTCCATGTCAGGCGACGCCCCGGATCCTCGCCTGACGAATACCACCGCCCCCGACCTGTCCCACTGACACGCTCACAACACAGGAGAACCAGACATGCGCGCACTCATCGGTGGACTCGACGACAACTGGGCCATGAAGAAGGACAGTGACATTCCGGAGATGAAGCTCGGCGCCCTTCGCGTCCGAGTGATGGCTGCGGCCTTGAACCGGGCCGATCTGTACATGCTCGAAGGAACATACAACCCGAACATGAAGCAGGGCGACGTCTACCCGGCAGGGATGGAGTACGCCGGCGTCGTCGAAACCTCCAGTCCACTCGCTCCGCACCTCCCCGTCGGCACCCGCGTCATGGGAGTCACCATGGGCGCCTTCGCCGACTACGCACTCTGCGACCCGCGCATGGTCCTCCCTATCCCCGAACACCTGTCGTTCGAAGATGCCGCCGCTCTACCGGTCGCGCTTGCAACCGAGAATGACGCCCTCACCCGGGCAGGATTCTCGGCAGGCCAAAGTGTTCTGGTCGTTGGTGGAACGACGGCGATCGGGCTCAGCGCGATTCAACTCGCCAAGGCTCTCGGAGCCGGCACGGTCATCGCAACTACGACACGTTCGGACAAGAAACAACTTCTGCTGGATCTGGGAGCCGACGTTGCAATCGACACGGCCACCGAAGATCTCACCCAACACGTACTCGACGCTACCGAGGGCGCGGGAGTCGACATCGTTCTGGACCACGTCGGCGGCGAACTGTTCGGGCGCCTACCCGCCGCCACCAAGGTCGGCGGATCAATCGTCAATATCGGCCGTCTGGCTGGACCTGCGACCGCCCTCGATCTCGATCAGGTGGCGCTACGACGGATCAACATCATCGGAACCACTTTCAGCGTCCGTACCCAGGACGAACTCGCCGAAGTCTGCAGTGCACTGAACGCAGAAGTCATGCCGGCCGTGGCTGCCGGAAAAATCACCCCTCACATCGACCGTGTCTATGCGGCGGAGGACGCACACGACGCTGCAGAACGGCTGCGCGCCAACGCCGCCCTGGGCAAGATCGTGCTGTCCTTCGCGGAGAATGGGCCCAACGACGAATCACAGCGAGCACCGGTCGCTAACTTTTTCGGAAGCATTGCGCAGCTCGGCTACGTTGTTCGCGACATCGATGCATCCCTGGAAGGGTTTGTTGCATCAGGTATCGGACCGTGGTTCCTCCTTCGAGGTGTGCAACCGGAAAACTTCACATACAAAGGAGTTTCGTCGGCAATGGCAATGGATGTCGCGGTCGCCAACAGCGGCGACATCCAGATCGAGGTCATCTGCCCCGTCAACGACGAGCCGTCGATGTACCGGGACTTCCTCGAGGCCGGCAACGAAGGCCTCCAACACTTTGCCTACTGGTCATCGGACTTCCAGACGCTGTACGACAAAGCCATCGCCGCAGGCTTCACCGTCGGCCAAGAAGGCCAACTCGGCGGCCCTACAGGACGATTCGCCTACCTCAACACCGAACACCACCCCGGCACCTGCGTCGAGATCTCCGACCTCGGTGGAGCAAAAGCCCAACTGTTCGACTACGTCAAGCTCGCGGCAGCTCACTGGGATGGATCCAATCCCCTACAGGTCATCGACCCCAACATGCTAGCGGCACACTGATGCGAGTCCACCACATCAACTGCGGCACAATGCATCCACGACGCACACCCGACGGTCTCGTGTGTCACGTGATCGTCGTGGAGACCGACAACGGCCTTGTTCTCGTCGATTCCGGCTTCGGACTGCAAGATGCCGTCGACCCGAAGAACCGCTTCGGACCCGCACGGTTCTACGTCCGCCCTATCTTCGATCCCGAGGAGACAGCTCTCCGGCAGCTACCCCGCCTCGGTCTCGATCCCGCTGACGTCCGACACATTGTGTTGACTCACTTCGACGCAGACCACGTCGGAGGACTATCGGACTTTCCCGATGCTCACGTCCACCTCACCACCGCCGAGGCGACCGCAGCGCTGCATCCACTCACAGCCACCGAGAAACGGCGATACCTCCCTGCCTTACGGGCGCACCATCCACGACTGACCCAGCACTCGTCGCTGCGAACCGACACGTGGAAAGGCTTCGCCGGTGCGACCGAACTGAGCGACATCTCACCCGGCATCGTCCTCGTCAACCTGCCCGGACACAGTCGAGGGCACGCCGGCGTCGCCGTGGATGCAGGCGACCGTTGGGTACTGCACGCCGGCGATTCCTTCTACCATCACGGCCAAGTCGACGGCACAGTCAAGCCGCCCTTGGCATTACGGATGATGGAACGAATCATTGCCCAAGATTGGGAACGAGTACAAGCCAATCACGAACGCCTCGAGGAGATATGGACGGCAAAGGACCCCAACCTGGTCCTGGTCAACGCCCACGACCCAACACTCCTGAAGACTGCCCAATTACGCAACGGTCGCTAGTCGACTGGAGCCCAGGAACGGAGTGGAGATATCAGTAGTTGGCCAATCGCGTGAGCACTGCCGCTGCTGGTTCCACGGTGGCGTGGCGGTAGCCGGTGCCGGCCCACAGGTGCATTCGCTCCGGATCACTGTGGGCCACCGCAGCTTTACGCATCGGGTTGGTCAGGTGATGGATGGCCGGATATCCGATCGGCGCCTGTGCGTCGTAACGGTCGATGAACTCGTTCCGGAGAGCACGAGCGGGACGACCCGTGAAAGCGCGTGTAACTACGGTGTTTCCGCGAGAAGCGTCGGCCAGAGCTGCCTTGTGAGTAGCCGAAGCGCCGCTCTCCTCGGTACGCAGCAGCACAGTACCGACTACCGCGGCCTCTGCTCCGGCGCGTAATGCCGCTGCGACGTCGGCGGAGGTCGCCAATCCACCAGCCGCCAACAGTGGAACAGCCGTGCGACGGCGGATCTGCGCGATCAAGTCAGCGATCGGCACGTCAGCCGGAATCTGCTGGGGCGTCAACGTTCCGGAGTGGCCACCAGCGGCAGACGCTTGGGCGACAAGGAGATCAGCCCCTGCATCGACGGCAAGGTCGGCCTCATCCGCAGAGGTTACCGTCAGTACGACAAGAGAGCCAGCAGCACGCAGCGCCTTGATCACCGCGGGCCCAGGAATGCCGAAAGTGAAGCTGACCACCGGAACCGGGTTGGCCAGGAGCAGATCGATCTTGTCCTCGAAATAGTCGTCGTCTTCGACCGGTTCGCCCTGGGCAAGAATGACGCCGTAACGATCCGCCTCGACCTGGATCGCCCTGGCATAGGTTCGGAAAGCGTCGGCGTCGACCGGCACCGGGTTGGGCGCAAAGATATTGACACCGAACGGAACTCCCTCGGTGCGCACAGTGTCGATCTGGTCGGCCAGGGCCTGTGGCGTCTTGTATCCGGCGGCGAGGAAGCCGAGACTGCCAGCACGAGAGGCGGCTGCGACAAGAGCCGGTGTTGACGCACCGCCTGCCATAGGGGCCCCGATGACGGGCACCTTCAGATTGAGATCGTTTGTGAGTGCACTCATTCGAACATCTCCAGTCCTACGACGGATAGTGCTCCGGCGGTTTCATCATCTGACATCAAAAACTACCTCCTCATTCGGCGTGGCCGTCCGAGGGTCCGCCTCGAGATCGGAAAGGAATCGGAACCGCACTGCTGCGGCAGCGACTGCCACGGTCAGGACGACGGCCGGAGTCGGTCGAGAAGGTGGCGCCAGACCTTGGAGCAAGTCGAGTACCTGTTGCCTGAAGTGGCCGGTGCGTCATGGCGACAGATCCACGCATCCGGACCTGACACTGCCGAAATACCGGGTGGGGGCGTGCTGTCACGGATCGGGTGGTCTTCTGATCCCGTTTCGCCTTCTCGACGTTTAACCGTCGATCTCAGGCGTGTCCTCACCGCTCCGCCGCCGTGCAATGATTGCGCCGTGGGGCCGGTAACCGCTCCCCGTTCGAGTATATGTCTCGATCACTTCGAAGCCCGCCGTGACCAGTACTTGGCTGAGTTCGGCCACCGACCATCGATAGCCAGTCGTCGCCGCGTGATCAAAGGCCTCTACGGTTGCGCCGTTGAAGAAGCCAACCAGCAATCCACCACCGGGACGAATCACGCGTGCGAATTCCGCGATCGGCACCTCGATATCGTGCGGATTGTGGTGGATGAGCGAGTACCAGGACAGCACGCCACCCATTGATTCTGTCGCGGCGTCCAATGCTTCGAATGCCCCGACTTCGAAGGAAAGATCCGGGTACTGCACGCGGGCTCGTTCAACGAATTGAGGAACCAGATCGATCCCGCTCACAACCAGTCCGCACTGGGCCAAGAAGTCTGTCCACTGCCCCGGCCCGCACCCAGCATCGAGCACGGCACCTGTCAGGGTGGTGGCCCAGCTGGCCATCAGTGCCTGATCGGATGGGTGCGTCGAATCTATGGAGCCGAAGAGATCCATGTACTCCTGAGATCTGGCCGAATACGACTCTCGGACGACATCGCGGTGCATTTCTCTCGAGTTCTCCACGTCGCCAATGATCGTCGATGTGCACCGATCTTCAACGGCAACGCGCCGATCGGAACGAATCCTCCTGCCGCCCTTCAGATCATGCTTCTTATGTCTACTTGTTCTCTCCGTTCGCGCCGCCATTGCGTGCTTCGATCGCCTCGATGGACTTCGTGAACTGCTTTCCCAGCACGCGGGTACCGAAAAGCCCGAGTACTGATGCAAGAAGCCGTCCCTTCAGGTTCTTGCCATCGCGGACCACGACGGCATCTACGTCGGTAATCCCCGTGGGCTGCTGCGTGAGCGTGTAGGTGTGGCCTGAGGCACCGCCCCACAAGTTGGAGTCGGTGGTCGTCATCACGACGCGATGTGGGTCGGTCCAGTCGTAGTGCAGGCGTTCCCAGATGCCGCTAGAGCCCTCCGTGACATCAGCGTCATGCGGGCCTTCGTGGTGCACTTTGAGGTAGCTGTCTGCGCTGCGGCCGAAGATTTCCTCGCGCCCCGGGCCGAAGTCGGTCAGGCCGGCAAGAACCTGCTCTGGCGTCGCGGTGGTCGTCTCGTGAAGATGGATCGTGGTCATGGCGCCTTCCTTGAACTTGGAAAATCCGCTCCGGTCCCAAAACCGAAAGGTGACTCATCCAGCACACCACTCTCGCGAGCGTTGCGAAAGAGGGCAGCCATCCAGAGGTACGGCAGCTCGGTCACCGATCTCACTGGAGACAGCGATGCAAGATCTGCAGACACCACCCGGCAAAAAGCTTCACATCTACTGCAAATGTAGTAGTCGAAGTTGATCCATCTGGACGATTCGCGCTTCGGATGTGCGCGGCATCATCGGTAAGGCAACCGCAGCGCACGAGTGAGTGGGACAGCGCGCAGAAGCGCCCGTGCAGGCAGACAATCCACCTGAGGAGTGACCGATGGCCGCCGAGATACCCGAAGCACCGATCCCCGACACACCCAACGCCCGCCGCTACGAAGGCAAGGTCGTCTTCATCACCGGAGCAGCCCGCGGGCAAGGCCGCGCCGAAGCAGTCCGCTTCGCCGCTGAAGGCGCAGACATCATCGCCCTCGACATCTGCGCAGACCTGCCCACCACCGAATATGCCGGCGCCACAACAGAAGACCTCGAGGAAACAGTGCGGCTGGTCAAGCAGCACGGCCGGCGGATCATCACAAGCATCACCGACATTACCGATTTCGACGCCCTCAAAGCCGCGGTCGAACACGGAGTCGGCGAACTGGGCAGACTCGATGTGGTCGTCGCCAATGCAGGCATGACCACCGCCTCCCTGTCCTGGGAAATCGACCTCGATCACTGGCATGCGACCATCGACAACAACTTGCACGGTGCCTTCTACACCGCCAAAGCGACGGTGCCTATCTTGATCGAACAGGCGACCGGCGGCGCAATCGTCTTCACAAGTTCGGTCGCCGGACTGAAAGGCCTTCCGTTTCTCGGTGACTACGCAGCGGCCAAGCACGGGGTAACAGGCCTGGCGAAGACGATGGCCAACGAACTGGCGAAATATCGAATTCGCGTCAACACCGTCCATCCCCACGGCGTCGCTACCGGTCTCACAGTCCCTGAACTGCATCAAAAGATGGAGACACGCCCGGACCTCGGATTGCTTTTCATGGGAAGCCTTCCCGACCAGGTCAGCCAGTCCGAAGACATCGCAGCAGCCGTCGCCTGGATCGCGTCCAACGAAGCCCGCCACGTCACCGGCATCCAACTGCCCGTAGACCTTGGACGCACCAACCGCTGACGGTCGGCGTACCACCGACAGTGTTGTGGTCCTCGGCATCACTAACCGGGGGAGAATGGCGACTATGTCCTTGCTCGATTTCGAACACCTCATCCGGCGTCCGTGGTTCCGGCAGGCCTCAACTCTGGACCGGATAGCGCTGGTGGTCTCGATACTTGCCGTATGCACCGAGGCGTATCGGATGGTCGTCGAGGCCGCACCGCTCGGTGGGTACGTCGCGATCGCGGTCACCGCCCTAGGTGTCGCGATATCGCGGCGCTACTCATGGGCCGGTTTGATTGTTGTGCTGGCAGGTTCGGTAATCGATGCGGTCTTCTGGGATCCTCTGGTGCCGTGGACTGTTGCGGTCTTCACCGTCTTCTCCCTGACACTGCGTGGGACGTCCGGACTCGGCGCCGGACTGGCCGCAGGATCAGTGGCCTACGCAGCCTCCGTATACGCGAACTCGGCCGGATTTTTCGACGCAGCCGCCATTGCAGGATTCGCTTCCGCGATAGCAGCGGCTGCAGCGGGCAACGCAGTGCGAAACCGCGACCGGTACTGGAAGGCACTCGAAGAACGTGCACTGGACGCGATTGCCGCGCGTGAGAGTGAAACGAATCGTCGTGTCGCAGAAGAACGTGTGCGGATCGCTCGCGATCTCCACGACATGGTCGGACATGAAATCGCCGTAGTGAACATGAATCTTGGTGTGGCTGAAGTAAATCTGCCTCCTGATTCGCAGCGTTCACGGGACGCACTCGACGCGGCCCGCGCCGGCGTCACAGCGGTGCTTCGTGAGACTCAGAGCATTCTCCAAGTTCTACGCGGCGGTTCGAGCGCTGTCGAAGATCAAACTCAACCCGTACCGGGAGTGGATCAGATCTCCGGGCTGATCGACTCCTACCGACGGATCGGTTTGAAGGTCAATGCCGAAATCGACACAGTTGTAGATAAATTGGATCCAACTGTCGACACGGCAATCTATCGAATTGTGCAGGAAGCGCTGACCAACGCGCATCGACACGGCAACAGCGACGTCGACCTGGCGATCAAATCCGCAGCAGGTTTCATCGTCGCCGCGGTAACCAATCGACGCAGCAGTACCGGATCAAGAAATCTGCCGGGCGAAGGCTACGGTTTGGTGGGGATGCGTGAGCGTGCGACATCTGCTGGTGGTGTGCTCGATATCGGAGGCGACGAAACGATGTTCACAGTGACAGCGACTGTACCCATCCACGGCAGGTCGATCCGATGATCCGAGTGATGATTGTCGACGACCAGGAAATGATTCGCCAAGGCCTACGTGCCATCCTCGCCGCGAATGACCGTATCGAAGTCGTCGCCGACGTCGCCGACGGGTACCAGGCAGTCGAGGTGGCGAAGACCGACCAGATCGACGTCATTCTGATGGATATTCGTATGCCGGGCATCGATGGGGTGGAAACAATTCGGCGCATACGCGAATTCGCACCGACAGAGACAATGAAGATTGTGGTGCTGACAACGTTCGATCACGATGCGACAGTGCTGACAGCACTGCAAGCCGGCGCGAACGGGTTCCTGAGCAAATCTGTCAGTCCCACCGAATTGGCTGCGGGTATCGAGGCAGTTTCCAGTGGTGGTGGTGCGCTGTCGGGTTCAGCGGCAGCGTCGGTAATCACTCATGTCTCCGAACAACCCGCGCGAGCAGTGGACACGGCGCTGGCTGCTCGGTTCGCTGCGCTTACTCCTCGTGAGCGTGAGGTGGTAATCGCTGCGGCTGAAGGCAAGAGCAATACCGAAATTGCCACCGTCATGTTCGTGTCTCCGTTCACCGTGAAGACTCATGCCAATCGCGCGATGGCCAAGGTGGGTGCTCGGGATCGGGCGCAGTTGATCGCGTTTGCATATCAGGCCGGGTTGCTCGCCTGATCGGACGCCGTGTTGCGTCGGTTCTACTACATTTGCAGTAGTTTTTTCGGTCCCGATGTACGACGACTTTGGGACGTTCCGCAGGGAAACTGAAACAGTCCACTTCGCGTGTATTGCTGTGCGCGAGATGTTTTCACTTTCCTGTAGGAGAATTATGCCACTCACATTAGCGTGGATCGGGCGATTCAGCGCCCGCCACCGACTCGTTGTAGTCCTCGCCTGGCTTGTCGCATTGTTTGCGTTGACCGGAGTGTTGGTCTCGGGCGGGTCCTCGGACGAGAGTGCGTCTGCCTCGATTCCGGATACCCGAGCATCGCAGGCAATGGCGGTGATGAACGAGCAGTTTCCATCGGATCAGCCCGAAAGATCCCCGGGCAGTTTGCAGTTGGTGCTGCAGACAGCTGGCGGAGCCAGCGTAACGGATCCCGGTGTCAGGAGTCAGATCGACGATGTACTCGGCGCCGCTGCGGCGGTCGCGGATGTCGTCACGGTCAGCGATCCTTTCGACTCGTCGAATCCCTTTGTTTCAGTGGACAAGTCAACCGTCGTCTCGACTCTGACTTTCGCTGCGATGGACGATGATCAGCAGCATGCCGCCTACGACGCTGTCGTAGCAGTCGCGGAAAACGCCCCCGGCACCTTGGAGGCAGAAGTCGGAGGGCAACTCTTCGAACCGGCGACCTCAGTGGGCGGCATCGGTGAGATTGCGGGCATCCTCGTCGCCTTTGTCGTCCTGTTTCTCACCTTCGGTTCACTTCTCGCCGCAGGCGCGAACATGCTTGTGGCCCTGAGCGGTGTCGCGGTCGGCACCGTGGGAGTCCTTGCGTACGGCACGATCAGTCCGATCGAACCGACCACCATCACCCTGGGCACCATGCTCGGTTTGGCTGTCGGTATCGACTACAGCCTCTTCATCCTCACCAGGTTCCGGGCCGAACTACGCGCGGGGCACACGATCGAGAGTGCGGTGGCGCGCGCAGTCGGCACAGCCGGAACGGCAGTCGTGTTCGCCGGCCTGACAGTGATCATCGCACTGGCCGGATTGAGTGTGGTCGGAATCAGCTTCATCACCGACATGGGCATGGGCGGCGCGTTCGGAGTTCTTGTCGCAGTACTGATGTCACTGACCTTGTTGCCGGTGTTGATGCGCACCTTGGGCCTACGGGCGTTGCCACGCAAAGAACGCCACATCGCCGCAGGCGTGCCTGCAGTCGGCTCGCATACTGATGGTGAAAAGCACCGCAGTGGCGCATTCTTCGCAGCCTGGGTCGGATTCCTGGTGCGGCGACCGGTCATCTCGATCGTCGCGGGCATCGGCGTCCTTCTGCTCGTGGCTATTCCGATGCTCGGAATGAAAACCGCGCAGAACGTTCCCGGCGGTCTTGATCCTTCGTCTACGCAGCGCCATGCCTACGATCTGATCGTCGAAGAGTTCGGCGGCATCCAGAGTCCGTTGATGGTGATCGCCGAGGGCGAGGGCGCCGCAACGAATACCGCTGCGGTGCAATCACAACTCGCCGAGCTCGACGGTGTGCAAAGCGTCGATCCGGGCGTAATCAGCGCAGACGGGACGGCGGCATTGTTCCGACTTGTACCAACGGGTGGACCTATCGACGAGAGCACCGAGAACCTGGTCGACGAAATTCGGGACCGAGCCGACATTGCGCCTGGTGTTCATCTCGAAGTGACTGGCGAGAGCGCAATCGGCATCGACATGGACGGCGCACTGCACCAAGCGTTGATCAAATATGTAGTCGTTATCGTCCTTCTGTCCTTCGTGCTACTGACCATCATGTTCCGATCCTTGCTCGTACCGTTGATCGCCACACTCGGATACCTGCTCTCGGTCGGCGCCGCATTCGGTGGCAGTGTCGCGGTGTTCCAGTGGGGCTGGTTGGATGCGATCATTCCTGCACCGCAGGGTGATCCGATGCTCAGCGTCCTTCCGATCATTCTCGTCGGCGTCCTGTTCGGTTTGGCGATGGACTACCAGGTGTTCCTGGTCTCCCGCATCCAGGAAATGCACAGTAGAGGGCTCTCCCCCAAGGATGCGGTGGTATCCGGCTTCAAAACCTCAGGACCTGTTCTGGTGGCGGCAGCGGCGATCATGGTGTTCGTGTTCGCCGGTTTTGCAACCAGCACGATGGCGGTCGCGGCATCGATCGCATTCGGGTTGGTGGTCGGAGTCATCGCGGACGCATTCATCATTCGTATGGTCTTGATGCCGGCGATGCTTGCCCTATTGGGTAAGAGCGCATGGTGGCTCCCGCGCTGGCTCGACAAGATCATTCCCGACCTCGACGTCGAAGGCCGTGCACTCGACGATCATTCCGACGCGGAATCCGAGGAAAGTTCGGAGCAAAGATCGGTGCTGGTTCCGTGACAACGGCTGCTTGACAGTGTATTTCGCGGGGGGGCGGCATCGAGCCGCCTCCGCGGGATCGAACGCCAAGCACTTCAGGAGGGAAGATGGAAGACGATTGTGTGCGAATGACAAATTTGCTCAGTGCGATTCTTCAAGTCGAGATATCGCTGGAGGAGCTGAAGGCAGCTGCTGATCTCTACGCCAGCTACCCGACTCCGATCAGTTCGGCGCTCGTGGAACTGACGCGCGCACAGTTGGTCCTCGTGTCGCGAGAAGTCCCAAGAGTCGTTGATTGAATATTCCCCACGGGTTGTCGCCGGATCGTCAATTTCTCGCGCTGTGCGGGCAAATCCGAGGGTGAAGTAGGGGGTGAAACAGAGGGTGAAAAATGATGTCCAGATTCAAAATGCATTGATGAAACTGGTATTTCGTGCATATGCTCAAACAAATCACTGGCCCGGCACATCTGGGTCTGCTCTCGAATTCGTGACGACGACTGCACTGGAATTGGCTGATTGAAGGCGGCGCGGAACTACCTATCGATAAAGGACACGACCCATGCGTAAAGCCTCGCTAGTCCTCGTTGCATGTGCCGCGCTACTGGCGGCCTGCTCGTCAGCTGCCGATTCCACCGAATCGGCGACAGCATCCGCCGACGACACCCGAGGCGGCATCCCTCCCGGCTACCCGATTGATGCCGATGTGATGGCGCCACTTGTCATTACGACAATCGGTCCGGAACCGATTCCGGTGACCGGAACCGACGGCAAGGTCCATGTCGCCTATGAAATATCGGTGCTCAACCTGTCGCCTCGGCCCGCAACGATCACCGCGCTCGACACGCTGGCAGGTGGGCCGGACGGCGAAGTGGTGGCGAGCCTGACCAAAGACGAAGTGCTCGCTCGGACATTCCCGTTGGCGAATTTCGAAGCGGCGCCGGTCACCGACATCCCGGTCGGGGGCACTGTTGTGTTGGTTCTCGACGGCATCTACGACACCCGCGCCGACGTACCGGCTGAGGTGACCCACCGACTGGTCACTACGTATGGCCCTTTCATCACGCAGGATTCAGGGCTCAATGCGAGGTATCCGGACACCGTGACTCAGATCGGCGGAGCCGTCACGACAGGCACGGGATCGCCCGTGAAGATCGGACCACCGCTCGCCGGTGATGGTTGGGTAGCTGCCAACGGATGTTGCGTGATCACATCACACCGCGGAGCCATGATGGCGGTGGGCGGACGGATCAGCGGAACCGAGCGTTACGCCGTCGACTGGATGCGTATCGATGTGAATAAGCCAGAGCTGAGTTCCAGCGACGGTGACGGATCGAAGAACGAGGACTACTTCGCCTACGACGCACCGCTGTTGGCGGTCGCCGACGGCACCGTTGTTTCAGTGGTATCGAATAAGAAGGACGAGCCACCGCACCACGTCAATCCGAACCTCACGTTCGATCAGCTCGGCGGCAACTACGCGATCATCGATATCGGCAACGGCAACTACGCCTTCTATGCGCACATGATTCCGGGATCGGCGTCGGTGAAAGTCGGCGACACCGTTTCGCGTGGTGACGTGATCGGAAACTTGGGCAACTCGGGAAATACCTCCGAGGTTCATCTGCACTTCCATATCTCTCGAGCCCCGACCCCTCTGTCTAGCGACAACGTCCCTTACGAGATCGACGGCTTCACATTCGTGGGCTCGACGGCCACAGATGCCCTCGTGAAGGGGCCGGATGCGGGAGAGCGCACCGATCAGCTTCCCCTCAATTCGGATGTCGTCAACTTTCCCAAGTAAGGAGACCGACAATGCGTAAGGCTCCGCTCGTTCTTGTTGCGGCCGTTGCACTTTTGGCGGGCTGCTCATCGTCGGTCGAATCCACCGAATCAAACGCATCCCCGGCATCGACAGTCGATCCCCGCGGTGGAGTTCCGCCGGGTTACCCCCTCGACAAAGATGTGGCGACGCCGTTGGTGATCACCGCCCTCGGACCGGATCCGATTCCGGTGACCGGCACCGACGGAAAGATCCACGTGGCCTACGAGATCCAGCTGTTCAACGTCACACCTCGTCCGGTGACGATCACAGAGGTCGAGACTCTGGCCGACGGACCTGACGGCGTGGTGGTCACCACGGTGGGAGAAGCGGAGGTGGCAGCACGAACTCTCCAGTTCCCGGCGGCACCCGTTCCCGTCACCGATATCGCCCCGGGGCGCACAGTGGTGCTACTGCTCGATGACGTCTACGACAGTCGCGATGACGTTCCCGCTGAAGTGACGCACCGCATCACGGCCACGCTGGGCACAGCGTCGCCGGGATCGGAAGCATTCGGCGCGTTGTACCCGGATGCCACTACCCAGATCGGTGGGGCGGTCCGGACGAGTACGGCGTCGCCGGTTGTGATCGGGCCGCCGGTCGCCGGCGACGGTTGGATTGCCGACAACAGTTGTTGCGTGATGAATGCGCACCGCGGAGTGGTGCTGGCATTGGGTGGCAGGATGAACGGCGCCGAGCGCTTCGGCATCGATTGGATGCAAACCGGCCAGGACAATGCAGTCGCTGTGGGTGACGGAACACGTAACGAGGACTACTACGGATACGGCGCCGAACTCTTGGCGGTTGCCGACGGCACGATCGTGACTGTGGTGTCGGACAGGCCGGATGTGCCACCCAAGATTCTGCCCGAGGGCGTCGCCTTCGAACAGTTGGCCGGAAACTACGTGATTATCGACATCGGTGACGGCAACTTCGCCTTCTATGCGCACATGATCCCAGGCAGCGTGTCGGTGGAGGTCGGCGACAAGGTCACTCGCGGGCAGGCTATCGGCAGACTCGGTAATTCGGGAAACACGACTGCGCCGCACCTGCACTTTCACCTGTCCCGAGCGCCGCTGCCGCTGTCGGGTGACAACGTCGCGTACGAGATCGACCGGTTCACATTCATCGGGGCCGTCGACGTGGAGGCTGCGCCGACCGACGAGGGCATTTTTGTCACTGTCTCAGAGGGACCGAACGCCGGAGAGCGCACGAACCAACTCCCGCTCTATTCCACCCTGGTCAACTTTCGGGCATTCCCTGATGTTCCGGCCTGATCGCCGATCATGCGTACTGCTCCGCTCGTTCATGTTGCGGCCGTTGCGCTTCTGTCCGGATGCTCGTCATCTCCCGAACCGGTTTTGGATCAACTTGGAGGAAATTACATGATCATCGACATCGGCGGCGGAAACTTCGCTTTCTACGCTCACACGATTCCGGGGAGCACGTCATGAGGACGCTCGCAGCCACAACACTCGCGATTGCGGTGGTAACTTTGACAGCCTGCGCGAGCGGGGAAGCCGGCCAGACCAACTCGGCGTCAACCGAAGTCGCTGCGACACAGGGCTCGTTAGAGTCCGCCATCCTCCCCATCGTCAACGAGCAGATGGAGGAAATGGGGATACCTGGAGTGGTTGCCGTTGTCGTCAGCCCCGATCGAGGCACCTATGAGGTTGCGGCAGGTGTTGCGAATATCGACACAAACGAACCCATGAAGGTGGAGAACCACTTTCGGATCGGGAGTATCAGTAAGACTCTGACCGCGACGGTGGTTCTACAACTGGCACAAGAGGGCAAGTTCGGGCTCGATGATCCACTGGCACCGTACTTTCCAGCGCTTGACACCAACGGGGCGACGATCAGGCAGGCGCTCAACATGACGTCGGGCATCCCCACCTATACGCCAGATCAATTCCTGAATGATCTTGCGAACAATCCTGCGCGCGTGTGGACTCCGGAAGAACTCCTCGCAACAACGGTCGGTCAGCCGGCCGAATTTGCGGCAGGAGATGGCTGGGACTACTCGAACACCAACTACGTGATGCTCGGCCTCATCGCCGAGCAGCACGGCGGTGCCTCACTCGGCAAACTCGTCGCGGATCGCATCTTCACCCCTTTGCAGATGACCGGCTGTTCGATGCCCGCACAGGCGGATTCGACGATCCCCGCTCCGTACAGCCACGGTTATCAGTACGGCCCTACGTGGGACAACCCGAGCCCGCCGGCTCCGAAACCGGATTTGATCGACGTGACGAACTTCAATCCTTCCTGGGGATTCGGCGCGGGAGAAGCCATATGCACTGCTGCTGACATGGCGATCTGGGCCCGCGCCCTTGTTGCCGGGGATCTCTTGGACCCCGAAATGCAAGGAGAACGACTCGACTTCGTTACCGAAGGAGCGATGCCCTACGGACTTGGCATCGCAAAGCTCAACGGACTCACCGGGCACCAGGGACATATCACCGGCTACCAAACCCAAACGTCGAGTCGCGCGTCCGACGGTACCGTCATCGTTGTTCTGACAAACGTCACGCAGGCACCTGACGGGGAGCTGCCGGCGACCAAGATATCGGAGCTGATCTCGCGGGCGATTCCGGCGCAGGATAAGTAGTTTCCACAACTGACACATCGCGCCAGGATGGCGACACTGCGTCGCGAGGATCGCCGTCAACCTCGATTGACATTCCTGACGAGGGATACCGTGGAGGGGAGTTCGACAAACACACACAAGGAGATTCCATGGCACTGTCCAAGACCGCCGTTTCCGCCCTCGCCGCAGGTGGCCTCGTCGGCGGCTATGCCGTCGCCAGGCAGAGCGGCAACCGTCAACTCGGAGGCGCCGTGCTCGGCGTCGTCGGAGCCGTGTGCGTGACGCACTGGGCACGCACCAGTGGGCCGGCCCGCACCGCAGTACTCGTCGCCACGTACGTGGGCGCGTTCGGCGCCTCGCACCCACTGGCGAAGAAGATCGGCCCCTGGCCATCGGTCGGCGCCGTCGCCGCGGGCACCGCAGTGGCGTCCCAGCTGATCAGCAGGTGATGCCGTCGTGTACCTCGGACATCTAGCCGTTCAGCTAGTCAGACGCTCCACATCACTCAGTGACCATTGCTTCTTCATAACCTCGGGTCCGACGCCGTAGAAGCGGAACATGAGCTCGAAGCGTGTGGATGCACCGGTGTCAATGGAGTTCGCTGCACGTTCGGATGGCGGGTTCGGCCCGAAGTAGACATCGACGGAACCGTCGTCGTTGATGACCAGGCCAGAGGTCTGCGAGGAGACCGAGTATTTGGTGTTGCCCTGAATGAAACCGTGTGTGCCGGCGTCGTACATGGTCACCGACCAGTACTGTGACACCGGCACACCGGCGGGCACCCGCATCCGGTATGTCGCGGCAGAGTCGAAGAGCACACCATCACTGTCACGAAGGTCCACGAGGTAGAACTGGCCCACACCAAGGTGTTTGATGCCGATGAAGGCCATGTGATAGATCACGGCGCGATCGGTGTACGGGTACACCTGGTTGTGGACGTCATACCCGTCCCGCTGTGCCTCGGCAAAATTTTGGGTGGCCGGGAAGAACCACTGAGAGTCTGCGAAGAACGGTTCGAATCCATTCTCGTAGATGTTGCGGACCCACTCGTGCGCTTCGACAACGGCCCGTTCCAGCGTCGCTGCACGTTCGGGGGACGGGGCGAAGGGAGTTCCCCGAGAAATTCCGATGCCGGAAAGTATTTCGGCGAAGGCACGGTCGCGGGCGAGCCACGGCTCATCCTGAATGACTCGGTGCAGCAGTTCGTAAAACCGGAGGTCATACGGAATAGTTGTATCGACTATGTCGCCAAAGAGGTCCCGCGAACGCGTGGGGGGTGGATTGTCGGCCTGCGCCAGCGGGTACACCCGGATACGTTGGCACAGTTCAAGTCCGCGGTCGAGAGCCTGCTGAGTTCTTTCGCTGAGCACCGAGCGAATCAAGGCATAGGTACTGAACGTTTCCGTAACCAGCGGGATGTAGCCCTCGGGGATCGAACCGTCGTAGCCAGGAGGCAGGATCACGTACTTGCCGCCGCGGCCTTGGTCGAGTCCGAAGTGACCGACGTCCTCGAGGGGGACTTGCCACAAGCTGCAGATCGACCCGTTGAGCGCCTGCCCTTCGCTTTCTGCAGGGATTTCCACCACTACGGGGCCGTCATGGGTGTCGAAGAACGCCATGTAGTAGATCAGGTCCGGGTTGGGAGTCAGTGTCTGGTTACGCCAGTCGAGCAGTTGGGACCAGTACACGAACTCATTTGATTTGCCCGACGCCAACACTTCTCGCATCAGTTCGAAGTTGACCGCCGGCATAGCCCAGACCGCTGCCTCCACTGCGCGCCTGAAAATGCCGCGCTCGACAATGTCGCGACGAGAATCATCAGTGGTCATCGTGTCTCCCTACGGTTTACGTTCGAAAAGCCCCTGAGTGTTCGGACCATTGACGAAGGCGCCCTGGGCTGGCTGATCAAGAGGAGCGAAGATCGTCGCCCAGTCACGTTGGACGCTCGCCACGGTGTAACCGCGGCCGACTGCCTCGCCGAGGATGCGCACTGGCTTTTCAGGGCCATCGTCCATGAACTCGAAAGTTGATTCATACCGCACATCATCGATGGCGTTGTCGTATCTCAATCCGAGCGCTGAACCGATGACTCGTTCAGGTGGAATCCCATAGCACTGTTCGACTATGGGTCGCATGAAGTCCCGGTCGCCGACCGAGACGATATAGCAGGTGAAACTGTTGTCCGCCAGAAACCGGAGCAACTCGACCATCGGTTGATACGCCGTCTGAGCGTATGACCGATGCAAGGTCGGATGATGTGCGGCGCTCATGAATTCGGCCACGGATGCGGACTGCCCGCGCCACTTCTCAACGATGAAATGCACCTGAACGGGCATCGGTTTTTCCGGCCACAACGTCCCGTCGTTGTCGAATACAGCTACCCGATCTTCAAGCCGCACAGCGTTCGTCCCGCAAGTTACCGTATCGACGAAGCGCACAATCGCCTCACGGGTGGGCGAACTGCTCCACGATGGCAGCGCCGGTGAGGCCATCGCTCACACCTCTGTCACGTCAAACGACAGTGCGGTTGCGTGCGATTGCCGAAGCATCTGAGCTTCATTCGTCGCCGATCCCCAAAGCGCCATGATCAGAGAGTATTAGAACTCGGGCGCCATTTTTGCTTTTTGCCGGAATTCTCGGTCATGAGAAATACTCCGCAGTGGCACGGGCGACAACGCGCAGGACGACATCACATCAACCTACGCGGCGCCGCCGACAGTTGGTCCGGCCGACTATGTCTTGTTCCAAACTAGTTGTTCGCGATGAAATCGATTACCAGACGATTGAATTCGTCTGGATGCTCGATCATTGCCCAATGCCAGCAGTGATTGAATATTACGAGGCGCAAGTTGGGGATCAGCGCGAGCAACATCAATGAATGTTCGAAGGGGACAACGCGGTCGTCACGTCCGTGGATCAGCAACGTAGGAATGTCGACACCCGGCAGGTTCTCGAGTCTCACCCAGTTCGGGATCGGCGCCCCTTTTGGAAGCCCCGCCAGGTAGTTCTCGAGATGGTCGGGACGTGCCAGCGCTGCGCCAGAGCGTGTCGCGAGCAGTTCCGGCGTCGCGAATTGCTTGTTGTGGACCATGATCTCGATCAGCTTGCCCATGGTCCCGGGGCTTGGGTTCTTGTACACCTCAATGCCCAGCCGAGAACAATTTCGGACCGGGTGTGGGTGACCCCACCGTGATGAGGCGCGAGACTCGGCCAGGACGCACGGTGGCGAATCGCATCGAGGTCGCGCCCATCGAGTTACCGACAAAGGCCGCCTTGTCGATTCCGGAAGTGTCCATGAACTGGAGGGCCGCGTCGACATGATCGAGTTGATCGACGGTTGCGCTGTCGGAGGTTCCCCCATCCGGGCATGTTGTCTCGGTGTCAGAATTCCGCCGGGCCTTCGGTGTTTGCTTTGGGACAAGCGCAGCCGGCAGCATGGGGCAATCTCCAGTCTCGACTGGGATCGATTCGAATCCCTGTGCCCAAGAAGGGTTGTCGCATGTTCGGCACGGATGACATCGTGACAGTGCCCGGCGGAGCGCGGGAGCCGAGGCGAGCACGACCGGCATTCCGCTAAGGACGGTCTATCGGACGGTCCGCGCCTTTTCGAAAACGAGTCGCGGGGCGCGTGTCAGATCTCCGTTCGTAGGGGATTCCCGAAACCCGTCGATGGCGAGGACGGCGAAGCGCCGCGCTGCCGCCTCTCGGCTGGAGGGTGGCGTCGATGACAATCCTCGCCCCGCGAGCAGGACGATCACAAGGTCGTCGATAACGAAGTCGCGGCGCAGCTGACCGGCCGCTCGAGCCCGTCCCGCCAGTTCCGCGAGCATCCGCAGCAGCGAAGCGCGATGAGCGGAGAAGGTGTCGATCCCGGGGTTCGCGGACATGAACGCGTCCACGAACCCCTGGTTCCGGACGTTGAGCAGGCTGATCCGCTCGATAACCGAACAGAACCCTCGCCACGGATCGGGATCGGCGCAGCCGTCGTCCACTATCCCTCGGCACGACCGCAGTTCGTACTCGAAGGCCTCGTCGACGAGTATCTGCTTCGTCGGGAACCGTCGGTACAGGGTCGCGGGCCCCACGTCAGCGCGGCGAGCGATCTGGCGCATCGTTACGTCGATCCCGCGTTCCGCGAACAGAGCTCGAGCGGCTTCGAGGACTCGGTCGCGGTTGTCTTGCGCGTCGGCGCGGAGCATGTGAGGCAATCGATCGGTCATCGTTCTCACTTCCGTAAGTGGACGGAGGCGTCCGTTACCGTTGCGACGGTACCGCAGACAGCGACGAAACGAGATGGAGACGATGGTGCGAGCAGTGGCGATCCAACGATTCGGCGACCCGAGCGGAATGGCGTTGATCGAGACACCGGATCCGGTTCCGGGACCCGGCCAGGTGGTCATCGAAACAGAGGCGATCGGAGTCGGCGGCGTCGACGCGGTGATTCGCCGGGGAACCCTGGGAGGGTACGGGTTCAGCGAGGGACTGGTCCCCGGCAGCGAGGTCGCCGGCACGGTAAAAGCAGTCGGAGCGGGCGTCGACGACTTGTGGGTAGGTAAGCGCGTGTGGGCATTTACAGGCACCGGTGGCGGCTACGTCGAGCAGGCGGTTGCGCGGATCGATGACGTCGTCGGACTCCCCGCGAAGCTGTCGTCGATCGACGCGGTGACACTCGGAAGTGCCGCTCCTGTAGCGTATTTCGCGCTCGCCCACGCGCACCTCGTACCTGGTGAGTCCGTGCTCGTGCGCGGTGCGGCGGGCAGCATCGGCATCGCGACAGTGGAACTCGCGGTGCGCGGAGGGGCGAGCACGGTCGCGGTCACGACGTCATCACCGGAGCGCGGCAGCCGACTCCGAAGCCTCGGAGCGACACATGTGCTCGACCGTGCCGGAGAGGGCGATCCGACTGCGCCCGCATCCTTCGACGTGATCATCGACATTGCCGGCGGGGCGGAGGTGCCGGCGTTCATCGACCGACTCGCCCCGAACGGGCGCATGGTCGTCGTCGGCGTAGTGGCCGGCTTGCCGCCGGCGGACTTCGGCATGCGACTCATGGACGCGTTCCAGCAGTCCCGCTCGTTCTCGACTTTCAGCCTCAACACCGTCCCGGTTCCAGTCAGGGACGCGGTCCGGGCCGAGCAGTTTGCCGCCGCAGCACGCGGCGATCTGCACGCCGTCGTGCATGAGGTCCTGCCCCTGGAACTGGCCGCCGAAGCGCACCGCCAGATGGACCTCGGCAAGGTTTTCGGGCGCATCGTCCTCACCCCCTGAGCTCCGGCACATTCAAGGTGTTGACGACGGTGGATCCTCGGCCGTAAGGGCAAGGGGAATCGCGCGGCGGCACCAAGGGGTAGCGCCGCCGCGCGAAGTAACGAGGTGTCTGTCAGATGTCAGACCGAGTAGCGGCAGAGTGTTTCGCCGCCGCCGATCTTGACCAGATCACCGTGGATGTAGCTCGACTCGTCGGACGCGAGGAAGACCGCGAGGTTCGCGACGTCCTCGACCTCTCCCCACCGCTTAAGCGGGATCGACTCGGTAAATGAATTGTCGAAGTCCTTGTCGTCGAACAATTCCCGAGTCAGAGCCGTCTTTGCGTAGGTCGGACAGATGCCGTTCACTCGGATTTTGTCCTTGCCGTATTCGATGGCCAGGCACCGGGTGAGGTTGGCGGCTGCACCTTTGGAAGGACATCGCGCCACCGATTTGGTGCCGCGCAAGTTCAATCCGGTTAGACCGAATATGTTGTGGGTAGCCGATTTTGCCTAGTGGGGTAGTCGCAATCGCTTGGGACTACCCCATTAGACATCCCACGCGCCACTGAGGTGTCTACGTTTCGACGTGGCCGGGTTGGATGGGGGCACCTCCCCCACACTCAGTGCCTGGGGGAGATGTCGCGTTTGTGATCGACGCGATCGAGCACCCGATGGTGAGTCGGAGAGCAGCGGCAGCCACCGCTGCGATGGTCAGCGTCGACGAAGTGGATCTCGATAGAACGATTCTTCGTCGGCGATGCGCGGATTCTCTTTGGGTGCCGGAATCTCGGAATGCGATGGATCTACTCTTCGGGCGGCGTCGAGCTCGGCCATGATCTGAACTACGCGGGGATCGTTCAATAGCTTGTCGCGAATGATGCCTGCCGTTGCCCTCGCCGACCTGCATGCATCATGTTGTGCGGCAACGATTGCACTCGCGAGAGCCGACGTGGTGAGTTGCCGCGTCGCGACCTCACTGACGCGAAGTTCGGTGATTGCCCCGAGTGCATCGACTTCGACTTCGATGTTGCCGTTGGCAGCACCGCCCCGGCCCCGCACTGTCGAGACCTCGTCTTCGACGCGCCGTGCGGTGACGGTGAGTTCTTCTGTGATCGCCTCGCGGGTTGTCATGGCCGTTCGATCGTTTCGGGTGCGTCCGGGCGGTCATTGATATCTGGGCGAGGAAAGCATGGGGATGAACCGACGAGGCTGACCGTCGAGCCACCGTCCTCGAGGATCATGCGGTACCCCGTTGGTGAGATCACCTCCGTGTTGGTACTTGATGCGGTGGTGAATGTTCTTGTTGCCCAGTTTCGTTGCTTCCAAGCGGAATTGATGAGGTCGGTGAATGTTTCGACCTCCTGGCCTTGCGCTGCCCGGAGGTAGTAGCGCACGTTGTAGTCCACTGAGGTGTTTTCCGACAGGTTGCTGTCGTCGCAGGGAACGGTAGCTCCGGCACTTTGCATGCGGGTGGGGTCGACGGCGCTGCGACGTGTCAGATAGCTGCCAGCGGGAAGCGGTTCGAGGCTGCTGGTGAGGTTGTCGATGACTTGCGCCTGCGCAGCGGATCGGGTCAGGTTCGGATCGAAGTCAGGGCTCACCGGAGTCTCCTTTGAATTGCATGCGGTCGACAGGGCGACGACCGCGAGGACTGCGATCGTCACCGAACACGGCTTACTCGAGGTTGTGGTCATGGCGCTCCCAGTCCTGCGATCACGCGTGCCATCCCGGTCAACGCGCTGTTGCCGGAGTTCCAATACTCGCTGTGCGCGGCGGGATTCGGTATCGGGCCGAATCCCGGTACGTCGTAGTACGTTCCGGGGGCACTTTCAACGACGGTAGCCCCGAACGGTGCATAGCCCAAGATCTCGCGCGCGGGGTTGGGGCCGTGGACACCGGCGACGTCGCCGATCATGGGCACCGGATCGAATGCCGCGGCGGTGGCATACACGTGGCCACCCATTTCCTCGGTGCCGATGCCGTCGAGGTGCAATCCACTGACGTGGTTAACGTCCACTCCGGGGCTGCCGACGAAGAAAAGGTCGTCGGCAGCCAACGAGCGTGCATCGTTGGCGGCGTTGCCGATAACTGTACTTCCGTAGCTGTGGCCGATGATCGTGTTGTGCGACGGGGTACCGTCATGCGCGGCCCGCAATCCATCCTGGAACCGATCGAGCTGAGCGGTGCCTGCCTCGGCGAACTTGTCCAGACCGGCATCGGGAATCGTTTGAGGCGCGTTGTACCCGTACCACGCCACCACTGAAACAGATCCAGGTAGACCGGCGTCATCGAGTTCGTGAGTGGCTGCGTCGAGCATCCACTGAGATCGGTCGAGGTCACCGCCGATTGTCCCCAAATGGCTTCCGGTGCCGGGGACGAAAGTGGCGACGTGTGTGGCAGTGTCCGGGTTCTCGAGAGCGACGGCAGCACGTCCCTGCTCGTCGACGCCGAGAAGGTAGCGCGGCGTGCCGTCTGCGTTGACGTGTTCGGTCAATGTCCGGTACCCGTCGGCGGTACGCTGGGCGTCGGCGCGGTCACTGACCCACTGGTCGTAGTCTCTGCGTGCCTGATTGTCGTGATCGGACACAACTCCTGAGTCCGGCGGAATGTTCCTGCCGTCCGCCCAGTCCGGGTGCGCGTCATGCAAGGCGACGACATCTGCGTCGGCCCGGGCGCCGAGTGCATCGAGGTAGACCCGGTTGAGGTTGTCTTTGTCGACTGCAGGCATCCCGTCGCGGTTCCCGATGCTCGGGTCGTAGGCGGCGAGTGCGTCTTTGTCGGTGGGGGAGAGTGATTCCCAGAAGTCGTTGAACGCGCGCGGATCCTCGGGGACGAAGGCATGACCGTCGAGGATTGCCGTGACGGAATCATCAAGCCTGGTGCCGCTGGGCGATTGGTTCAGATCGCCGAGATCGGTTGCGGCTTTGTTCAGCGCTGCTGCGGCGGTCTGGTCCACTTCGTCCGCGGTGTTCAGCGCAGGAATCAGTCGGGCTTCGATTTGTTTGGCTTGATCGTTCATTTGGGCCTGGAAGAACAGATCTGCCAGAGCCTCGCCGCTGCCGAAAGTCGGAGCTGTGACGTGACCGGAATCCGAGACCCTCATCCCGCGTGCAAGTGCATCGTCGACGATGCCGAGGACTGTCGTACGTGCCGCTCCGAGCGCGGCCGCGGCTTCGGCGAGCGCATCACTTTCGGCGAAAACTGCTGTGATGATACGGTTTCCGGTCAACCCGTCTGCGAGAGCCCGCGCCGATGCAGCCGCTGCACCGTCACCCTCCCAATGTTGCAGGACATTGTCGACATCTGCGTTCATCGACTCCAGGGATTGACGGAAGGTGCGGTTGTTGTACGAGATGGTCGCTGCGGCCGATTCGAGTACAGTCGGATTCCATTGCCGTACTTGAGATATCGTCGTCATTCAGAGCCCGTCCCGGTAACGACTCAGTTGACTGCGGAACAATTGCTCAGTCTCTTCGTATGATGTGGCGCTTGATTCGGCTGCCGCTGCCATTTCCCGAATTTTCGCGGCAACCGTTGTGTATGCGACCTCTGCGGGCGCAGCGGCAGCCGCGACGGCTGATCCTGTAGCCGAGTCCGGCATGGCTGATGCAGCTTCGGAAAACGGAGTCGCAACAGCGACTGCCGTGATCTCGTCTGCGCGGCCACGAATTGTGACGGCCAGCGCGCGCAGTGCATCACCGTCCGCACGTAGCAGTTCCCCCATTACGTCCCCCCGACGTCTGTTTGTATCGGACCGAATAGTAGCAACACCGAGAGCTTCTTCCCGCCCTCTCGCCCAAATCGGCCGTGCATTCACAGCAGAGTTGGTAGCCCGACGACGGCATATCGGACCTGGTGTGCGCCGCCTGGTCAGCGGAATGAATCTGTTGAACCATCAATCCTTCCGGCACTCGGTTGTCTTGGGCATTGACATCGACAGATGCCACAGACCTCGACCGCTTGGCTACATTCTGGAAGATAGTCGCTGGATAGGTCGATGAACTACTACCGCAGCCTTTTTCGGCCCGCGAGGAGTGGCTGGTCACTATCGACAATGAAGACGACGGGCCGAGCGGCTACTACGTGCGGGCGCATCCGAATTGCGAAGATTCGAAGGCCACCATGTGATCATCGCCGATCCCGAGGTCAACGAATCCTGCGTAGCGTGATTCGCCCAACTGCCTGAGATCGCAGCTGGATTGTGCCGACCTCCGCCCACACGCACAGCAGATTTTCGACTGGAAGACGAGGATCGAACCAACCCGAGATTCTCACGAGAAGACATGGCAGTCCGGATGTTTACCGGAATAGGGCAGAGCCTTCTCGAGCGCGCGACCTTTCCCGAGGACGGTGCGGTCGGTCGGTCGTACGGTCGTACGGTCGCGTGACCATCTATGTGCCCGTAGGATTCCATTCCGTACGAAACTTGGGATTGTCAGCACTGGGCAGCCACTCAAGATGCCGAAGGCGATGGCCGGTACAGCCCCGAGGTGGAACTCAAATTCTGTTCCAGCTAACTTGATTCCGCACTCACCGTAGTCTTCGTCGGACAGAAGAGCATCCGTCGCAACTGCCGGCATGATCGACGCACCACGGGTGCCGAACAGGGTTCCGATCGATTACAGTTCGGCTGCGATTTCGTCCGCCGAGGAAAGTAGGGCAACCACGGGTGCGGCATGCCCATCGGGCGAATTCCTTCGCGGTGGTGCTGATTTCGTAGGTGCAAATCTCAGTGACTCAAACCTGTCGGGCGTATTTTTCCGGGGCCGACCTGACCGGCACCGTCAAACGAACGATTTCCTCATTAACCAGCCCCCTCTGAGAACCAGCCCCCTCTGAGCGATTCACTTTCCGAGAAAGGCTTGAAGTACACATCACGCTGCAGTGCAGCAGAATTCGATTACCCAAAAGGATAAGTCAAGAGTTGTCGACGGCAACAACCGGCCGTGCCCACGCATACCAAGCCACTCCGGAGAACGCGGCGACCATGACGAGGTCGGCGACGAACGCAACGGGCGCCTCGCGCGTAACTCGAGCGATCGGGAACGCGGCCGCGGCGACGAGCACCAAGACGCTGCAGATCGGGGGAACCACACGTGCACGCCACTGCATCGCTCCGAACACCACCAGCGCGAAGGGGAACGTCGGCCCGGCCAGCAGGAACATGATTGTGCCGGCTGTCGGGTAGCCGTCGAACGCCGCAAGAGCCGAACTGTCGTCGACGCCGAACACGCTCTCGAAGAACCCCTGCAGCCCGAACGCGACCGTCCCGAACATGCCGATCAACACAAGTAGGAACCAGAGCCCGGACACGACGGGGAAGTGGGTACGAAGCTCCTCGTACTCTCCGAGGAGCCCGAACACCCACGGCACGGTCGATACAGCGATGAGCATGCCACCGACCACTCCGTAATGCCCATCGTTCCAGAACAGCGGGGACAGCGCGAAGATCGCCGGACCCACAATCAGTGCCAGAGTTTGCATCCGCGCAATGAGCATGGACTTCACGATAGCCCCGGTTCGGGAATAGCACTCGGCATCAAGCGATCGCGTCGGCGCCCCGACATAAGAGTGCAGGAAATGTCGGCAGCGGCACGCTCGAACAACGCCATGCACACCCGCCTGCTTACCGGCCCCCGTAGATAGTTCCGTCCAGACCGGGCGCTGGTCTGTCGACATTTCTCGGACGGCAACGTTGGTGACGAACGCTCTCGGAATGGCCATTTCGAATCGCGGTCCGACGCCCGGTACGTTGATTCATTCCGATAGTGAGACTGTTTGTGCCGGTGTTTTCAGGTTTCCTGGCGGTGACAGTAACGGAAACGAGAGAATGCTGGTGCCGGGTGTTCCTAGATCCGGAGCCGATGTCCCCGCGGACGGAGTCACCCGCGGCTAGATTCGTACTTCGCGGAAACACCGTAACGCTCGGCTACTACAAGGACCCCGATGGTTACGTCGAGCGCCCGGGCCGGATGAAGGACGTCATCATCTCCGGCGGAGGGAACATCACCTCGATCGAAATCGAGAACTCACTCACCGAACATCCGGACGTAGCCGAGGTCGCCGTAGCCGTTGCGCCGCAACAGAAGTGGGGTGAGCCCCGGTTACGTTGGTGACATTTCCGATCCATGCGAAGCCTGAGCGCCCGGTAATGCCGCCTCTACGCCTGCGCAATCGAGCGTCGCCCGACCCCGCCCATCTTCGACAGTCACTACCCCCAAGTTCCGCAGATAGAACCGGAATCGCTTATAGTGGAGTGTGTTTCGGTTCAGCCGATCATCGGCGGCACAAAGACACAGGGCACACTCTCCGCGTTCGCCGGGTCCAGCGCGTTGAGCACGAATTGCTGGCCGCGCACGTTGGCCCCAACGGACGCGTGCCCGGAGAAATCCTGATCGCAGCTGTCCTGCACCACGATGTTCGTCGCGTTCGGCGCCTCGATGTAGCCGGCCGTGTACGGCATCACCATGTCATCGTAGCGGGTCATGATGTTGGTGTACTTCACACCTGGCGCGTATGGGCCGCCCTCCGTGATTTCATTCATGAAGTCCGAGCCCTTCGCCATCTGCAGCAGTGCCGGGGCCACAGGATCCCAGAACTCCAGCATCTGGTCCTTGGTGCCGAGCTGGGTCGCGAGATCGAGCGCTATACCCGCCCCGTGAGCTTCGTTGCCCTTCCATACCGGCGTCAACGCGATGAACTTGTCGACGACCTCCGCACCACCGAGGAGTTTGACGTAGTAGCCGCCCACCAGGGTGCCCTCCGAGTGTGCGACCATATCGACTTTGTCCGTCTTGGTGGCCGCGAGCACATTGTCTACGAACTCCCCGACCTGCGCAGCGCTGTCATACATTGATGCGAGGCCGCCAACGGAGTCCAGCGGCCAATTGGTTGCGGTGGGAAGTATCCCGAAGGTAGGTGCGAACAGGCAGTAGCCTTCGCTCTTGAGCGTCGGTGCCATCGCGTTCCAGTTGATCTGCGCATTGGCAGCAGTTCCGTGGACGAGCACGACGGGCAGCGAATGCTCCGGTGTCGGTTCACAGTCCCAGTCATTTACCCCGGGCAGGGTGCCACCATGATTTGCGGCCTCGGCTGCGTAGCCCGCGAAGAACCCGCCGGGCACGGCCGTTGGCTCCGCATTGGCCGAACCCACCCCATCGCCAACACAAGTCCCTCGATGACGATCGGCACTGTCGACCACAATCTACGCATCAGGACACCTGACCGTCCATGGAAAACTGATACAACGACGCGTTGCACACTACGCCCGAGGGCGCGCGAGTGGGCTACTTTCACCTGCGCTACAACATTTCTACCAAGTGGATCCTTCGACAATCCTGCGGCCAGGAGGCTCATCCGTCCCCGGAAATTCACGAAAACTTGAAGGCCGTCATAAGTGGACTGCCAAATTGATTGAGAGTCTTGATGATTCATTCTTGATATCCTGGCCCGACGCTCGCCACCGGGGGGGTGCGTGCCACAGAGACCATCTACCACTGAGTCGACGCCGACGCACCGCTGACCGTTCAACTCGAGGCGACCGACATCGAACACACCACATGCCTTTCCAGCCACCCGGGACGTGATATCGACTTTGCGGTGCGAGATGCATCAAATGCGCGGATAGCTGGTGCGAATTCAAGCGCCACGATCGGGTGTAGGTCTGCGAGTATCTGGCCCACCAGAGAGGAATCGTTTGCACCGTCCGGAGCGATGTAGGAGTGCGTCCGGGAACTCGCGACGATGACGGGTGGTGGGCTCTTGATTAGGTCAACGACGTCAAGCCTCTGCCCGTGCCTGCCACGAGGCCGCGGTGTCCTGGTTCTCGACGGCCGTGGTCGTCTCGTCGATCGCCGGCGAATGAGTTCCCTATCGGATTCGGGAGCCAGCGCAGACGAGCGCCCATGGGCGGCGTCGATGTGTTCACGGGCGGCTTCGAAGGATCCCAGCCGGCGATAGCTATCGGCGCCGGGGTTGAGGTGAAGCGAGGGATAGAAGCCGGCGATGCGCAGGCTGGCGTGATGTTCTTGGACGCGCCACTCGGTGACGGCGTCGGTGGCGTCGAGTGCGCGCACCTCCCAGGCCAATGCCTGCGCCGGATCGGCGCAGAGTTCAGCGAAGTAGTGCGCGAGTGTGCAGCGGTGAAAGGGATCCCCCGTTGACTCCGATCACCTTCCACAAGTCCAGGAACTGGCCGCAGGCACTGGCGATATTTCCGCTGCGCCCTCGGTGATGGCCTTGCCGATCACGTCCATCACAGGGTCCGTACTGGTGGCTTCTGGGGAAAGCGCACCCCTCCGCCGTCCAATAGACCTGGTCTAGCGGTCGGCGTCCGGAACGGAGGTCTGCTGGTAGAGCGTGAGTCGCCACTGGCCGTCGCGACGGGTGTAGACGCTGGACATCAGGGCGTGGAACGCCGGCGCGCCCTCGCCGCGGGAGGCCCGGCCGGTGTAGACCAGGATCGCAGTGTCCTCACTGACCTCGATGAGGCGGTCGCCGCTGATCTCGTAGTTCCGCCACGGCGGGGCGTCGTCGAGCGAGGCGATCACCGCGTCGCGATCCAGTACGAAGCCGTGCGAGAGAACCATGGCCTCGGAAATCGCAGGCCGATCGGACAAGTAGATCGGGAATCTACATGTGACGCGCGGCACGACGCCCGTCCCCTGTGCGTAATTGACCGTCCCGAGCGAGTCGTTCGAATGCGTCTGCGAGTGCGCGGTGCGCTCGACGCGGGCCGGCTTCCTGCCAGGCATCGAGAGCAGCCCGCGGAACATGTGCAGCCTCGACATTGATTTGCCGCATCGCGAAATGATCCGAGAATTCACTCGAAGACGGAGGGCTCACCCAGGCGCAGCCTATATCGGTCAGACTCGGAACCCGGGCACAACCACAAGGACACCGCGCGAGTGCACGACCTCACCCCACGAGAATCGGAAGTGCTCGTCCTCATCGCAAGCGGACTGTCCAACAGCGAAATCGCCTCGAAGCTCTTCGTCTCGGAGGAAACCGTCAAAACCCACGTCGGCAGGATCCCCGGCAAACTGCAACTCCGGGACCGCACCCAAGCCGCGATCTACGCGTACGAGTGCAGACTTGTCCGCCCGAAAGACCTATAGTCTCAATACATCTCAAGCCAGTTTACGGAATCTACATTTCTGCCGGGACGTAGGCGATCGGACGAGCCCGGCACCGCCCGATCAGGCGGCGTCTTCCTTCCACAAGTGCGGGACACCACGGTGGGTCACAGGGCTGGTCCTTTTGGTCGAGAACGGTTGTGTCGCAACTCCCATCCTCACGCTGAGGACCAGTCCGTCTACTTCGGTCCCGCGTCAGCAACGTCCATAGCCACAACAACAGCGGCGGCCGTCGAGATGCAGCGAAGATCAGCGAAACGCGACGGTAGTTCAACTAGACCGCAGCCGACCCTCGACGCCGTTGACCTGCTCTTTGCCTGAAAGTGCTGATCGAACGCGGCGCCGGTGATCTAGGTTGATCATCGTTGATCTAGGTTGATCATCGTTGATCTAGGTTGATCATCGTTCGATCTGCTCGAGATGGGGGAAATACGTGTTCGGCTTCTATGTGACGATGCTGTTCGTCAGCGGAATCGTCTTGACCGTTTGGGCGCTGGTGGCCTCCGGACTGCACCCCGGTCGCCGCGTTGTCAACGGTCTCATCGGCACCGCGTTCCTGAGCTACGGCATCTACCTGGCCGTGTTCTTCCACAGCGGCGAGTACACAATCTTCTTCTTGGTCTTCATCGTCCCGTTCATCTTGCTGGCCGACGCGATGCGCACCGTCGACCCCGCAGCGCCGCACTGGGAGCCCTCCCCCGACCTCGACGCCGACCTCGACGCCGACCTCGTCGATCCCGCCCCGACTCCGGCTCGTACAGCCGCCACCCGCGAACGCATTGCCGCGGCCAAGTCTGCCCAACTCGAGGCCCTTCGCGCCAAGCATGCCGCCAAGAGCGATGAGTTCGACGATCACGCGCCGTCTACGCCTGCCTGACGAGAGGCATAGCGGCGGCAACGAAACCATCAATGGTTTTGCTCCGCCAATATCTTCCCCGCCACCTCGACCTGCGCGTCTTCAGCCAAGCCGGCCTCGATGTACTCCGAACCCCAGCAGCCAGCCCGCTCCAACCGTGCAGCCGGACATCAAGACACACCGCATACCGCACGCAACCTGTCCGCCTGGGACTGTTCTTCTCCCTGCTTCTCCATACTGGCCGCCCACTGTGGAAGGGAGTCGGGTCAAGGGTGGGTGTATGCCCCTCGAACTGCCGTGCGGTCCGACGCACATACTTTGACGAAGTTCGGCGACTCGCCCGAGACCCGTCTAAGTAGCGGGGCGTGTCTCGCTAATCTGCGCTGCATCTCGACAACAAGCTCTAGCCGCGCGCCATATCCACGAACTTGGACAGGTGAAGTTGGTGCGCCACAGTGATTGTCGCGGTCGGACCGTTACGGTGCTTACCCAGAATCAGGTCGGCTTCACCACCACGAGGATCATCACGCTCAGTCGCATCGGGACGGTACAGCAGAATCACCATGTCGGCGTCCTGCTCGAGTGAACCGGACTCGCGAAGGTCGGCGACCTGAGGACGCTTGTCGGTTCGCTGCTCAGGACCACGGTTGAGCTGGCAGATTGCGACAACCGGAACTTCGAGCTCCTTCGCCAAAAGCTTTAGGCTACGGGAGAATTCGGAGACTTCCTGCTGACGGGACTCGACCTTTTTACCCGAGCTCATCAGCTGCAGGTAGTCGATGACAATCAGGCGAATATCGTGTTTCTGCTTGAGCCGCCGCGCTTTTGCGCGAATTTCCATCATCGTGAGGTTGGGGGAGTCGTCAATGAAGAGCGGCGCTTCACTGATCTCACTCATACGACGCGCGAGCTTGGTCCAGTCGTCGTCTGTCATCTTGCCGGAGCGCATGTCACCGAGCTTGATCTTTGCCTCTGCGGAAAGCAGACGCATCACGATCTCGGTTTTGCTCATTTCCAGGGAGAACATGACGCTGGCCATGCCGTGAGTGATGGAGCAGGAACGCAGGAAATCCATTCCGAGCGTGGAGTTATGCGTCGGCACCATCGAATGACCGGCCAAGTACATGTGGTCGCGGTTGTCGACCTCCACGCAGCGAACCGGAACGCTGGCAACCGGACGAACATCGACAATGAAGCGTGATCCATGATCACTCGCACGAAGTTCCTTGTGCAACAAAATCTTTTGTGAGACTCGGAACACATCAACGTTTGCCGTCAGCGACAGAGCGGATTCGCTTGCAACGCCTACTCCGAAGCCGAGGCCCACGGCCAACTCTGCGACATCGCCCAACAAACCCTGATGACCAAGTGCCAACTCAATCGCACCATCGTCGCCGACAACACCGGCAACGTCGAGAAGGCCGGCTAGGAGATCGCGTCGCTGCCCAATGTCGCCACGGAGATAACCGGCTGGAATGCGCTTGTCTTCCAAAGAATCCGGCGCGAAACCCTCACCTTCGATGAACATGGCGATCTCGGGATCAATCGAATCAAGGGCGCCGCCAGTACCCAACCAGGCGCCAAGTGAGTAAGCGGGAATCAATAGGTCTTGCGCCGCGAGATCCAAGGCGGCAGCATTGACAACTCGATGCCCGGACTGCACATCGGCGTAGATGTCCGCAGTAGTGCGAACCGCCGCAGTGGAACTTTCCGTCAACCACTGATGCTGCTCGTCGGCAACCAACACAGTTCCGTCGGAGAACTCGACCTCATAGCAAGGGCGGTCGACCATCACGTCGGTTGCGGCAACAACCCGCGTCGGCTTCCCGTGGTTGTCGATCAACAAATCACCGACAGCAACGTTGCCCATGGTGGTCCAGCCGCTTGGCGTCGCGAGGGGAGTGTCGAGGGCAAGCGCCTTACCCACACCGGGACGGGCCGCGACGATGATCATCTGACCGGCGTGAAGACCGTTGGTGATTTCGTCGAGATCCTTGAACCCGGTGGGTACACCGAGGGAGATGCCGCCGCGGCTGGCGATGGAGTCGATTTCATCCATCGTGGGCTGGAGGAGTTCGGTGAGGGGCACGAAGTCCTCGGTGGTACGACGCTCGGTGACCTCGAAGATTTCGGCCTGCGCGCGGTCGACAACCTCGGCGACATCTTGGCCGTCGGTGCCGGCGTAGCCGTATTGAACGATGCGGGTGCCGGCGTCGACGAGGCGTCGCAGCACTGATTTCTCGGCCACGATCTCGGCGTAGTAGGCGGCATTGGCAGCGGTGGGCACTGTCTGGGTGAGAGTCACCAGATAGGAGGCGCCACCGATTTTGCGGAGCTCGCCCCGACGGTCCAGTTCAGCAGAGACTGTCACCGGGTCGGCAGGCTCACCGCGGCTGTAGAGGTCCAGGATCACGTCGTAGACGGACTGATGGGCGGGCCGGTAGAAGTCGCCTGGCCGCAGGACTTCGAGGACGTCAGCGATGGCGTCCTTGCTCAGAAGCATGCCGCCGAGGACGGACTGCTCCGCAACCATGTCCTGGGGTGGTTGGCGGCCGAATTCCTGATCGGGCTCGGACTCGGGAGGCCCCGGGTAGTCCTGTCCGGAGTAGTCGGAAGGTCCTCGATCATCCACAACAGCCATCAGAGAGACCTTCCCGTAAAACACTCGACGACACTGCGAGAAAAACGCAGGGCCCTCACCATTTGTACCTGCCCGCACCGACATCACGCTGGTAGAAAATCACCGGTCGGTAGATAGACGCCGAGACGACGTTAGGGACTTGCCGGCCCACAAACAAACGGCCCTGTGGATGAATCTGTGGAGTAATTGTGGAAACTCCTGAAAAACTGTGTGCACCATCTGGGGATAACCTGGGGACAACTTTGGGTGTTTCCCGTAAAACGCCAGATAGAGGGGCATGTGAAATTTCACATACCTGTTGATGAAAAAACTTTCTCCACAGTCGGCGCGTCGGCGTGTCGGGCGTGTTGCGCAGCCTGAATCATCACGGTTCAGCACGTTGAACATCACACTGTGACAGTTATCCCCAACCCCGGATCGGGTCGTAGCGAGCACAATCCGCGTGCGAAAAAGAGTCGAGCCCCGCACACCGAAGTGTGCGGGGCTCGCCCGAAGAACGAATCGACTATGCGCCGACGACGTTCAGGTTGAACTTGGCAACGACATCGGGATGCAGGTTCACGGACACGGCATGCTTGCCCGTGTTCTTGATGTGAGCCTTCGGCAACGCGATGGTGCGCTTGTCGAGAACCGGTCCACCGGCAGCCTTGATCGCAGCAGCGACGTCAGCAGCGGTAACGGAACCGAAGAGCTTGCCCGAACCACCGGCGGTCTTGACCGACAGCGTTACGGACTCGAGTCCCTCGATAGCGGCCTTGAGCTCCTTGGCGTGGTCCAGGCCGCGCACTGCGCGCAGTTCCTGTGCACGACGGATTCCTTCGACCTGCTTCTCGGCGCCACGAGTAGCGACGATTGCCAGCCGGCGGGGGAGCAGGTAGTTACGGCCGTAGCCGTCCTTGACCTCGACGGTGTCGCCAGGCGCACCGAGGTTGTCCACGTCAGCGGTGAGGATGAGCTTCATGTTCTTTCCTCCCTTTCCTTAGCGAGCCACGGTGGCGTAAGGCAGCAGTGCTACCTCACGTGAGTTCTTGACGGCAATGGCAACGTCGCGCTGATGCTGGACGCAATTGCCGGTGACACGACGAGCACGGATCTTTCCGCGGTCGCTGACGTACTTACGCAGCAACGTCGTGTCCTTGTAGTTGATCTGCGTGTTCTTCTCTTTGCAGAAGGTGCAGACCTTCTTCTTCATAACCTTGTCGCGCAAGGGCGGCTTCGGCATGTCTTTGCTCTTTTCTGGATGTCCCTGATCAGGTACGGATCAGAAAGGCGGTTCGTCGTTGCCGCCGCCACCGAAGGAGCCCGAAGCCGGAGGGGCACTGCCCCACGGATCGTCTCCACCGGAAGGTGCAGCGCTCGGACGTCCGCCGCCCGATCCGCCGGAGGAACCTCCGAAGTTGCCGCCGCCACCGCCGCCACCACGGTTGGCCTTGTTGACCTTTGCCGTGGCGTACTTCAGTGAAGGACCGATTTCATCAACTTCGAGCTCGACGACAGTTCGCTTTTCGCCCTCACGAGTTTCGTACGAACGCTGCTTGAGCCGGCCACTCACGATTACTCGCGAGCCACGGGTCAAGCTCTCCGCGACGTTCTCGGCTGCTTCGCGCCAGATGTTGCAACGCATGAACAGCGCATCGCCGTCTTTCCATTCATTGGAATTACGGTCGAAGGTGCGGGGTGTGGAAGCAACCGTGAAGTTTGCTACCGCAGCACCCGCCGGGGTGAAACGAAGCTCAGGATCAGCCGTCAGGTTTCCGATGACGGTGATGATGGTGTCGCCAGCCATGTGGTTCCTCCTGCTTTTGATGTAAGTCTGTTGGGTGCGAGGTTAGAGTTCGCTACCGACAGAAATCACTTGTTGTGGCGCAGAACCTTCGTGCGCAGAACCGACTCGTTCAGACCGAGCTGACGATCGAGCTCAGCAACGGTGGCGGGAGTGGCGTTGATGTCGATCACCGCGTAGATACCTTCAGCATGCTTCAGGATCTCGTAGGCGAGACGACGCTTACCCCAGACATCGACCTTGTCGATCGTGCCGCCGTGCTGGCGCACAACATTGAGGAACGTATCCAGCGAAGGAGCGACAGTGCGCTCGTCCAGGCTGGGGTCAAGGATGACCATCAATTCGTAATGACGCATAAGACCTCATCACCTCCTGTGGACTAAGTGAAAACGGCCACGGACTATCCGTGGCAGGAGGGTCGTTGCGTCAGCAACCCTCGTAGGTTACACGAGGTGCCCCTGACCAGCGAAATCGCGTCGTCGATCACAGGAAACGCCCAGAACGTACACGGACGCTCAACGAACCGCCTTTCGGCACCAGCCCATAGGGTGGGACTCATGCGAACGGACCGAAAAACCTCGGCGTCGATCCTGACGCTTGTCGTCGGTCTCTGCGGGCTGGCCATGACCCTGGGCTACTTCAACAAGGCACGATGCGCCGGCGCGCCCTTCGCGCCGGACGGCCGAAGCCTCGCCTTCGACGTCGACAAGAACCTCCGTGTTTGTTACTCCGACATCCAGCTTCTGTGGCTCGGACGCGGCATCGACCAACACCTCTTTCCGTTTGTCACCGGCGGCATCACGCCGGAAGGCATCCTCTACGGCGGAACCGTCGAGTACCCGGTGCTCAGCGGAATCCTGATGTGGCTGGGCGGAATCGGATCAAACAACGACGCGGAGTTCCTGCTGCATTCCGCGTTGATCCTGGCCCCGTTCGGGTTGCTGACGGCCTGGATGTTGGGCCGGATGAGCGGCGCGTACGCGTTGATCTGGTCGGCCACCCCGCCGCTGGTGTTGTACGCGTTCCACAACTGGGAACTGCCCGTCGTCGCAACCAGCGTCGGCGCGATCTTCGTGATGACGTTCGAGCGCATACCTTTTCGGACGCGGGCGATACTGGCGTCGATCATTCTGGCTATCGGTTTCTGCCTGAAGTTGTATCCGGGGATCTTTGTACTTCCGCTCATCGCGTATGTCCTCACGCGTGGCCGAGACGGCAAGAAGTACGACGTCCGCGGCGCGCTGATGACGGCCGGTGCTGCGGTGGCGACCGTGGTTCTCGTGAACCTGCCGTTTGCCCTCATCTCGTACGACGGCTGGCGTGCGTCCTTCAGTTTCCAGGAGAAGCGCAGCGCCGACATCACCACCAACTCGCTGTGGTTCTGGGGTCTGCGACCGTTCTACGGCTTCGGTGTACGCGACATCAACGCGGACTACGACGCGTTGGTGGGCATCCTGTCCCCGCTGATGATCCTGTTGTCGTTCGGGTTGGCGATGTACGTGGGTTGGCGACGCTTTGTGCGCGACGGCTATTTCCCGTGGATCGCAGTGAGCGCGGCAATGTTGTGCGGATTCATCTTGCTGCACAAGGTGAATTCTCCGCAGTACACGCTGTGGCTGCTGCCGTTCCTGGTTCTGTTCCAGATCCGTTGGTTCTGGATCGCCGCGTATCTCGTGGCGGATGCGGCATTGGGAATCGGCATCTTCCGCTACTTCTACCAACTCGACATGAACCTCGATCCGAGCAAGTACGAAGCCGTCGTACAGGCCAGTGTGTGGGGTCATGTGGTGTTGCTGATCGTGTTCTTCTTCCTGTTCCTGCGGGTACCGCTGCGCTATCCGCTCGCGGGGACGGCCGTCGAGAAAACCCCACCGATACCGGAGCTCACCAGATGACCGAAAACTGGTTCCGATCACCGATATTGACCGGCACGCATGTCCGGCTCGAACCATTGGTCCGTGAGCACGCCGACGCCCTGATCGCCGCGTCGGACGATCCGAGCATCTTCCGCTGGACGGCCGCGCCGATCAACACTCACGCAGAGGCACTCGCATACATCGACGCGGCCGAGTCGAATCCGGATCGGGTTGCGTTCGCCCAGATCGACACGGTCACCGGCGCCGTGGTGGGTAGTACGTCGCTGTATCAAATCGACCCGACGCATCGGAGCCTTGCGATCGGTTACACGTGGCTGTCGAAGTCCGCTCAGGGAACTCGAATCAATCCGGAGGCAAAACTTCTCCTGCTGCGGCGGGCTTTCGACGATCTCGACGTCGTCCGCGTCGAATGGCACACCGACGAGTTCAACGAACAATCCCGGGCCGCAATCGCCAAACTGGGTGCGCAGTACGAGGGCCTGCTCCGTAAGCACCGCCAGCGCGCAGACGGTAGTTGGCGCACCACCGCTCTTTTTGCCATGACGGACGAAGACTGGCCGGCAATCGAACCGCAGTTGGAGCGACGCGTCGGCAGCTAACCAACCGCCTGCGCGGTTTGCCTGACTTCGTACCGCAAAATCAGTGCATGAGCGAACCGGGCCCGTACGGATATCAGCAGCAGTACCCGCAACAGAACTGGCAACAACCGCGGCCGACCAACGTCTTGGCGGTCCTGGCGCTGGTGTTCGCGTTTCTCTTTGCTCCGCTGGGAATCGTGTTCGGCCACATCGCGCGCAGTCAGATCAAACGAACCGGCGAGCAGGGCGACGGGTTGGCGCTCGCCGGCCTGATCCTCGGATACATCTTCACCGCGATCGGCATACTCTTCTTCATCGCGTGGATCGCCTTCTGGGGACTGTTCGCGACCGCGGTCAGCGAAGCCGCCGACGACGTCCGCTCCAACACGTACAGCTACACGACACCGCAGTCGTACGCGGCAACCCCGGCGCCCCGCATCACCACGACTACCAGGGCGCCGCAGACCACCACGGCGCCCCGCGTCACCACCACGGTGTCCGGCCCGCTTCCCACCGTCACCGGGACGGACCGGCAAGGATTCGTCTCGAACGGGCCCCGCTGCAATGCGTCCAACCCGGCCGTTGCTGTTGCGATCACCACCGCTTCACGAATCGTCGTGTGCGAAACCGGTGTCGGCCGCTACTACTACAAGGGCGAGAGGCTCAGCGACGGAGCAGCAATCGAGATCGACGATCCGATTCGCACCCGAGAAGGCTTTGCCGCCCGCAACGGCGATGTCACGTACCAACTCAGCCCCAGCGGATTGGTGATCCTGGACGGTGGAAGCGAACTGGACAGCGAGCCGGCCCTCGAGGTGTGGTTGAACTGAGCAGCCTCTAGACCTCACACAGATCTCGGTACGGCACCCCGGGGAGGTAGCGCTCCCATTCCTCTTCGGTGATGAGAGTTCCGGCGCTGCTGCATATCCGCGCGGAGACGGCATCAGGATCGGTGCCCCACAATCGGATCGTCTTGTCGGGACCGGCGGCGGCAATCTTGTCGCTGCCACCGGCGAATTGGGCATCGTAGACACGCACGGGATACGCGGTCAGTTGAGCAAAGCGTTGTGGGTCATCGGGATTCGAAATGTCCCACAGCCACACCGATCCGCCGCTGACCCCCGCCGCCAACTGGTTGCCCTTCTGGTTGATCGCCACCGAATAGATCGCACCTTCGGGACCGGCGATCCGTGACAACGCACGAGGCGACGACGGGTCATGCACATCCCACAACTGGATGCTGTGATCGGCACTACCGGCAGCGAGAACGTTACCGTCGGAGCTGAATACGACTGCTTGAGCGTAACTTTCGAAGCCGTCCACAGTAGACACCACACGCGGCGCCGCGGGGTCGGAGACGTCCCACAAGTCGACTACGTTCTTTGCATTGGCAATGGCAAGTATGTTGTCGTCCGGCCGGAATGCCATCATCAGCGGGTAAGCGCCGGCATCGGTGGACGACAACAGTTTCGGTGCGACTGGATCGGAGACGTCGACCAAGGCAAAGACGTTGTCGTCCTGAGAGGACACCGCCAACAGCTTTGCCGACGGATCAAGGACGACAACCCCGACGATCCCCTCGACGTATTTCTGCGGGTCGCCCACGAGCCTCGGGGCCGCCGGGTCACCGAGATCCCACAAATACACGGTGCCGGAACCGGTGCCACCCACCGCAAGCCGACCGTCGGTCGACAATGCGGACGCTCCGGTGAACCTGTCCTCGCCGCGCGACGTCAACTCCGGCATCAACACCGGATTGTCGAAATCCTCGGTGTTCCACGCCATCATCGCACCACCTCGGGCACCCACACCGGCGAGAAGTCGTGAGCCACTACCGTCGAAAGGACTGGTGAAAACAGCGTCTCGCGGTCCCGCCCAGACCGGACCGGGCATCGACCACACACGCGTCACCCCGTTGAGGCCGCCGGTAATCAGAATCTGCCCGTCCTCGCTGTAGTCGACAGTGGTGATGGCACCGGAATCCGGCAGCACCTCGATCAGCGCTGCGGTGCGCGGATCCCACACTCGCACAGTGTTGTCGGAGCTACCTGCGGCAAAACGGGTTCCGTCCTTGCTGTAGTTGATCTCGTTGACGTAGCTGGTGAACCCGGTCAGCGCGTCGAGTGACCGCGGATGCGCCGGATCCGTCATGTCCCAGCGCGCCACTTCTCGAGCCGTCGAGCCCGCCGCAAGTTCCCGTCCGTCAGGGCTGAATGCCACACCTAGATAATGATTGGTGGTGCCGTCGGGTTCGGTTGCGAAAATCGGTGGCGCAGTTGGGTTGCCCCACTGCGCGACGTCCCACACACGCAGGGTGCTCTGCCGCCCACCGGCAACGAGCGTCCGCCCGTCGGGGCTGAACGTCGCGGTGACGACTCCCGAAGCCGGATGCGGAAGCGGCGGCAGGGCGACCGCGTCGGCGGTGTCGTCGATGTTCCAACGCAACACGTCCGGCGTCGACGTGCCGGCAATCAACTTGGTTCCGTCCGGACTGAACTCCATGTCCTGCACTACGTGATCCGCGTGAACGAACAGTGTTCCGCGCACCGGGTTGGCCGGATCCGATACATCCCACAGCGCACCGCCGCCCTCTCCACCGGTCGACAGCAAACGCCCGTCCGGACTGAACGATGCCGCAAACAGTGCCGTCCCCTCCTTCACCCCGAGGAATTCCGACACCGGCGTTGCCGCCGCGGCACCGTCGACTATCGGATACAGGCGCACCATCCCGTCGGAACTGGCCACGGCCACAATGGTTCCCGCGGGATTGATTCGGGCTTTCATGGCACCGGACGGGCCGACGATACGCGTCGCCGCATGCACACCGGACGCGTCGAGCAGCGCCGAGCGGGCTTCCGTGGTCTCGCTGACGTCATACGCGGCCAGCGCAAGCTGCGCCGCCAACGAAGGATCCTTGTCACGCATCCGAGTCGCTTCGGTGGCGACCTGACGGGACATCGCTTCGTCGCGAGCCGTGTCCGCTTCGGCGCGTTGATGATTGGCACTGAACCCGGCGACCATCGCGACCACGGCCAGCACCAGGGCAATCACCGACGCGGCGGCCAGTGCCGAGACTAGCCGTCGTAGCACGCGGGTCCGCCGCCGATCGGCGCTCTCCTGCTGATCACGATGGGCGATACTCGCGGCGAGGAATTCTCGCTCGACGGCGTTGAGATCAGCGGCGCGAGTCTCGCTGGGCTCGAGCTCGAGGCCCAACTCACCGGTGCGCAGCCATTCTTCGGTCAGGTGGAGTCTGGCGGCCCCAAGCAAGGCACTGGGGTCACGGCCACTGTCCTCCCACACCTGCGCCGCATAGGTGAATCGGCGGTGGACCGCCAGCCCCGCCCGATCCGAATCTATCCAATCGCGCAGCCGGCTCCACGCCGACAGCAATACCTCGTGTGAGACCTCGACTGTCTCCTCGTCGACGGTCAGCAGACGCCTCAGTGCAAACAGATCGATGACGGTGTTGACGTCGCCGAAGTCGTCACCGAGGAAAAGTTCGGCACGGGGAGCGCGCCGACGCGTCTGCGTGACCTCGTCGACGTTGACCAACCGGAGGAAGATCCTGCGCGCCAACTTCTGCTGTCGCTCGGTCAGCTCGCCGAACACCTCTTCGGCGCTCTGCTGAACTGCTCCGGCAATACCATCGGTGGCGTAGTAGTCGGACACGGTCAAGGTCTTGCGGGTCGAGCGTTGCCAGGTTCCCAACAACGCGTGGGACAGAAGGGGGAGTGACCCTGGATCACTGGCGGTGTGCGAACCCCGCGGCGTCAGCTCACGGACCAGAACCTGGACCAGTTCGCTCTGAACCGTCATTCCGGCTTTGAGCGCCGGTTCGACGATCACGTCACGCAACTGCTCCTCGGTGAGCGGACCGACCACCATCGGCGAATTGTCGAGCAACGGAAGCAACAACGGTTCCTCGGCCGCGAGCCCGTAGAAGTCGGCCCGCATACCGATCACGACGATCGTGTTCTCATCCAAAACAGCGAGCGTCCGCAGGAACTCCTCGCGGCGATCACGATCGCGCTGCGTCCACAGTTCCTCGAACTGATCGACGATCAGCACAGTGCGTGTGTCGCCGATCGACGACGGAATGTCCTCCGAACCCGGGTGCAGAACCACCACGTGCCAACCGCCGAACCGTGGATCGCCGGCGGCAATCTTCGGAGCCAGACCGGCCCGCAGCAACGACGACTTTCCGGACCCGGACGCTCCGATGACCATAAACTGACGGCTTCCCTCACCCCGCATCGCCGCCGCGACTCGATCCACGAGAGCGGTAGTGAGTTCGCCTCGCCCGAAGAACCACTCGGCGTCCTCCTGTCGGAAGGATTCGAGTCCGCGATAGGGCACGACGGTGTCGCCGCGGCGGCGGGCGGTCAGTTGCCGCACGCGCTGGACCGCGCTGATCCAACCCTCCCGCTGCTCGTCCGAATCGACTCCGCATGCCTTCAACAACGCAACGAACATCGGGGTGCTGGCCGGTGTCGGAAGGTGCTGCCCGGAGAACCAACCAGCGACGGTTCCGTGGAGACCGCCCGACCGTTCGACGGCTTCGCGGATCGTCAGTCCCGCGGCCTTCCGCAACGCAGTTAGCGCTTCAGCAAACTTCCCCCTCGACTCGATATCTGCGGGATCGACGTGATTGCGCGTGCCGGATTCCGCCTTCGAGTTCATAGCGAGGCACTTTATCCGACCAGGTCAGCGAATTGTCTGTTGTATGGACTGTGTATCGACCGTGCCGTCGACCGGAAGTTCGGGCGAAGGCCTCGACATACTGATCACGTCGCGTTCCGGCCCGCCCGCAGCCCTTCTGCAAAGTTGCGCCGACGCAGTCGCTTCCTCCCTGGAACCTCAGCCGAAAGGTGTCTTTGTCATGGAGCTTGTCCAGTCGACACGAACAATCCCGACCTGCATGGCTCACGTCAGGGGACGCCGTACGAACTCCCACATTCCACGATTGAGCGCCCGCGAAATCGAAGTGCTGCTGGCGTGGCTTCGGGCGGATTCCAAGCAGGACGTTGCGCTCGAACTGCACGTGGGCGTTGGCACAGTCAACACGCACATCTCCCGGATCAGAACTAAGTACGTCAACGTCGGGCGACCCGCGCCGACCAAAGCGGCACTGTTCGCGCGCGCCATCCAGGATGGTCACACCACCCTCGACGAATGGTGACTCAGACGGGCGAAAGCTCCGGCTCCCGGACCGCTTTCGGGCGCAGCCACTGCGGGAACCACGACGGCTGCTTGTCCGGTGCCTGATCGAGAACACCACCGGCCGGATCGTCGATGAACCCGTACCGCACCAGGTCCTCGTCGGGGCGGTAGATCTGGCGAAGAATAACCGCGCACAGCACCAGAACCGCGATATCTCGCAGCACGACAGTTCCGGTGAACCACTGCTCGGGCAACCCCTTGTTCGAGACCCCGAGGTAGTACATCATCCGCGGAACCCATACGAGTGCGTCGATGGTCATCCAGGCAAGAAGCAGTCGGCGATGCGGCAGCGCAAGAACCGCGAGCGGCACCAACCACAGCGAATACTGCGGACTCCACACCTTGTTGGTCAGCAGGAACCCCGCGACAAGCAGGAAACACAGCTGCGCGACGCGGGGGCGTCGTTGCGCCGTCAAAGCGACGTAACCGATTCCCACACAGACCACGACAAACAGAATGAACGACACGGCGTTGAGATTCGACGGCGATTCACCCTGCGCCAGGGGACCGTCGAGACCTGTCCACGACGTGAACGACGCGATCACGTTGTAGATCGAGTCCGGATCGGCACCGCGTTCGGAGTTGAGCCGGAAGAACTCGTACCAACCGTGCGGGTAGAGCGCGGCGATCGGAAGGTTCACGGCAAGCCACGCCGCGACCGCACTGAGTGTGGTTACCAACCACTCACGCGTCTTGCCCGCCCGCAGGCACAGAACCAACAGCGGCCCGAGCAACAACAACGGATACAACTTCGCGGCGCCGCCCAACCCCAGCAAAATGCCGGCGAGGACCGGTCGCTTGCGCGCCCACGCCAACAAACCGCCCATGGCAAACGCCGTCGCCAACGGATCGAAATTGGTGAACACGTGCACGATCACGAGGGGTGAACACGCGACCAACGCGCCGTCCCACACTCGTCGGCCGGCTAAGAGCGTCGTCGCCCACACTGTCACCAACCACGCCAACGCCAAACCGAATGCCACCACGTTGAAGTACAGGGCAACTTGAATTGCGCCCGGCAGCCACGTGATCGAATCCCACGCCTTTGCCACCTTCATCGAGCCGTACTGATAGAGCCCCGACAGAACGGGATATTCCATGTACCGCGTCTGGACGGAACCGTCGGAGCGGGTTTCCTCCCACGACTTCTTGTACGGGAACGCACCCTGATCGAGGCGCTCCGCACCGTACAACGGCACCGTGTCCGAATAACACAGTGCGACGTACTGGCGGGAACCTCCCCAGTCCAGACCCAACTGGCCCTGCTCACCGAAGGGCGCCTGTTGAATACACGCTGCCTTGGTCGACCAGCCCAACGCCAGGAACACGACGGCCAACAGCAAGATGACGCGCATCGGGGTGAAAAAACGAGTCCGGCCGATCAGCGCATGCCGACCGACCGGACCACCTACCGTGCCTGACAACGCAGACACCATTACATCGTTACGACTGGGAACGTCGCGCCAATCCGCCGACCGCGTGTCCTCCGCCAACGGTGCCGGAGACTCGTACACCCGAGACTCCGCATCGTCTGTCACAGAAGTCGCATCGGCATCATCTACATTGGCGGCCACTCCGCGAGGCTACCGCCTTAGCGGCCGGGGCTGACACCCGCCGGAGCCTCTTCCGTCGTGGTGACGGCGCCCGGTTCCTCGGTTTCCGTCGTCGGCCTCGAGATTCCGGGAATCGGAATCGTGATGCCCGGCAGGATCTCCACGTCCGTCGTGGTCACGACAACCGGCGGTGCCGTAGTCGTGGTGGACTCCGGCGTAGTGGTCGGCGGTGCCGTCGTCTTCGGAGCAGCGGGAGCCGTGTACTCGGGAACACCACCGGCCTGGCCGTTGATCTTGCCCGGCTTCGGGAACGTCTCGTTGTCCGTACCCTCCAACGCTCCGTCCATCGTGTCCTTCCAGATATCGGAAGGCAGCCCGGAACCGTAGATCAATCCGCCGTTCGAGTTGGTGATGGCCTGAGCGTCCGCGGTACCGACCCACACAGCGGTCGACAGCGACGGCGTGTAACCGACCATCCAGGCGTCCTTGTTCTGACCGGTGTCACCGAGCTGAGCGGTACCCGTCTTCGATGCAGACAGACGCCCACCGGCCAGGTTGTGCCCACGCGAGTACGCGGCGATGGGCTGCATAGCCGCCGTCACGTTGTCCGCGACGGCCGGATCGATCCGCTGCTCACCGGACGGAGTACCGCGGTCCAGGAGAACCGTTCCGTCGGCGGCAACAACCTTTTCCACGAAGTGGGGAGCGTGGAACGTGCCGGACGCCGCGAGAGTTGCGTACGCCGACGCCATATCCAACACGCGAGACTGGTACTGACCCAAGACGATTCCGTTGTTCGGGCCGGAACCGTCGGACTCGGTCAGCGACGGGCCGATACCCGGAATCGTCTCCGGGATACCTGCCTTGTGCGCGATATCCGCAATTTCCTGGGGTCCGTTGCCGTCGAGGCTGAGCATCTGACGGTAGAAGCTGGTGTTCAGCGAACGCTTGAGAGCCTCTGCGATGGTGCAGGTTCCACAGCTTTCACCTTCGACGTTGCCGATCGAGATGCCGTTGATCGTCAGCGGCGAGCTGTCGTACATCTGCGAGAGCGGAATTCCCTGGTCGAGCGCTGCTGCCAGACCGAACACCTTGAACGACGAACCGGTCTGCAAGCCGGCATTTGCGTAGTCGAAGCCGATTCCGTCGTCGCCGCCGTAATACGCCCGGACACCTCCGGTACGTGGATCGACGGAGACAACAGCCGTCCGCAGTTCCTCGTTCTCGCCCTCCATGTTGGTGCGCACGGCGTCCACCGCCGCGGCCTGAGCCTGCGGATCGATAGTCGTAGTGATCTGCAGGCCTTCGGTATTGAGCGACTGCTCACTGATCCCGGCGTCCGCGATCTCCCGGAGCACCTGATTCTTGATCAGACCCTCGGGCCCCGTCGTACCCTGACTTCCGTTCTCTACCTGAGAAAGTGGAATGTACCCCGGATAGGTCATGGGCGCGCGTGCAGCTTGATCCAATGTTCCGGCCGACACCATACCGTCGAGCACATAGTTCCAACGCGATTCCGCGCCAGTCGGATTGGTCTCCGGATCGAGAAGCGACGGCAACTGGATCGACGACGCCAGCACGGCGCCTTCCTCGACGGTCAGCTGGTCGACAGGCTTACCGAAGTACGCCTTGGACGCAGCTTCGATGCCGTACGCACCGCGACCGAAGTAAATGGTGTTCAGGTACGCGGCAAGAATGTCGTCCTTGGACCACTCGTTTGCCATCTTCGACGAGATGACAAGTTCCTTCATCTTTCGCGTCAGCGAACGCTCCGAACCGACAACCGCCGTCTTCACGTACTGCTGAGTGATCGTCGATCCACCACCCGCGCTGTCACGGCCGAGAACGTTGTCACGAGCGGCGCGCGCAAAACCGGAGATCGAGAATCCGGGGTTCGTGTAGAAATCCCGGTCCTCGGCAGCAAGCACTGCGTTACGCACATGCACCGGAATCTGATCGAGCGCCACCTCGGTGCGGTTACCCTCTTCCGGCGGAACAACGGTACTGAGCACCGTGCTTCCGTCCGACGCGTAAATCGTCGCAACCTGATTGGTCGGGAGATCGCCGGGCTTGGGTACGTCCTGCACGATGTATGCCGCCATGAAGGCAAGCACCGGCAGCACCAGGCCGAGCGCAACCAACACGTACGCCGAGCGGCGAACTGTGCGCCACTTCGACTTCTTCTTCACTGCTTTCTGTCCCTTCGGGGGCTCGCCGCCATTGCCGTCGCCACCACCGGGGCCGCCTGTCGGTGGCTTCGTCGGCGGGGGGCCTGCGGGCGGACGGGATCCGGCATCAGTGCGAGGCAGTGCCGCAGCAGCTGCGACGCGCTGTGTGGGTTCGGCGCCCGGTGCTGGTCGATTCTGGGGTGCACCTTGCTGCGGGCGTCCCTGCTGGGGACTCATTGGCCGACCCTGCTGCGGGGGACCCATGGGACCACCCTGCTGCGGACGGCCCTGCGGAGGCGGACCCATCGGGCGTCCTTGCGGCGGGGGACCCATCGGACGCCCCTGTTGGGGTCCCATCGGTCGACCCTGCTGCGGACCTTGCGGAGGGCGCCCCTGCGGCGGGGGACCCACCGGACGACCCTGCTGCGGACCTTGAGGCGGACGGCCTTGCGGAGGGCGCCCCTGCGGCGGACCGCTCGGACCACCTGGTCCCGAGGGACGGTTGCCGGGGGTGTTGTCGGGGGAACTCACGAAATCAAATCTCCAGTGGTCATGGACCGATCACATGAGACTTCGATCGGGCCCTTCTTCGGGTGTGGCGTTACTCGCTGGCGGTGCGCCGGCTCGCAGACTGCGTTCGTCTGCTCGGTGGACGTGCTCGCCGCGGTCGCGGCGGCGCAGGCACTGCGCCGAGCACATAGGACTGCACCAAGTGGTTCCAGCTGCAGGACCGGCACACTTCTACAACGTGCACCGTGAACTCCTCTGCTGTCTCCGCAAGCCGAGCGAGCTCGTCCGTCGTCCGGGCTGATCCCGAAACCTGGCCGAGCTTCTCGCCGAACACCCAGGACACGAGCGTCAACTGTTCCTTACGGCAGATGGGGCAGAGAACATCACTGCCCCGGCCGTGGAACTTCGCGGCTCTGAGTAGGTAGGGATCGGCGTCGCATACCTGCTTGACGCCAGTCCTACCCGCAGACACTTCGGCCAGCACAGACCGACGCGCGAGCGCGTAGTCCACAACTTGCCGCTGTATCCGCACCTGACCAGAGTACGTGCGTCAGGGAAACAGGGGACTGTTCGGGAGGGTCACGATAGACACACTTTTGCTCATCACCTTGGGGCTACCAGCAGAAATAAGTTGCGGCTGAGAGTTTCTCCACCCTGGCGGTGTTGCCCCGATCCGCATCGCAAACGGCAGGAACGGTCGAAAATCGCCCCATTTAGCGTGGATCTAGCCGTGACAGTTCGATACACCTAACGCACCGATGTGTGGTTTTATATATCGGCGCGATATAGTTGGGTATCGCATCAAGCGGTTAGATCCACAGACTCGGGAGGTGTCAGTTGCTCGAACTCGCAATTCTCGGGCTACTCCTCGAGTCACCGATGCACGGATACGAGCTGCGTAAGCGGCTCACCGGTCTGCTCGGCGCATTCCGTGCGTTCTCGTACGGATCGCTGTACCCGGCACTACGGCGCATGCAGGCCGACGGCTTGATCTCGGAAGACATCGACAACACCACCGGCGCCCTCAAGCGTCGGGCCCGTCGCGTCTACCAGCTCACCCCGGAAGGCCGGCAACGGTTCACTGAATTGGTCGCCGACACTGGACCGCAGAACTACACCGACGACGGCTTCGGCGTTCACCTCGCCTTCTTCAGCCGCACCCCCGCAGAAGCGCGGATGCGGATCCTCGAAGGCAGACGACGCCAAGTCGAAGAGCGCCGCGAAGGCCTTCGCGACGCCGTCGGCCGGGCCAGCGGATCGCTGGACCGATATACCCGCCAGCTCCACCAGCTCGGACTCGAGTCGAGTGAACGCGAAGTGCGTTGGCTCAACGAATTGATCGCAGCCGAGCAATCGATACCAGGAACATCCAAGAAAGAAGGAGAGCCCGACCATGGGTGAGAACAGCACCGCGGTGCGCGTAGCAATTGTGGGCGTGGGCAACTGTGCCTCGTCCCTGGTTCAGGGCGTCCACTACTACAAGGATGCAGACGAGACCGGTACCGTTCCCGGCCTCATGCACGTCAAGTTCGGCAAGTACCACGTCCGCGACGTCCAGTTCGTCGCCGCTTTCGACGTCGACGCGAAGAAGGTCGGCTTCGACCTCTCCGAGGCAATCCTCGCCAGCGAGAACAACACCATCAAGATCGCTGACGTCCCGCCGCTCGACATCCCCGTCCAGCGCGGTCCGACACTCGACGGCATCGGCAAGTACTACGCCGAGACCATCGAACTGTCCGACGCCGAGCCCGTCGACGTAGTCCAGGCACTCAAGGACGCCAAGGTCGACGTCCTCGTGTCCTACCTGCCCGTCGGCTCCGAAGCTGCTGACAAGTTCTACGCACAGTGCTGCATCGACGCAGGCGTCGCCTTCGTCAACGCACTCCCCGTCTTCATCGCCTCCGACCCGGAGTGGGCTGCCAAGTTCAAGGACGCCGGCGTCCCGATCGTCGGTGACGACATCAAGAGCCAGGTCGGTGCCACCATTACCCACCGCGTGATGGCGAAGCTGTTCGAAGACCGTGGCGTCGTGCTCGACCGCACGTACCAGCTCAACGTCGGCGGCAACATGGACTTCAAGAACATGCTCGAGCGCGATCGCCTGGAGTCCAAGAAGGTCTCCAAGACGCAGGCCGTCACGTCGAACCTCACCGGCTCCCTCGCCGGCAAGGTCCACGACCGCAACGTCCACATCGGTCCCTCGGACTACGTGGAGTGGCTCGACGACCGCAAGTGGGCATACGTCCGCCTCGAAGGCCGCGCCTTCGGTGACGCTCCCCTCAACCTGGAGTACAAGCTCGAGGTCTGGGATTCGCCCAACTCCGCAGGCATCATCATCGACGCCGTCCGCGCAGCCAAGATCGCCCAGGACCGCGGCATCGGCGGACCGGTTTACCCGGCTTCCGCTTACCTGATGAAGTCCCCGCCGGTCCAGATGGCTGACGACAAGGCTCGCATCGAGCTCGAAGCCTTCATCATCGGAGCCGACGAGGCCTGATTTTTTGCTCACCCGGATTCGGGGTCTTGCGCCAATGGCGCGAGGCCCCGATTCTGTTATCCGCATGGCGTTTCCGCATCCGCGCGGTTGGTCACGCCTGCGGGGGCGCATTCCGCGAGCGGCCAGGGCCTGGGCTGCGTGGAATGATGGACATCAGAACCTCACACGGATCGAGGACCCCATGTCGCTAACGTCGCTGCCAGTGCTCGATCTGTCGCTGGCGCAGAACCCCGATACTGCCGAGCAGTTCCGGGCCCAACTGCGCGACGCGACCCACGACATGGGGTTCTTCTACCTCGTCGGCCACGGAATTCCCGACGCTTTGCAACGACGCCTACTGGAAGTCGCTCGGGAGTTCTTCGCTCTCCCGTTGGCAGAGAAGTTGGCGATCGAGAACCTGCGCAGCCCGCACTTTCGTGGGTACACGCGACTGGGCGGTGAGCTCACCGAAGGTAAGCAGGACTGGCGCGAGCAGATCGATATCGGTGCCGAGCAACCTGCCACCGTGCGCACTGCCACCTCGCCTGACTGGGAGATTCTGCAAGGCCCCAATCAATGGCCCGATGCTCTTCCGGAACTACGCGAAGTCATCACCGAATGGAATGCCGAACTCACCAACGTGGCATTGCGATTGCTCCGGGAGTGGGCCGTAGCTCTGGGGCAGGATCCACATATTTTCGACGCCGCGTTTGCGGAGGATCCGTCGATCCTGATCAAAGTAGTCCGCTATCCGGGACGGCCGAAGGGCGCCGGAACCCAGGGAGTGGGCGGCCACAAGGATGCCGGAGTACTGACACTGTTGTACATCGAGCCCGGTAAGGCCGGCTTGCAGGTTGAGCACGACGGTGACTGGATCGACGCACCACCACTCGAAAACGCCCTGGTGGTGAACATCGGCGAACTGCTCGAGGTGGCAACGGGTGGATATCTGAAAGCCACAGTGCACCGGGTTATTTCACCGGAAGACAGTGGCGAGCGGATCTCCGTGCCGTTCTTCTTCAATCCGAACTACGCCACCCAGGTCCCGGAGTTCGACCTCCCACCGGAATTGGCGAAGCACGCCACCGGCGTCACCGTCGACGCGAACAATCCGATCCACGATTCCTACGGCGCCAATGCGCTCAAGAGTCGGTTGCGTGCGCATCCCGACGTGGCGGAGCGGTGGTGGCCGGATATCGTTGCTGTGCGCCCTTATTGACCGCCCGCGGTTGATAAAGGCGCACAGCAAATGTCGTCAGATATCCATCGCCACTTTCCACGCGGTGTGCATGGCGCCCTCGATGTAGTCGACCTCCGAGGCGTCACCGACAACACGTACGTCGGAGACCACACCGGCCAATGCGTCAGCCAGCGGCGCCTGAGCAGACACACCCGACGCAACGACAACCATGTCGGCCGGCGCGGTCAGTGTCTTGTCACCGGCGCGGAACTCGACGTGCTCCTTGGTGATTCGCTGCACCACCGCATTGCGATGGATCTTCACACCCACTTCCTTGGCGTGACGCACAGCCGTCCAACGACGCGGCATCGCCATCGGAATGCCCAACTGCTGGCCTTCCTCGACCAGCGTGACGTTGCGACCACGCTCGGCCAGGAACTCCGCAAGTTCGAGTCCGACCAGCGATCCACCGATGACCACGACGTCCTTGCCCATGGGCAGGAACTTGCGAGTGACTGCACGAATCGCGGCTGGGCTCTTGGTGATTCCGGAAAGCTTGCCCAGCTTGGCCATCGTGCGCAGGAACGGCGGAACCTGCGACGTGTCACCGGCGCCGGTCATCAAGGCGCGCAAGGTATCACCGGTGTGCACGTGGGGCAGGTCCCCACCTGGCACCGACGGGCGGTCACGAACAGCGCCGGTGGCCACCACAACCACGTCGGCGCCGAGAGCCTTGATCGAAGCGACTGTGGCCTCGGTGTTCAGCCGGATGTCGACGCCCAGTCGCGAGGTTTCCACCTTGAGCCAGTCCAACAGACGACCGTTGTCCGGGGTCGTGAGGCTCGAGAACCAGAGCGTGCCGCCGAGCCGATCTGCCTTGTCCACCACAGTGACTCGATGCCCACGTTCGCTGGCAACTCGCGCAGTCTCGAGGCCGCCGGGGCCTGCACCGACAACAACCACATGCTTCGGGGTGGCGGTGCGCACGAACGGAATGAGCGCCTCGTTGCCGAGCGCGGGGTTGACAGCGCACAGCGGGGTCTCGTCCCAGAAGTTCTCCTGCACGCAGACGTAGCAATTGATGCACGGCCGAACCCGCTCGGGCGCACCGGCCTTGAGCTTGTTCACCAACTGCGGGTCTGCCAGAAGCTGACGGCCCATCGCGGCGAAGTCCGTGCGTCCTTCGGCGATCATCTTCTCGCCGACCTCGGGGAGCATACGTCCGACGGTGATCACGGGGATCGATATCGCCTGCTTGATTCGCGTTGCATTGTCGGTGTAGTAGCCGACCTTGTCGGGCAGGGGACCGTCGGTGAAGTTGGCAAAAGCATTCAGTGCGGTGCCGGTGACGTGGATGGCGTCAGCGCCGGCCGCCTCGAACATCTTCGCGGCCGCAACTGCCTCGTCGACGGTCAGCCCGTCGGTTTCGCCGTACTCCTGACCGGCCAGACGCACGATGACGGCAAGTGAACCGTCGACCTCTTCCTTGACTGCGCGAATGACTTCACAAGCCAGGCGAGCCCGATTCTCCATGGAACCGCCGTACTCGTCGCTGCGCTGATTCGTGTACCGACTCAGGAACGCTCCGAGGACGTAGTTGTGGGCGCAGTGAATCTCTACGGCGTCGCCGCCCGCGGCCTTCACCCGTCCGGCAGCCTCGGCGAACATGCGGACCAGCCAATCGAGATCTTCCTTGGTGGCTTCGTGGTACGTCGCCCTCTTGCCCTCGTTGATGGCAGCCATCTTGCCCAGTTCTTCGGGTGTGCAATCGGCCATCGCACTCATGTCACCCGGCGGCTTCGGCGTGGACGGCACCAGCTGTGGTCGACCGTCGAGAGTGTCGATCCGCGCCACCTTGCCGTGGTGCGTCATCTGCACACACAGCTTGCTACCGGCGTCGTGCACCGCATCGGCCAACGCCTTGAGCCCGGGGATGAACCGGTCTTCCGAGAGCCCCGGTTCCTTGCGGCTGGTGCAGCCCATCGGATACGCAACAGCGCAGCAACCGGTGATGATCAGCCCGGTCCCGCCGGCCGCACGCGCCACGAAATGGTCGATGTCGCCCGACTCGATTTCGCCGTCTTCGCAGAGGTTCATGTCCATGGCGGGCAGAACGACGCGGTTGGGCACGGTGATGGGACCGATGGTCCCGGATGCGAGCAGGTGCGGGAAGGTCTGGTTGCGGGTCACGAGCACACGCTAGAACCGTGAACAGCACCTCGGGGCACCGCTCCCGATCAACGGGACCTCAAGCACCGTGATCCGCGAGACAGTCTGAAATCACCTCGAGCGCGTACACCAGGTCGACGGCATCCACCCTGCCGTACCCGATCACCAGTCCACCTGGCTCGTGGTGACTGCGCGCAGACTCAGCTAGGGTCGGTACCTCCACTCCGCGTTCCAGCGCCCGACGCGCGACAGCACTGGCCAGATCCGCATCCAGCATCAGTGTTGTGTGCATGCCGGCTCCCAGCCCGCGCAGTTCCCCGAAACGGGACAGCGCTGTGTGCACCAATCGATCACGCTCTCGATATCGCCGACGCGCCGCCCGAACCGTTCTATCCCATTCACCATCCCGCAGCAGTGAAAGCAGAGCCCGCTGCAGCGGAAGAGACGGGAAATCCCCGATGCGAACCCGATGCGCTGCAATTCTCACGGCAAGCTCTTGCGGGGCAACCAACCACCCCAGCCGAATTCCGGCGCCGAGTGTCTTGGCAACCGTGCCCAGATACACCACCCGATCCGGCGCGAGTTGAGCCAGCGCAGGCAACGGCGCTACGTCGTAACGGAATTCGGAGTCGTAGTCGTCCTCGAAGATGAGGACGCCGCGAGCCCGGGCGTAGTCGATCAACTGATTTCGACGGCTCACCGGCAAGAGTCCACCGGTCGGATACTGATGTGACGGCGTCACGTACACACCACGAACATTTTCCGGCGCCGACTCCAGCTCGTCGACGCGGAGTCCGTGTGCATCCACCGGAACGTCGAGCAACGACCATCCGCTGGCAAGCGCCGCCGTCGACGCGCTGCGGTAGCCCGGATCTTCCATTGCCAGTGCCGCTTCGGGTGATCGCAACGCCGACAACGCCAGTCCGAGACCGTGCGTGGCTCCGGAAGTAATGATGATCCGTTCGGGTTCGACTGCCATGCCACGAGCCCGGGCCAGCAGTTGGGACAATGCAGAGCGCAATTCGACGTCACCCGCCGGGTCGGGATCCCCGAAAGGTGGTGGCATGGAACCGACATCTCGCCACGCCCGACGCCAGGCCGCACTCGCCCGCGGTGGAGTCCACGGCACTCCGGGGCGCAATTGAACCTGCGGTGGCGAGGCGGCGACTACCTTCGCGGGCTGGGGCGTCGACTTGACGACGGGCGAAGGAGCTTCGGCCACAAAGGTTCCCGAGCCGCGCACCGCTACCAGCCAGCCCTCGGCGATCAACTGCTCGTAGGCGCGTTCCACGACCGCCCGTGCAACGCCGAGTTCGGCGGCCAGTTTCCGCGTACTCGGCAGCCGCAAACCCACCACGGCCGATCCACTGCGAATGGCTGACCGTAGGTGATCGGCAACCTGAATCGGCAGCGGTCGTCGATCCGTTCGGTCGAGCACCACCGCAACCGCCGAGGGCAGAAGCATCTTTGTCCCTTCCACAAGTGGCCTACCAAACTATCCACAAATTGGACCATGACTTCAAGCCACTTGGCTACGAGTATTGCTCACATGACACATACCGTCGCACTCGCCTCACTGTCCCCAACAGCACGTACAACCCACAAGCGCGCGCGTCATCACGGTGTCACCGATCGGGAAGCACTCTTCGACGTTCTGCGCTCTGCCAAGTTGTGCCACTTGGGCGTGTCCACCGACGGCGTGCCCCTCGTGCTGCCAACCGCGTACGGATTTGATCCCGAAGGCCCGGATCAAGACGGCACGCTGTACCTGCACGGTTCGGTGGCGTCACGTAGCCTGGCGCCCGACGGCGAGATCTGCGTGACTGTCACCATGCTCGACGGACTTGTTCTGGCCCGCTCCGGGTTTCACCATTCGATGAATTACCGCAGCGCCGTAATTCTCGGTCAGCCCCGCGTTGTCACGGACCCGCAAGAACGGATCGATGCATTGAATCTGATTGTCGATCAAGTAGTTCCCGACCGCTCGAGGCACCTGCGGGCATCCACTCGCAAGGAACTGGCGGCGACCTTGGTGCTTGCGCTACCCCTGTTCGAGGCATCCGTAAAGGCCCGCACCGGCGGTCCCGGCGACGACAACGCGGACATCGGCGTCGAGAAGGTCTGGGCTGGTGTCATTCCGGCAACCGTACAGTTCGGTGAACCCATTCGCGCCGAAGACCTCGCTGCGGATATCACTCTGCCGGAACATGTCTCGGCCGTGTTGTAGCCAAACCAGCACTATCGCGCGATCGGCGGGGAGAACGGCGGACGGATCTCCAGACCATTAGGTAGCGGTTCGGACGCAACCGGCCTGGCCGATCCGGACTCTTCCCGGGTGCCCTCGTTCTTGCTATCCAGGAATGGACGAACCAGGTCGAGTGGCAGCGGGAAGACGACGGTCGAGTTGTTCTCGGCGCCTATCGCATGCAACGTCTGCAGGTAGCGCAATTGCAGGGTGGTCGGGTTGCGGCTGATCACGTCGGCTGCGTCGGCAAGCGTTGCGGATGCCTGGAATTCGGCTTGGGCGTTGATGATCTTGGCTCGCCGTTCTCGTTCGGCCTCCGCCTGACGGGCGATGGCGCGCTGCATGTTGGCGGGAATCTCGACGTCCTTGATCTCCACCGTGGTGACTTTGACTCCCCACGGTTCCGTCTGCTGATCGATCACCTTCTGGAGGTCTTCGTTGAGACGTTCACGTTCGGAGAGCAAGGCGTCGAGGTCGGCCTTTCCCAGTATCGAGCGCAGAGTTGTCTGCGCAATCTGAGATGTTGCCGCCAGGAAATCTTCGACCTCGACGATTGCGCGATCGGCATCGACCACCCGGAAGTAGGTGACTGCAGTGACTTTTGCCGGCACATTGTCGCGCGTGATGACTTCCTGCACCGGAATTTTCAGTGTCACGGTCCGAAGGCTCACGCGTTCCATCCGGTCGACCGCCGGGATGAGAATCACGAGACCAGGCCCCTTCGACGTGATCAACCGTCCGAGCCGGAACACCACGGCGCGCTCGTACTCTCGCAAAACTCGAATCGACATGCCTACCAGCGTCACGAGAAGCAGAATGACGATGGACAGGGCGATGAGAATGGTGGTCATAGCGGCAGCTCCCACGGTTCACGACGGCGCACTGTCAGGGTCAGACCACGAACCTGCTCCACGACGACGGGATCGCCCGCCTTCGGCACAGTGTCGTCGCTGAACCCGAAATCCATTCGAGCGCTCCACAACCCGCCCGCGGCCTCGACCTGCCCGCGCGAGCCGTCCCAACTGCGAACGGTCGCATCGGATCCGATCAGCGACTGCACTCCGGTACGCACGGGTGCATGCCGGGCGGTCAGAACTTTCCGGCTCGCCACCGCGGTGACACCCAGGCCTACCACTGCAACTCCTGCCGTCACCGGAATTGCAATTACCTGGCCCGCGTCGCCGGAGGTGAAGAGCAACCAGACACCGGCCCCGATCAGGAGCGCACCAAGACCGCCGAGCACCCCCGCAGTCGGCGCATGTGCCTCGACCACCATCAGCAAGACACCCAACAGCAGGGCCGCGATACCCAATGTCGTCATCACTCGTCTCCACGTTCACGAGGGCGCGGTCGCGTCGCGTCGCGTAGCCATCGTGCGATCGGGCCCTCGACATCAACGGTAATCACGTTTGCCCGGATCTGCCACAACCTGAACTGATCCCATCGCTAGCACGTGACAGATACCGGACGGTCTGCCATTGTGAAGGCATGCAGCGGCGCGTGGGTGAGAGTTGGTCCACGCGACCAGTCTCAGGGGTAACCCCTGGGTTGGACAGAAGAATCGGGTACTGCGTCCGACGGCATTCGGCACGCTCCGCGTGCTCCCCGCCGCCCCGGACAAAGGATTTGGTCACCCCGCGCCGCCGCATCCCGGATCCGCATCATGCGTGACTTCGAGCTCGATGCCGAATTGGCGCGGCGTCTGGCAGACGCCGCCGACGACGCACCATGGACTCTCGGCGGTCTCGAAGAGGCCTTCGGAACCGTCTTCGGTGTTTCTCCGACGCTCCTGGCGGTCCGGGTCCTCGATCTCATGCCGGCCCCACCGTTCGAACCGCAGACGCTGTACCGGTTGTTGCGCGAACTACCCCGTCTGCGACCGGTTCCCCTGTCGTTGGACACCAACGAGTCTTCGGTGTGGCGGTTTGACGTGCCGCGATACAACACCAGCGATGATCTGGCCCGCTCACTTGATCTGACAGTCTCGGAACTCGAGTGGTTCGCTGATCGCGGTGAGTGGCTACGCACGAAACCCTTACCACTGCGCCACTATCGGCCCATGCAGATCAGCAAGAAGGCCGGCGCTCGCCTCCTCGAGATACCCAAGCCCCGGTTGCGCGAAATTCAACGGAAGATACTGCGACGCATACTCGACCAGGTGCCGGCACACGACGCGGCACACGGATTTGTCCGTGGTCGAAGCCCACTGACTTTTGCTGCGCCGCACGCACAGTCGGAGATCGTGATCGGTGTGGACCTCGCACAGTTCTTCCCCTCGATCACCGGCGACCGCATTCACGCGATCTTCACTGCCGTCGGATACCCGCCCGCGGTAGCGGGAATACTCACCGGATTGTGCACTGTCGCAACGCCTGCCGATACCCTGCGCGGCCTGCCCTACCCACAGGCGTCGCAGTTGCGCACCGCACATCTACCCCAGGGCGCACCGACGTCGCCAGCACTTGCGAATCTCGTCGCGCGCAACCTCGACATCCGGTTGAGTGGGCTGGGCAAGGCAAACCACCTCACGTACACCCGCTACGCCGACGACCTCGCATTCTCCGGAAGCGAGGCCGCCGACGTCAGCACCCTCCTGTGGACGATCGAACAGATCGCCGGAGACGAGGGGTTTGCCATCCATCCGCGTAAGACCAAAGTGATGCGTCCGCATCGACGCCAGCACCTCACCGGCCTTGTGATCAACAACCAACCGTCGTATCCGCGTGACGACTACGACCGATTGCGCGCATTACTCCACAATGCCGCCAATACCTCGGCGCGAGAACAGAATCGAGACGGAATCGAGAACTTTCGCGCTCACATCTACGGCCGGATCATGCTCGTCGGCGAAACCAGCGTTGCGCGCCGACGTGCACTACTCCGCTTGGCCGAACGCGTCGACTGGAGCACCGAGAGTCACAAGTCCGACTGACTCACGGGTTTCAGCGGTTCTCGACCAACTCGGCTGCCGAAGCGAGGGGGACGATCGGGTAGAGCGGCGGCTCGTCCTCGGGGACCAGGGCGGTCGGCCCGTAAATCCAGTCGGTGTAGGTGTAGTCGTACGCATCGCGGGCTCGTAGCAACACATTTCGCTGCTGCCGCGGCGTCCCGTCCAGATGCCACAGCTCGCCCCACACGCGTGCCGTCGTCAATACTCGGCGGCAGTGTTCCGGGCGAACGGCCTCGTAGGCGGCGAGGGCTGCGTCCCAGTCGATCACGCCGTCGGCGCCGTGCAGGCGAGCAACGTGCTCGGCAAGCACCCAGCCGTCTTCGATCGCCATGATCGCACCCTGTGCCATGTACTGCAACGGGGGGTGCGCCGCATCGCCGAGCAAGGCGATCCGTCCCGAAACCCACGTCATGATCGGGTCGCGGTCGTACATCCGCCACCACTTGTCGCGCCACATGTACGGGATTCCCTCACGTACCTCCGAACAGGAATCGGCGAATGCGGCGTCGAGTTCATCAGGAGTTCCCCAGTCCTCTTCGCCTGCAATCGCTTTAGGCGACTCGAAGACGGCAACCTGATTGAGCATCTCGCCGCCGCGCAGGCCGTAGTGCACGAAGTGATGCCCCGGTCCGACATAGACCACGACCTCGGACAGGTCGACTGGGCGATCAGCCAACTCCGTCACCGGCACCGTGCCGCGGTACGCGACGTAGGCGGACGATACCGGTTCGTCGTCGACCAACAACTTACGGGCTACCGAGTGCAGGCCGTCGGCCGCGATGACGACCCCCGCGACATGCACGTCTCCATTCGAAAGACGCACCTGCGCACCGGCATCGGAGTTATCGTAGGCAACAGCCCTGGCATCGGTGACCAGTTCGACTCCGGCCCGCTCACACGCGCGTAGGAACAGTCCGTGCAAGTCGCTGCGGTGGATGACCAGGTACGGAAACCCGTACCGGCGTTCAAGGTCGGTCAGATCCAGTTTCGTCAGCTCCGACGCGTCGACGGCATCACGCATCACCATCGACGTGGGCACTACGCCAAGGCTTTTGGCCTCGTCCAGTAGGCCGTACTCGTTCAAGATGCGGGTGCAGTTCGGTGCGAGCTGCAGTCCTGCGCCCACCTCACCGAACTCGGCGGACCGCTCGAGCACTCGCACGGTAAGACCCTGCCTGGTCAGGGCAAATGCAGCACTGAGACCGCCGATACCGCCACCGACAACAATGACGTCAGGTGTGTTCATGTTGTGCTCCGTTCACAGCCACGCCGGCAAGACCGGCACGGGAGATCCGTCAGTTGTCGACAGATCGTGAGGGCGGCCGCTCAAATAGGCGACCAGGTCGGCCAGCGGTCCGGCGACACCGACCGGCGCATCCGCACCGGGAAGGTCCCAAGCCGCTGACGCGTCGACGGCTTCGAGTCGAAGCGCCACCGCAGGCACTGCGCTGCGCTTGCCCACGATGTCATCGCCAAGCGCCGCAAGGAAATCGACGGGCAGATCGGCGAAGGTGACGCCCGTGCCGAGATCAACGGCATGGACGCACACCTCCCGCGCCCGCATCCACGGGATCTCCGTGGCTGGGACGGTCCGACCCTGGGCCGTCACGATCAGCTGGGCCCACTGCTCGTCTGCGAGTGACCCCATTGCAGCCTCGAGCTTGTCGGCCGAGGACCGCGGCCACGCCAGCAGAGTTGCCGCCGGCAACTGGGAACCTTCCTCGATCCCGCGGGCGCGAGCATCGGCGGAGGCGTACATCGGTGTCTCGTCACCGGTTCGGGCCCACTGGACGAGGTTGCCGAGCGCTTCGGCGTTGGCCGCGACGTGAGCCAAGAGGTGACGCCGGCTCCAGCCCGGAAGCCCGGACGGCGCAGTCACACTGGTGTCGTCGAGTCCGTCGACGCCGCTCAGGAACAGCTGCGTTCCGTGCTCCATCCAGCGGCGCGCGTCAGTCATTCCTTCACTACCTTGTTGGTGCACGCACCGAGGCCCGAGATAGCGGTCACGACGGTCTCGCCGCCGAGCAGGTAGACCTTCGGATCACGGGCATGGCCGACACCGGCGGGAGTGCCGGTTGCGATCATGTCGCCCGGGTTGAGCCGGGTGATGGTCGAGATGTACTTGACGAGCGTGATCGGGTCGAAGAGCAGTGTGCCGGTGTCGTCACGCTGCATGACCTCGCCGTCGACGGTTGTCGTGACCTCGAGGGCCGGGCGGACACCGCCGACCTCGTCCGGCGTCACGAGGAACGGTCCAACGGGAGTCGTGGAGTCCCAGATCTTGCCCTGGGTCCACTCGATCGTGCGGAACTGCCAGTCGCGCACCGACACATCGTTCATGACGGTGAAGCCGGCGATCGCAGCCTCAGCCTGAGCATCGTCGGCGCGGCGCACCTGCTTGCCGATGACGATGACCAGCTCGACCTCCCAGTCGAAGGCCTCGGTCTCGTCCGGCCGGACGATGTCGTCGTTCGCGCCGATCAGGCTGTCGGCAAACTTCGGGAACAGCGTCGGGTACGACGGGAGCTCGCGGCCCATCTCCTTGATGTGGTTCGTGTAGTTGTGGCCGACACAAATGACCTTCGACGGTGCCGGAACCACCGGCGCGAAGTCTGCACCCTCTAGCGGGTAAGTGGTGGCATCGTCGGCGGATGCAGCTTCTGCGCGACGCTTCCAATCATCATGGGCGAGAAAGATTCCCAGATCGCTCTCGCCGAGATCGACCAGGCGGTCGCCGTCGAGCTTGACTGCGCGCGTCGCTGCGCCGGTGCGAATTGTCGTGAGCCTCATCGTGAAATCTCCATTCGGTTGAGCTGCAGTGCCTCGAAGACGGGGGCGTCGCCGAAGCGGAAAAGATCCAGTGCACCGGAATCCGAGTCCGTGTTTCCCGCTTCGGATTTCGCGGAGAACGCCGTCCAGGACGGTACGACGAACAGGTCGCCGCGCGTCACGGTCCAGGTCCGGTCGCCGACCGTCACCGAACCGGAGCCGTCGAACACCTGGTAGACGCTCGAACCTGTCTCCTTCACGGGAGCGGTCTCGGCGCCGCGGACGATGCGGTGGAACTCGGTGCGCATCGTCGGCAGGACGTCGCCGCCGGTGTGCGGATTGGTGTAGCGGACCGCCGCGTGGCCGGGTTCGACTGTGCCGCCGAAGCCTTCGGCCTCGATCGCCAGCTGATCGCGTAGCGCGCGGTCGGTGAATTCCCACCTGTACGACAGCAAGGGACTGCCGGGAGCGACCGGTGTGGCGCTCAGTGGCCGCAACCCCGGGTGGCCCCACAGCCGCTCGGACCGGGAGCGCTCCGGGGTGATGCGCTCGGCGTCGCTGATCTCGTCGCGGCCGAACTCGAAGAACTGCGCTTCCGTCAGGTACTGGAACGGAATGTCCAGGCCGTCGATCCACGCCATCGGCTTGTCGGTTGCGTTGTGATGGGCGTGCCAGTTCCAGCCGGCCTGAGGCAGGAAATCGCCGCGGTTCATCGAGACGGCGTCGCCGCCGACAACCGTCCACACTCCGGAGCCCTCGACGACAAAACGGAATGCGTGCTGGGTATGGCGGTGCTCGGGAGCGTCCTCGCCCGGCATCAGGTACTGGATCGCTGCCCACAGGGTCGGCGTGGCGAAGGGACGGCCACCCAGGGCCGGGTTCGCCAGCGCAATCGCGCGGCGCTCACCCCCACGGCCAACCGGGACGATCTCGCCGGCTCGTTCGGCAAGGCGGACCAGGTTCTCCCACTTCCACAGGTGCGGGACGGCGGACGAACGCGGATGGGCGGGCATGAGATCACCGATCTCAGTCCACAACGGCACCAACAGTTCTGACTCGAAGCCGCGATACAGGTCCTCGAGCGCGGGAGTCACATCCGGCTGGCCTGGCGCGTCGACGGCGTTGAGCCGAACGGGGGAGTCGGTCGAAGTCATGACACAAGAGTGACTGGATTATTCAAGACAGAACACTAGATTCTGCTATACAGAATTTGATGCTATACAGAACTACATGGACAAGGCACAGAAGACTCCACCGACGTATGCGATCGCCAGCGTCGACCACGCACTGAGATTGGCGACGATCCTGCAACTCGAAGGAAACCTGACCGTCGCGCAAGCAGCCGAGCGACTCGGGGTCGCCCGATCGACAGCGCATCGACTGCTGCAGATGCTGGTCTACCGGGACTTCGCGGTGCAGCACCCCGGCCGCCAGTACGGCGCCGGACCGGTGCTGGAATTGGCCGAACACTCGCGCTCCGCGACCTCGTTGTTGCGATCGGCCGCGCTGCCGCACCTGGAACTCCTCGTCCAGGCAGTCGGGGAGTCGGCAAACCTGACCATCCGCACCGGCGCCGAGGCCAGGTTCATCGTCTCGGTGGAATCCACCCAGGTGCTGCGCGTCGGATCACGCGAGGGCATGGTCTTCCCGGCACACCGCTTGTCCGGCGGGTTGTTACTGCTTGCAGAACTGTCCCCCGAGGAATTGGACCAGGCCTACGAGAGCAAGTCCGACGCGGATGTGGCCGACCAGCCGGACCTGCCGAAGTTACGGGCGGAACTGGCACGGATCCACAAGCAGGGATTCGCGGTGAACCAAGGCCGCTCCGAGCGTGGCGTCGTCGCCGTCGGAGTACCGGTACGCGATACCCAAGGCAAAGCCCTTGCGGGACTGTCGGTTTCCATTCCCTCAGTGCGCTACGACCGGCAGAAGCTGCCATCCTTGGTCGCGACCCTGCGCATGGCCGCCGACCGCATCGAAGCGGACCTGACACACTGACCATGAATCTGATGCATGTTTTCCCATGCAAAATATGAGTTGGATTTATGTGAGCGCAGTCACTTCACTGGGTGTATGCGCAACACTCCCGCCAGTTCCACCGTCGACCTGTTCGCCGACGACATCCTGACCGACCCCTACCCGATCTACGCCGAACTCCGCGACCTCGGCGCGGTGGTGCATCTGCCCGCCAATGACGTCTACGCCCTGACGCGCTACGACGCGATTCGCGACGCTTTGGCTGACCCCGGCACATTCTCGTCCCGGAGCATCGGCTTCAACCCGATGGTCAACGAGGCTTTGCAAGGCACGTCGTTGGCCTCCGATCCGCCGATCCATACCGAACTGCGAGCGACACTGACGGAGAATCTCTCCCCGCGTGCGTTACGCGGGCTTGCGGGCCAGATCCAGACCAAGGCCGATGTTCTTGTCGCGGAACTGGTTTCCCAGGGATCGTTCGACGCCATCGACGCGCTTGCCCGCGCGTTTCCCCTCGAAATCGTTGCCGACCTGATCGGCTTCACCGGCTCGGTGCGCGAGAACATGCTGCGCTGGGGACAGGCCGCGATGGAGGTTATCGGCCCGATGAACCAGCGGACCGCCGAGAACTTCCCGATTGCCGGAGAGCTCTACGGCTGGTGCGCCGGCGTTCGCGCCGAGGATCTGACCCCTGGATCGGTGGGCCGCGGCATATTCGATGCCGAGGCCAGGGGCGCGATCCAGCCAGATACTGCCAGCAAGATCATCCACCAGTATCTTGGCGCAGGAGTCGACACGACGATCGCCGCAATCGGCAATATTGTCGCCCTGTTCTCGGCCTTCCCGGACCAATTCGATCTTGTCCACCGCAATCCCGATCTGGCGCCGGCCGCATTCAACGAGGCACTCCGATTCTGGGCACCGGTGCACGCCTGGGGGCGCTTCGTCACCAAGGACGTGGAGATCGACGGAGCTCTGGTCCCGGCCGGATCCCAGGTGGCGATCCTCTTCGGCGCCGGCAATCGCGACCCCCGGCACTACGAGAATCCCGACGCCTTCTCGGTCGAACGAAATCCGGTCGACCACCTCTCCTTCGGCTACGGCGCTCACGGCTGCGCCGGACAAGGACTGGCTCGTCTCGAAGGTCGGGCTGTTATCGGAGCGCTGGCCAAGCACGCTCGACGCATTGTGGCGGACGATCCGATTCGGCTGCCCAGCAACATTACTCGCTCTATCAACCAACTCGACATCCGGAAAGTGATCCCCGCATGAGAATCGTGCTCGACCGACCCCGCTGCGAAGGCCATGGACTGTGCGAAAGTGTTGCCCCCAACGTGATGCACCTCGACGACGACGGCGAACTCGTCCTCGACCGCGAAGAGTTCTCCGATGACAGTCCCGAACTCGCCGACATCGGCGCCGCTGTCCGGGTCTGCCCCGTTGCTGCACTCAGCCTCACATGAACGGAGCACTCACATGAACGGAGCCGAGGATTGCCGACGAATTCTGGTCGTCGGCAATGGAATAGCCGGCCAGACCGCCTGCGACAGCCTTCGGGCCGCCGGATTCGACGGCAGCCTGACCATCGTGGGAGACGAACCCCGGACGGCCTACTCGCGGCCGGCGCTCTCCAAGGCACTGTTGGTCGACGGCGGCTCCCCCGAACTGGCGCCGCCCCTGCACCGCGCGACCGAGTTGCTCGGGACGGCCGCAGTCGGTCTCGACGTCGAATCCCGCCGGGTGCATCTCGACGACGGTACGGACTTGCCGTACGACGGACTGGTCATCGCGTCCGGCTCACGGGCTCGCCGGCTTGGCGGTCCGGAGAGTATGGAGCTGACCCTGCGCACGCTCGACGACGCCTGGGTTCTCCGGGAACGACTGGCGGCCCAGCCGTCCGTCGTGGTGGTCGGCGCCGGACCACTGGGCATGGAGATCGCTTCCGCTGCACTGTCGTCGGGGTGCGAGGTCACGCTGGTGGCCGACGGCAGGCCGATGCTCTCGCATCTGGGCCCGCACCTGTCCAGGGCGTTCACGGCGACCGCGATCGCCCAGGGACTCACCATCGTCGACGGCTCGGCTGCTCGCATCGACGCCCCGCATGGAGTGATACTGCGAGACGGATCACGGATCGAGGCCGACCTGATCGTCACTGCGATCGGAGATATTCCCAATACGGAATGGTTGGCGACCAGTGCACTGACTACCGATGGCCGCCTCGAGGCGGATTCACGCGGGCGGATTCGGCCGAACATCGTCGTCGCCGGGGACGTCGCGGCCATTCCGACCCGCCGCGGTGTACGCCGGATCCCGTTGTGGAGCAGCGCAATCGAACAGGCGAAGGTTGCCGCCGTCGCACTCCTGTCCGGTGACGACGCGCCGGAACTCGACCTCGATCCGTACTTCTGGACCGAGCAGTTCGGGTTGAACCTCAAGGCCACCGGTCACCTGCCCGTGTCGGGCGAACCCGAGTTCCTCGTCGGCGAGCGCCCCGAGGGACCGTCGGTGATGCGCTGGACTCACGACGACGGCCACGGCGTCGCGGTCGCAGTCAACCACCGCATCGCGATCCCGAGACTGCGCCGCATGGCCTCGGCCACCGGATGACGCAGGCCGCGTAACTTCGTGTGGATGAACCAACCCGGGAACCACGAGGGTGATCTCGGCCTGGAGCGACTCGGCGGGGTCAACCTCAACCTGCTGGTGCCGCTGCTCGCGCTGCTCGAAGAGGGTTCGGTGACGCGAGCCGCGGCCCGGGTGGGCATGACCCAACCCGCGATGAGTCACGCCCTGGGCAGGATGCGCCGAATGATCGGGGACGATCTGGTTGTTCGCCAGGGGAGTGGACTGGTGCTCACTCCGCGCGCCCTGGAGTTGATCGATCCATTGCGCGAAGTGCTGCGCCAGACCGCGCGAGTGGTGAACTTCCCGAGCTTCGACCCCGCTCACGACGCTCGCACCATCACCGCCGCGATGACTACCAGCACCGCCTTCGTGGTGGGACCGAGGTTGACGCAACTGATCGCCGACCGGGCCCCGAATGCAACCCTGCGCATCCGCAATTTTGTTGCACCGCAGGCCGAGGACTTCACCGACAACGGCGTGGACGTCGTACTTCTGTCGGAAGAGTTTCATTCGCCGTACCCGCGTGAGCGCCTGTACGAGAACCGGTGGGTGGTGATCGCCCACCGAGACAGCGACCCGGAGGCATCTGCGCTCGACCTGCTGACGTCGTTGCCTCATGTCACGTACGACTCCCGGGACCGAGTGCCGCCGTACGCCGCGATGGACGCGCAGGGAGTGGACTACCGCATCGGGACATTGATCTCCGATCACCTGCTCATCCCGCACCTGGTGGCGTCGGCCGGCGGAGTTGCCGTGCACACCTATCGAGTTGCGGTCGCCATGGCGGCGCGCGTCGACCTGCGGATCGAGGAGTTCCCGCTCCCGATCGCACCGTTGGTCGTCGACATGGTGTGGAACCCACGCCTGGCCGATGCAGAGTTCAAAAACTGGTTGCGGGAGATTCTCGTCGAAGTGGCCCCGCCGAGCTAGCACTCTGTCCATCCTTTCCCGGCCTGCAGAACACACTTGACAGACCGTAAACCGATATGACACCTTGCTCACTCAGTGCGTGATACGTATCACAAGCGCACGCCCGTTGCCGTTCTGGCGGTACGGGATCCTCGAGCAAGGAGCTCACAGAAATGAGTAACCCGACTGCGCGGCCATCGCGCTACGTAGCGACCCTCGTGGCCGCATGCCTGGCCGTCATGGTGGCCCAGGTGGCGTACTCGCTGCCCGGCGCCCTGAACGGAACTTTCCAGCAGGACTTCAACATCTCCGGCGCCGAACTGACGTGGATCAGCGCCGCTTTTGCCACGACGATGGTGGTTTTCGAACTGACCTTCGGCGTGCTCGGTGACATGTTCGGTCGCAAACGACTGCTACTCGGCGGGGCGCTGCTGATCGTCGTCGGCGCAGCCCTGTGCGCAAGTGCGCAGGAAGTGCACCTGATGTGGATCGGCCAGGCCATCGCCGGCATCGGTGCCGGCGCTCTCTACCCGATCTCGCTCGCGATGATCGCCGCCGCAGCGCCCGACGCTCAGGCCCGCGCCAAAGCGATCGCACTGTGGGCGGGCTTCCTGTCCCTCGGCGCCGCACTCTCGCCGATGATGGCCGCCGTACTCACCGAGTTCGGTAGCTGGCGTTGGGCTTTCGGTGCCGTGATCGCCGCCGCACTGATCTCGTTTGTGGTCTCACTTGGCGCGCAGGACTCGTCGTCGCCGGAAGGCCGCAAGCTCGACCTTCCCGGTCAGGCAACGTTGGCCGTCGGCCTGATCGCGCTGCTGTGGGCACTGACCCAGGGGTCCGAGATCGGCTGGGGCAACACCACGATCGTCGCCGGTTTTGTTGTCGGCGTCGTCTCCCTGGCCGCGTTTGTCGTCATCGAACTGCGCACCGAAGTTCCGCTACTGCACCTGAATCTGTTCGCCAACCGCGTGTTTGCGATCTCGGGCATCACGGCCATCGTCGGCATGTTCGCCTTCCTCGGCCTCTGCTTCTCGATGAGCATCTGGCTCGGTGCGGTACAGCACGTGTCACCGCTCAAGATCGGCGTGCTGTTCCTGGTCATTCAGGGGCCGGCGTTCCTGCTGGTGCCGCTCGTATCTCGCCTGATCCACAGCGTTTCACCGCGCTGGGTGCTGACCTCAGGCTTTGCACTGATCGCAATCGCCGGCTTCATCTGCGCGCAGTTCGACGTCCAAACCTCCACATGGACGGATTTCATCCTGCCGATGCTGCTACTCGGCGTCGGGTTCGCCTTCACGGTCGCGTCGATCACCGCGGTGGCCATCAACACCGTGCCGTTGCGCTTGGCGGGCATGGCGAGTGCCACGACAAACCTGTTGCGTGACTTCGGCTTTGCGCTCGGCCCCGTCCTCGTCGCTGCCATCGCGAACAGCGTCGCCAACGACAAGGTCCGAGACGGCCTCGGCGCCGCCGTCGGTGAATCCGATCTCGGTCAAGCCCACGCCGGTGCTGTCATGGGCATTGGTGATCAGGGCGGCGCAATGGCGCTCAACTCGATGCCGGTCATCCCGGTGCCGACCGATCCGAGCATGGCTCCCGGCCCCGACAACCCCATGCTCGCAATGCCTTCCGCGATCAGCGATCTGGCGTTCTCGTCGCTCGGCAGTGGCTACAGCCTGGCTTTCCTGGTGTGCGCGTTGTGCGCCGCTGCCTCCGGCATCCTGACCCTGTTCGGGCTCTTCGGAAGCCGGCCGGAATCCGAAGCCGCCGCCGATCTGGGTACCGACGTACTGCATGAGATCGCCAATGTCGCCGACGACGTCAACGTCCGGTGAGCTTTAGCTATCCGCTGCGAGCAGGTAGCACCAGGATTCGGTGATTTCGTCGAGGCAGATCTCGCGCGGCGTCCGCCAGCCGATGGAGAAGTAGCGCCGCGAGAGGTGCTCGAGCTGACCGAACGCCAGCACGCAGCGGATCCGGCGGCGGTCGGCCGGCAGCCGCTTCGCCGCGTCCAGCCCCGCGGTCATGTCCTCGACAGCGGACTCGAACCACTGCTCGGTCTTGGCCTCGACGTCCGGCTCGTACGACGCCTCGTACGACGCGGTGAGGTAAGGCTTGATCTCGTCCCATTGGGAGAACTTGCGATCCAGCCACGCGTGGATCTCGCTGCGCGAGCCGGAGGCAACCACCGCGGTCAGGGTGGGGTTGTCTGCCGCGGTGAGGATGGCGTCCACCTTGGTCAGCAGCGCACTCATCACCTCAGCCTTGGATGAAAAGTGCAGGTAGAAGGTAGTCCGGGTGGAACCTGCGGCCGACGCAATGTCGTCGATCGTGGTCGCGGAATAACCCTTCTCGCCGAACAACTCCAGTGCCTTGGCAAGGAAGAGCTCGTAGGTCATCTGTTTTTGGGCGGCGCGGAGCGACATGGCCTCAGATTCTAGCCGCAGTAAAGCCACAGTTCAGCGCGACAAGTCAGATGTCTGTTAACCAACTCACTTGACGCTTTGTAATGTTAATGGCTACTGTGATCGGTACCACGTCATGCAGGCATGACGATGACGAAAGGAAGTGCCGATGAAGGTCGACCAGATCACTGAAGGCAACACCGTCAACACCGTCCTCGGCCCCGTACCCGCCGACCAATTGGGTGTCGTCTCGGTTCACGAGGCACTGCTGTCAGTGCTTCCGGGTGCGGAATACGCATTCGACATCACCATGGACCGCGCAGACATCTTCGAGGCCCTGGCGGAAAAGCTGAAGGATTTCCGGGAACACGGCGGGCAGACGATCGTCGACGCCACCGGCATGTTCCACGGCCGCGACGTCAAGCTGTACGAAGCTCTCTCACGCACCACCGGGGTACACATCGTCGCCTCGACTGGCCTGGGTCCGGAGGAGATGCTCGGCGGTTATTTCCTGACACCGCAGACCAATCCGCCGACGCCGTGGCCGGCCGAGAAGTTCGCCGAGCTCTTCACCAAGGAGATCACCGAGGGCATGGTGATTCCACGCGTCGAGCGTCGTGGCACCCCTGGGCTGGTGGCTACCGCCGCACATCACGAGGGCATGACCGCCACTGAGGAAAGCCTGTTCCGCGGAGCGGCCCGCGCTGCACTCGCCACCGGCGCCCCCGTCTCCATCCGCTACGGCAACGATGCGGTGTCCGACCTCGAGATCCTCGCGGACGAAAAGCTGCCGGCCGACCGCGTCATCGTCGGTGGACTCGACCGAAAGGATGCGGTCGCCACCGGCGCACCGCTCGAAATCGCCCGCCGCGGCGCCTATGTCGCACTGGACCATGTGGGAACAGCCGACGATGTCCACATCACGGACGACGAACGCGCCGCCTTGGTGGCCGAGCTGGTCGAGGCGGGCCACGGCAACCGGATTCTGCTCTCCAGCAATGCAACCGGCGTCGCCAAAGGCCATACCGGGAACGATCTGCCGTTCAGCTACATCCTGTCGACGTTTGTCCCCGCCCTCACAGCGCAGGGACTGAGCGATGAGGACGTGCAGCGCATCCTCGTCGACAACCCGCGCGATCTGCTGGCCGTGCGCTGACGTTCCGCGACAACGGATAACCATCCAATTTTCGAATTTTCTTAGAGGTGAGTGTTGTGTCGAGAGTGAACACCGTTCTGGGGCCGATCCCCGCCGAGGAGCTGGGGATCGTGGCCATCCACGAGCACATCGGGTACGGCATGCCCGGCTCCGAACTGGACACGAAGTGGTGGAAGACACCGGAGGAGCGATACTCCGAGACCGTTCCCAAGCTTCGCGCATTCCACGAGTACGGCGGCGGAACCTTCGTCGACGTCACCGGAATCTGCAACGGCCGTGACGTCGACTACTACAAGTCGCTGTCCGCCAAGACCGGCGTCCACATCATCGCGTGCACCGGCTTCGTCGGCGGCGACACGGCGTTGCCGTTCTTCGAACGTGCAAGCGTCGAGTACCTGACACAGCACTTCGTTCACGAGATCACCGTCGGCATCGGGAACACCGGCAGCCGAGCGGGCGTCATAAAGGTCGGCGTGAGCCGCGGTGGCCGAATGACGGACCTGGACAAGCGAATCTACCGCGCTGCCGCTCGCGCCGCCCTGAGCACCGGTGTGCCGATTCTGACTCACCTGGCCATCGACGCCGAGAACGCCATCACCATCTTCAACGAAGAGGGCCTGCCACTCGATCGTGTGCTGTTCGGGCACGTCGACGACGGTGTGAACGCCGACAAGACGCGTGACACGTGGATCGCCGAGCAGGGCGGGCGCGTCGGCTTCGACACCTTCGGCTACGAGACCGAACTCCCGGACCCGCCGTTCTGGGCACGGCCCCGCAAGGAACGCCTCGATCACTTCCTGCGCTTCCTCGGCAAGGGTCACCTGGACCAGGCACTCGCGGGCGTCGACGCCAACTGCAGCCCGCTCGGATGGCCAGGTGTCAAGGGCCACACCGTGAATTACCTCTTCGAAGACCTCATTCCCGACCTGCGCGAAGCCGGGTTGGACGAAGCCACCATCACCAAGTTGTTCGTCGAGAATCCGGCCGACTTCTTGACCATCCAGAACTAGCAAGGACTAAGAACAATGCAGTCTTCAGAGCTCGAGAACCTGAAAATCGCCATCGTCGGCGCGGGATACGCCGGTGCTGCGGCAGCCAAGGCCCTGAGCCTGCTCGGCGCCGACGTCGACGTGTACGAGCAGGCCGGCCAGATCCGGGAGGTCGGCGCCGGTATCGGTCTGCGTCCGTCCACCATGGAACGCTTCCGCCAGTGGGGCATCTTCGACGCCGTCGCACAGGTCAGCTCGCCGAGTGACTACTTCGAAATCCTCACCGGCACCAATGATCCGATTATGAAGGAAGAGTGGCCCGCTGTCCCCGGCGACACCGAGAACACGAAGACGCACCTGATCCATCGCGGCGATTTCATCGACGCTCTTCTGGGCGTACTTCCCGAAGGCATGGTGCACCTCGGACACAAGCTCGAAACCCTCGAGGACAAGGGCGATCGCTCCGTCCTCACCTTCACCAACGGCACGACCGTCGAGGCCGACCTGGTCATCGGCGCCGACGGCATCAAGTCGGTTGTGCGCCAGCAGCTTTTCAGCGACAAGGGTCCCGTGTTCTCCGGTGAGCACGCCTACCGCACGGTGATCTCCGTCGACGACGCCTACGGGATGGCCACGGACGACAACCTCCGGATGTACATCGGGCGGGGCACAAAGGTCTACCTGCTCCCGCTGCGCCACCGCGGCCAGGTCTCGTTCGACATCACCGCACTGTGCCCGGACAGCACCTGGGCGCCGACGATCACCAAGGAAGACATCCTGGCGACACTCGAAGGTTTCGACGAGCGGATCGTGAACATCGCCCGCGACCTCGACATGGACACAGTGAGCATTCGCGCGGTCTACGACATCGACCCGGTCGATGTGTGGCACACCGACTCTGTTGTCCTCGTGGGCGACGCCGCCCACTCGATGCTCCATCACCAGGGCCAGGGCGCGAACTCGGCGATCCTGGACGCCGGCAGTCTCGCCGACGCCCTGAAGGAAGCAGATTCCGTCAAGGAAGCACTGGCGTTGTACCAGGCGAACCGCAAGCCGGTGACGGATGAACTGCAGCGCATTTCGCGCCAGGGCTGGACCGAAGACGAAGTCAACGACGTGTTCCCCGGCCAGAAGACCGCAGCTCAGCCGGCTGCAACCGAGTAAGGAAGCCACGACATGCCCTTGCACCCCCAGATCGCTCAACTCATCGCCACCCTGCCGGCCCCGCCCGAGGGACCGATCGACCCGGCGCTCATGCGCGCCGGCGACGAGGCACACGTTGCTCCCCTGGAAGAACGCCTGCCACTGCACGCTGTCGAGGACACGACCGCGGGCGATGTGCCCGTACGGATCTACACACCGGTCGACGCCGACGCGTACGGGCTGTTGGTGTACTTCCACGGCGGCGCGTTCTTCCTCGGCAGCCTGAACACGCATGACCATGTGGCGCGGAACCTCGCGAAGGAAACCGGACTCAAGGTCATCTCCGTCGACTACCGCCTCGCTCCCGAGGCTGCTTTCCCGGCCGGGCTCGAGGACTGCCACGCGGTAGTGCGGTGGGCAGCCGAGAACGGCGAGGCACTGAAGTGGGACGGGAAGACACTCGCACTGGCCGGCGACAGTTCCGGTGGCACTTTTGTTGCCGCTGTCGCTGCAATGGCTCATGACGAGGGATTCGACCGCATCACGCACCAGGTACTGCTCTACCCCTCACTGGACCTGGACTTCGACGTCGATCGTTACGAATCCCTGCGGGAGAACGCCGTTGGGTACGGGGTGGAGACGGCAGGGCTGAAGGGCTTCAACAGTTTCTACTTCGAAAGCGGTGCGGACGCGGCGAACCCGCTTGTCTCACCGATCAAACGTGAGGATCTTTCCGGGCTACCCCCGGCACTGATCGTCACGGCCGAGTACGACCCGATGCGTGATGAGGGCGAGTTGTACGGCAAGCGACTGAAGGAAGCCGGCACCCAGGTAACGGTCAGCCGTTATGCCGGTGCCAACCACGGCTTTGCGCAGAACTTTGCTTGGATCCCGGAGTACTACACGGTATTCGAGGAGACTGCCACTTTCCTTCGTTCCACCGGTGAGTGACATGACGGACGACGTGAAGATTCATCCCCTCGTCTCGCCGTGGGGCCGATTCGGCCTCTACAGCTTCTTGATCGACGCCCCCGAACTTGCAATCGTCGACACCGGGATCGCGTCGTCGCCGGCCGAGGGAATGGCGCCCGCACTCGAGGCAATCGGACGCCGGATCGAAGATGTTCGGTGGATCCTGTTGACCCACGGCCATATCGATCACATCGGCGGCGCGTACGCCCTGTGGGAACTCACCGGCAGACGCGCCCAGGTTGTGATCCACGAAGCCGACGCGCACCTGTTGCGCTCGCGGCAGGCACACGTCGACGAATACCTGACGGGGCGTGGGCAGTACCTCAACGATCCAGAAGGTATCGAGAAGCAGATAGCGTCGGCGAACGCTGTCATCTCCGGCGAGATGGAGCCGTCCATACTGGTCCGAGGCGGCGAAACACTCTCCCTCGGTGGCGGTGTCACCGTATCGGTGCATTCCATCCCGGGCCACACGGCCGGATCGGTCGCCTATGTGGTTGACGGCCAGAACGATGTGTTCGTCGGCGACGCCGTGCAGGTCCACGGAGCAGCCAACGGCTTTCCGGGCTACGAAGATCCACTCGCTTACCGGACGAGCCTTCAGTACCTGCGTGACGAGATCCGCCCGAACCACCTGTATCTGGGGCATCCGTACCGCCGGGCCGACGGCGTCGCCTACGGTGTCGAACTCGACCGTGACCAGGCGTCCGAAGCACTGCGCGAGAGTGTCGACATCGAGGTCGGCGTCCGCGGCGCAGCGCATCAGTGCCTGTGCGGCGGTCTGCCGGAGACGGATTCGGCGTACTCACCGTTTGCACCTGTCGCCGAAAAACTCGGCTACGAGGGCGACCCCACCCTCGAACCGTCTCCGTTCTTCACGACGCTGCACGGCTACCGCACCCAGTACGACGAAGAAGAATAGGAGTCGTTGACTCATGGCCGAATTCGAAATATTCAACGCGGGTGGACAGCCCATCCATATCCGTAAAGATCTCCGGGTCCCGATGCGCGACGGGATCGAGTTGGCAGCAGACGCTTACGAGGGCGTCGACGGCAAACCGCGGCCGGCACTCGTGGCTCTGAGCCCCTACGGCAAGGAACTGCAGGCGCTTGCCCTGACCACGCCACCGCAGCGACGCCCCAGTCCGATGTGGGACGGCTGCATCGAAGCCGGCGACATCGCGCGCATCGTCAGCGAAGACTACGTTCACGTTATCGGCGACCTGCGCGGTTCCGGCGCATCCGAGGGCGAGCACATCGGCAACTACAACGCCGGCGGTGTCTCACTCGGGCAGGACGCCTACGACTTCATCGAATGGGTTGCGGCACAACCGTGGTGCGACGGCAACGTCGGAATGGTCGGCATCTCGTACTTCGGCTCCATGCAGGTACTGGCCGCCGCCGAGCGTCCACCGCATCTGAAGGCGATCTTCGTGAGCGGCGGCCACTACGACTTCTACGAGACCACCTACCACGGTGGCATCATGTGGTTCATGCCGCGCGCAGCCCGCGAGGGTCGCGGCGGTGACTCCGGCTGGGCGTTCACCGATGGAGTCAAATCCCGCATGCTCGAGACGTACAGCCCCGAAGAGGTCAAGAAGCGCGTCGCAGAACGCCTACAGGATCCCGACGTGGCCGCATGGCCGAATCTTGTTCACGTGCTGAACTATCCGAAAAACCACGAAGCCTGGTTCGACATCGTGACGAACGAGTTGGACGGCGACTGGTACGAGGAGCGCAACCCGATCACACTGGCCCCCAACATCGATATCCCGGTCTACCTGCAGATCGACCAGGGCCGCGGCTGGACGATGGACGGCACGATCGAACTGTTCGACGCACTGAACGGCCCCAAGAAGCTGGACATCGGACCATACCCGCCGATGCAGTCGCGCCCCTTCATCGAAGAGCACGACAAGATGTTCCGCTGGTACGACTACTGGATCAAGGGCATCGACAACGGTGTCATGGACGAACCGGCCGTGAGTGTCTTCGTGGAAGGCTCCCGCGAGGTGGCGACCGGAAGCCAGTGGCCACCGAAGGACATCGAGTACAAGTCGCTGTATCTGCGCCCGCGCCACAAACTCTCCGTCGAACCGGAGCCGATGGGCGCCGAGTACGCCGCCCCGGACGGCTTCTATCAGGCACCGCTGACCGTCACCGACAAGGTCGAGATCCTGTCGTGGAGCACACCGGTTTTCGAGGAATCCACCGAGATGATCGGCACCGGCGCCGCGCACATCTTCGCAGAAATCGACGCCACGGATTCGAATTTCATTCTGCGCCTGTGGGATTACGCGCCGAACGGCAAGCGTCAGCTGATCACCTCCGGCTACCTGAAGGCCTCGCACCGCGAGCTGGACGAGCGAACCACCGAGGGCAACCCACACCATCCGCACACCCGTGCGGTGCCCGTGGAGCCGGGCACGATCGAGGAATACGTGCTGCGCCTCTACCCGTTCGCGAATACCTTCAAGCCGGGTCACAAGCTGACCGTGGAGTTGTCCAACGCCGAGCCGTTGGCGGACGAGCACAACGCACTACTCCCACCGGACGCGTTCCACCTGCCGGTCGGGCGCCCCGTGACCCACAAGATCTACCGGGATGCCGCGCACCGATCACGGCTCGTGCTTCCGTTCACGACAACTGCAACGCAGAGCTAGCCCGTCACGGCGAGTGAGCACCCTGTTCATCAAGCTCGCACCCCTTCCAGTGCTCTGGAAGGGGTGCGAGCTTTACAGAAGGTGTGCTCACTTCACCAGGCTCTGATCTGGTCGACAGTGACGGTACGTGAGGTCTTCTTCTCCACCTCCATGACGCTGAGGGCCTGCGGCCCGCCCACCTCGTAGGTTGCGCTCCCCTGCCGCCACCGCCAGTGATGGAATGCGTATCACCCCACCTGCCTTGATCGGCTCGGCGTCGGTCAGTGCGTCGAACTCACGCTCGTTCGGTCCACCCGGATTGAAGAGCACGGAGAATGGTCGACCAAGTGTGATCAAGCCGACGATGTTCGCGTCAGTGGCAGCACTGGAAAACGCTCGTGCAGAGCAGCTTCCACATCGTCGGCGACACTCTCGGGGTCTCGGCCTTCGGTGCTCAGAACCAGGTCGACCCCGCTCAGCGCCGGCATCGAAGCGGCCAGGAGTTGCGACGCTTCCACCAGTTGCTCCAACCCTGCCCAGTTGGCCGGTTCACGCTCGATGATTCTGCTGCGCAACGTATCCGGATCGGCCTCGAGCCGTACCAGCAGGTGACCGTCAGCGCCGGTCGCGGCCACTAGAGCATTCCCGTAGTCGTCGTCCTCGACGGTCGCAGTCAAGAACAGGAGTTCGTACCCTGCCTCACGGTACGACGCGCACAGCATCTGGACGTGCGCGATGGCTCGTTCGGTGCCCAGCGGTGGGTAACACCGCTCCAGTTCGTCGACCTCGATCATCGCGTTTTTCACGCCCGCCTCGCCGAGCCGATCGTGAAGCGCGGTCGAGACGGAACTCTTACCCGCGCCGGGCGGGCCTGTCAGCAGTAGTACGAACACGTCCTCCACTATTCCAGAGCCTTGTGCACTCTCAGTGCGACGACAAGGCTGGAGAAGACAGTTCGACCTGTACAACAGTCCTGATCGGAGCACAGCGATGAGTACCACGATCACCGAAATCGCGCCGGACATCTATCGCATGTCGACGTTTGTTCCGGAAGCCAACCTCGCGATGAACCAGTTTCTTGTCGACGGTGAGGAACCCTTGCTCTTCCACGCCGGGCAGCGAGCGTTGTTCACCCCGGTCTCCGACGCACTGTCCCAGTTGATCGACATCGGCCGGTTGAAGTGGATCACGTTCGGACATGTCGAGGCCGACGAATGCGGAGCGATGAATTCGTGGCTCGCCGCCGCACCGGACGCCCAGGTTGCGCATGGTGCCATGGGGTGCTTCGTTCAAGTGGGCGATCTTGCCGACCGGCCACCAATTCCCTTGCAAGACGGTGATGTTCTCGAAACAGGTGTCCGACGCGTTCGGCACATCGACACACCGCACGTTCCGCACGGCTGGGACGCGGGCCTGATGTTCGAGGAGACAACGTCGACCCTCTTCTGTGGTGACCTGTTCACCGCGTTCGGGAACCACCCCACCACCACCGAGCACGACATCATCGGCCCGGCATTGGAAACCGAAGACCTGGGACATGCCACCGCTCTGACGCCGGATCTCGAACCCACGATCCGCGCTCTGGCAGATCTCGAACCGCGGATCCTGGCGACCATGCACACGTCCACGTTTTACGGAGACTGCGTCGACACGCTTCACGAACTGGCAAACGCGTACGCCGAACGGTTCGCCGCCGAAACCGAAAAGTGGAAGTCAGACCAGATGTAATGCCTGCCAATCAACGGTCTCCAGCGAAGCCCAATTCGCGAAAGCCCGCGAATCATGCTCGCCAAGAACATCACCGCGATCGTGCATGAGTCGACATGCCACCGCGACCGGCTGAAAGCCGGCACGCTCTACCAGCGCAACGGCGGCCTCCCACACCGTTCGAGCCTCATGCAGTGCGGACGGGCGACACCTGACCGGCAGAATGTGTCCAGGGCGGTTTAGATCCAGAGGCACAGAATCGGGTGAGGCAAGAGTTCTCAGTGTGAGAGCACGATCGCGCCCCGATATCCCGGTAGTGACACCTACCGCATCGACCGCGACAGTGAACGGAATCCCGGAGCGTTCCGACGCGAGTACCGTCTGGTCGGGGATGCGAAGCTCGTCGAGGCGGTCTGAGTGCATCGCCGCGTGAACGAGGCCGGACGAGTGCCGAACAGCAAAATGTAATTGCTGCGTGGTGGCGTGTTGTGCCGGAAATACAAGCAGAGGACCGTCACCGTCGAGCAGAATGTAGGCCTCTCCCTCCTGAAAGTACTTACAGGGATGCCTATTCGGCAAACTGTTGAACCCAGCATTCTTCCGTACAACTCGATGCATCGTAGTACCTCCGGTGGGGTAGCGTCTGCTGAGTCAGCTCGGCTGTCTAAGGCTGCGGCGCAAAATTTTGCCCGACGCTGACTTGGGAATGGTGTCGACGAACGTAACCCGCCGCACTTTCTTGTACGGTGCAACTCGTTCCTCGACGTGTGCGACGACCGCTGATTCAGACAGTCCTGATCCGACAGCACGTACGACGAACGCGTGGGGTGCTTCGTCGCCGTTCCCCAATGGCTGACCTACGACGGCAGCATCGACGATCATTTCGTGTGTGAGAAGAATGCCCTCCAATTCGGCTGGGGCAACCTGGTAGCCCTTGTACTTGATGAGCTCTTTCAACCGATCGACGATTGTAATCGCGCCGGCGCTGTCGACGACGGCAATGTCACCCGTGTGGAGGTAGCCATTGGAGTCCAGGGTATCGGCCGTGGCAGCCGAGTTGTTGAGATAGCCGAGCATGATATTTGGACCTTTGCACCATAATTCACCGGGGAGACTGACACCCGAAGAGGGGATGTCGTACTCCACTCCGTTTGCAGGATCGACCAATTTGCAGGTCATGTTGGCCACGGTCAGTCCGACGGACTCGGCGGGTATCGCTGCGACAGACAGCGGGGCGATGTGACTGACTGGGCTCATCTCCGTCATCCCGTATGCCTGTCTGACAGCGCAGCCAAGGCGGTCCTCGACCGTCTTCGCCAACACCGCATCGAGTGGTGCGGCGCCGGACAGAACTACCTGCACAGACGAAATGTCGAAGTCGCTGACAGAAGGCGCTTTTGCGAGCGCAACCATTACTGGGGGTGCGACGGGTAGGTGAGTCGCCCGCTCGGTCTGTATGACAGCAAGCAATGACTCGAGGCTGAACGATCGCATCGTGACGATGGTGGCTCGTCGCCGCAGTGACAGGTTGAGGACGACCGACATCCCGTAGATATGTGAGAACGGTAGGAGCCCCACGACGACGGAGTCGGTGGTCACGTCGAGTGAGTCGTCGAGTTGACACAGGTTGGCCACGAGGTTGCGATGGCTCAGCATCACGCCCTTCGGTACACCGGTAGTCCCTGAAGAGTAAGGAACAACAGCTAGGTGCGATCCAGGATCGGAAACCAGGCGGACGGGCGCGTGGATACTTTCGTCGGGGTACAACGAGACGCCGCTCAACTCTCGAACCGAGTTATTCGCGAGACCGGATATTTCGGCACCAGACCGGGCAACAGTTGCCGTCGATGCATCGCAATAAACCAGTGCCGCAGCAGATCCGGTGATCTGTTTGGCAATCTCGTCCACCGTGGCGAGTGTGTTCAGCGGCGTGACGACAATGCCTGCCCTCAGGCAGCCGAGGTAGGCGACAACCCATCGCGCCGAATTCGGACCGATGAGCGCGACGACCTCGCCTGGGCAGAGTTCGCCGGCGACAGCATCGGCGAAGGCATCGACAGCTTGCGTCAGCTGCCCGTAGGTGAGTACGTCCCCGCTGTCGTAGTCGACCACAGCGCGTCGACCCTCATCCTGGGGGGACAGGTCATCGAGGACGTAACTTGCTAGTCCGACGTCAGGGATCGTGACGGACGTGAACGGGCTGTTGAATGGCATGGGGGCTCCTTGCTGAACTCGACTTGCTGAACTCGACGCAGGCACAATCGGATCAGTTTTCAGATGTCCGCGGGAAAAGGTAGGTGTGTTCCGAACTGTCGTCGGTAGTAGGTCAGGGGAGCGGCTGTATTGAGCTGTGCATCGACCACGTGACCGGAGATGATCACGTGGTCGCCGCCGTCGGTCAGCGTCGAGACGTCACAGGCTATCCACGCTGCAGCATCGATGATCCGGGGCGTTCCGGAAGACAGCCTCCACTGCACACCCTGGAACTTATCGACCGCCTTCCGTGCGAAAGTCGCTGACAAATCCTTATTTTCGCTGCCAAGCACATTGACTCCGAACTTGCCGGAGCTCATCACCACGCGGAGCGTTTCAGATTCGCGACTCAGGGCGACTAGAACCATCGGCGGATTCATCGACAGTGACGTGAAAGCACTGACGGTCGAACCGAATGGTTTTCCGTCTGTGCATGAGGTCACGACGGCCACGGGTGTACATACATCGCCCATGACGTCACGGAGAGCTGCGGCGAGATCGGTGTCCCGGCCGATTGTCGTACTCAACTCGGATCCTCGGCGTCATCGAAAACCTGGTTGCTCAGCTCTACGAACCCTGGAATTCGGATGGTCAGTATGTCGCCAGGGGACAGGTAGCGCGGTGGATTCTGACGGTGTCCGATTCCGGCGGGTGTGCCGGTCGCGATCACGTCACCGGGTGAAAGTTCGGTGAAAGTGCTGATGTACGCCACGATGGAACCGATGTCGAAGACGAGGTCGGCGAGCTTCCCGCGCTGGACCCGCTCCCCGTTCAGTTCGGTCACGATTTCCAGTGCGGCGGGATCCGGGACTTCGTCGCGTGTGATGATCCAGGGGCCCCAGGAGCCGGACCTGTCGAAGTTCTTTCCCGCTGTAGCCTGCTTGCTGTGAAGCTGCCACTCACGAATGCTGTTCTCGCCCATGACGGTATATCCGGCGATGTGTTCCAGGGCTCCTTCTGCGTCGATGTTCCGCCCGCCGGTCCCGATCACAACAGCGATCTCGCCTTCCCAGTCGAGAGTGTCGGAGACTCGCGGCCGGATGAGTGGCTGCTCGTGGCCGACGAATGTCGACGGGAATCGTGTGAACAACGTCGGGTGTTCACTGACATCTGCAAGAACTTCGGCCGCGTGAGTGCTGTAGTTGAGCCCGACGCACAGGATCTTGTTCGGTTTCGAGACCGGTGGTAGCCAGTCCGCCTGCTGCGGGTCGACAATGGGATAGCTCGGCAGATCGATGCGCACGATGTCGCTCAGTTCGACGGAGCCGATTAGTCCCGAAAGACCCTCTGCTCCTGCGAACTGCGAAATGTCGTGGATGATTGTGCCGTCGACGCTGGCGACCGTCAGTTGCCGCCCGTCGAGTGTCATGGTGCCGAGCCTCATGAAATTTCCCTTTCACGTTCCATCAGGTCCGACGCCTGAGCGAGCAACTGTTCGACTTTGGCGATGCCTGGTTTTGTTGTCGGAATGAGAGGTGGGCGGACATGGGCCGAGTCGATTCGGCCTTCGCGTTCGAGCACCCACTTGGCAGTAGTGGGGTTGGTCTCCACGAACAGCAGATCGACCAGTGGATGCAGGGCGTAATGGATCCGGCGTGCGTCGTCCTGCTTGCCTGCCATCCAGTACTCGTACATCTCGGCGGCTGCTCGCGGAGCGATGTTCGAGGTGGCGCTGATGTAACCGACCCCACCGAGCGCCAGCAAGGGCAGGCACAGCAATTCGATTCCCGACCACACGAGTATTCCGTCATCGGCGGCTTCGATAACCCGCGAGAAGTGCTCGAAGTCCTTGGTGGTCTCTTTGATCCCGACGATGTTGTCGATATTGCGATGAAGGCGCGCAACGGTTTCCGGTGCGAGTTCTACGGCTGTCCGAGAGGGAACGTTGTACATGATGATCGGCAGGTTCGGATTATCGCCGGCGACCCGTTCGTACCACTCGTAGAGTGCTTGCTGGGTGGGACGTGTGTAGTACGGGGTGATGACGAGAGCCGCGTCGGCTCCGGCGCGTTCGGCGGCAGCAGTGAGGGTCAATGTCTCGTCGAGTTTGGCAGATCCGGTTCCGGCGATGAACGGCACTCGGCCGCCGATGGCTTCGGCGACGATCTCGATAGCCTGGATCCGTTCGTCGATCGTTTGAGAGCTCGGCTCGCCGGTCGATCCTCCGATCGAGATGCCATGGGTGCCTGCGCGTATCTGCCACTCGACCAGGCGGCGCAGGCTCTCGGGGTCGAGTGCACCGTCATCGGTGAACGGTGTGATCAGCGGCGCGATGGAACCGGTGATTCGGGAGGGGTCGATACGGAAGCTCATCGGGCGTCCTTCGAGTCGAGTGAGTCTTGGAATCGGTGCCAGACGAGCGCGGCCAATGCCAGGTCGGTGAGGCCTGAACCGAGGCCCTTGTACACAGTGAGCCGCGCATCGGCTGGGGGTTTCATCGAGCGGTCGATTGCTTCGCCGAGTGTCATGACCGAATCGAGGTTATCGCCGAAATGTTCTCGTAGCTCTCGTGATCCGCGACGAGCATTCTCCACATCGTCGACGGTCGTGAAGTCGCTCAGTGGCAGCACTGATGGGAGCAACTCCGCAGTGGTCGGCAGGATCGCCCCGACCGCGTTGAGGTGTGCCCCGTGAGCCAGCCATGCGCCGTCGAGGAACGGCTCCTGCGCCCGGGTGACGGTAGTGACGATAGATGCATCGTGCACTGCCGCACGCGCGGTGTCGGCGACTTCCACACGAACTCCGACCTTGTCGCGCAACACATTTGCGAAACGCTCTCGACTTTCCTCGGATGGGCTCCACACGCGAACGAGTTCGAGTGGGCGAACGGTATGAACAGCAGCAACTTGGTGTATCGCCTGACGACCTGTGCCCAGCAATCCCAGCTGAGCGGCGTCAGATGCGGCCATGATGTCGGTGGCCACCGCAGCTGTGCCGGCGGTGCGCAACATCCCTAGCGCGTCGGCATTCATGACGGCGAGAGCCCGTCCATCGGCCGCGTCGAACAACGATAGGAGCGCAGATGCCCCGTTGGGCGTATTCACCCAGCTCTTGAACGCGACGACCTGCTGGTCGGTATCGACGGCGCCGAGCGAATGCGCCGTGCTCTGCCCATCAAATCGGGCCATTGTCTTGGGGATGGAGCGAGCGGTTCCGCGGTAGGCAGAGACCAGAACGTCGCGGAGCGCGCTGATTGCCGAGCGCTGATCGACGATCGCGACGACTTGTTCGTTGCTGAAGACGGAGGCCGTGCCGACCGAACGTTGATGTGCGGTGGTGTCTGTAGGTGAAGACATTGGCACCTCTCGTGAATAGATAGCGCCGCCAGGTTCGACAGCTCGCATTGTTGTGATGCCTACTACATTGATCCGAGTTCTGATATAAATCAATTAGCAAATATCGGATCAGGAAATAACTATTTTGTTATGGGGAGCGATGGATACTCAACTGTCCTTTCGTCGACTGGAGGTCTTCCGCCTGGTTGTCGACGAGCGCAGTGTCACGCGTGCCGCCGAGGTTCTCATGGTTGCGCAACCAGCCGTGTCCGCTCAGCTTCGTGCGCTCGAATCATGGGTTGGGGCAAGGTTGTTCGTTCGCCGCGGCAATCGTTTGGTGCTCACGGAGGCTGGGGAGCGAACGAACGAGTGGGCGAAGAATGTTCTCGCAAGTGCGGCTCAAGTTCGGCGCGATGTCGGCGATCTCGCATCCGGAGACACGGGGCGCGTCCTTGTCGCTTCGAGTATGGCGATCGGAACCTACTTGCTGGCTCCGATTCTTGCGAAGGTGAGCAAGCAGCGCCCGAAGGCAGACGTCACCGTATCGATCTCAAGACCGGAGGAGGTAGTGCGCGGCGTCGAGACGGGTGAGTTCGACTTCGCTGTGCTCAACTGGGACGAGCGGGAACTCTCGGAGTCCACACAGTCCGAAATACTTCAGACTGTAAAGCTTTCGGTGTTCGCAACCGAACGTCTGGTGCCGAAGGGGACTACGCTGACGGTCGCCGAGGCGCTGGCCTTGCCTCTGGTGGGCGCCCCGAGAGAAGTTGTGTACCAGCGCAACCTGGTAGCTCAACTCCGCGCCGATGGCCACGATGAACCACGTTTCGTCATCCGACTGGGGCACTCCGAAGCAATGGTCAGGGCAGCGATCGAACATGACTGGGCGGTCATTGCGCCCCGCTATGCGGTGGGCGCGGAGGGCCCACTTCGGCCTGTCGATATTCCCGATTTCACCCTCGAGGAACGAATTGTTCTGGTCTATCGTCGGGACAAGCATTTTTCTCCGCTGCAAGAAGCAGCGCTCGACGCGATCAGAAGTGGGCTCGACAGCGTCTGCGCAGCGACCGACCTCGTCTCGGACGAGGGTTACCAGGAGTAGTCGCGATCGGACGGCGGCGACCAAATCCCTTCCTCGCGCAGTATGTCCAGAACTGGGCTGAACGACTTCAGTTCTTCGGGACTCCACAGAGGAAAATTGACCAGCAGATTCGCGGCTCCCGTGGTCGACTTAAGCGAAATTAGTTCCGCAGCAACCTTTTCCGGTGTTCCGATAAACTTGAGCATCGAACCGGCTCCACCGAAGGCTCTTGTCGCCTCGTCCGGCCCCATCTTCTCGTACATTGCGCGAGACGACTCGATCGAGCCGAGTACGTCGGCTGCAATCTCCGCGGTGGCGTCGACATTCAAAGTCGTCAACAGTCCCTCGAAGACTTCCTCGGCCTCTCCGTCGCCCTCGCGAACGATCGCCATCGAGAAGGGACACAAATCGACAGATCGGCCGGCCTGTTCGGCAAACTCGCCGAGGCGAGCACCGGTCTGTGACAACAATTCCGGAGTGTTTGCCATCGCGACCAGTTGATCGCAGTACTGAGACGCAAATGCCGTTCCTGCGGGTGATGCGCCGGCGCTCACCAGGAGCGGTCGAGGCTGTTGCGCAGGGCGCGGCAGCTTGATCCTGCCCATTGCCTTGTAATATTCACCTTCGAATTCGATCGGCTCGTGCTCACTCCACAGTGAGGTAACTACGCTCACGAACTCACCCGCCATCCGATACCGTTCGTCATGTTCGATGAATTCCTCACCGAACAACGCAGCCTCGGCGGCGCTGAACCCTGTGACGACGTTCCACCCCCACCGGCCGTCGCTGAATGCGTCGAGCGTTGCCCCCATCCGCGCGACATGAGCCGGTTTATGGTGAGTGGTGTGAAATGTCGAGATGACTCCGATGTGCTCGGTTGCGGCGAACAAGGCCATTGACAGCAGAGGCGCGTGATACGCAGGAGCCTGATGCCCCGCTGCCTCCGCGGCGCGCTGGTGACCTGACCAATTGTCGGCGATGAACAAGGAATCGAATCCGACAGCTTCGGCCGTTTGTGCCAAGGCCAGGAGATTCCTCTTGTTCATCTCCGGTCGAGTTCGTGCAGCCTCGTCGGAGTAGAGGAAATTGGTTTTGCCGGACGGGAAAAAGTATCCGAAGTGCAGCTCGGAGGTGTCGGCGGGTTGGCGTTTCATTGCAGCCTTTCATGGGGTAGATGCCACTGAAATAGTGACACCGATCACGCTATCCGCTCGTGCGGATAAGGCAATTTGCGACTTATTGATGAGTGCATCAGGTAATTCTTATGATCGAGATGCGGAAACTGTGAAGACCTTTCCCTTGGTCTCAGGGGTGAAATACATGACGACGGCACCGAAGACCGCGGCGACCGATAGATAGACCGGGAACACGTATGGGTTGCCGTTCTCGGCGAGCCACTGCTGCAGATAGGGCGTGGTGCCTGCGAAGACCACTGCCGAAAGCGCATACGGGACAGCGATTCCGGTAGCGCGCACTTCTGTCGGGAACAGTTCGGAGAGCAGCGCGGGCAGAATTGATCCGACCAGCGTGAACAGCACGAGCATGACGGTCATCGCCGCTGCAAAGCCGAAAGTGCCTTGCCGCGCGAGTTGGTCCATGGGGTAGGCCAATACACCGACTCCGATACCGAAGAGGAAGAAATTGCCGCGCCTACCGATTCGGTCCGACAGTGCGCCCGCGAAGGGCAGCACAAGCATGCTGACCGTCAGAGCCGCAACGCCTGACCACAGCGCTTGCGTGGCTCCGATTCCAACGACCTTGATTGCCCATGTCGTACTTGCCACACCCCACGCGTAGTAGAGCGCAGACAGCGAAGCCATGATCAGGAACACGCGCATCCCCGACGCGCGATGTTTCCACAACCCGGTCAGAACACCCTCGCGCTGGGTGGGTTGCTCGTCGACCATCTCGGTGAAAGTGTGTGATTCCGGCATACGGCGACGCAGAACCAGCGTGATCACACCCAGAGCGAAACCGATAGCGAACGGAACCCGCCAACCCCAGGACGACATGGCGTCTGCAGATAGAGCGGAGTTGAGCAGCGCGCCAATCAAAGTCGCAGCGATGATCGCTGCGGTGAGCGAGACGTAAATAGCGGAGGACCACAATCCACGCCGACGCGCGGGCGCAACTTCAGCGACATAGGTGTAAGCCGAGGCGACCTCGCCAGTGTGAGCGAGGCCCTGCAGGAGGCGAGCAAGCAGAAGGATCGCTCCGGCTCCGACGCCGGCAACCTCATAGGTGGGGACAGCGGCGATCAACAACATTCCGGCCGTCGCGCATCCGATTGCAACTAGGAGGGATGGCTTGCGTCCGAACCTGTCTGCCATCCAACCGAACAGCACGCCCCCGAACGGCCGAATAAGAAAGCCGGCACCGAAGACGGCAAACGTCGAGAGAAGTGCAGATGTCGGATTTGTCGGGTCGAACACCTGCGTGGCGAAAAACGGTGCGAATACCGCGTAGACCGCCCAGTCATAGCCTTCCAGAGCATTGCCGAGGAAGACACCGATCAACGACCTAGTGGGTCGTGGGACCGCATTGGCAACGGGTTTCGCCGAAGCGGACAGCGGAGTGGCAGGGAGGGTGGGCGGCATACGAACTCCTTGTTTCGATGACAGAATCCGACGTGCGATGGCATCGGTTGATCCACTCGCGACTTCCATGGCGCGGACAATGCGCAGACCTCGAAGCTTCAGCATCCAAGTGGTGCAGGTCACGCTATAGCCGTGACTGCAGGTGGACCTAATACCAATTGCGACATGTGTCCATCACCGCGGGCGTATGTCAGGTCGCGGACGATCGAGATATCGAATTCCTTATGTGTCGATGCTCGAATACGTCTTCGACGTATGTCGCAGTTCGGCCTAACGTCCTGAAGAGGCGCACTCAAGTGAGACATACACCAGAGCACAAGGAGGACTGGCCGATGACGGTCACAGAATCGGACGGACGCGACACAACATTGGATTCGGGCGTTCATCTGTCCGAAGTCAGTGGAACGGATTTAGATATGCCTACCCCGTGGGCACCGATCAAGGTGTCGCGCAGTGAAATCGAAGCGATTGTCGAAGGGTTGGAGGATGGTCCGCCGCCGGGCAACGGTCGGCGAGCGACCCTTCTCGTCCATCCGGAATCGACACGCCGCGGGTTTGCTCCGGGTATCGACGTCACCATCGAGGTGCTGCTCCCCGGTGAGAAAACCCAACGTATTCGACGAAATTCCACCCAGGTGCACATCAGTATCGGTGGCGGGGGCAGCGTGTCCGCCGACGGAATTACCTTTCATTTGGCGGAGCACGATGTCTGCACGATCCCGTCGATGAAGCCATACCAGTTCGAAAACGACGGCGCGGGCACGTGGGTCCGCTTGACGTACTCGAACGCGCCATTGCTCGCACAGCTCGGAACTCACTATTTCGAGCCGGTGGGAGACGGCTGGACTCCCACCATCCCCGTCGACGGGCCCATCGACATGGACGAACCGGTCGAGGTCGGCAAGGGCACTGCACCCGATTTCATCGTCTCACCACAAGGCGCTCGGCTCCGAGGGTACGAGTTCCTCGTCGATATCGAACCAGTTCCTGACCGTCCGCTGCATTGGCCATTCGAGGCCATGTCGGAACTCATGTCACAGGAACCCGGAGACGGTGGGCGCACGATCATGGCGCTGTACAACCCGTCAACCAAGCGCAAACAGGGTGCTACAAGTAGCTTTTTCGTAACACTGTCGCAGATCCCACCGGGACATAAACCCCACGCCGAGGGGCGAGGGCACAGGCACAGTTCCGTGGCGATCAATTACCACTTCAAAGGATCGGGATACTCCATTGTCGACGGTCAGCGCATCGACTGGGAACCCGGCGACTTGCTGCTCTCCGCGCCATCCTGGCGCGAGCATGCGCACTACCCGAGCGAAACCGGCGCGAGCGCTTACACCGTGCAAGACCACCCACTCCACATCGGCATGGAATCCCTCGTTTGGCAGGAAAACATGGAAGGCCCCATTCTCGCGCTCGGGACCGAAGCAGGTCAGACCGGATATGTCGCCCCACGAAATTGGGACGACGAAGACCATTAGCCGCGGGCGTTGTTGGCCACGCATTTCGAAAGGTATTTCATGACAACCGAAATCGAAGCTCCGATCGACCCCGACATTCCGATCATCGAGAAGGTTATGCGGCGCAAGCAATTCCTCATCGACAACTACACCGACTACGTAGCCGACGGACACAACGTCGTCGCAACCGTCGTCATCCGCGCCGCTACCGCCAACGCCACGTGCTCATGGAACGGGCGCGCGACTACCTGCACGCCGATCGGTAAACCATTGCGCGACAACCCTATCAGAACGACAACCGATGGAAGCCCGAGCATGCTGACGGCCCGGGAACTCGCCAGTGCGTCCATCCAGGCGAGGCTCTGGCCGCCTACCTCGAAGCTCTCGACACCAATCGGCGGTGCGAGAACAGACACAACCGGAAGAATCAGTACATCGCCTGTCTCGCTGAGGAATTCGTCGATCAGCACCGCTCGATCCGCCCACAGGGCTTCGACGTCCGCACTGGCCCTCTCGTACACAGCGGCCAGTATCGCAGCGGTGTCCGGATCATAGGAGTGCCCTGAATCTCCCTTCAGGGCAAGTATATCCGCGTGGGTCTCGACCGATCGCAACGCACCGAACAGAGCGTTACCCCTGGCCAGAGAACGACCGTCGTACTCACACGCATCGAGGCTGCGCGCCGCCGACCGAACCGCCTCCACGATCTCGTCGTCGACGGGCATCGTTCCCTCGCCCGGCGCCCACCGGATGTCGAGATCGTCGACGCAGACGGTATCCGGCTCGGTCCACGCGACGTACGGTCTCGACAGGACACGCAGCGCAAGCGTGACATCCCCGAGATTGCGCGCCAGTGGGCCGACGGTCTGGATAGTTCCGTGCATTGTTGCCGGGTTGGCCAGTAGCCGACCACCAGAGAGCACACCCGGGTACTGCCCTTCCGGATCAATCCGGCCGATCGTCGGCCGAACAGAACTGAGACCGGTGCAGTGCGCGGGCCACCGCACCGAACCGCCGAAATCCGTACCGAGGCCGAGCACACTCATCCCCGCGGCGATCGACGCAGATTCACCACCATTCGACCCACCGGGCGAGCGAAAAACACCATCGGGCCGCACCGGGCTTGCCGTCGTTCCGAACAGTTCGTTGCGCGTCAGCCCACACGCCCCGAACTCCGGAGTGTTGGTCTTTCCGATCAGAATTGCACCCGCGGCTTTGAGCGCAACGACGGCGGGAGCGTCGACGGTGGGGATGTTGTCGGTCAGCGTTCGCGAACCAGCCGTGGTGCGCACGCCGACGGTCGCGATCAGATCCTTCACCGTGAACGGAACACCGGCCAACGGACCGGGGTTCGTTCCGAGACGGCGTTGTTCGTCCAGTCCGTCCGCGGCATCGAGCGCTTGCTCCGCACAGACCGTGACCAGGGCATTGAGGTCGCCGTTGCACTCGGCGACACGGCGCAGATGCTGCTCGACGACGGTTCGCGCCGACACCTGACCCGCTCCGACCGCCGCGGCAATGGTTCGTGCATCCCGGCCCACCCAGTTCTCACGACTCATCGCACACCTCTTGTCATCGTCCAACGCCGCTGCCGAGACTTAGGGCCGGCGTCCGAACCGGGAAACGACCACAATGCACATACCCACAGCTCCAACGATGTGAGGTTTTGCCACAACGGCCGGCGCTGCGGTGAGGAAGGATCGACAAGGTGCCGGTTCCGTGGATTCGAGTTGCCTTTGCCGTATTCGCGGTGAGTTGGGGCGCCAACCAGTTCGCGCCACTGCAACTCGTCTATCGCGAGCATTCGGGACTCGGCAGTTCCGCGTTTGCCGCGATGCTCGGCACCTACGCGTTGGGGCTCATTCCGTCGCTGCTCTACTTCGGACAACTCTCCGACCGCCGCGGCCGACGGTTTGTCATCCGCCCCATGATCGCGGTGGCAATCGCGTCGTCGCTCATTCTCATTGCGGAGCCGATCTGCCCGCTCTGCTCTACGTCGGTCGCATCTTCGCCGGCATCGCGTCGGGCATGGCGTTTGCCGCCGGTGGCGCGTGGATCAAGGAACTCAGTGAGGCCGACGGCCCCGGCGCAGGTGCGCGCCGCGCCGCAATTTCGCTCTCGGCGGGCTTCGGTTGCGGGGGATTGTTCGGTGGCCTGATCGCGCAATGGCTGCCCGCTCCCGAAGTTGTGCCATACCTGGCCCACATCACCTTGATGATCGGCGCCGGCATTGTGGTGTGGGGTGCCCCCGAAACCCGCATCAGCCGACTTGCCGGCACAAAACTGCGTCTGACCGCGCTGCGGAGCCGGTACTTCGTCGGCGGGGTCGCACCGTGGTCGCCCTGGGTGTTCGGCACTGCGGCGCTTGCCTTCACGACGCTCCCGCCGCACGCCGCCGACTCCACGGGGTCGTTGTCGATCGCATTCACCGGCACGATTGCCGCGCTGACGCTGCTCACCGGCGCACTCGTGCAGCCCTGGGCTCGGAAGCTGTCCAGCCACGGCGACATGGCAGCCGTGGGAACGGGCGTTGTGCTCGCCGCTGCCGGTTTCCTGACCCCTGGTATCGCTCTGTCGACCGACGGCGGCTTGTCGGTGTCGCTCATCGTCGTCGCGTCCGCGTTACTCGGCTCCGCCTACGGTGTCCTACTGGTGTCGGGTTTGGTCATCGTCGAGAAGAACGCCGCCGCGGAGGATCTTGCCGGCACGATCGCGCTCTTCTACTGCTTCGTCTACGTGGGTTTTGCGGTGCCCTTCGTCTTCTCACTCCTCGAACCTCACATCGGCTATCCGCTTTGCCTGACCCGCTCGACGGTACTCGTGAGCATGGGTTTTGCTTTCGCGGCGCGCAGTTCACGGCAGTTGTCGGCGCCAACCGCTACTCTCACGCCAAGGGCTTGACGGCAGGGGTTCGAAAAAAGTCAGCAAGCCCCTTGACCGATAGAACCCCACCCGTGAAGGAGCGTCGATGTCGGAGCACACTTTCGATCTCGAGATCACTGCCGCCTGGACTGCATTCGGGACTCGCCTGTCTCGGTACATCACGGCAATGCAGGACAACGACACCCTCGTCGTGGAATCGCAGCACGACTCGCAAGACAACCTCGACTACGCGCCCGCGTGCATCCAGTTCTTCGCGTGGGATCAGACCCGCGTCAGATGCGAGGTACCGTCCAATCAATTCCTGCACCCGTTGCGGATGCTCGAACCCGAAGATCACGAGTCGCTGATCGGGTGGGGATTCAATCGCCCCGACCAATGCGAGCACGACAACACCGGCACCTTCTACATCGATGTGGATCGGTCCCAGCCCGACGGCGTGGTCGCACAAGCGTTGCGGGTGCTGGGCGACATGTGGAGCATTGCGCACCCGAGTTTTCTCAACATGCAGGTGAGCGGCCGCGAAGATATTCCGGCGTTCGACAACGGTCAGGCGGGTGCCAGCGAATACGACTCGTTGAACGAGCTGGTCGACAACGCTCTCGGCCGGCTTCTCGACTACACCCCCGCGCGCGACGACGACGGCGACATCCCGCTCGTTCGGGGAGAACAGATCACCTATGTCCGCGTACTCGAAGACGACCAGTACGTCGAAGTTTTCTCTCGGGTCGTTCACTCGATACCAGACACAAACCATGCGGCTCTGGTTCTGTCCCAACTCAATCGGCAGTGGCCCACCATCAAGCTCATCCTGGTAGAACAGAGCGTTCTCGGCGTGGCCAGGGTCGACGCCGCCCCGTTTGCGCCCGATCATCTACTACGAACGATCCGGTCCTTCGCCGAGCTGGCGGACGCATCGGACGAACTCGCCGAAGAACTTGGTGGGCAACCGATTCGAGCCGATGGAGAGCTCTTCTCCACTGACGAACCGGACAGCGACGGGCTCAATGCCGTTTTCGACGGCTCTTCCGCCGAATGGCACGACTGCAACGAGTTTCCGCCCGCACTCATGTCGATCCTCGAACTCGACGCCGACCTGACCGGGGGACTCACCCCCGACGACGTCGCAGAAATCTGCGGACGCGACCGCGACACCATTCTCGAGTATCTGCGTATCAGTCAGGAGCAGGAAGCCGAGTGGCATAACGCCCTGACAAACGCTATCGCTGTCGGCGGCGAAGACATCGAATTGTGCACCGGCGAGAAGCTCGCCTGGACGCAGACGATTGCCCACCTGCGCCAAGCGCTGCGCGTTGTTGTCCTGCCGCAAAAAGGCAGCGGTACGCAGTAGCTGCCTATTCGACCGATCAGCCAGGCAACGGAATGACGATGCCCGGAAGAATCTCGATCGAACGGGGCCGCTGCGGGATCTGCGGAATTTCCACCGGCGGCAGTCCCGGAATGTTCAGCGTGGTGGAAGGCGGGGTAGCTGCCCCCGTACTGCGGTCGTTCGGCGACGTCGCACCGGAGTTGGCGGGAACACCGGCCTGTCCACCGATCGGATCCGGCCACGGGAACGTCTCGACGTCGGACCCCTTCAGCGCGCCGTCCATCGTGCTCTTCCAGATATCGGCAGGAAGCCCCGAACCATAGATCAATCCGCCGTTGTAGTTGGTGATGGCTTGGGCATCCGAAGTGCCGATCCACACCGCCGTGGACAGGGACGGCGTGTATCCGACCATCCAGGCGTCCTTGTTCTGACCGGTGTCACCGAGCTGAGCGGTGCCGGTCTTCGAAGCGACGGCGCGACCACCGGCCAGCGCGTGGCCGTTGGAGTACGACGCGATCGGCAGCATCGCCTGCGTGACGTTCTCGGCGACGGCAGCGTCGAGTCGACGCTCACCGGGGGAGACGGGACGATCGAGGAGAACTTCACCGTCGGCCGTCACCACCTTCTGGATGAAGTGTGGCTGCTGATAGACCCCGGAGTTGGCGAGAGTTGCGTAGGCGGACGCCATGTCGATGACTCGGGACTGATACTGCCCGAGCACAATTCCGTTCTCCGGCGGGTCACCCGCTTGGGTCAGGGTGGGGTAGTCGAGCCCGGGAATACGCTCGGGGATGCCGGCCAGGTGAGCTGCGTCGGCGATCTTCTGCGGACCGTCCTCCATCGAGAGCATCAGGCGGTAGAAACTGGTGTTGAGCGAACGCTTCAGGGCTTCGGCGATGGTGCAGGTTCCGCAGGATTCGCCGCCGACGTTACCGATGGTCACGCCGTTGATCGTGAGCGGCGAACTGTCGAAGCGAGCCGATAGTGGGATGTCTTCCATCAGCGCGGCCACCAGTCCGAAGACCTTGAACGCCGAACCCGTCTGCAGCGGCGCCTGGGCGTAGTCGAAACCAGCGCCGTCCGTGCCGCCGTAGTACGCGGACACGCCGCCGGTTCGTGGGTTGATGGACACTGCCGCAGTGCGCAGTTCCTCCGGCTCCCCGTCGAGGTTCTTGTTCACCGCGTTGAGTGCAGCTGCCTGCGCCTGAGGGTCGATGGTGGTCGTGATCTGTAGACCAGCCGTATTCAGCGTCTCGTCACTGATACCGGCTTCGGCGAGTTCCTTGAGGACCTGCGCCTTGATGTGGCCTTCCGGGCCGGGAGCCTGATTCAGATCGGTGGGGCGGTTGGCCGCCGCGACAACGGGAAACGTCATCGCCTCACGGTCTGCCTTGGCAAGCGTCCCCAGGTCGACCATTCCGTTCAGCACGTAGTTCCATCGCGCTTCGAGGGCGGGGAGATTGGTCTCCGGGTCGAGAAACGACGGACTCTGGATCACCGACGCGAGAACAGCGCCTTCGCCGACGGTCAGGTCACTGACCGGCTTGTCGAAGTACGCCGTCGACGCCGCTGCGATGCCGTACGCACCGCGGCCGAAGTAAATGGTGTTCAGATACGCCGCAAGGATGTCGTCCTTGGACCACTCGCGCGCCATCTTGGCGGAGATGACAAGCTCACGCAGCTTTCTGTCGATACTGCGCTCGTCGCCGACCAACACGTTCTTCACGTATTGCTGCGTGATCGTGGACCCACCGCCGGCGCTTGCCTTGCCCATGATGTTGTCTCGGGCCGCGCGTGCGAACCCCGAAATCGAGAAGCCCGGGTTGGTGTAGAAATTGCGGTCCTCAGCAGAAATGACGGCGTCACGAACATGGATCGGGATGGCCGACAACGCAACTTCGGTGCGGTTCCCCTCCGGGGGCACCACCTTCCCGAGCACCGTGGTGCCGTCGGCCATGTAGATGGTGGAGACCTGTTCGTTCTGCATGTCAGCCGGACGAGGAACCTCCGTGCGACTGTAGGCAACAGCAAACACGGAGGCAGGCACGACGATCATCAGAAGGACGAGCACGTAGATCGTCCGCCGGACGAACCGCCACTTGGAGCGTTTCTTCTTGGCCGGTTTTCCCGGGTTGCCGGAGCGACGCGAAGACGATGCAGCACCACCTGCCGCATTCGATCTATTCGATGGACTCACTTACACACTCCCGGTCGGGTACCTGACCTCACAGCATCATTGCACCAGGGTGTTGTCTCGATCAGATAACTCCCGGCAACTGCGATACCGAAACGTCACACTACCGGGAGGTCTATCGCCGACGCTCCGCACGAACCGCTTTCCGGTATCCGCGGTACGCAAAGCCCAGCGCAATGACGCAACCGAGCAGCACCAGCGACGGCGTCACCCCTGGGTCACCTTTGACGATGGCGACCACAGCGCCGATCAACGCCATGAGAGCAAACACCGAGATGAAGCCGGCGATGAGCTCCATGCGCTGGGCGCGCGAAGCCCGCCTCATGTGAACCGCGCGCGCGGAGCCCGCATCACGACTTGACGCCGCCTGCGGTCAGACCTGCGATGATCCGTCGCTGGAAGATCAGAACCATGATCACGAGCGGAATCATCACGAGGGTGCCGCCGGCCATGATGGAGGTGTACGGCGTGACAAAGGGATCGGTACCGGAGAACTTGGCCATCGCCACGGTGACGGGCGCCGTTTTGTCGCTCGAGAGCTGCAGTGCCAGCAGGTACTCGTTGACCGTCGCGATGAACGCGAGGATCGCGGTGGTGAACAGTGCGGGCGCGGCGAGCGGCAACATGATCAGCCGGAAGGCCTGACCGCGGGTAGCGCCGTCGATGCGGGCAGCTTCTTCGAGTTCCCAGGGGAGTTCGGAGAAGAAGGAGGTCAGCGTGTACACCGTGAGCGGTAGGACAAACGAGATGTTGGGAATGATCAGCGCTTTGTAGCTGCCGATCCACCCGAGGTCCGTGAACATCTGGAACAACGGCGTCACCAGTGCGACCACCGGAAACATGGACGCGCCGAGGATGATGCCGGTGACGAAGTATTTGCCACGGAAGTCGAACCGCGAGAGCGCGTACGCCGTGAAGACACCGACGACCAGAGCAACAAGAGTGGTTGCGCCGGCGATGATGAGGCTGTTCATCAGGGCCCGGGTGAAGTTCACCTTGGCATCGGGATCAAGCGCCGCGGTGAAGTTGGAGAACGTCAGATTGGTGGGCCAGAGCGACGTCGAGAATGTCTCCGACGGGTCACGCAGAGCCGTCACGATCATCCAGTAGCAAGGAGCCAGTCCCCACACGATGATCAGTACGACGCCGATGTAGGTGCCGATCTTGCCGCGTAGTGCCTTGGTCATACCGGCTCCCCTTTCCGCTGCTTTTCCTGCGTGCTGACCGCGTTGGCTCCGAGGAATCGAACCAGGATGAAGGCCACAGCGAAGATGATGAGGAACGTGATGGTGGACAGTGCTGATGCCGAATTGGCGCCGACGCGCATCTGATCGACCACCAGGACCGAGATGGTGGACGTGGCGGGATTGGATCCCATCATGATTGCGGGCAGGTCGTACATGCGCAGGGCGTCCATCGTGCGGAAGAGCACGGCCACCATGAGTGCGGGCTTGACCAACGGCAATGTGATCATGCGGAAGCGCTGCCACGCGGTTGCACCGTCGACCTTGGCTGCTTCGTAGACGTCGGCGGGAATCATCTGCAGGCCCGCGAGGATGAGCAGTGCCATGAACGGCGCTGTCTTCCAGACGTCGGCGACGACGATCGCGAATCGAGCCGGCCAGGGATCAGCCGTCCACAGGATGTTGGTACCGAGAATCTTGTTGGCGATGCCGTCGTTGGCAAAGATGAAGAACCACAACTTCGCGGTGACAGCGGTGGGGATGGCCCACGGAATCAAAACCGAGGCGCGCAGCAAACCGCGCCCCCGGAAAGTCTTGGCCATGATCAACGCCATCGAGAGACCGATCAGCGTCTCGAGCAGAACCGTGACGATCGTGAATCCGAAGGTATTGCCGATCGACTGCCAGAACTGCGAGCCGAGCGTTCCGGGAGGACACGGAATCGCGCCGTTCGCAGTGTTGCAGGACTGGGTGATCCAGTTCTTGTAGTTGTCGAACCACGTGAACTGACCGGTGACGAACATGCCGGTCTCGGGATCGAGTTTCTTGCCGTCGCTGTGCATCGACATCCAGATCGCGCGCCCGAGCGGGTACACGATGATGACTGCGAGAACGATCAACGACGGAGCGACAAACACCCACGGCGGGACGCGTCGACGCTTTTTCGGCTTGTCGGCCGACGGGGGTGGAGGCATGTCCGGCGGTGGCGGAGGCGCATCTGCAGAGTCGGGCAGAACCTTGGTCAGGGACATCCCTGCACCCTCGGATACCGACGGCTCTTCTAGCGGTTCCGGCGCTCGGTGTCTCCCACCAACGCCCGAACGGTCGGGACCGGTTGACCCGGCCCCGACCGTGGGGTTGGCAGGCACAGCCGCGGAAGGATCCTGCGGTTCTGCCATTGCTTATTGCTCCTGGTAGATCAGTTACCGGCGGTTTCGATGCCGGCCTTGGTGTCTGCCAAAGCCTGCTCGACGGTCTTCTCGCCGCGAATAGCAGCGTAGGTGTTGTCGGAAATCGACTTCGACACCTGCGTGTAGTACGGCGTGACGGGACGCGGCTGCGCGGAGGCAAGCGCTTCCTTCAGTGTCGCGAAGTACGGGAACTGTGCAAGCACGGCCGGGTCGTCGTAGACAGCCGAGAGGACGGGTGCGCCGCCGACCTCGGTGAAGTACGTCTGCGACTTCTGGGTCTGCATGAACTCGAGGAAGTCGCGTGCCGTTGCCGGTGCGTCCGAGAATGCGCTGATGCCGACGTTGTAGCCGCCGACCGTCGATGCGCCCGGTCCGTCTACGCCCGGGAGAACCGTGTAGCCGTACTTGCCGGCAACCGAGGTCTCTTCGCCGTCAACCGAGAAGCCGGACCAGCTACGCATGAACAGGGCCTTGCCTTCACCGAAGGCGCTCTGCGACTCGCCCTCGGAATACGTCAACGCTTCCTGCGGGATCGTGTTGTCTGCGAAGGAATCGACGATGAACTGCACGCCTTCCTTCGTCTTGTCGTCGATCGCCGGGGTGATTCCGTCAGCGCCGACCCACGGTCCACCGAACGCATTGGTGATCTCGGTGGTGTTGACCGTCAGGCCTTCGTAGTTCTTGAACTGACCGACGTAGCAAGAGATGCCGGCTTCGACAGCCTTCGGGCAGTTTTCCTTGAGCTCGGCCCACGTGGTGGGAGCCTTCTCGACGAGGTCCTTGCGGTAGTACAGGAACGCGGCGTTGGTGTTCTTGGGCGCTGCGTAGAGCTTGCCGTTGTACGTGCCGGAGGCGACGGTCGACGGCAGGAGGCCCGAGGTATCGATCTTCAGGTCACCCTCGAGCGGAACCAGCCAGCCGTTGGCAGCGAACTGCGCGGTGTTGACGACGTCGACGCCGATGAGGTCGTACTCATCGCTCTTGGCCTGCATGCGCTGGGTGATGTCGTCGACCTGCGCGTTGGCTTCCTTGGCCAGCGGCTTCAGGGTGACCTTCTCGTCCGGATGCTCGGCATTCCAGTCGGAGATGATGTTTTCGAGCGCCTCGTTCAGGGCATCCTGGCCCTCGACGATCGTGATGGGGCCGCGGCCTTCGCTGGAGGACGATCCCCCGGATGCGGCTGTGGTGGTGGTGTCGCCGCCGTTGTCCGAATCGGATGAACAGCCTGCCAGTACCAGCATCGACACTGCCGACGCTGCAATTGCAGCCCGACGCATCGCCTTCGAGTTCAGAACCATGGATTCGCTCCCCGCTTGTATACGACAAAAGACATCCCGGTAGCCGACGTCACGACATGCGCCATGAGTGCCGGCTCCCAGCATCGGCCCCTACTGTGGCACGAGACACCCCTACTTGTTGGTATTACGGCGATCCTGAATCGTTCATGTGTCGGATTAGAGCGTCGAATCAGCCGAGGCGACGGCCGTCGCTCGATGCAAAAACATGCACCTTGTCCGGGTCGACTCGAAGATTCACGCGATCACCCTTCTGCGGCGGATTGCGCCAGTCACCTCGCGCCACGATCTGTTGTGGGCTGCCGCCGATAGTCGTGCGGCCGTAGACGTAGGCATCTGACCCGAGTTCTTCGACGACGTCGACGTCCATCGGAATGCCCGAGGCGGCAATTTCGAGGTGTTCCGGGCGGATTCCGAGTGTCACGTCGGTCTCGGGTGTGCCGTTCAATGTTTCACGGGAAACAGGGACAACCACGTCACCGAACACCACACCACCGTCAGTGAGCGGAAGCGTGAAGAGATTCATCGCGGGCGAACCCATGAAGCCGGCGACAAACACGTTCTTCGGCCGGTTGTACAGCTCCCGCGGCGACGCACACTGCTGCAGAATTCCCTTGTCGAGGACGGCGACGCGATCACCCATGGTCATCGCCTCGACCTGATCGTGCGTCACGTAGACCATCGTGGTCGCGAGGCGTCGCTGCAATTGCGCGATCTGCGTACGTGTCTGCACACGTAGTTTTGCGTCGAGATTGGAGAGCGGCTCGTCCATCAGGAACACCTGCGGTTGCCGGACGATGGCGCGACCCATGGCAACTCGCTGACGCTGACCGCCCGAGAGCGCTTTCGGCTTGCGATCCAGGTACGGCTCGAGGTCGAGCATCTTGGCAACTTCCTCGACGCGAGCTCGGGTTTCCGTCTTGTTGGTGCCAGCCAACTTGAGGGCGAATCCCATGTTCTCGGCCACTGTCATGTGCGGGTAGAGCGCGTAGTTCTGGAACACCATCGCGATGTCACGTTCCTTGGGCTCCTGACCGGTGACGTCGCGGTCACCGATGAGAATGCGGCCACTGTGGACCTCTTCGAGACCCGCCAGCATGCGGAGCGTCGTCGACTTTCCACAACCGGACGGTCCGACGAGAACAAGGAACTCGCCGTCCTCGATCTGGAGGTCGAGTTTGTCGACTGCGGGAGAATTCGATCCGGGGAACAGACACGTCGTTCCCTCGAATGTCACTGAAGCCATGGCTGGTTGATCCCTTCTACCGGCAGGAACGTGCCGGACGATCCAAGTTGAGGGTGAGTGTGTGCCCCAGCAGCATAAACGTCGCTGTCGGTATCCGGGAGTACCCTTCTTTCGGTGAGTTCGGAGAAGATGTTGACCCGCATCGGCGCTCTGCTTCGTCAGGCAGAATCCACCGATAATCCGCACGAAGGTGAAGCCTTCATGGCGGCCGCGCAGCGGTTGGCCACCAACTCGGCCATCGATCTGGCGGTGGCTCGCGCGCACACGGCGTCGTCGGAAAAACGGGCGACGCCCACCCAGCGACTGATCACGATCGGTGAGCCCGGCAAGCGGGGATTGCGTACCTACGCTCAGTTGTTCATCGCCATCGCCGCCGCCAACGACGTGCAGTGCGACATCGCACAGACGTCTGCGGTCATCTTCGCGTACGGATTTGCCGGAGACATCGACGTATGCGAGGCCCTGTACTCGAGCCTGCTGTTCCAGATGGTGCGAGATTCCGACGCGTATGTCCGCTCCGGCGCGTACCGCGGTGAAACGTCGGTGCGGACGGTCGTCGAAACTCGTGGACGACGACGCGTCAGCACGCAGGTCCGCAAGCCGGTTGCCGGGGTGACCGCGCGGCTCAATTTCCAGATGGCCTACGCGGCGCGCATCGGTGCCCGGTTGACGGAAACGAAGAAGGAGACCGAAACGGTGTCCACAGCGTCGTCCTCGGAAACCGCACTGGTGTTGCGTAACAAGGAAATCGAACTCAAAGACTATTACTCGTCCAACTCCAAGGCGCGCGGTACGTGGCGCGGCGGCGGCAGGGCCAGTGCCGGACATTCGTCACACGCACGTCAAGCCGGCGACAAGGCCGCCAGATCAGCACGGCTGGGAAACCTTCCGGAGATCGGCGGCGTCCGGGGGCAGATCGATTCGTGAGGGATAGTCAACGTTCCGCCCTCTACGAGGCAGAAACCTTGGTGCGCACCATGTTCGACCGCGCCGATCAGCGGGGGACACGTAGCGTCGAGGTTCTGGGGTCAACCATCACGCTGCCGGTCGAACGCAAATTCGGTTCGGTGGAATCGGTACAAACGTATTGCGATCAGGTCCTTTCACTGAACTGGGTGGTCGAATCCTGGCCTCGCGCAAGTGCTTCGGTAGTGGTGCGCGCCCGCGCAGGAAACGCTGCCGCCCACTACTCGAACAACACCATCGCCGTCCCGGAGGACCGCGATGGGCGCTGGGCACTGCGTGAACTTGTTGTTCTGCACGAACTCGCACACCACCTCGGCAACCCCGACTCCGACTCCGACGAGGCTTCCCACGGGCCCGAGTTCGTCGACCGCTACCTGAGCATGGTCGGCGAAATCATCGGACCCGAGGCCGCCTTTGTTCTTCGCGCAATGTTTCTTGCCGGTGGCGTCCAGTCGAGTTGAGGGCAATCAGCCCTCGGCGAACCCGGTGGTGGCCGAACCGGCCGACTGGAATACTCGGCGTATGGATAACCAGCGCAGATTGGTCCTGGTCCGGGATGAGTCCGAACTCCCGAGCTCTGATGCACCTGCGCGTAAGCCCCCACTGATTCGCGAGGCGTACGGGCGAGTGTTGCGCGAGGTCCGACGCGATCAGGACCGGACGCTGGACGACGTCGCCGCCGAGGTCGGAATGTCGAAGCAATACCTGTCCGAAATCGAGCGAGGTAAGAAGGAACCGTCGTCGGAAATCCTGCGGTCCATCTGCCAAGCTCTGGGAATGCCGCTCGAGCACTTGCTGTTCCGCTCGGGGAACAAACTCGTCGCGCTCAATTCCCTCACGTTCGGGAACTCTCCGGCACCGATTTCCGGGCCCGTCCTGATGGCAGCCTGAGTCAGTTCCCTTCGATGAGGGTGTCGGCCAATCCGTAAGAGATTGCGTCGTGAGCAGTGAAAATCCGGTCTCGGTCGGTGTCTTTACGAAGTCGCTCGACGCTCTGACCGGTGTGCTTACTCAGAATCACCTCGGTCTGCTCGCGGATTCTCAGGATCTCGGCTGCTTGAAGCGCCAGATCCGAGATTGTGCCGCTGCCTTGCGTCGACGGTTGGTGCAGCAGCACCCGCGAATGGGCGAGAACGTGACGATGCCCCGGAGTGCCTGCGGCGAGCAGCACCGCGGCAGCCGACGCCGCCTGCCCCATGCAGTACGTGGAAATGGTGGGTTTCAGGAATTGCATGGTGTCGTAGATCGCGAGCATCGCCGTGGTGGAACCACCGGGGGAGTTGATGTACAAACCGATTTCGCGATCCGGGTTGTCGGCCTGCAGGTGCAGCATCTGCGCCATCACGACGTTGGCGACGCCGTCGTCGATCTCCGTGCCGAGAAAGACGATGCGCTCGTTGAGGAGCCTGCTGAAGATGTCGAAAGATCGCTCACCCGTCGGCGTTCGCTCGATGACACTGGGAATCATGTACTGGGACATGATGTTCACAATCCGATCTTGGGGAAGGTGGCCTGCGGGGCGATCTCGGCGAACGTCGTCACGACGCGGTCGACGATTCCGTACTCACGTGCCTGCTCGGCGGTAAACCAGCGATCCCGGTCGCTGTCGATCTCGATCTCTTCGACGGTCCGGCCGGTTTCGGCGGCAAGGATTTCCTGCGATTGACGCTTCATCAATTCGAGGCTCTCGGCCTGGATCGCGATATCCACCGCGGTGCCGCCGATACCGGCCGACGGCTGATGCATCATGATGCGACTGTGCGCCAAGCTGATTCGTTTTCCGCGAGTGCCGGAGCAGAGTAGAACCTGACCCATACTGGCGGCGAATCCCATTGCGACCGTCACTACGTCGTTGGGGATGAGTTTCATGGTGTCGTAGATAGCGAGCCCGGCAAATACCGAACCACCGGGCGAATTGATGTACAGCACAATGTCGCGCTTGGGGTCCGTTGTGGCAAGTAGCACCAGCTCCGAACACACACGCTCGGCCATCTCGTCGTTCACCTCTCCGGTCAGCAAGATCGTTCGCTGACGAAAGAGCCTGTCTGTCAGCAGGTCACGGTAACCGGTATCGGCGGGGGTTGGAGTAGTCATGAAACCATTCCTACCGGCGCAGCGACCCCGGATACCCGTTTGTCTGCTGTGGGCAGACCTGGACCTGAACCCGGCGATTCGGACCAGGCTGAACTAAACCCGTGAGCAGCACTTTTCCGCCGAATCGACGGCGGTCGCCATTGTCGCCGCTACGCAGTGGGGGTTATATGGGGTTATGCACATCAGTGCAGGTCAGAGAGTCGAGTTACGAGAGAGGCGGAGCAGATGCCAAAAATCAACGTCTATGTTCCGGACGACCTCGCCGCCGCGGTACGCGCCCGGCAACTCCCGATCTCGGCGATCTGCCAAATGGCTCTACGCGGCGCACTCGATCGTGAAGCACCCGATTCTTCCGTGCGCATCACCGAACATATCGAGACCGATCTACCGTTCAGTCCTCATCTGGCATCGGTAATATCCCTCGCGCCAGCTGCCGCAGCCAGAAAAGGTTCTCCGACAGTTGATTCCGAGCACTTGCTGCAAGCTCTCTTGGACGAGGAAGAGAACCTCATCCTGCGCGGCCTCGACCACCTCGGACTGACCCGGGCTTCTATCCAGAAAACTCTCGATCTGGTGGTCCCAGACCAGACGCCACTCGACGACGGCGATGTCACGTACGGCCCCGCAGCCCGCGTGATTCTCGAGGCAGCGGTTGCCGACGCGCAACTGGTCGGGAACTCCGTCGTGAACGGCGCGAATCTGGTGTGGGCCTTGGCAAATGCTTCCTCCGGATACGCCGCCGACGTCCTGGATCAGCTCGGATTCTTTCAGGTGACCACTCACCAAGCCCTGGGATTGATCGAAGTCGGTGTCGGCCATACAAACCGATATGCACCGGCCGGCCAAGCCGCGATCCTCACGGAACTGGCCAAGATCACCGACCGCCTCGCACGCCTCGAGGCCTCGCTGTCGTCTTCGTGTAGCTAGAGCGAACAACTCGTAGCCCCCTCTCTTCTCACGCATTCCAGAATGGAGGTGCGCTGTCATGGCGCGCTCACTCCCTCGCTTTCACGGGCAGATAGTCACGGACGACTCCGAGAATCTGCACGTGTCGACCGACGTGTTGATTGTCGGCGGCGGCCCGGCGGCAACATGGGCGGCAGTTGCCGCCGCCGAATCCGGCGCCAGTGTCACGTTGGTGGACAAAGGCTATGTCGGCGCAAGCGGTGTAGCCGCGACGGCAGGAGTCGGACATTGGCTCGTGCCCCCGGTTCCGGAACGCCGCGACGAAGAAATCTCGCGGCGCGAACGCTCCGGAGGTTTCATCACCGATCGAGTCTGGACCGAAGCGGTTCTCGACGAGGCTTGGGAGCGAACAGCTCTCATACCGGAATGGGGCTACAAGCCCAGTGCCAGCCCGCGCGGTCCCGGCTCCCTGTTCGGCGCCCGGCCCGGCGAGCGATCGTTTTCCGGCGCCGCCCCGGACTACCTCCGCTTCCTCCGCGGCAAGGTGAAGAAATCCGGAGTACACGTACTGGATCACAGTCCTGCGCTGGAACTTCTCGTTGATTCCAACGGAACCGTCTCCGGGGCAACGGGTTACCAGCGCCAGGTCAAACGGCCTTGGCGCGTCGACGCCGGTGCCGTGATCCTCGCGACCGGCGGAACCACGTGGAAGAGCCACTCGCTCGGCGGTGACGTGAACACCGGGGAGGGTCACTTGATGGCCGTCGAAGTGGGGGCTCACCTTTCCAGCATGGAGTTCTCGAACTTCTACGGAATGGTGCCGTTCGGAACCAGCATGGACAAGAACGGATTCTTCGTCTCAGCGTCGTACTGGGATCACCGCGGCGAACCCATTCGGTATCACGACCTACATCAAAGCCGCGCAGAGCTTCTCGGCGCTTCACTGCGCGGCACCATCACCGCCCAGTTCACTCAGTTCGACAAAGAGATGTGGCCCGCTCTGCGCGCCGCGATGCCCAACTTCTTCATGGTGACTGACAAACTCGGGATCGATCCCTTCAATGAACGATTCCCGATGGATTGGGTGCAAGAAGGAACCGTCCGGGGTACTGGCGGAATACATGTTCTCGACTACGAGGCGTCGACGGGAGTGCCCGGCCTCTACGCGGCCGGCGATATCGCGGCGCGCGACCGCATAGTCGGCGCTGCCACCGGAGCGGGTGGACCCAATCTGTCCTGGGCCATCGCGACCGGAACGTGGGCTGGACGTGCTGCGGCCCGATACTCGGCAAAGCGGGGATTGCCAACCTCATTCGGCGGCGAACCGTCCGGAACCCTCGGCGTTCGTGGGCGAGGCGCCGTGCACGTCGCCGACACCGTTCGCTCGATCCAGTCCGAGATGCTACCGATCGACAAGGCAGTTTTCCGTAGCAACGACGGTCTCGCCGACTCGGCTGCGCGCTTGGATCGGCTGTGGGAGAGCGCGTCTTCTGCCCCGAACGTCGAGTACTCCGGCATGGACGCCATAGCGCAACGCGAGAGTGCCGGAATGCTTGCAATGGGCCGATGGGCGGTACGTACTGCCATGGCGCGCACCGAAACCCGTGGCATGCATACTCGCACCGATTTCCCGGACACGGATTCGAGGCAGGCCCACCGGCTACTCAGTGGTGGGCTGAACGATATCTGGGTGCAACCGGATACCGAATTACCGCGTGTTGGTATCACATTGGCCGCGCAGGGGAGTGCGTCATGATCGAGATCATCAACGCCGACCGATGCACCACGTGTGACATCTGTGTCCGGATCTGCCCGATGAACGTCTTCGAAGCCGTCCCGGATGCCCCTCCCGTGATCGCCCGGCACTCGGACTGCCAAACATGTTTCCAGTGTGAGGCGTACTGCCCGGCCGATGCCATGTTCGTCTCGCCCTCGCGCACACCGGAACCTCAGGGCTCCGAGTTCCTCGACGAAGAGCACCTCCTCGGGCAGAACCTGCTCGGGATGTATCGCGAACGCGTCGGGTGGCGTAAATCGTCTCCCCGCCCGACACAATCCACAGCCGACTATCACCAGCTTGCACAGAACGCCAGGAGAACACCATGACCATCCGCACTCGCACCAAAAGCCTTGCTGTACTGCTGGGAATCGCACTTCTCGCAACGGTGACCGCGTGCTCGTCGACCTCGGAAGCAACCGAGGGTACGTCGGGCGCCCTGGTTCCGTTGACGGTGGGCGCTCCGTGGAACGGTGCGGCGGGTAAATCCCCGGCGGACACAACCTCGTTCGGTTACGCCGTCCACGAAGGTCTTGCGCAACCGATTCTCGAGAAGTACGGGTTCGAGTACAAAGCCTTCGTGGGCTTCAACAACGGTCCGCCGGTAGTGCAGGCACTACAGACGGGAGACGTACAGGTTGGCATAATCGGCGACACGCCTGCCGTTCAGGCGAAGGCGAGCGGAATCGACGTGCCTGCCTTGGTGATCGACAAGCCTGCGTCCGATATCTGGTTCCTCGGCCGTGAAGGTGGAGTGTCGAAGATCGAAGATCTTGCCGGCAAGAAGGTGGGACTCCAGTTCGGCTCCAACTTCGACAAGTACGGACGCGCGGTTCTCGAACGGGCCGGTGTCGCGGATCAGGTGGAATTGGTGAATCTCCTCTTCGCCGACGCGCTTCCGGCCCTGCAGCGCGGCGACATCGACGCCGTTCCGCTTCCCGCCACCACGGCCGGCATCTGGCGCAAGCAGATCAACTTCCCGATCCTGTCCAAGGCAAGCGTCGACGATCCGGATCTGCTGGCCACCAGCGTGGCTCTGACGTCGCGTGAGACTCTTTCAGCGAATCCCGAACTGGCAAAGGCCGTCTGGGAGGTTATTGCGGCCGGAGACAAGGCAATCGATGCGGACCACGATGCCTACGCCCAATTCGTATTTGATGCCACCGGCTCACCGGTCGATGTGGTCAAGGAAGCAACGCTGTGGAATTTCCAGACCGAACCTGTTGATCCGGACGGATTGAACACGGTGCGTTCGACGCTCGACTTCCTGGTCAAATCCGGTAAGGCGCCCAACGCCTTCGACGTCACAACCTGGGCAGTGTCATGAGTGTGGAAGCACCAGCACCACCCCGGGTCGAATCTCCGCAACTCGTCGCGCCGGTAGCCAGCCGCCGTCGACGCTCACGATTGACCGATATCGCACTGCGCGCGAGCGTCCCGGTTGCCCTACTCGCTTTGTGGGCGGTGGGATCAGCCACCGGCAAGATCGACGAGAAGACCTTCCCGTCACCGGGGTCGGTGTGGTCGGCATTCGTCGAGCTACTGACCACCGGCGTTCTCTGGGATAACCTTTCGGTATCCCTGGTTCGTGTTGCCATCGGATTTGCCATCGGCGGCGCCCTGGGTCTGTCACTCGGCATCGTCTCCGGTTTGTTTGCTCTTGCCGACAAACTGCTCGACCCGACGCTGCAAATGCTCCGCACCATCCCGTTTCTGGCCATCACTCCGTTGCTGATCCTGTGGTTCGGTATCGACGAACGACCCAAGATCATCATCATCGCGGCGGCAGCGCTGTTTCCGCTGTACATCAACACTCACAGCGGCGTGCGCAACGTCGATCGCAAAGTCATCGAGGCGGGACGAGTGTTCGGGCTCCGTGGCATCGGGTTGATCCGTCAAGTGATCCTGCCGGAGATGATTCCGTCGGTGCTTGTCGGACTGCGGGTCTCGCTGTCGGTGTCGCTTCTCGCGCTTATCGTCGCCGAATTGAGCAATGCCCCCAAGGGCCTCGGCTTCCTGATGACGTCGGCTCAGCAGTATTTCCAGACCGACATCCTGGTGGTTGTCGTGATCATCTATGCAATCTGGGGGTTGTCGGTCGACCTTCTCGTTCGAGGTCTCGAGCGAATCCTGATGCCGTACAAGCAATGGGGGAAGTCCGCATGACGGTTCGAACATCCGACACCGGCGTATACGCCAGTGGTGTCGTCAAGACTTTTGGTGATCGCACAATCCTGGACGGTTTCTCGCTCGATGTAAGACCGGGGGAATTTGTTGCACTTCTCGGAGCCAGCGGCAGTGGCAAGACAACCTTCCTGCGCATTCTCGCCGGCCTCGAGGGACACGACGCCGGAGAGGTGCGTGCACCGGACGCACGGACGGTTGTCTTTCAGGAGCCTCGCCTGATCGCGTCGAAGCGCGTCCAGGACAACGTCATACTCGGTCAGCGGGCAACCCGGAAGAATCGCGCCGCCGCAGCTGCAGCCTTGGCTGAGGTGTCACTTGCCGGACGCGAACGTGCGTGGCCCACAACCTTGTCGGGCGGCGAAGCACAACGCGTCGCATTGGCCCGGGCCTTGGTTCGCAATCCGCAACTGTTGTTGCTGGACGAGCCTTTTGCGGCACTCGACGCGCTCACCCGACTCCGCATGCAGGCGTTGGTGGCGGAACTGTGCCGCAAACATCGCCCGGCAGTGCTGCTGGTGACTCACGACATCGACGAGGCAATCCTGCTTGCGGATCGAATTGCGGTGTTGCGGGACGGTCGTTTGAGCATCCTCGAAGACGTCTCGTTCGCGCAGCCGCGCAATCCGGCGCAACCGGGGTATGCAGCTCTGCGCACCCGCTTACTCGAGGAATTGGGGGTCTACGAAGCGGTAGGTGCCGCACTCACGTAGCGGCAACCGGGCCTTCCCGGCCATGATGAAAGGTGCAACCATTTCCTCTCGGCAGGAGCACGGCATGACTCGTCCGGTACGCATCGGTGTTCAACTCCAACCCCAGCACGCGCCCGACTACGGGCTGATCCGCGACGCGGTTCTGCGATCAGAGGACGCCGGTGTCGACATCGTCTTCAACTGGGACCACTTCTATCCGTTGACCGGTGATCCCGACGGAGCTCATTTCGAGTGCTGGACCATGCTCGGAGCCTGGGCCGAGCAGACCGAACGTGTGGAGATCGGAGCCCTGGTCACCGGCGGTGGCTACCGCAATCCCGATCTGCTGGCCGATATGGCGCGCACTGTCGACCATATGAGCGGTGGGCGGCTCATCCTCGGCATCGGTGCCGGCTGGTTCCAGAAGGACTACGACCAGTTCGGCTACGACTTCGGTACCCCGGGTTCACGCCTGAAACTGCTCGGCGAGTACCTGCCTCGCATCACCCGGCGACTGGCCGCCGGCAATCCGCCGCCGACGCGCAATATCCCGATTCTGATCGGCGGTGGCGGCGAGAAGAAAACCCTGCGTTTGGTCGCCGAATACGCCGATGTGTGGCACAGCTTCGGCGACCGCGAGACACACCTGCGTAAGTCCGACATCCTGGCCGATCACTGCGCCGCCGTCGGACGCAATCCCCTGGACGTGGAGCATTCCGCCCCGTGGCCCGGATTGGAGAATGCCGCCGACCTGGTGGCAGATGGCGTCACTCTCTTCACGGTCAGTGTGAGCGGTCCGGACTACGACCTGACAACCCTCGTCGAGGCAATCGGGTGGCGCGATGAGAACACCGCGCCACCGTTGAGCGGTCTGGCCTAGCGGCCTGCGCACAGGCGTTACGCCCTCGCGAGAATTCCTGCGAAATCGGTTCCGACCGGCAGGGTTCCGTATTCGTGGCCACGATCCTCGCCCAGGCGAGCGGCGATGAACGCCTCCGACGACGCAGCCGGGGAGTAGCGAACCATCAGCGAAGCCTGCAACGCGAGCGCCATGGCTTCGACAACGGTCCGCGCCCTCAGCTGTGCGTCGGCGGGTGCCAGCGTGGCGAGTTCACCGAGCTGGCGGCGTACGCGGTCGAGATGCTGATCGAGAACCGGGTTGTTGCCGCGAGCAAGGTTGACCTCGAGGTCGAACGCGGCGACGGAATCGGGTTCACGAGTCATCGCACGCAGTACGTCGAGCGCGATGACGTTGCCTGAGCCCTCCCACACGGCCATGACGGGCTGTTCGCGGTAGCGACGAGCCAGCGGGAAGTCCTCGGTGTATCCGTTGCCTCCCAGGCATTCGAGAGCCTCGTACGAGTGATGCGGGCCGCGCTTGCAGATCCAGTACTTCGCGACGGCTGTCGCGAGGCGCCGGAACGCCTTTTCCTGCTCGTCTGCATCGTTGTCCTGCGCGCGTGCCAACCGAAGTGCGGTGATGGTCGCGGCCTCGGATTCGAGAGCCAGATCGGCAAGCACCGACGTCATGGCAGGCTGATCCGCCAGAACCGCACCGAAAGCACTGCGGTGGCGCGCATGCCACACGGCTTCGGCGACGGACTGGCGCATCCCGGCGGTACTGCCGAGGATGCAGTCGAGGCGCGTCTGCGACACCATCTCGATGATGGTTCGCACGCCGCGGCCCGGTTCACCGATCATCGTGCCGACGGTGCCGTCGAGTTCGATCTCCGACGACGCGTTGGACTTGTTGCCCAGCTTGTTCTTCAGACGCTGGATGCGGAAGACGTTCCGGGTACCGTCCGGCAGGATGCGGGGGAGAAGGAAGCAGGAAAGTCCCTCGCCGGCAGCACCTTCAGCCTGAGCGAGAACCAGAAATGCATCGGACATCGGTGCCGAGCAGAACCACTTGTGACCGGTGAGCAGGTAATCGGCACCCGGGCCGCCGCGGCCGGCCGGCTTGGCGATGGTGGTGTTGGCGCGTACGTCCGAGCCGCCTTGCTTCTCCGTCATCGACATACCGAAGATGGCGGATGCCTTTCCCGGGGCGTCCAACTCGGGGGTGTAGCTGCGCGAGAGTGCGCGCGGCGTCCAGAGAGCGGCGACATCAGGTTGCAGCTCGAGCGAGGGAATGACGGCGTGCGTCATGGAGATCGGGCACGCATGGCCTGGCTCGACCTGAGAGAACAGCATAAATGCTGCTGCGCGAGCAACATTGGCACCGGGCTTGGGGTTTTCCCACGCCGACGTATGCGCGCCGTGAGCGACCGCCGCCGAGATGATGCGGTGATACGACGGATGGTATTCGACCTCGTCGATGCGGTTTCCCCAGCGATCGAAAGTCTTCAGTTCGGGGATTACCGTGTTGGCCAGCTCGGCGTCGTGCTGGAATCCCGCACTACCGACCAGTTCACCGATATCGGTGAGTTCTCCTGTTGCCCAATCTGCATCGTGGCGCGCGACTCCTTCGGCGAGCACCGTATCGAGCATGAACTCGTTGACATCCGTGCGCGGCACCGACTGGTTGAGCACCGCGTGCGTGCGATGCGGAGCCGGATGGGTGACGGTCTTCTCGGAAATAACGGTCTTCTCGGAAATATCAGTCATGACAGGCCTTTCAGCTCACTGCGCGGATGAGGTGCTTCTGGATCTTGCCGGTCGGCGTACGCGGGAGCACAGTTACAAACTCCACCTCGCGCGGAATCTTGTAGCGCGCCAGCTTGTCCGAGAGGTAGCTCTTGATGTCGTCGGCATCGATGACGCCGGGTTCACGCCACACGACATGCGCAACGACGGTCTCGCCCCACTCCTTGTTCGGCTTGCCGACAACGGCCACGTCGACAACGTCTGGGTGCCCGGAGATCACGTCCTCGACTTCCTTGGAGTAGACGTTCTCACCGCCCGTGATGATCATGTCCTTCGCGCGGTCGACGATGAACAGGTAGCCGTCCTCGTCACTGCGTGCGAGATCGCCTGTGCGGTACCAATCACCGTCGGCAAATGCGGCTGCCGTTGCCTGAGGGTCGTCGAGATAACCCTGCATGACAGTGTCGGCGCGCAACCAGATCTCACCGATCTGCCCAACTCCGACGTCGATGCCGTCGTCACCGACGACCCGCAGATCCACCCCGGCGAGCGCGTACTTGCCGATGGACCCCGCCTTGGTCAATTGTTCTTCGGGGTACAGCACCGTGCCGACCGGGCCGGTTTCGGTCATGCCGTAGACCTGACGGAATTCGGTTGTGCCGTACGACTCCACGAGTCGCCGGGCGACATCGGCACCGATGGGGCCGCCGCCGTACAACCACGCACGGACACTGCTGAGGTTGTAATCGGCGAAGTTCGGCACCATGTTCAGCGCGGTGGTGTAGATGATGGGAGGACCGAAGCACAGGGTAATGCGTTGTTCTTGAACGGTTTCCAGGAACTTGACCGGATGGTATTCACGCAGGAGAACGACTGTTCCACCCATGTACAGCGTGGACATGAACCAGTTGTTGAGCGGGGAGGCGTGCCAGATCGGAACAGCCATGAGCAGGCGTTCGTCACGCGTCGTCGAGACAGCAAGGCCGGCAGTGATTGCCACCCCGACCACATTGCGGTGACTGTGGACGCAACCCTTCGGAGCGCCGGTAGTGCCTGAGGTGTACAGGATTTCGGCGGGGTCGTTCTCGTTGATCGGGGTGCCGTCCACACCGGCCAGGCTGGTGATCGCGTCGTCGAAGAAGTCGAAACCATCTGCGGCGGAGTCGGTACTGACCAACGTGGCCGTTGTGTCGAGTCGACTGACAACCGGTGCCAGCTCACCGTCGAAAACACACACCGATACCTTGGCATGCCCCAGCACGTAGGCGACTTCGGGTGTCTGCATCTTGTGATTGATGGGAACCACGACGGCACCCAGACGCCACGCTCCGAGCATCGCGTAGACAAAACCTGGAGTGTTGAAGCACATCAGCGCTACACGATCGCCACGTTCCACACCCAGATTTTCCAGATACGCGGCGGCCCGCCGGCTTCCGTCCTGAACCTGCTGATACGTGTGTTCGTGGCCGCCTGAGATCAGGAACGGTTTGTCGGGCGTCTTGGTGACATTGCTGTCGAATACGCGAACGATGTTCATCGGCAAATCCTTAAAAGTCCTGATGGAGAGAGAGTTTCAATCCATCGAGCTGTTCAGTACTGCGTCGGGGATCTGAAGGGTGGCAAAGATGACGGCAACAGCTTCCTCGAGCGAGTAGCCGAAGCTCTCGCCGGTAGCCGTCTTCTGAATGACAAGGCCGAAGATCGCGGACCAGAAGGCCTTCGATTCGACGTCGATGCCCGCGCGCAGCTGCCAGCCGGTGCGGACCAAGGTGCGGAGGAGGGCGGTTTCGCCCGATGAGTGCAAAGTGCGGAGAGTCTCCGAGATGAGATCGCGTAGCTCGCCGCGCCGCCCCGTCATCATCATCGCTTCGACAAAGATCTCGACGCTCGGAGCTCCCGCACCGAGCAGCGATCCCACAAGTTTCTCGGTGTAGTCACCGACGGTCGCGGCGTCCGCGGCATCAACCTCGGCTCGCTTACCAGCGCGGAGAACTGCAGCGCAGGCGACCTCGACGAAGAGCTTCTCCTTGGATCCGTAGTAGTAGGTGACCTGATTGGGGTGGGCGCCGGCGGCCGCGCAGATCTGGGCGATGGACACGCACTCACCATGCTCGAGAAACAGTTCCGTGGCCGCGTCGAACAGAGCCTGACGGGTCTGCTTCCCGGATTGGCGTGTTGCTCGCGCTGCCGGTACTGCCTCGGTGGCCATGGACGCTCTCCTACTTGTTTGTATGACAAACAATAACTCGGCGTTGTTTGTATGGCAAACAATTATTTCGAACGCGAACGCTCGAGTGAGAATACGAGTGATGTCGATCGACACCTCACACACAGCGGACTAGTCTTCTCCCACAGAGCGAAGCCCGTACCTGCTCGATCGGGATGAACGCCAGACTAGGCACATTCGATGTTTAGCCAACCGAACAACTCGATTCTTCTGCGAGGAGGTGCCCGTCAATGCTCGAGAAATCTGATGTTCCGCTCGCCACTCGGGCAACTATCGCCGGGGACTGGGCAGATCTACTGCGCGAACATTTTGTCGCTCTGGACGTATCCGATATCGACGACCGCACACGTTTCACCGGCGCTGTCCAATCGGCTCAGCTTGCCCACGTCAAGGTTGCTGCCGTTCAGTCGATGGAACAACGAATAGTGCGCAGCAACAGTCTGATCAGGGACGACGGCGCCGACTACCTGCAAATCGGGATGATCCGCCGCGGTAGCGCGATAGTGCGGCAGGACGAGCGAGAATGCGTACTGCGATGCGGTGATTACGTGCTGTACGACACCACCCGTCCATTCGATTGGCAATTCGAAGGACATCCAGACGACGGGTTCTGGGGACTCGAGGTCTTCACCTGGCCAAGGCCGTCCCTGGCGCTCGCCGACGCTGAAATCCGGAGCCTTACCGCCGTTGCGTTTGACGGTCACACCGGCGTGAGTGGACTTCTAGGCCGCTTTCTTCACGATCTTGCGTCAGTCCGCATGTCCTCTGATGTCGCCGGAGCCGAGGCTGAGATCATCGAGGAAATCAGCGGTTTGGTGAAATCGTTCCTGCACACCACAATCCGTCCGGTCTCCTCGTATCGTAACGACCTTTACGAGATGGCACTTTCAGTCATCGACGACCGCATCGAGGACCCGTCGCTGTCGCCGGTAAACATCGCTGAAGCGGTCGCGGTTTCCATTCGACAGTTGCATCGGGTCTTCGCCGAACACGGCACGACTGTCTCACGCTCGATTCGACGTCGACGCCTCGAAGTCTGTCGCCGAGAGATGGTGCGACACGGGACCGCAGAGCGGTCGTTGACTCAAATTGCTCACCGCTGGGGATTTACGGACCCCTCTACCTTCAGTCGAGCGTTCAAAGCCGAGTTCGGGATGAGTCCTCGCCGGTACCGCTCGGAATCACTCGCTGCGTCACTCGATTCCGCGAACTCTGCCTCACTCCGGTAACAAACGGTAACGCGCACGTAATCTGCTGCACCACTTATCTATTCGAGACCGTCACGAAAATACGGCGTGCTGGAACAATCCGACGTTCTTGGCACTGTGGTCCATGTTTCTGGCATTTCTGGTCAAGTTTGCCGGGCGTTGCGGGCGTAGATTTTCGATACGCCGTTGCCAACGCGTCAGGCAACCAGAATGACCTACTCGGATGGAGTGCTCATGGAATCTGCGATCAGTGAACATCTCAAATGCCCACGGACCTTGACTCGTAGGGTTCCGGATACGTACGCACCGCCGTTTCCCATGTGGGTGGGGCGCTCGGACGAGAAATTGCAACAAGTGGTGATGGGCTACTTCGGCGTGCAATTCAGGGGAGACGCACAGCGTTCGGACGCACTGGCGACCATGCGCCACATAGTCGCCAGTCTCGATCTGGCCAACGGCGCGCTACACCACGATCTGACCCACCACCTCGACAACCAGGGCTACGAGAACCTGATTGTCGCAGCGTACTGGAACGACCCTGTGTCCCAACAACGTTGGAGTAGGTCCCGAGCGGTGGCGGACTGGTGGGAATCTGCTGACCGCCTGTCTGACGGCTTGGGTTTCTTCCGCGAGATCGTGGCACCGCGGGCCGAGCAGTTCGAAACTCTGTACGCGTTCCAAGATAGTCTCCCCGGTGTCGGGGCGGTGATGGACGGAATCAGTGGCGACATCAACGAACACGGCTACTGGGGTTCGATGCGCGAACGATTTCCGATCTCCCAGACCGACTGGATGCAGCCGTCCGGTGAACTACGTGTGATCGCAGGCGATCCCACAGCAGGTGGCCGTGTCGTGGTGCGCGGGCACGACAACATCGCATTGATTCGATCCGGTCAAGATTGGGCCGATGCCGAAGCTGACGAACGCAGTCTGTACCTGGACGAAATCCTGCCGACTCTCGAAGCGGGAATGGACTTCCTCCGCGACAACGGCCAGGCAGTGGGTTGCTACAGCAACAGGTTTGTGCGCAACATCGACATCGACGGTAACTTCCTCGACCTGAGTTACAACATCGGACACTGGGCCTCGCTCGACAATCTCGAGCGCTGGTCGGAGTCCCACCCGACCCATCTACGCATTTTCACCACGTTCTTTCGTGTAGCCGAAAATCTGGAGAAACTCCGCCTCTACCACGAGGTCTCGGTATTCGACGCGGACGCACAGCAGTACGAGTACATCAACTGTCATCCGCACACCGGAATGCTGCGCGACGCCACAAACTGATCAGATCAGGAGCACACTTCTCATGGCAATAATTCGACCAGATGACAACGCAATAGATTCTGCTGCACAGCATTACGGAATCGCCTTAGACGATACGGCCAAGCGAGAGTGGCCGGCCCTGATCGACGGAGCGCTCGGCTCCTACGATGCCGTCGATCAACTGTATGCCGACGAAGCAGCACCAACGCCGATCTCCCGCGAATTCCGGACACCCGAATCTGACGAAAATCCTTTGGGTGCTTGGTATGTGACAACCGATATTCTTCCGACATCGGACGGCGTTCTGCGTGATCGTCGGGTCGCGATCAAGGACAACGTCAGCGTGGCGGGCGTGCCGATGATGAACGGGTCGCGGTCGGTCGAGGGATTTGTTCCGTCCCGCGACGCCACTGTCGTCACTCGACTACTCGCGGCCGGGGCGACGGTTGCCGGCAAGGCAGTGTGCGAAGACTTGTGCTTCTCCGGTTCCAGTTTCACTCCGGCAAGCGGGCCCGTCCGCAACCCATGGGATCCATACCGGGAAGCCGGTGGATCATCGGGTGGCAGTGCGGCTCTCGTTGCCAACGGTGACGTGGACATTGCCGTCGGCGGGGATCAGGGTGGGTCGATTCGCATCCCTGCCGCATTCTGTGGCGTCGTCGGACACAAGCCCACTTTCGGACTTGTCCCCTACACGGGCGCTTTCCCGATCGAGCGCACCATCGACCACCTCGGACCGATCACTCGCAGCGTCGACGATGCGGCACTGATGCTTTCGGTCATTGCAGGCCGCGACGGCAACGACCCCCGACAACCCGAGAATCTCGAGTCGGCCGATTATTTGTCCAACCTCGGCTCCGGCGTAGCGGGGATGCGAATCGGTGTCGTGCGAGAAGGATTCGGTCAGGCCGTCTCGCAACCGGAGGTAGACGACGCCATCCGTTCAGCGGCGTACAGCTTGACCGAGGCCGGATGCGTTGTGGAGGAAGTGAGCATTCCCTGGCACGTGCACGCCTTCCACATCTGGAATGTGATCGCCACGGACGGCGGTGCGTACCAGATGCTCGATGGCAACGGGTACGGACTCAATGTCGAAGGTCTCTACGATCCGGAACTGATGGCACACTTTGCTTCTCGTCGTATCCAGCATGCGAATGACTTGTCGGAAACTGTCAAACTGGTTGCGTTGACCGGCCATCACGGTGTTACCGCGCTTGCAGGTGCCACCTACGGCAAAGCCCGCAACCTGGTGCCCCATGCCCGTGCCGCCTACGATGCCGCGCTGGACCAGTACGACGTGCTGGTGATGCCTACTCTGCCGTATGTCGCATCCGAGTTGCCCGCTGCGAATGTCGACCGCGCCACCTTCATCACCAAGGCCCTCGGCATGGTCGCCAACACCGCACCATTCGACGTCACCGGCCACCCTTCTCTCTCTGTCCCGGCAAGTCTGGTGAACGGTCTGCCGACCGGAATCATGATCACCGGCAAGCGTTTCGACGACGCAAAGGTACTGCGAGTCGGTCGCGCATTCGAGAAGATTCGCGGTGTATTTCCGGCGCCGGCTCGCCACACATCCACAGTCCTTCTTCCACCGATTCACACATGATCAGCCCACAGAGAAAAGGTGAACCAGATGTCAGTAACGATCGACCACAAAACGGATAACGCAGCACCGGCCCAGGCGCCGGTCGCCGATCGTGCGTGGGCGCTGTTCCGCGCACTCGACGGCAAGGGATTGGTACCGGACGGTTACGTCGAGGGATGGAAGAAGACCTTCGAAGAGGACTTCAGCCCCAAGCGCGGTGCCGAGTTGGTCGCCAGAGCCTGGACCGATCCCGAGTTCCGGCAGTTACTCCTCACGAATGGCACTGCAGCAGTTGCTCAGTACGGCTATCTCGGACCTCAGGGTGAATACATCGTGGCTGTCGAAGACACTCCGACGCTCAAGAACGTGATCGTCTGCTCACTATGTTCGTGCACCGCGTGGCCCATCCTCGGCCTGCCGCCCACCTGGTACAAGAGCTTCGAATACCGTGCCCGAGTGGTGCGCGAACCACGGAAGGTTCTCTCCGAGATGGGAACCGAGATCGCGTCGGACGTCGCAATCCGCGTCTACGACACCACGGCCGAAACTCGCTACCTGGTCCTACCGCAACGCCCCGCAGGCACCGAGGGCTGGAGCCAGGAACAACTTCAGGACATCGTCACCAAGGACTGCCTGATCGGGGTCGCGATCCCGCAGGTTCCCACCGTCTGATCACCCCGACAAGAAAGAAGCACACCCATGGATGGAGTACACGATCTTGCCGGAGTTCAAGGCTTCGGCAAAGTCCCGCATACCGTCAACGCCGACATCGGCCCCACTTTTCACGCGGAGTGGGAACATCTGCCGTACAGCCTGATGTTCGCCGGTGTCGCCGAACTCGGCGCCTTCAGCGTCGATGAGGTTCGATACGTCGTCGAGCGGATGGAGCCCCGCCACTACATGATGACCCCGTACTACGAGCGGTACGTCATCGGCGTCGCATCGCTGATGGTCGAAAAGGGGATCCTGACGCAGGACGAGCTCGAAACCCTTGCCGGGGGGCCGTTCCCGCTGTCACGGCCCAGCGAATCCGAAGGACGACCGGCACCCACCGACACGACCACCTTCGAGGTCGGTCAGCAAGTACGCGTGCGTGACGAGTACGTTCCCGGCCATGTTCGAATGCCCGCGTACTGCCGTGGACGGGTGGGAACCATCACCCATCGGACCACTGAGAAGTGGCCGTTTCCCGACGCAATCGGTCACGGGCGCAACGACGGCGGCGAAGAACCCACGTACCACGTGAAGTTTGCAGCGGAGGAACTGTTCGGGCGCGACACCGATGGCGGCAGCGTCGTGGTCGACCTTTTCGAGGGCTACCTCGAGCCGGCGGCCTGATCCTCGAGCAATGCGAGGCGGCGGTCATGCGATCACAGCGTTTTGCATGACCGCCGCCTGATCACAGCGATATCATTCATTCGGAAGGACACTGGAAATCATGGACACACGACTTCCGGTCACGGTGCTGTCAGGTTTCCTGGGCGCCGGGAAGACGACGCTACTCAACGAAATCCTGCGTAATCGGGAGGGCCGGCGAGTGGCGGTGATCGTCAATGACATGAGCGAAATCAACATCGACAGTGCAGAAGTCGAACGCGAGATCTCGCTGAGCCGGTCCCAGGAGAAATTGGTCGAGATGACCAACGGCTGCATCTGCTGCACTCTGCGAGAGGACCTCCTCGCGGAGATCAGCGCCCTGGCCGCCGACGGTCGGTTCGACTACCTTCTCATCGAATCTTCGGGCATCTCCGAACCGCTTCCCGTCGCCGAAACGTTTACCTTCATCGACACCGACGGTCACGCTCTCGCGGACATCGCCCGGCTCGACACGATGGTGACCGTCGTCGACGCCCACAGTTTTCTCCGTGATTACGCCGCTGGAGGTCGCGTCGAAGCCGATGCACCGGAAGACGAACGAGATATCGCGGATCTGCTTGTCGATCAGATCGAATTTGCCGACGTCATCCTGGTGAGCAAAGCCGATCTCGTTGCGGCAGAACACTTGATCGAACTGACCGCCGTGCTCCGATCCTTGAACGCGACTGCCGCGATACTGCCGATGACTAAAGGCCGAATCCCACTCGACACGATTCTCGATACCGGGTTGTTCTCTCTCGAGAAGGCTGCGCAGGCCCCTGGCTGGCTGCAGGAACTCCAAGGTGAACACACCCCCGAGACGGAAGAGTACGGAATCGGTTCGGTGGTGTACCGCGAGCGCGCACCCTTCCATCCAGGGCGCCTACACGAGTTCCTCTCGAGTGAGTGGACCAACGGAAACCTTCTTCGCGCCAAGGGCTACTACTGGAATGCCGCCCGGTTCACCGAAATCGGGAGTGTTTCCCAGGCCGGGCATCTCATCCGGCACGGGTACGTCGGGCGATGGTGGAAGTTTCTGTCCGACGATCTCTGGCCCGCCGATGACTACCGTCGTTCGGGGATCCTCGACAAGTGGGAAGAACCCGTCGGCGACTGCCGACAAGAAATTGTCTTCATCGGCCAGGGCATCGATCCGACTCGACTGCGCACAGAACTCGACGCCTGCCTACTCACCACAGCGGAGATCGAACTCGGTCCAGACGTGTGGACCACGTGGGACGACCCACTCGGTGACGGTCACAGCGAGTCAGTCGCGTTGATCCCCTGAGACATTGGCGACGGTAGTTGCCGGATCCAGCTCGGCGAGTAAGACGCGGATCGCCGGGCTGGAATCGGCGCTGCGCCGCCACGCTGCCTGCACCTCACGCTTCGGCGGCCGCGCCAGCGGACGGGACACCAACTCTTCCCCGAAGGGCGGACGGGCAAGGCGAGGAATCAGCGCGATCACCTCGCCGGAAGAAACCAGCGACAGCTGCGTGGCAAAATCGTCGACCAGATGTCGCACGTCGGTGTCTTCGGCAATGTCGGCGAACAACCGTCGAAACCATTGGTGACACACGGTCCCCGGCGGACTTGTCACCCACGCGTGGCCCACCAGGTCTGCACTGGTCAGAGGCCGGTCGAGCTGAGCAAGCGGATGCGTCCGATTCATCACGACATCACCGACATCGGTGTGCAGGTGACGCTCGGCCAGTGATGAGGGGAGCGCGGGCGGCAATCCGTCGGCATCGTGAACAACCGCAAAGTCGGCTGTTCCGGCGTCGACGCTGTGGATCGCCTGGTCTGGGTCCTGCTCGGTGACGTGCACCTGTAGGTCCGGGCACTCGGTGGCCAATCGCACGATCGCCGGCGCCAGCAGCCCTCGGATTGCAGTCGAGAAGGCGACAACACGTAGTACACCGCGCGGCGAACCAATCGAAACCGATTGTGCCGCTTCGACACAACGCTCCAGTGCGTCGAACACGTCAGGCGCCGAGTCCACGATGGCCTGACCGGCGGGGGTGAGCACAACTCCGCGGCCCGCAGTCGCAAGCACCGGCACACCGACTTGCCGCTCGAGCCTCTTGATCTGCTGCGATATCGCCGAGGCTGTGAATCCGAGTTCCTCAGCGGCGCGCACCAGCGTCCCGAGTGCGGCTACCGACCGCAGTGCGCGCAAAGCTCCGACATCGATCATGAAGCAAGGTTACGCAATATCGCGAAAAAACCATCGCTGGACCAAAGGTATCGGCGAAGGCACGATCACATCATGACCAACTCGCCGCACCGCGCCGAACTACTGTTCGGCACCAACCTCGTCGCAATGGTGACGCCGATGCGCCCTGATGGAACGCTTGACGAATCCGGCATCACCAGGCTTGTCGACCACCTCTTGAGCACCGGCTGTGACGGCATTGTCGTCGGTGGGACCACCGGCGAGTCGCCCACCCTGACCGACGCCGAACTGACACAACTAATCAGCGCGGTGAACGCCCAGGCGAAGAATCGGGCTCGGGTTATCGCCGGTGTCGGGACCTACAACACTGCAGACAGCATTCAGCGTGCGCGTGACGCCGAGGCCGCTGGAGCAGATGCCTTGCTGCTCGTCTGTCCCTATTACTCCAGGCCAACTCAGGCCGGAATCGTGGCTCACTGCATCGCGGTTGCAGACGCCACCGAACTGCCCGTCATGCTTTACGACGTTCCCGCCCGCACCGGCGTCGCGATGGAAGCCGCCACACTGATCGAACTCTCCGACCACCCCCGGATCCGGGCGGTCAAGGATGCCAAGGGGGACCTCTTCGAAGCGATGACCGTCATGGCCCGGACACCGCTGGCCTATTACTGCGGTATCGACGAACTCAACTTGCCCTACCTCGCCTGTGGCGCCGCCGGGGTGGTCAGCGTCGTGGGTAACTTCCTGGCCCACCGCAACGCCGAACTCATTCAAGCCGTCAAGAGTGGCGATCTCAGCTACGCGAACACTGTCCAAAGATCGCTTCTCGACATCGTGGACGCCGTCATGCGCACGTCGCAAGGTGCGGTAATGGCCAAAGCTGCCCTGACTGAACTCGGGACCATCACGCATGCAAGCGTGCGCCTTCCGCTGATCGAATCGCCGCCGGCTCACCTGCAGAGGCTCGCCGAAGCAATGGATACTCTGTCCATGACGGTCTGATCATTCCCCGCACCTGTTGGTACTTAAAATCACGCTGATTTGAATGCGTGCGCCCAGTGCAGACGCATGATGTCCAGAACCTCCCGGAAGTTTTCCGACCGGAGATCGCTACCGTTAGGACTACGCTGCTCGCATGTTTTCCTCCGTCGCAGCGAAGATCCGCTTGGTGGTGGCACTGCTCCTCACCGCACTCTTGGCACTCACTCTGTCATCGTGCTCGAGCGGTTCGGATTCATCGGCAGCCCCCACAGACCTGTGCGCGCCTCCCGGAGTGGGAGCCGCAACCGCAGCGCCCACAAACCTGGACGCAGCCGCAGGTGCGGGCGCCGAAGACCGATACACCACAGCCACCGTCACCCCGATCGATCAGATCGACATCTCGAAACTCAACCTGATCAAACCCGGCGTCATCACCGTCGGCACGCTTGGCGACGCGCCTCCGAGTATCTGCGTCAACTCCGAGAATCAGTACACCGGATACGACAACGAACTCCTCAAAGCCATCGCAGGCAAGTTGGGCCTGAAGGTCGAATTTGTCGGCACCGAGTTTGCCGGGCTGCTCGCTCAGGTCGCCGGACGCCGCTTCGACGTGGGCTCTTCGTCCATCACCACCACGGACGAGCGTCGTAATACCGTCGGCTTCACCAACGGTTACGACTTCGGCTACTTCTCCCTCGTAGTTCCCAACGGCAGCCCCATCACCGGCTTCGGTGATCTGGACGCGTCGAAGCGCATCGGCGTCGTGCAGGGAACGGTTCAGGACGACTACGTCGTCAACACCTTGAAGCTCGATCCGGTGAAGTTCCCCGACTACGCAACCGCGTACGCGAACCTCAAATCCGGCCAGATCGACGCCTGGGTAGCGCCGTCACAGCAGGCCGAAGGTGCGATCGCCCCGGGTGATCCCACGTCGATCATCCAGAACACCTTTTCCGTGAACAACTTTGTCGGCTGGGCAGTGAACAAGGAAAATCAGCCGCTCATCGACGCCCTGAATTCTGGTCTTGACGCCGTCATCGCCGACGGAACCTGGGCGGAGCTGTACTCCGACTGGGTTCCGCGTGAACTTCCCGAAGGCTGGAAACCCGGCTCCAAGGCCGCTGCGACGCCTGAGTTGCCGGACTTCGCCGCCCTCGCCGCCGAGAAGCCAGCCACTACAGACGAGACGACGACCTACCAGCCCAAGTCGACGTTCCAGCAACTCAAGGACACGTTCTTCGACTGGCAGCTGTACAAGCAAGCCTTCCCGGATCTGCTGAAGACCGGTCTGCCCAACACCATCATTCTGGCGCTCGCGTCCGGCGTTATCGGCACCGTATTGGGCATGCTGCTGGCAGTCGCGGGAATCTCACGGACGCGTTGGCTGCGCTGGCCCGCACGCGTCTACACGGACATCTTCCGCGGCCTGCCCGCCGTCGTCATCATCTTGATCGTGGGCTTGGGCGTCGGCCCCATCGTCAAGGACATCACCGGGAGCAATCCGTACTGGCTGGGTGTCGCGGCGCTGTCACTACTTGCGTCGGCGTACATCGGCGAGATCTTCCGATCGGGAATCCAGAGCGTCGAACCGGGCCAGCTCGAAGCCTCCCGCGCGTTGGGCTTCAGCTACCGCAAATCCATGTCGCTTGTCGTCATTCCTCAGGGTGTACGACGCGTTCTGCCGGCGCTGATGAATCAGTTCATCTCGCTGATCAAGGACTCGTCGCTGATCTACTTCCTCGGACTGCTCGTCACACAGCGCGAACTTTTTGCCGTGGGACGCGACCTCAACGCGCAGACCGGAAACCTGTCGCCTCTCGTTGCGGCCGGTCTGTTCTACCTCGCGCTGACCATCCCGCTGACCCACCTCGTCAACTACATCGACCATCGCCTCCGGACGGGACGCGCCGACACTTCCGGCACGTTGGATCCGCTCGAGCAGGCCATCGTCGTGGAAAGGGGCTGAGGACATGACCAGCTCTGAACTGAAATCCGTCTCCCTCACCGGAACGGACCTGCACCTGTCCTTCGGCACCAACAAAGTCCTGCGGGGCGTCAACCTCCACGTCGACGCCGGCAACACCGTCACCGTCATCGGGCCGTCCGGCTCGGGTAAGTCGACGCTCTTGCGGGTGCTGAACCGCCTGCACGAGCCCGAGCAGGGCGACGTCCTTCTCGACGGGAAGTCCGTTCTGAAAGACAACCCCGACGCGTTGCGTCAGCGCATCGGCATGGTGTTCCAGCACTTCAACCTGTTCCCGCACAAGACGGTGGCCGAGAACATCGCGTTAGGCCCGAACAAACTCAAGGGACTGTCCAAGGACGCGGCTCGCGCCTTGGCCCTCGAGCAGCTCGAACTGGTGGGCCTGCGCGAGAAAGCGGACTCTCGTCCGGGCAACCTGTCCGGCGGCCAGCAGCAACGTGTGGCCATCGCCCGGGCGTTGGCCATGAAACCCGAGGTCATGTTCTTCGACGAAGCGACCTCGGCCCTCGACCCTGAACTGGTCAAGGGAGTGCTGGCCCTCATGGCAGACCTCGCGAAATCCGGTATGACGATGGTGGTCGTGACTCACGAAATGGGCTTCGCGCGTTCCGTTTCCGACAAGGTGCTGTTCATGGATCGTGGTGCCGTTGTCGAAACAGGAACTCCGGAGCAGCTTTTCGACGATCCGGAAACGGAACGCTTGCAGGCGTTCTTGTCGCAGGTGCTGTAAGGGCCGCAGGCCCTAGATCCACCCCTGTCGGCGGGCGATCACCGCAGCCTCATGTCGATTGGCCGCACCGAGTTTGGTGACGGCTGAAGACAAGTAGTTGCGTGTGGTCCCCGCCGACAGGTGTGCGCGGGACGCGATCTCCTCGATGGATGCCCCGTCGGCCGCGTATTCGAGCACATCCGCTTCCCGCGGCGTCAGCGGTGAATCGCCGGCGCCGATTGCTTCGGCGGCCAGCGACGGGTCGACGTACCGCCCACCGGAGTGAACGCTGCGAACCACTTCCGCGAGGGTAGTTGCAGAGGTCGTCTTGGGCAGGAATCCGCGGACACCGGCCGCGAGCGCCTTCTTCAGGTAGCCAGGACGGCCGTGGCTCGTCACGATGATCGACGCACACCCCGGTACGGATTGTGCAATCTGCTGCGCCGTTTCGATCCCGTCGATACCGGCCATCTGAAGATCCAGAACAGCAACGTCAGGCTGCAGTTCCGACGCGGCAATGACGGCCGCCTCTCCCGATTCTGCTTCTGCCACAACAACCATGTCGTCCTCGAGCGAGAGCATCATCGCAAGTGCGGATCGGATCAGATTCTCGTCGTCGGCAAGCAATACCTTGATCGGCTCGGTCACCGAGACTCCTTAATCGGGGAAGAAAAATGTGCGGCCAGCGTGAAGGTGTCTTCACCATGTGCGACCTCGAGGATGCCACCAACAGCGACGACGCGTTCACGTAGCCCGCTCACACCCGTACCGTCACTTGCCCGTTGCTTCGCGGCACCGTCGTTTTCGATCGACACGGATTCACCGGTCACCTCGATAACAGCCCGTTGCGCGGAAGAATGACGCAAGATGTTCGTCACGCCTTCACGGACGACCCAGGCCGCCGTTTCGGCCAATTCGATGGGCAAGGCATCTGCGGATCCGCGGATGTCGGTAGTGATTCCCGCCGCCTCGAGCAGAGACCGTGCACCCGCCAGTTCCGACGCCAGAGCAATGGATCGGTAGCCGCGCACCAACTCCCGCGCCTCGGCCAGGGACTGCTGCGCAAGATCACGCACTTCGTCCATCTGTTGCGCTGCACGATCGTCGCCGCGACGCGACAATGCCGCTGCCAGATCACTTTTCACCGCAATTGCCGACAGCGCACTACCCACCACGTCATGCAGATCACGCGAAAAGCGCAGGCGCTCTTCGGCTACCGACAGTGCTGCTGCAGCGCCGCGCGCCTCGTCGAGTTCCGTGACCATCCGCAGAAGCCACGCCGAAAGCTGCACCGTGAAGGTCATGAAACCCACCACGCATACCACCAGGATGCCGATCTCGGGTCGCCCGGCAAGTACACACACGCCGCCGGCGACAGCCGCTCCCAGCATCACCCAGCGCCACGACACCAATGCCGCAAACGGCACCGGGACGATCATCGCAAGCCAGAAATACGTACCTTGACCCACGTCGTCAGCTGGTAAGGCGGTAATCGCAGAACACAGCGCCGCAAGGGTCATGACCACCACCGGCACCTTCACCGATGCGGTTTTGGTACCACCCAACTCGGGAATCCGATCCACCGCGACAACTGCTGCGGCCGCACAGATCACGACAAAAAGCGCTCCGAGGTAGCGGTGCATTCCCACTTCGGTGATACCGCCGAAGATCCCGAAGAAGATTCCGAGAACAAAGAACGACTGCCGGGTGTACAGGCGAACCTTGTCGACGCTGGACGCCGTTTGCCATGTTCGGGTCGGATTCCAGCGTCCGAAGCGCTCCGCAATCATGCCTACTACCTTCTCAGAGTTCTGGGAGCGCGAAGTTCTAGGAGCACCGAGCTAGGAGCGCGGTTCCCAACGGAAGTGCACATTGGCGATCAGAACCGACCCGACGATCCACGCGACCAGAACCAATAATGGCTGACCAGCCGAGACAAACGTGTCCGCAAAGCTCGCTGCCACGGCGCCTTCGTCGGCCAGTTCGGATGACGTACGCCCCACCCATCCCAGATTCACGAGATCGAGAACCGCGGCCATCGGCGTGAAATCGAGGACACGAGCGATATTGTCCGGCACGACATTTCTGATGCTCGACATACCCGCGGTCGCCAGAATGAGGATCGGCATGCACGTGATCTGCGCGGCTTCGGCATTACGCGTTACTGCGGAGGTGATGAGAGCCAATGCGGTGAAGACGGCAGCGCCACCGATGAACGCCACCAGCACCAGCACGGGATTGACCGGCACCCGCCCGCCCAGAACCACTACTGCGATACCGACAATGACCGTCAGCAGGCCCGTCAGCACCCACGACGGCACTGCTGGGCCGGCCAGGATCTCGGCGTCACTGCACTCCCCGGTGCGCAGACGCTTGAGCACCAATTCGTCGCGCCGGGTCGAGTACACCGACAGCAGGTTGTAGAACACGACAAACACGAGCAGAAAAAGAGCAAATACCTCGAGGCCCGACGCTACCGCGGTGTCGGACAAGCCGTCTTCGCGCGAGAGGATCAGAATCCCGATCGGGAAAATCAATGGCAGGACGATGGCGTTGAAGAGCAACAGTCGGTTTCGGCCCAGAAGGGTGAACTCTGCACGAGAGAGAGTTGCAATGCGGTTCATGCCGACGCCCCTTCAAGATTGACGTGATGGTCGAATTGATCTGCTATGGAGAGAAATACGGTCTCGAGAGATGCAGCCCGCGCATCCAGACCGGACAAGGTCACGTTGTTGTGCTGAGCCCAGATCAGGAGATCGGTGAGCGTTTCCTGCACGGTGGCAGTAGTGATGACCACAGAGTCGCCTTCGACGCGCATCTCGGCACCGGGCAAGTTCGGAAGCAGGAGATCCGGCCTACGCACCTTGATCTGCGCGGGATGATCCGCAACCACCTCGGCAACTGTTCCACTGCGCACTACGGTTCCCCGGTGCATGATCGCCAACTGATCACACAACGACTCGGCCTCGTCCAGGTAGTGCGTCGTCAACATGATGGTGACGCCGGAAGCTTTCAGTTCCGCGATCAATTGCCAAGTATTACGCCGACTTTCGGGGTCGAGACCCGTCGTCGGCTCGTCCAGGAACAGTACGAGCGGCTGACCGATAATGGCACAGGCCAAATCGAGTCGCCGCGCTTCGCCGCCCGAGAGGAACTTCACGCGGGTGTCGCTACGATCTCGCATGTCGACTCGCTCGAGCACCTCGTCGACCGGCAGGGGGTTCGAACAGGTTCCAGCCCACATCGACAAGCTCTCGCGAGCAGTGAGATCTTGAGGGAGGCCGCCTTTTTGGAGCATGATGCCCAAACTCGGGCGGAGTTCACGGCGCTCCCGCACCGGATCCATACCCAGAACACGCACCGATCCGTCCGTCGGCCTCGAAAGCCCTTGGATTACTTCGAGACTGGACGTCTTTCCAGCGCCGTTAGTTCCGAGGAGTCCGAATAGCTGCCCCTCCGCGACGGTCAGTTCGAGATCGCGGACCGCGAAGAACGCGCCCTTTCCGGAGCCGTAACGTCGAGACATGGCGTCAACCTCGATGACCGGATCGCCCTTCATCGCGTAGCCCCCGATCGGTTCCAGCCGCGCAACTCGATCGCACATCGAACGGCCATGGTGGGCGCCGGCCCCAGTTCCATCAGGTCGGTCAGGAAGTTTCCTTCATGCGGTTCTCTCATGCTTCCAGCCTCGCGGGCCGGCAGTTGCAAAAACAGTGCGAGGCGTCATCGGACTGAGTGACACCGTCATGAATCTGCGATGACAAATGTCATGGTCGGCCCACGTTTTAGGGTCGCCTCATTGTTCTGCCGTTCATTTTGACTTTCCTTTACCCTCGCTTACGGCTTCTACGGTTCCCGAGACCATTCATCGAATTTCGGGAGTTCACGGTGGCTATCAAGCCTTTGGCACTGTTTGTCAAACACGACGGTTTGTCTTCACGCGCGTCGATCACCTGCCAGTACAAGTGCGGAAACGCCTGCTCACACGAGGTGCCCAACACCTCGGAAGGTGCGTACTTCCGCGATATCGCCCGCTCAGCCCTGAGCCGACGCGGAATGTTGCGCGGCAGCGGCATGGCAGTGCTGGCCGTCGGAGCAGGTAGCGCGCTCGCCGGTTGCTCCGACGGAACAGCGGAAGCCGCCCCAGGGACCGGATCGGCAGGAAGCAGCGGCGGCGCCGGCACACCGGCGGGCACCAACTTCACCGCCGTAGCCCCCAACAAAGCGGATGCAGTTACCGTCCCCGAGGGGTATGAACAGAGCGTCGTCATCCGCTGGGGTGACGCTGTTCTCGCGGGAGCACCGGCCTTCGACTTCGAGAACCAGACCGCGGCAGCGCAGGCTCTGCAGTTCGGATTCAACAACGACTTCGCCGGGCTCCTGCCCGTCGAGGGTCAGCCCAACACCTACCTACTCGTGGTCAACCACGAGTACTCCACGGAACCGGCCATGTTCCGCGGCTACGACGCCGAAAACCCCACCGAGGAACAGGTCAAGATCGGCTGGGCCAGCCATGGACTCTCCGTCGTACAGGTCAAGGGCGACTCCGGGAGCGGCAAACTGGTTCCGGAAATCGGATCCAACAACCGTCGTATCACCGCGACAACCGAATTCCTCGTCACCGGTCCCGCCGCGGGCAGCGATTTCCTCAAGACCAGCGCCGATCCGACCGGCACCAAAGTTCTGGGCACGCTCAACAACTGTTCAGGTGGCGTAACACCATGGGGCACCGTACTTTCCGGCGAAGAGAACTTCAACCAGTACTTCGCAAACGCCGAGGCCGTCACTGATCCCGTCGTCGCAGCGCAACTGAAGCGATACGGCCTGGCCGGCGCCGCTTCCGAACGTAAGTGGGAACGCTTCGACAAGCGCTTCGATCTGGTGGCAGAACCCAACGAGGTGAACCGCTTCGGCTACGTCGTTGAAATTGATCCCTGGGACCCGTCTTCAACTCCCGTCAAGCACACCGCCCTCGGCCGCTTCAAGCACGAAGCCGCCACCATTTACATCACATCGGACGGCACCGTCGTGGCTTACAGCGGCGACGACGAGCGTTTCGACTACATGTACAAGTTCGTCTCCAGCCGAAAGATGCAGAGCGGCACAAGCCAAGCGGCCATGCGCCACAACATGACTCTGCTCGATGCCGGAACCCTGTACGTCGCAAAGCTCAGCGGAAACTCCGCCGGCGAGATCGACGGCAGCGGCAAGCTCCCCTCGGACGGCAAGTTCGACGGAACCGGCGAGTGGGTAGCCATCCTGCGCACGGGCGAAGACGGCAAGGGCGAATCGCTGGTCGACGGCATGAGCGCCGAAGAGGTAGCCGTCTTCACCCGTCAGGCCGGCGACAAGGTCGGAGCAACGAAGATGGATCGCCCCGAAGACTTCGAGGCAAACCCGAAGAGCGGCAAGGTATACGTCGCCCTGACCAACAACACCAAGCGCGGCGTCGACGGCGGCGCAGCGGCCGACGAGGCGAACCCGCGCAACAACAACAAGAACGGCCAGGTCCTCGAAATCACCGACGACCACGCCGGCACTACCTTCGGCTGGAATCTTCTTCTCGTGTGCGGAGATCCGGCCACAGCCGACACCTACTTCGGCGGCTTCGACAAGAGCAAGGTCAGCCCCATCTCGTGCCCGGACAACCTTGCCTTCGACCCACACGGAAACCTGTGGATCTCCACTGACGGCAATGCACTCAAGTCCAACGACGGACTGTTCAGCGTTGTCCTCGAAGGCGAAAATCGCGGTGAGACAAAACAGTTCCTCACCGTTCCCGTCGGCGCCGAAACCTGCGGTCCCATCGTCGACGAGAAGCGCGTCATCGTCTGCGTCCAGCATCCCGGCGAGACCGACGACGCCAGCATCGAAAGCCCCGCATCCCATTGGCCCGACGGTGGTTCCTCACAGCCTCGCCCGTCGGTAATCGCAGCCTGGAAGAAGGACGGCTCCCGGATCGGTTCGTAACACCAGCACGAAAACGACTGTGGGGCAGATCGCATACTCTGCGATCTGCCCCACATCGTTTACCTCAGATTCTCACGAGAATCAGTTGTCACCATCCTCGCGACGCTTACGCGTCAGGAGAACAACACCCGTACCCAGCGCCAGCAGCAGAACCAGTCCACCCGCTGCAAGCAACGTGGTGTTCACGCCACTCTCACCAGCGCCGCCACCCGAGTTGATCGTTCCACCCTTGGGAGCAGACGTCGTCGGCTTCGGCTGACCCGGCTGACCGGGGGTTGCTGTCGGCGGCTTCGGCTGTCCCGGAACGGTGCTCGGAACCGGCTGGCCCGGAACCGTCGGCGGGATAACGATCGGAGGTACAACGACGATCGGGGGAATGATGATCGTCGGTGTAACCGGCACCGTCGTGGGCGGAACCGTCGTAGTGGGCGGGTCCGTCGTTACCGGTGTCGTCGGCGGCGTAGTCGTCGTCACGCCACACGGATCCACAATCTCTTCCGCGACAACTTCTTCTTCTGTCGTGGTCTCGTCTGTGGTGGTCTCCTCCGTAGTGGTGGATTCCTCCGTACCAGTCACATCAGCGTCACCGGCAGTGGTCGCGCTAGCCGTCGTCGTCGCAGCCGTGGTGGTCGGAACCATCCGCGTGGTCGTCGTCGGAGGAACACAAGGCTCCGTCGTGACCGGCGGCGTCGTGGTGGTCGTCGGCGGCACCGTGGTGGTGGTCTCCGGCGGGTCCACCGGATGCTCGGTGCAGAGAGCATCGCCCGGCACACAGAGCACCGGCGGGTTCTCGCCACCAACCACCAGGTAGTTGTTCAGGACACCCGGCGAGAATCCGGGACCCGACAACGTTCCGATCTCGGGATTGACCTTGACGGTGTACGTCACCGTTGCAGTATCGCCCTTGACCAGCTTTCCGGTGACCGTGAAGACATTGTCGACAACACCCGAAACAACCAGCGTGGAAGTGGTAGCCGGATCCTTCGTCATTACTGCATCGTCGAGAACATCGGTCAGATCATCGTAGAAGCTGACCTCACCATCCGCGGTGCCCACATTCTTGAACGTGAGCGTGTACGTGATCTCCTGGCCGGCAACCACACGGTTCGTGGTGGACGGATCAGAGGACTTCAGTACCTCGATCGCGGGAGTGCCATCTACCGGGTGCTCGGTCGTGACCGGCGGAGGAGTGATCTCCGTACCCGTCGGCGGCTTCGCAGTACCGGTGACCTTGTTGTTGATCAACGTGCCACCAGCAACACCGGCATTGACCTTCACCTGATACGTCAGAACAACCGACTTACCCGCCTCGAGTGCACCAGTCCAGGAGAGCGTGGTGCCCTCGAGAATCGGAGCAGCACCGTCGACACCATCGACTACTGCCTTCAGCGAACCATCCACCACAGCAGCATTGTCGAGAACCTTCGACAGATCATCGGTCAACACAACCGGATCAAGAGTCGTGTTACCCGTATTGGCACCGGTCACCGTGTACGTGATCACCGAACCAGCAGCAACATTCGAACCCGACACCGGATCAGCAGTCTTCGCGACCGTGAACCCCGGAACCTGAACCGGATGCGTCGTGCACAGCTGCGTCGCCGGATCACACACCTCCGGAGGATCAACCGGCGGAGTCGTACCCGGAACAACGAAGTTGTTCACGAACACACCACCGACCACATCGGCATCGACCTTCACCGTGTACGTGACCGTCTTGCTCTCGCCGCCCGCCAATGTTCCCGTCACCGAGAAACCATCAGTGCCCGACATCGTCGCAGTCAACGGATCCTGAGCAGTCAAACCACTCAGAACACCCTTGTCCACAACCTGACGCAGATCATCGAAGTACGCGACCTCACCCGCACCGTTACCGGTGTTCGAGAACGTGAGCGTGTACTTGATGTCCTGACCGGCAACAACATTCGTTCCCGAAGCCGGATCAGAAGACTTCACCACAGCAATCTTCGGTGCCAGAACCGGATGCTCCGTCGTGACCGGCGGAGGAGTGATCTCCGTACCCGTCGGCGGCTTCGCAGTACCGGTGACCTTGTTGTTGATCAACGTGCCACCGGCAACACCGGCATTGACCTTCACCTGATACGTCAGAACAACCGACTTACCCTGCTCGAGAACACCCGACCAACTCAACGTGTTGCCCGACAAGGTCGGAACAGCACCGGGAGCTCCGTCGACAGTCGCCTTAGGCGACCCGGCCACGAGGGTTGCATTGTCGAGAACCTTCGACAGATCATCGGTCAACACAACCGGATCAAGAGTCGTGTTACCCGTATTGGCACCGGTCACCGTGTACGTGATCACCGAACCAGCAGCAACATTCGAACCCGACACCGGATCAGCAGTCTTCGCGACCGTGAACCCCGGAACCTGAACCGGATGCGTCGTGCACAGCTGCGTCGCCGGATCACACACCTCCGGAGGATCAACCGGCGGAGTCGTACCCGGAACAACGAAGTTGTTCACGAACACACCACCGACCACATCGGCATCGACCTTCACCGTGTACGTGACCGTCTTGCTCTCGCCGCCCGCCAATGTTCCCGTCACCGAGAAACCATCAGTGCCCGACATCGTCGCAGTCAACGGATCCTGAGCAGTCAAACCACTCAGAACACCCTTGTCCACAACCTGACGCAGATCATCGAAGTACGCGACCTCACCCGCACCGTTACCGGTGTTCGAGAACGTGAGCGTGTACTTGATGTCCTGACCGGCAACAACATTCGTTCCCGAAGCCGGATCAGAAGACTTCACCACAGCAATCTTCGGAGAGACCACCGGATGCGTCGTGCACAGCTGCGTCGCCGGATCACACACCTCCGGAGGATCAACCGGCGGAGTCGTACCCGGAACAACGAAGTTCAGCACCGTGTTGTCGGCATTCGCCGCAACACGATCGGCGTCAGCCTTGATCTTCGCCGTGTACGTCACCGTCTTCGTCTCACCAGCCGCGAGGGTTCCCGTCACCGCGAAACCATCGCTGCCGACCATCGCCGCAGCCAACGGATCCTGCGCAGACAAGCTGCCCGCAACCAGATCAGCATCATCGAGCAGACCACGCAGATCATCGAAGTACGCAACCTCACCCGCACCGCTACCGGTGTTCGAGAACGTGAGCGTGTACTTGATGTCCTGACCGGCAACAACATTCGTTCCCGAAGCCGGATCAGAAGACTTCACCACAGCAATCTTCGGTGCCAGAACCGGATGCTCCGTCGTGACCGGCGGAGGAGTGATCTCCGTACCCGTCGGCGGCTTCGCAGTACCGGTGACCTTGTTGTTGATCAACGTGCCACCGGCAACACCGGCATTGACCTTCACCTGATACGTCAGAACAACCGACTTACCCTGCTCGAGAACACCCGACCAACTCAACGTGTTGCCCGACAAGGTCGGAACAGCACCGGGAGCTCCGTCGACAGTCGCCTTAGGCGACCCGGCCACGAGGGTTGCATTGTCGAGAACCTTCGACAGATCATCGGTCAACACAACAGGATTGAGCGTTGTCTTACCGGTGTTCGTGCCCGTTACGGTGTATGTGATCGTCTGACCAGCATTGACACCGGTACCCGAGGCCGGATCGGCAGTCTTCGCGACAGTGAAACCTGGAACAGAGTGATTCGTCTCCACCGGCGGAGGAGTGATGTCCGGACCCGTCGGCGGCTTCGCAGTACCGGTGACCTTGTTATTCAGAACCGTGCCGGCGGCAACGCCGTCGTTGACCTTCACCTCGTAGGTGAGGACAACCGACTTGCCGGCTTCGAGAACACCAGTCCACGAGAGCGTGGTGCCCGACAGAGTCGGAGCAGCAACAGGAGTACCGTCGACGGTCGCCTTCAGCGAACCAGGAACGACAGCAGCATTATTGAGAACCGCACCCAGATCGTCATTGATCTTTACGGGATCGAGCTTCGTCTTGCCGGTGTTGGTGCCGGTGACGGTGTACTTGATCGACTCGCCGGCCTGAACCGTCGAACCGGAAATCGGATCAGCGGTCTTCGCCAAGGTGAAGCCGGGAACCGAGTGATTCGTCTCCACCGGCGGAGGAGTGATGTCCGGACCCGTCGGCGGCTTCGCAGTACCGGTGACCTTGTTGTTCAGAACCGTGCCAGCGGCAACGCCGGCATTGACCTTCACCTGGTAAGTCAGAACAACAGACTTACCGGCCTGAAGATTCGCGGACCACGACAAAGTGCTGCCCGACAGTGTCGGAGCAGCAACAGGAGCGCCGTCGACGGTCGCCTTCAGCGAACCAGGAACGACAGCAGCATTATTGAGAACAGCGCCCAGATCATCAGTGATCGTCGCGGGAGTTAGAGCCGTCTTGCCGGTGTTTGCACCGGTAACGGTGTACGTAATGGTGTCGCCGGCCTGAACCGTCGAACCGGAAGCCGGATCCGCCGTCTTGGTCAGCGTGAAACCAGGCATGGGATGTGTCGTGCAGAGATTAGTTGCAGGATCACATGTTGTGGGAGGAGTTGTAGTCCCCGGAACCAGATAGTTGTTCAGGACTTTGTTTCCACCGTCTTTGACCGTAACGGTGTATGTGACTGTCCCTTTGCCTCCCGCAGGCAAGGTGCCGCCGACCTTGATCTTGTCGGTGCCGTTCAATGCGACGGTAAGTCCGCCGGTTGCTGCCCCGAGCGCGGCAGTTCCGTCATCGATGACGTCGGCGAGGTAGTCCGTGTAGTCGATCGTCGCCGGAGCAGTTCCGGGATTCTCGAAGTTGAGGGTGTAGGTAATCGTGTTGCCGATGTTGACCGTCTCACCGGTAGGTGGTGACGACGACTTCTTCACGAGAACCGGGGTGTTCTTGACCTTGCAGTACACGTTGTCACCCGGTGTAAGTGCTGCCTGCGCAACGTCACCGACCTTGAGAGTCTGGGCCACACCGTTTACCTGGCAATCCCATGACGTCGCGTAGTTTGCGGTCTTGGTCGCCGAAGTAGTGGGCTTCTCCCAGAACGTGACAGGAGTAGGTGTCGTATCCGCGAGGAGCGTTCGCCAGCCAGTCGATGCCGTCGTATCAGTAGCGCCGGTTGTGGTGCTCTTGATCTCTGTCGCTGCAGCGGCACCCGCGTCAGCGTAGTGACCGGCGCTCATGCCGATAGTGAAATCGTCACCGGGGGTGACGCGCGTGAGGTCCTTGTCGATCTTGACCTTCGACAGCAGGACACCGAACGCCAGACCCTGACGCGAAGTGGCCTGAACGGTATTTCCGAAAGTGGCTGCGAAACTTGTCGGAGCAGTCGATGCGACGACCAGCGTTCCGGGCGTGCGCCCCTGGCCATTGACGTTGTTCCACGAATCGCATCGCACAGTGGTGGCTGGCATACCCGTCAGCCCACCGTCGCAGGCCCGAACTCCGGGGTAGGCAGGATCACTGTCGTCACCGACGGTACGTGCAATCTGACGTAGAGGCTTGTCCGAATTGAAAGTGAGGAATTCACGGTCGTTCGTAGTATTGATATTCGCGTCTGTCGACTCGGCGTCGGCTGCTACGAGCCCGTAGTTGTTGACGGCGCCATTCGGCCCCGTCATCACGATGTTCTTCAGCGAGACTGTTCCACCGGACTGACCAGCGGTGGCTGAGGTCTGGTAGATCGCCGGCTTGATCGTCGTCGGCACACCCGTGTACGCGGAAGTTCCCAACGCTGCATAGTGCAACGTGGGAAATGCCTTCGTTTCGATTCCCTGGTGAGTCTTACCCGCTACCGAGTCGGTGAGGAAAGCCTTGAAGCTGATCTTGTAGCCGTCGGTGAGCTGGATTTCCATCGACTGCCCTGCCGCAGAAGCAGCCGTGGCCGCATTGAGCGTCGACATATCGATCCAGCAGATGTTCTGCGAGAACGGACCGGAACCAGGGGCACTGAACGCACAGCCCTTTGCAGGCTGTTCGTCAGGCAGCACAGCGGCGCGAGCCGGTGCCTGAGCCTGAACGGGACCGCCGAGCGTCGCGGCCGGCTGCGCTGACGCAACTACTGCCGTCGCCCCGGAGATACCGAGAATCATCGCGATGGTGGTCCACACCACCGTCCACGCTCGCACCCAGGGCGGTAGCCCCGCGGTGAATATAGCCGACCTTGTCGGCGGTAAGTCGTTAGGCATTTCTTACTCCCCAGGATGTGCCTGATCGATATTCGGTGGACGGAGATGCGAGAGCGATGGCGCGAACTCCCGTTTGATCGGTTGGTTCGGGTCGGTGCGCCGGTTTTCGGCTGATCGACCTCATACCGGACGCTGTTGCCGGTCCTGCCATTCGAGCTCCTCTTCGGGTAACACCTGTGTGTTGGAAGAGCCGTCCTGTGCAGGACTTTGGCCCTCGAAATCCGTGCAAATCGAGAGCAATCTTCCAGTTATCTCGCTCAAGATAACAGATAACCGGGAGCTTGCCCACCGAAATAGGGACAAAGCAGACCGATTGACGCTTTCGTTCGGAGATCGAACAAGGCACGCTAGGAAGTTTTGGCCAACCGGACAATCTGACTAAAACGGGCCGTCACTAGGTCGTATGCCACTCGGAGCGACGTTGTGGCTGGATAGACAGGGTCCCCGAAATGCGCGGGCGCGCGACGGAACTAGACAAATGACCAGAATTCATAGTCCCTGTTGGGTGGGCCACAGCGAGAGAACTTCGACGCGGAATACACACAATCGACCATTGTTTCCTCGGCTGTTCGAACGCGCGAGAACCAGATGAACGATCACGGTCATTTCGGTCGAGATTGTGGGTAACAAAGAGAGGAGAAGCCCCGATAGACGGAGTTGAGGACCCGAAACGTCACTCGCGCGAGCCGGTAGTCATCCACGAAGACAAAACTCTAGGTCCGTTTTGTGAATATTTCCAGATGAGATTTCAGCCTGTTTCCCACCCTAGCTACCATCTGACCTCGTCTAGCTAGCAGAGCGTTCAACGATTTTGGTTACCGTTCCGCTGAATTTCTCGTAACCAAAGAGCTAAATACGGACCAATCGACCACGCATCGTTTGGGCGCAGAAAAGGGCCCTCAGGTGCCAAATAGGTCAGAGAGCCCGAAAAGAACACAGGGGCGCAAGCCCAGCCGCAGAAACTAGCTGCTGCCGAGCCCCACGCTGTTGGAGTAACGACCGAAGTCACCCTGCGCACCGCTGTAGACATTGATGTCGGTGTTACCGACGATCCCCGGTATGCGTCCGGTGCTCGTGTACTGCCAGAAGGTCCAATTCGACCATCCACCAGGCAAGGGTCCCGGAGCGCTCTGACCGTTGTAGTCGGCTATCCAGAGCGGGTAGTGGCTGAACTCGGTGGTGTTCGCCATCTGCGTCCGCCAGAAGTTGGGATACGTGTAGATGATCGGTTGCCGTCCGGTCAACGCCTGGACTGTGTTCAGGTAGCGGTGCGTCCAGTCGATCACCTGCGCTGCCGGCAAGCCTTTCGAGTCTTCGAGATCGAGGACGGGAGGCAAATCACCAGGACCGTTGATACCGAGGACCATAGCCGCGTAGAACGCCGCCTGAGCTTCCGGGGACTGGCGCACGTCCGCGTAGTGATAGGCACCGCGCGCAACGCCCGCAACCCTGCGTGTCAGCATGAGTTGAGTCCACTGGTTCACAGCAACCCCACCTGATGCAGGGCGAGATACGGATCGACCGAACATGACCGCTCCAGCGATCACAGACCACAATGAACCGATGGATCCAGCACATCCCAGAGCCGACGGCCCTCGCCGGCGCCGCACCTTCACCACCGCGGACAAGATCGCGCACCTCACGGCGTACGAACAGGCCTGCGAACACGGCGGCGGCGGCGCGTATCTGCGACGGGAGGGTCTGTACTCATCGCTGATCAGCGAATGGCGCAAGCAACGCGATGCCGGAGTACTCCAAGGTAAGAAACTTGGTGAAAAGGTCGGCAAACTGACTTCCGAACAAGCCGAAATCGCGAGACTGACCCGCGAACTTGCCCGGGCAAACAAGCGACTGACCACCACCGAAGCCGCACTGGACATCATGGGAAAAGCACACGCTCTCTTGGAAAGTCTCTCCGAGGGAGCGGATTCGGGCGAGACGAACAACAAACGATGACCGCTGCCTGGTCCGAACTCACCGCTGCCGGTGTCGGTACCCGGGCGGCGAGCACGCTGACTGGTCTCGTCCGCTCGACAGCAACCAGACGCCGCACCGCAGCACGATTGCCCACACCGCCGGCTGTGGCCCGCCCGGCACCGGTGAACAAACTCAGTGACCTCGAACGACGTCGCGTCCTTGACGTCCTCAATTGCGATCGATTCGTCGACCAGGCTCCGCTGGAGATATTCGCTCAACTCCTCGACGAAGGGACGTATCTGTGTTCGGTGTCCACGATGTACCGAATCCTGCGTGAGAATGCGCAGGTCTCCGAGCGTAGACGGCTCGCGCGGCACCCGGCGAAGGCGTGTCCGGAACTGGTCGCGACTGCGGCCAGGCAGGTGTATTCGTGGGACATCACCAAGCTCGCCGGTCCGGTGAAAGGTCAGTACTTCGATGCGTACGTGATGATCGACATCTACTCGCGCTACATTGTCGGCGTCCATGTTCACACGCACGAATCCGGTTTGCTGGCACGGGAATTGATGGAACAGATCTTCGCGGTGCATGGCATTCCGAACGTGGTCCACGCCGACCGCGGAACATCGATGACCAGCAAGACCGTCGCGACGCTCCTCGCAGATCTGGAAGTGACACGTTCACACTCACGTCCGCGAGTATCGAATGATAATCCATTCTCGGAGTCGTTGTTCAAGACGCTGAAGTACGGGCCGGAGTTTCCTGATCGGTTCGGATCACTTTTTGCAGCAAGGGAATTCATGGAAAGCTTCACCAACTGGTACAACCATGAGCATCGGCACACCGGGATCGGCCTGCATACTCCCGCAGACGTTCACTTCGGACTCGCGGCCGGCAAGGCCGCTGACCGAAGAAGTGTCCTCGCCGCGGCCCGCGAGCAACACCCTTACCGTTTCGGCACCACAGCCGCGCCGAAGATCCTCGACCTACCCGACAACGTCTGGATCAACCGACCAGCCGCCGAATCCGAGGACGCAAAGGACTCCGAAACCGCAGCGGCTTAACACCTATTGGACTCAGACGCCTTGACAAGTTCCGCAACACGCATGCGTAGACAATCCTGAACGAAATACGGATTTACGTAGTTCAGTGACTCCGTCGCTTTGACCATCGCGAACTCGTGCCCCGACGCCCGCACCTGGAACCAGTCGATTCCGGTTCCATCCACATGCTGCCAGGACGAAACGTCCGGCCCGCGGGGAGCATCCGCCGAAGCGAGACCAGGGGCCGTCAATGCAACGGCGGCAGCCATCACGATCGGGGTTAGTTTGCCTAAGGTCCTGACGCAGCGTCGCTCGGCCATTCCCCGAGCGTAGGGACTGCCGCCGGATTTGTCTGTTGTTTCACCAACTATTCAGACTTTGGTCATCCCAACCAATCGAGAACCGCTGCCGCTGTCCAGGATTGCTGCATGCTGCCCAACGGTTCACCTGTAAAGGGTTCGTAATACTCGGCAAAACTACCGTCACTGGCCTGCCTAAGCCCCTCGGCCCGGAGAACATACGATCGTTCAGCCCATCCACGACGCGCAAAGGCCCACGAGAACAGCCATGTGATCACCGGCCAGACAGGTCCACGCCAGTACTCACGCGGACGGAAATCACCGGACACCGGAGAAGTAGACGGCGGGACGGCAAATCTCATATCCGGATGCCCACAGAACTTCGGACCCTCGAATGTTCGCAACAGCGCACGTTCGGCATCGCGGCTGAGCCCACCACACAGTAACGGCGCAAACATCGCGATAGTCTCGGTATTCACCCAACGCCCGGTTCGGAGATCAAAATCCTTTGCAGCGCCAGTTCTTTCGTCAGTCGTTGCTATGACACCTCGACGGAACCGATCTGCCCAACCACGCAGATCTCGCACATCGGAGTTCGGTCTCGAATGCTCTTCGCCGATAGTCGCCAGGACATCGCACGCCATGGAGAAGACAGCTGAGACAAATACGTCCTCGACTGCAAAACTCATTGCGGTAGAAAGCTGTTGGTCGTCGTAGCGGACCGATTTCATTTCTTCGAGCAGCCACAGATAGCGATCGTATTCGTGATCCTTGGGACGCTGCGTCAGATCCGTCACGACAGCAAGGTCAGCTCGCTGGTACGCAGGAACCTGTCCCGCAACAACATTCCCGTACGCCGCGTCCCAACGTGGAGAGTTGTCCATCCCCGATTCCCAACCGTGGTAGAGCGCTATCCGACCATTACCGTCGAGATCTCGCGCCTCGGCAAGCCAGCGATGCCACCGAACCAGATCGTTCCACCGTCGATCCAAGAACTCCTCGGCAATCGCTCGGGTCGTACGACCGTGACGTCGCGAGTGGTCGAGGATTCGTTGTACGGCAATCGCGTGCACCGGCGGCTGGGTAATCCCGGACGTCGCCGTGCCTACCGGCGCATGTGCAGCCAAGGCATTGACGTCCCAACGCGTCGGGCCGGGAAAATAGCCGTCGACGCCGTTGGCAAAAACGATGTGCGGGATCATTCCGTTTTTCCACTGCGCGTCGAGCAGGGTATCGAGTTCGACGACGGCTCGTTCAACACTCAACGGCGCTAATCCGACAGCAACAAACGCCGCGTCCCAACTCCACATATGTGGATAAAGCTTGGGAGCAGCGCTAGTCATCGTGCCCAGATCATTACCGCGCAGCAGATATGCGGCTCGGGCGGCGAGCTGTGTCGGGGTGAATCCACGGTCGGCCATAGAAGTCTATTTTGCGTCGAATACGGCTTCGGCGCTCATCGGAGTGGCGCGGTGAGTCCTTCTTGCGACCACTTTGCTGGTATTCCTACGGGAAGAAGTTACAAATCTGACAAGGCGGTTGCGGTTCATGGGCATCAAAGAAGAGTCAGCGGAGCGCGAGCGCAAGACCTTGCGGTACTCGCTGATGGTTGCGACAGCCTTGGCAGTGATGGCCGCGGTGTGGGGATGGATTTCGCAGTCTCAGGTGATTCTGCTCGACGGTGTGTATGCACTGATCGGCATGGTTCTTACCTGGATGTCGCTGCGCGTCTCCCGGATCGCGGATTCAGGCCCGACGGCGCGTTTTCCGTTCGGCAAGGAAGCTCTGATTCCAGTGGTGATCGCAATTCAGGGCATGGCGTTGTTGGCAACGCTCGCGTACGCCGGAGTGGAGGCTGTTCGGGTCATTCTGGCCGGTGGAGCCGATGTCACCCCCGGGTCTCTCGCAGCATACGGCGCGATCAGTGCGGCCGTGTCGGTCGCGATCTGGCGTTATGTCGGTAAGGCCGACCGCACGTCGGATCTCCTGGTTGCCGAAGCCAGACAGTGGGGCGCGTCGGCCGCCTTCAGCGCGTTGGTCACCGTCGGCGCTGTTGTTGCAATGATCCTGGGGCGCACCGATTTCTCCGACGCCGATCGATATGTCGACTCGGTGCTCGTCCTGATCGGCTGTGCGATGCTGGTCCCACAACCCTTGGCGCTGTTGCGAACTGCTTTGGTGGAACTGCTCGAAGGTGCTCCGAGCCAACAGGTCCAGGCGCATGTTCACGACGCAATCGCGGCTGTTCGCGATGAGTTCGATTTGGATGAACCAGCCCTGACGATGAGCAAGGTCGGCCGCAAGCTGTACATCGAAGCAATGTTCATGGTCCCTCCCCACACGTGGGAGATCGACGACGAAGACGCGGTCCGACGCACATTCGCCAAACACCTCGCTGACGTGCCGTACGAACCGTGGCTCAACATCGAACTAACCACTGACCCCGCCCTGATGCTGTAGACCCATAACATTCCGTTCGACGCGAAAGTCTCACGGACCCAGAAGTTTTCCTTGACTCGAATAGATGTTCGAGTACAATAGAACCAGGGGAGGGGTTCTCGATGACAACAAGCACTTTCAGTTCGGATACATGTAGTGACGCTACCGCTGCTGTTGTCAACGGTCCTGCCGGAGGCATTCGGCAACGGCTGTGGAAGCTCTCGCGCGTCGAAGTGCGTGCTGTTGCAATCATTACCTCCGCGGAAATCCTTCGCCTGGAAGCGATCCGAGTCGCCGCTGTTGACGAATTGGCACTTCAACCTGATGAGCAAGTGCTGTGTTATCGAGGCGTAGGTCGATGGTTGGTGGCCAACACCATGCTTCAGAACGCTGCCGGGAATCGTATCGCGGCCCTGGGTAAGGCATTGCGGGCGTTCCCCGAAATTACCGCCCAATTCGACGCCGGGGACCTGTCCTTCGAACACGCCGCGTTGATCGTGGCATTTTGCGAATCTCCCCCAAAAGGGATGCCGGAGAACGCGTTACCACACTGCCTGAAAACACTGCTCGCTGCAGCTTCCGGCATCGAAGCCACAACTACCAAACTGCGCTACGCCATAGCTTTTCTCGAGCGGATCTTCGAATCGGAAGATATTCCGCCCGCTGAAGACACCGATCGCAACGAACTGCGCATCGCACCGACACTCAACGGGCGGGTCGTGATCAAAGGCGATTTCGACGCACTCACTGGCGAAATGCTGCTATCTGCGCTCTCAGGATTGTCGATGCCCAGACCGGCCACCGACGGGACGCCTGATCAGCGATCAGCCGCCAAACGCACCGCCGACGCCCTCACCGAACTTATCCGTCGCTACCTCGACAACGCCGCTACCGGCGTTGACGGTGGGCAACGTCCGCACCTGAATGTGCATATCGCTGCCAAGGATCTTGCGGAGCATCACAAATGCGCCACCAAGGCAACATCCGGCGACACTGATCCCGTCCTCGACTACGACGACCTCGATGTAGGGCACATGCCCTGGCTCGGACCGTTGAGTATCAGCCGCACCCAAATGCTGGCGTGTGACTGCATCCTCTCCATGGTGCTACTCGACGGCAGCGGAGCACCCCTCGACGTCAGCCCCACCAAACGCCTCGTCACCGCGGCCCAACGCACCGCGCTTATCGCTCGAGACAAAGGCTGCGCCTTCCCCACCTGCGACGCCGTCCCAGCCTGGTGCGACGCCCACCACATAAAACCGTGGTCAAAGGGCGGACCGACTGTGATGGACAACCTCGCGCTGCTCTGCCGGCACCATCACACCCTGATGCACCGCAAAACGGGATTCGTCGGACGCTGGGAAATCAAAATGGGTGACGATCACAAACCCTGGTTCATCCCACCACCAAGCATCGACCCGAAACAACGGCCCCGCCGCACCACACTGCGGAGCTAGTTGCCTGCCCATTCGAGGAGCGCGTCGGCCGTCCAGGTGTTTATCACCCGATCGGCGTCGACGCCGCACTTCTCTGCGCGCTCGCAACCGTAACCCTGCCAGGCCAATTGGCCCGGAGCATGGGCGTCGGTGTCGATAGAGAACATGCAGTCGAGATCGAGGGCCAACTCGATCAAACGCGAAGGCGGGTCACGACGCTCCGGTCGAGAGTTGATCTCCACAGCTGTACCGGATTCCCGGCAAGCCTCGAAGACTTTCTCGGCGTCGAACTGCGACTCGGGACGGGTTCCGCGAGCACCCTCGACTAGACGCCCGGTGCAGTGGCCGAGAATATCTACCCGCGGATTACGCACCGCGGCAAGCATTCTGCGCGTCATGGCTTCGCGTTCGGACCGCAGCTTGGAATGCACGCTCGCCACAACGATGTCGAGTTCGTCGAGCAAATCCGGGTCCTGATCGAGGGAGCCGTCTTCGAGGATGTCGACCTCGATTCCCGTGAGGATGCGGAAGGGCGCCAGTTCCGCGTTCAATCCGGCAATGACGTCGAGTTGAGCTCGCAAACGATCGGCGGACAGTCCGTTGGCGACCGTCAGTCGTGGTGAGTGGTCGGTGAGCGCGCAGTAGTCGTGGCCCAATGCGGCAGCTCGGCGCATCATCTCCTCGATCGGGCTGCCGCCGTCGGACCAGTCGGAGTGGGTGTGCAGGTCGCCGCGCAAAGCCTGCCGCAGTGGACCGTCGCCAATAGGTTTCGCCTGCCCCCGCAACTCGGCGAGGTACTCGGGCACACCGTCGTACGACTGGGCGATGATCGTCGCCGTTTTGGGCCCGATACCGGTGAGGGCTTTCCAACTGTCGGCCTTGCGGCGCGATTCCTTCTCGTCGTCCGACAGCCCTGTGAAGACCTCAGCGGCTCGCCGGTATGCCTTCACTCGGTGCGTTTCGGCACGCGATCGTTCGAGCCAGTAGGCGATCTCCCGAAGCGCTTCATCCGGTTCCATGGGTCCACTGTTCTCCATGGGTCCACTGTTCCGTCAGCAGCGGCTCGCGGCAACCCCTGATCCACTTACGCTGTAGTTATGGACGATCCGCGAGCACGATTCTCCACAGCACGAGTGGCACGACTGGCGACCGCTGATACCAACGGCGTTCCCCACATCGTGCCGCTCGTGTTTGTTGTTGTCGGCAGCACCGTCTACTCGTGCGTCGACCACAAGCCGAAAACCACAACCGCACTTCGACGGCTGAAAAATATTGCCGCGACGGGCCACGTCAGCCTGCTGGTCGATCGTTACGACGACGACTGGTCGCAGCTGTGGTGGGTACGCGCGGATGGTGATGCCGAAATTTTGGAACCGGGAACCGACGAGGCGGAGAGCGCGATCGACGCTCTGGCTTTGAAATACCCTCAATATGTTGACACCCGCCCGAACGGCCAGGTGATCGCGGTACGCGACGTCCGATGGTCCTCCTGGGAATCGCTGCCGAACAACGGCATTGACACATCAGATCGCGACACACCACATCGCATCGTGTCGCTCTCCCACGTCAACGACCCCGCATCCACGCCGATATTTCCCGGCGACCCGGAGTTCACTCTCGAAACCGCGACCACCGTCGAAGCTGACGGCTATTACCTGCAGTACGTCAAGCAGGGTGAACACACCGGAACACATTGGGGCGCACCGGCACATTTCGAACTCGGCGGACTGACCGCAGATCAATTGGATGCTGCTGACCTGTACCTGCCCGCAGTGAAGATCGATATCCGGGAGAAGTCTGCCCAGAATCCCGACTACATTCTCACGATTGACGATCTGGTCGAATGGGAATCTCGGCACGGACGGATACCGGACGGCGCAGCGGTGATCTTGTGGACCGGCTGGGAGTCCCGTTGGGGCACAGATCTGTACGCGAACATCGACGGCTCCGGCATGCATCAACCAGGCTTCGGCGTCGACGCCGTTCAATGGCTCTTGGATTCCGGGCGGTTGGGCCGGCGAGGCGCCCTTGGTACCGACACCTTCGGACCCGACGCCGGGAGCGACGAGCGCTATACAGTCTCGACCCTGCTGTACGGCGCCCACCGCATCAGTCTGGAGAATCTAGCCAACCTGAGTGCGCTCCCCGTCACCGGTGCGCACGTGCTGGTGGGAGGCACTGTCAATCGGGGCGGTTCGGGATCACCGGCGACGGTATATGCGCTGATCTGACGCTGTTCACGACACTTACCGACACCCCGTCGACATGTTCCCGACAGGGTGTCGATATGATTACGACACAGCGTCGTACTAGTCGTAATCACCGTCGGCCATGCCGCCGGCACACACTTCGGAGGCATCATGTTTCTGGCCGTGCGCGAACTGCTGTTCGCGCGAAATCGATTTTTGCTGATGGGAGCGGTGATCGCCCTCATCTCGATCCTGATGGTGATCATGGCCGGACTGTCTTCCGGCCTCGTCAACGACGGCGTATCCGGCCTGCAACGCACACCGGCGCAAGCCTTTGCCTTTGCCGAAGGCACCAAATCCGATTCCGCATTCAGCCGTTCGGTGGTCACCGAAGAGCAGGCACAGGCCTGGCGTGAGCGGCCGGACGTAGCCAATGCGGCCCTGTTCGGGAACATGATCGTGAATGCAAAGACCCAGAACGGCACTCCCGTCGATCTCACACTCTTCGGGATCGAGCCAGGCTCGTTCCTGGAACCGCCGGCTGCGGAAGGTACGGCACTGACCGGCGACAACACCGTCATCGTCAGTAACAGCGCCCGCAACGAGGGTGTGGAACTCGGCGATACCGTGACCGTCGACCGTCTCGGCACGGATCTGACTGTCGTCGGATTCACCAGTGACCAAAGAACTTTCGGTCACGTCGACGTCGCGTATGTTCCGCTGAGAACCTGGCAACAGATCCATGCCGGAACAAAGGCAGGTGAAGCGCCGCGCGCCGACGCATACAACGAGGGCAGTGTTATCGCCATCCAGGGCATCGACGGAGCGCTTCCCGACCTGAGTGCCGGCGACATTGCTGCGGGAACCGCGTCGAAGACGTTGACCGAATCTTTCGAATCCTCACCGGGTTACAGCGCCGAGATGATGACGATGACAATGATCAAGGCCTTCCTGTACGCAATCTCAGCCTTGGTGGTCGGTGCGTTCTTCACCATCTGGACGGTGCAGCGCAGCCGTGAAATCGCAGTCATGCGCGCTATGGGTGCATCTACCGGATTTCTGCTGCGCGACGGTCTGATGCAGGCTGTGATCGTCCTCGTTGCATCCGTATCGACCGGCGTGGTCCTAGGTTTGGGTCTCGGTAGCCTCCTCACCGGATCGGGGATGCCGTTTGCGCTCGAGGCGGGTCCTGTCCTGAGCGGCGCAGTTCTGCTCACCGTCCTCGGCCTGGCCGGTGCCGTCGTTGCGATCGCCCGTATCTCGTCTGTGGACCCCCTTGCCGCGCTAGGAGAAAACCGATGACCGTCACAACTACCACGCTCGGATTGAATCTTGCTGCGGCGCAGCTCTGTTTCGGCGACGGCGACAACAGCGTCACGGCACTCGACAACGTGGACCTACGGGTGCTGCCCGGCGAGATCGTTGCCGTCGTCGGACCGTCCGGTGCAGGCAAATCCAGTCTGCTTGCCGTTGCCGGGGGACTGACAACTCCGACGGGCGGCACTGTGAGCGTGAACGGCACCACCATCACTGGCCTGTCCAAGAAGAAACTGGCCGAGTTCCGCCGCGACAACATCGGATTCGTGTTCCAATCCGGCAATCTCATCCCGGCTTTGACCGCGACCGATCAGTTGCGCCTGGTCGAGAAGATCACCGGCCGAAAAGGATCGAAGACACCGGCTGAGCTGCTCGAGGCCGTCGGGATGACCCACCGCGCGAACAAACGACCGGGTCAACTGTCCGGTGGTGAGCGTCAGCGAGTGGGGATTGCGCGCGCCCTGATCAGTGATCCCTCCGTCTTGCTGGTGGATGAACCCACGGCAGCGCTCGATCGGCAACGCAGTCACGACATCGTCGAACTACTGGCGCGCGAAACTCATACGAGCGGTGTCGCCACCGTCATGGTCACCCACGATCATGAAGTGCTTCGTCACTGCGACCGAGTTCTGGAGATGATCGACGGGCGCCTTCAGTCGCACTGAGCGATCGCCTGCGCCGCTGCATGACCCACTTGGCCAGAACGCCGTGGCTGGGGCTGAAGAGATAGACCAGCATGAAGACGATCCCTTGCGTCATCACCACCATGCCGCCGGACGCGGTATCGAGGTAGTAGCTGATGTAGATGCCGGTGATCGCGCACATTGCCGAGATGGCAGGCGCGATCACCAACATCCGCGAAAACCTGTCGGTCAGAAGGTAAGCCGTTGCGCCGGGAATGATCAGCATGGCAACCACGAGCACGACGCCGACGGCCTGCAGCGCGACCACGGCGGTGAGCGCGAGAACTCCCAAGAGCAACGCGCTGAGCCGCTTGGGTGAGAGCCCGATTGCGTTGGCGTGGACGGGATCGAAGGCAAACAGCGTGAGATCGCGTCGTTTGACCAGTAGGACACCAAGCGCCAACGCGCCGAGCACGGCCACCTGAAGAAGATCCGACGAACTCACGCCGAGCAGGTTGCCAAAGATGATGTGATTGAGGTCCGTCTGACTCGGCGTGACCGAGATCAACACCAGCCCGAAGGCAAAGAGGGTGGTGAAGACGATCCCGATCGCGGCGTCTTCCTTGACTCGACTGGTGTTGCGTATCAACCCGATCAACGCGACAGCGATCAACCCGAAGATCAGAGCACCGATCGCAAACGGCGCTCCGACGACGTACGCCAGGACCACTCCCGGCAGAACGGCGTGCGACACGGCGTCACCCATGAGAGACCACCCGATGAGCACCAACCAGCAACTGAGCACGCCGCACACCACGGCGGCCACCACGGCAACAGCCAAGGCACGCACCATGAATCCGTATTCGAGCGGATCGAGCAGTAGTTCCACGATGTTCATCGATCAGGTCCTGCCCATCACGTCGAGGCCGAAGGCGAGGGCGAGGTTCTCGGGCCGAAGCACGGTATCCGGGTCGGAATGGACCAGCACCTTGCGCATGAGGAGTACCGCTTCGTCACACAGTTTCGGAACCGCATGGAGGTCGTGCGTCGAGACCAGAATCGACCGGCCGTCGGCAGCCAACTCCCGCAGTAGTGTGGAAATAGTTGCCTCGGAACGCTTGTCGACGCCGGCAAAAGGCTCGTCCAGCAACAGGATCGATGCATCCTGAGCGATGCCGCGGGCAACGAATGCGCGCTTCTTCTGTCCACCCGACAACTGCCCGATCTGACGGTCCGCGAACTCCGTCAGTTGCACTCGCTCCAGAGCGTGGGCAACGGCATCTCGATCAGCGCGCCGGGGACGCCGGGTGAACCCCATGTGCCCGTACCGGCCCATCATCACGACGTCGCGAACACTGATCGGAAAACTCCAGTCGACGTCCTCGCTCTGCGGAACGTATCCGACGTACCCCTTCTTGCGGGCCGTCACCGCCTCGATACCCGCGATACGCACAGAGCCGTTGTCCGGCTTGATCATTCCCATGATCACCTTGAACAACGTCGACTTCCCCGAGCCGTTCATCCCGATCAGACCGCACACGCTGCCCGTGTTCAACGTCAAGTCGACGTGCTCGAGCGCTTGCACGTCGCCGTAGTGGACGCTGACGTTCTCGACGCGGATCGCTTCGCTCATGATGTACCTCCGGTGAGGCCGCCGAGGATGACGTCGGTGTCGTGGCGAATCATGTCCAGGTACGTGGGAACCGGGCCATCTGCTTCGGACAGCGAGTCGACGTACAGCGTGCCACCGAATTTTGCTCCCGTTGCGCCGACAACCTGCTGCATCGGGGCGTCCGAGACCGTCGACTCGCAGAACACCGCGGGAACGGCGTTCGCTCGAACGAAGTCGATGGCCGCGATGATCTGCTGCGGGGTGGCTTGCTGCTCGGCGTTGACGGGCCAGATGTATGCCTCACTGAGCCCGGCGTCGCGGGTGAGGTAGGAGAACGCGCCCTCGCAGCTCACCAGCGCGCGTTGACCTGCAGGCAGCGTCGCCAGGCCGCTCACCAGGCGATCCTGTACCGATTGGAGTTCCGCCTTGTACTTCGCCCCGTTCTCCGCAAACGCCGCGGCGTTGTCGGGATCAAGATCGCTGAACGCCGCCACCATGTTGTCGACGTAGATCTGAGTATTCAACGGCGACATCCACGCATGCGGATTGGGCTTGCCCGCATAGGCGTCGCCGGCGATGGGAATTCCTTCGACGCCCTCACTCACCACGACGTGCGGAACGTCCATGCCGTTGACGAACTTGGCGAACCAGGCTTCGAGGTTCATCCCGTTGTCGAGGATCAAATCGGCCTGGTTCGCACGACGGATATCACCGGGAGTCGGCTCGTATCCGTGGATCTCAGCTCCAGCCTTGGTGATCGACTCGACGCGAAGGTTGTCACCCGCGACGTTCTGCGCGATATCCGACAAAACCGTGAACGTGGTGAGTACTACCGGGCGGTCATCGTCGGCGGAGTTCACCGCGGAACATCCCGCAAGGACCATTGCCGCCAGAGCAACAATCCCCAGGCGGCGGAAGCTTTTCGCGTCGCGTGTCGTCATATTCAAACTCTAGTATCAGGCGTGTCAAAGACACAAGTTCGGGTACCCGAACAAATAGGAGTCGTTAAGCTCGGCCCATGCGTCCTACTGCCTTGATCACCGGTTCCAGCCGCGGCCTCGGAGCTGCCATAGCGCGCGAACTCGCACCGACACACGACCTGGTACTCGGTGCCCGTTCTGAGGCCTCCCTCGAGGCGATCTCCGCCGAACTACCCGGTTCCACACCGTGGCCCGTCGACCTCACCGACTACGACGCCGTCGCAGCATCCGTTCCCACGAATCAGCTGAATGTCCTGGTCCACAATGCCGGTATCGCAGATCTCGGGACCATCGAGGGATCCTCCGTCGACCAATGGCGGCGCACGTTCGAGGCAAATGTCATCGCCGTAGCCGAACTGACTCGCGTACTGCTCCCCGCTCTGCGCGCCGGCAGCGGTCACGTCGTACTCATCAACTCCGGCGCCGGACTGCGCGCCAACGCGGGCTGGGGATCGTATGCAGCCAGCAAGTTTGCGCTCCGGGCGTTCGGCGACGCATTGCGGCTCGAAGAACCGTCGCTGCGCGTGACGTCGATTCACCCCGGCCGAATCGACACCGATATGCAGCGCGACATTGTCGCCGAGGAGGGAGGGAGCTACGACCCGAGTAACTTCCTGAAGGCCTCCACCGTGGCACGAGCCGTTCGCACCGCCGTCGAAACTCCCGCCGACGCTCACCCCACGGAGATCGTTCTCCGACCTACCGGCCGGTAAAACGCCAGTTCGACGGTAACAGAATGGTGACGATCGACTCCCCGATATCGCTTTCTCGCAACGTGCCCCGATACTGACATCAGTTGTAGGACAAGGACGTTGAAAGGTGGAGCGCAATGAATAACCATACGGACAAGCGGGGATTTTCCACTGAACCCTGCCGCGCGCGATACGTCGCCGCAACTCACGGCGCATTGGCGATCGCACGCCCACTGACACCGGCAGAAATGGGCATCCTGACCGACAGCGGGGGGTGGGGAGGATGAGCACCTACGCAGCCGACACCTGGGGAATCCCCAGCCAGACCTTCCTGCAGTGGTACCTCGTCGCCGCTGCAGTCGCTGTTGGACTTTCTCTCTACAGCCGAATCCTGGCCCGGCGATCACCAACAGTTGTGGACGCCGTCCGTGCGCCTCTGACACCACCCGAAGTCGGCGCCCTGACCAGCGACTACCAGGCAGTCCTCGCGTCGATGGCAATTCTGCGCAGCGCCGACATGATCACCAGCGCCGGGAAGGCCAGGCGAGAACTGAACCAAGCGGACAAGAGTCGCTTGGACTGGTTTACCCGCACTCTCCACGAGCGGCTCGGCCGCGGCAAGGTACCGCTACGCCAAGTGCGCCTGCTCGGGCGGATGAACATCGCCCTCGCCCAACTCCGTACGTCACTGATCAATGCCGGGTACCTTCAGCGCCCGCAGCATGGCGTCGCCGCACGCTTGCGGACCGCCCCACTGGTCGCGGTCATCGGTATCGGCGTCGTCCGGTTGATCTTCGGCCTGGCCGGTGGCAAGCCCGTCGGATTCCTGCTCCTGACAATCATCGCGCTTGCAGCACTGATTCCGTTGCTACGCATCAATCGTCGACTCACGGCGTTGGGCGAGAGCGAGTTGCGCCGACTCAAGCACGAGAACTCGTATCTCTCACCGAAACTGCGGCCGTCGTTCACCAGCTACGGCCCATCTCTCGCCGGGTTGTCGGCAGCTCTGTTCGGTTCCGGCGCACTGGTTCTGATCGACCCGGCGTTGGCAGGAGCTGTTGCGGCCGGCGCCGCATACAGTCCGGGCGGCGCTGGGGGTTCCCACAGTTGCGGCTCGTCCTCGAGTTCGGATGGCGGCAGTGGCGGTGGCAGTAGTAGTTGCGGCGGCGGTGGGGGGTGTGGAGGATGAACGCCCACGCTGCCGACACCTGGGGAATCCCCAGCCGAGACTTCCTGTACGGCTACATCATTGTCGCGATCACTCTGATGATTCTGATTTTCTTGTGGCGCTTGACGCTTCGATCGCGTCAGGTTTCCGTCGAGTTCATCGATCAGCTCACTCCACCCGAAGTCGGCATGCTCACCAGTGAGGCCCGCGCTATCGCAGCATCATTGGCGATCCTGCGCAGCGCCGACCTGATCACGATCGACGGCGCGGTTCTACGGCCGCTGGGACCCGGTGACGTGACACTTGATTGGTACACCCGCACGGTCTATTACAAGCTGGCTGAACTGGCCTCACCCCACCGTCGACGCCAGCTGGCCGAGCGAATGACGGTGGAATCGGCGCGGCTGCGGAACTCACTGGCAGACAGGGGATATCTGACGCAGCCACATACTCGGCGATCAATTCGGTTCGCCATTCTGCCTCTGAAAATCCTGGCGGCAATCGGCATTGTGCGAATCGTGTTCGGAGTACTGAACGACAAGCCTTTCGAGTTCTTGATTCTCGCCGTGTTGGCTACCGGCTTCATGATCCCGGTCCTCGGCTTGACCTTCGATCGCACCGCGTCGGGCAATGCTGCACGAGCTACGTTGACCAGATCTCACGCTTACCTCGCTCCGCGGCACAACCCCGCGTTCTCTACTTACGGACCACGATTGGCCGGCATGTCCGCAGCTCTCTTCGCGGGATCCGCTTTCCTCATGATCAATCCGGCCCTGGCGTCCGCAGCGGGAATCGGCGCCGACGGAGGAAGCAGCGGAGGCGGAGGCGGCGACGGCAGCGGAAGTAGTTGCGGTGGTGGCGGCGGATGTGGCGGCGGCGGAGGGTGCGGGGGATGACGCTCCGCGGCATGGGAATCGGATGGCGCCCCGAGATCTCCGGGATCATTGCTCAGCTGGACGACCTGGCATTCTGTGAAGTGATCGCCGAATCCCTCGGCAGTTCACTACCGCCCGAGCTGGAACGGCTCGCTGTTCCGGTTATCCCACACGGCATTTCCCTGTCGCTGGGCGGCGCAGAACCGCTCGAGCCTCGACGCGTCGAGCACCTGGCCCAGGTAGCTGGGCTGCACGGCGTACCGATGGTCAGTGAGCACATCGCGTTTGTCCGCGCCGGCGGCATCGAAGCGGGGCACCTGCTGCCGGTTCCCCGGACCTACGAGGCCCTCGATGTCCTGACACGCAACATCACCCAAGTCCAGGAGAGTCTTCCCGTACCACTCGCGGTGGAGAACATCGCGGCACTCTTCGACTGGCCGGACGACGAACTCACCGAGGGTGAGTTTCTGGCGGAACTGATCGAACGCACCGGGGTTCGCTTGGTCCTCGATATCGCGAATGTGTACGCAAACGCGCTCAATCGGAAGCTCGATCCGTGGTCGGAATTATGCCGACTACCACTGGAGCACATCGCGTATTGCCATATCGCCGGCGGCAGTGTGCGCGACGGCAAATACCACGACACCCACACCGATCCCGTTCCCCGTCAGGTCGTGGAACTGCTCGCGCAATTCACAGCAGCCGGGCACCACCCCGCGATCATGCTCGAGCGAGACGGCAATTACCCACCAGCACAAGAACTTCTGGGCGAACTGGACGCCATATCCGATGCTGCCGGACTCCGCCGCATCACCGCGAACACTGACTGGTCACGCACATGAGCAGCCTCGCAGCACGTCAAGAAGCTCTGGTGCGTGCCCTGGTCGCGGGCGGTGAACTGCCGCCGGGTTTCGACACCGAGGACGCTGCTGTTGTCTCAGCGGCCCTGATCCGCAAGCGTGCCGGCGAAGTGGCGCACCACCTTCCGATGGTACGCCACACTCTCGGCGATCGTTATCTCGAGTTGTTCACAGCCTGGGCAACCGAGCGACCCAAGACGTCGTCACAGGCGGATGCCCAAGCGTTTGTCGCTCACCTGCAGCGCATCGGCGAACTGCCTCGCCCGCCGTGGTATCAGAGATTTCGAAGGCTCTTACGTAAGTGACACAACAGCTTCACTGGTGTACATGAGGAAGGTCATCGACTCCTGGAAGTACAGTTCCACCGATTCCGCGTCGTGTGACAGATAGCCGATCGACAGATCCTGCCCGATGTGCAACTCGTAATCGCCACCGCGCGTGGACATCAGGAATGCACCGTCGATTGCCGGAGCCCAGATGATGTCGCCGTCGAGTACCCGCCTGATGTGCTCGCGAATCGGGTAGCCGTGGTCGGAGGTTTCGTTGATCTGCGTGAACGCATCTGCGTTGAGCAGCAACGAATACGGGCCGTTGACACCGGCCAGACGCAACGCCGTGAGGGCCTGGCTGATGGCCTCCGGGTAGTCCTTGGCGTCGGCGGGCAGCTTGAGTTCCGGGTTGGAACCACTCGCGCGCACACCCGTGATATTTGCCGCCGGGTATCCCTCGAACACGGCCCGATCCTCGGCAAACGCGATCTTCTGCGCCGCATCCTTGACGGGCTGCCAATCCGAATCCTTTGCGCCACGCTCGACGTCGTCGATTGCCTGGCGGCTGACGGTGAAGGGCACCCGCAGTTCGATGATCGGCTGCGACTGACGAGCGTGTGCGATCACCCCGTCAGCAAGCGAACTGATCGGAACCTGATGACCCAACGCAACACAGGCAAGATCGTCACCCGACGGTCCCTCGACGTCGACAACCCGGCGGCCGGCGACGTGACGCTTGAAGGTGCGGCTGGCCTCTTCTTCGATCTCGGCCCAGGCTGCTGCCGAAATGGGTGCTAGGTCGCGGTGCAGGTTTGTCATTGCCGGTCACTCCTTTTGAGGCTGCCGATTCCGAGAGAACCGTCAGAGGTGGGCGCTGCGAACGTCGCTTCGGGAACAAGCCTGGATGGCAGACCCGGGGGATCGTCGAGAAAATCCGCCGTCGGAACGAAGAAATTGATTCCGGTGACGGCAGTCGAGAAATCGAGAATGCGGTCGTAGTTGCCGACGGGATTCCCGATGAACATGTTGCGGAGCATCTGCTCGGTGACCCTCGGCGACGCCGAGTAACCGATGAAATACGTGCCCATCTCCGCCGAGCCGACATGACCGAACGGCATGTTGTCACGCAAAATCTGAATCTGCTCACCGGATTCGTCCTCGATGACGGTGAGGGCGGTGTGAGCGTTGGCAGGTTTGGTGTCGTCGTCCATCTCGAGGTCTTCGAGCTTGGAGCGTCCGATGACGTTCTCCTGCTCCTCGACGGGCAGTGCGTTCCACTCCGACATGTCGTGAAGATACTTCTGGACGATGACGTAGCTGCTACCCGCAAACTCCGGATCCTCGTCGCCGACAGTGACCGCGACGTAGGCATCCTGCCCGGACGGGTTCTCGGTGCCGTCCACGAACCCCATCAGGTCACGCTGCTCGAAGTACTTGAATCCGTGCACCTCGTCGATCACGGACGCTGCCCCGGCCAGCCTCGTCGTCACGACCGAAGCGAACTCGAAGCACAGATCCATCTGCCGTGCCCGGATGTGGAACAGCAGATCACCTGGCGTGCGCGGGGCGTAGTGCTTGTCACCGGTCAACTCGATAAACGGATGCAATTCCGCAGGCCGCGGGCCGTCGAACAGTCGGTCCCACGCGTCCGAACCGATGCCGACCACAGTGGCCAAGCCACCGGCGGGAACCCGAAATCCGATGGATCGCTGTAGGCCGGAAATATCCGACAGAACATCGCGAACTGCCTGCTCACCACCCTCGTCGATGGTGAAAACCAGGAAGATCGCAGCTTCCGTCAGCGGCGTCAGCAGTGGTTGGGGTACCGCAGGCAGGTTTGTCCCGGCTCTCTCGGCCTCGTCGATCGCACTCGTTTCCGCCATGCAGACCAGTATGGCCGATTTGGGCACTCCCGGCAGCGGTAGTCGAGAAGTCGCGAATTACGGCGTCGCCGCCTGCGCACCCGCATCGAAGCCTGCCGGAATCTCGTAGATCCGCCCGTCGAAACCAGCACGGTAAAGATGCCCGGCCGCAAATCCGGAAGTGCCGCGTCCGTAAGTCAACACGCTCGATGCCTGCAATCCGGTGGTGAGTGCGCAATACTGACCGGGACCGTCGATGCGCCACACCTCACCACTGATGTCCGTCGGAACGATGGCACGGTCTCGCGAATCCAACGTCAAACCGTCTGGAGCAGAGAATGTTTCGAGTCCTCCGAGATCGACCAGCGACTCCGAATAGGACGGATTGTCGACGGAGATGCGGCTCACCCCAGGATTGGCGAACGTACGCGAGACGTAGAGCCACCGATTGTCGGAACTCAGCGCGGCGCCGTTGGCACTCGGGAACGTCGCCCACGCCGGGTCGACGCCGCCGCCTGGGCTGACCTTTCCGATCAGCGAACCGAAATCGTTGGTGGCATAGATCGTTCCGTCGTGTGCCACGGCAAGGCCGTTTGCAGCGCTCAGACCCCCGGCGATGGGTGTCACGGCGCCCGAGTTCACATCGACCCGCGCCACCGACGCCGACCGTGTCAGATCCCCGATCAGCACGCTCGCGTTTGCTCCGGTCCCCACCAGCAAGGAGCCGTCCGTATCCCAGGCCAAAGCACCCGCACCGCCGGGAACCGTCGCAATCGGAACAGCCGTCTGACCAGGACCGTCGACACGAAAGATGCGCCCGCTCAACAAATCTGTTGTGTACAGGCGTCCTTGTCCGTCCACGGTGACGCCCTCGAGGGCGGCTCCCGGAATTTGCGCGCTGAGAATCGCAGGTGACGATCCCGGACAGAGGGGAGCGGCCTCGGCGCCGGATACCCCCAGCGCCAGAAGCGAACCGGCAACCAGAACGCCGGTGATACCTACCCGAATACCGCGATCGAAGATCCTGGTCTGCATCTGGGCAACGCTAGACCTTCTGCCTGATTTCGCCTAGAGACCCTGAAGGAACGAGATCAAAAGTTCATTGACCTCATCCGCGCGCTCCTGCTGCACAAAGTGCCCGGCACCATCCAGAAGATGCACGCCACGCAAGTCAGGCACAGTGTTCTTCATGCGGTCCAGCGCCTGGGGACCGCTCATCGTGATGACCGGATCTTCGGCGCCGGCGATGAAGAGCGTCGGAACTTCGATGTGCGCGCCGTCCAGATCTGCGTTGCGCTCCCAGTTGGCGTCGTACGCTCGGTACCAGTTCAATCCACCAGTGAATCCTGTTGCAGTAAACGTCTTTACGTAAACATCGAAGTCCTCTTCGGTGAGCCACGACCACGGCAACGCCGGCGCATCGGGAAGTACGTCCAAGTAGCCGTTTCCCTCGGACGGGTGATCCCAGACATCGAGGTATCGGTAGGCGCCGGACAACGCGTGAAAGAGTCGCTGCAGGAATTCGCGCGGGTGGGCGTCGAGTTCACGCTCCGCCGCACCCGGTTCTTGGAAGTAGTGCATGTGTAGAAAGTGTTTGCGCGCCATAGCGGCGTAAATAGTCGACGGCTTGGCCGGAAACCGGTCCGGTGCATAGGGAACCGCCAACGAGACCAGTCCCGCAACACGATCCGGGTAGCGCAGAGCCGTCGTCCACGCGGCCGGCGCCCCGAAATCGTGACCGACGAACACGGCTTTGTCGATTCCGAGAGCGTCGAGAAGGGCGATCAACCTGGCGGCAACCGCGTCGTTGGTGTACTCGTCGACGGAATCCGGGCGGGTGGTTCCGCCGTAACCGGGCATGTCGAGCGCAATCGCCCGAAAGCCCGCTTCCGCCAACGCCGCCGACTGATGCCGATAGCTGTACCCGAGGCCGGGAAAGCCGTGGCACATGACGACCGTTGTTCCAGAAGCTGCAACTGTCCCAGAACCCGAATCATCGAATTGCCAACGGAATCCGTCGAGGTCAATCGTCTGCACCGTCATGTCAGGCGGTGATCATGTCTTCCTGGTTCCAGAATGCGCGCATCGACAGGATCTTGCCGTCGTCGTCGAAGGTCATGACGTCGATGGGCGCGATGGTCAGTGTCTTGTCGCCGAGCTTGGTGATCAGCGAGAAGTGGAATGCTGCTTCGTTTCCGGCAATGCGGAGGGTGTGAAGGTGCGCTTCCTGGTCGAAATTCTCGATCACGGAGTAGAACTCGAGAATCGACTCGCGGGTGGTGCGCACGTCGGTACCAACCGGGTCTTCGACCGTCGCACCCTCGGCATACAGGGCGACAACCTGGGCGGCAGTGCCCGTGGCAACTGTCTCGATGTAGGCGTCGACGGTCTTGCGGATTACCTCTGCTGACGGTGCCATGGTCTACCCCTCGTAGTTAGAACAAGTTCTAATTCTGAGGATAACCTACGTCGTTATTCCTCGAGTCAGGTTTCGAGCACCTTGCGCAGACGCGCCTTCTTCCGGTTCTCCCGCACGATCCAGACGACATCGGCGTCGTCCGACGCCTCCAGGGAGACGAATGCCGGCAGGGCATTCTCCGGATCCGCTGCGACCGCGACGCTCCAGCAGTATCCGAGCGCCTGCCGGAGGGTACGTGTGTCGGCTTCACGACGGGCATCAGCCGGCTGGGAGACGATCCACTCGGTAGCGTCTCGGCACACCTGAACGGCCAGCGCAGCGTTGGCCTTGTCCTTCAGCAACCGCGGCTCGCAGATCCCGGCGGCCGCAGCCCGCAGCGTCAAAGGACGGGTGGAGCGTGCCCACTTCTCGACGATCGCCCGCAACAACTCCGGATCCGCGTCGCCAACCGCCTGAACCGCCATCGCGGCAGCTTCACGGGCACGCCACGACGCACTGGTGGTTGCCTCCGTCAGACTGTCGAGAACACCCTCGTCGCGCGAACGAACGAGAATGAATCCGAGCCCGACGATCCCACAGCAGCGGATGTATTCGTCTTCGGACTTCGCCGCCTGCAGGATGTCGTCACTGTCGGCTCCGCGCGCGAACTCGAGCATGAGCGCAAGGTTCGCGCGCGGGCCGGGCAATCCTGAACGCTCCTTCAGGTAACTCCACAGTTCATCACCATCCAGATCCGCGAACGTCATGGGAGTCCTTTCGTCGGTACACCCAATCCTGTCAGCCCGGATCTACACGCGCAGCATTTCCGATCAGTGAGCAGGCAGAAGGGGCGTCTCCTGCGCCGCGCCGTCTTCTGCTCCGATCTGGACGATGTTTCGCGGCAGGAAAATAGCTGCAATTGCACCGAGAACTGCTGCTGCAGCACCGATCAGGAACGCAATACGCATCCCTTCGTCGGTGTAGAACACAGCACCCTCCATCGCCATCGCAATGTGCGAGTTCAGAACCGTGAAGGCAATGACGGGAAGCACTGCGGGGAAGATGCTTTGGAAAACGGCGACCATGCTTGCCGTACTTGCCTGCAACTGCGGTGGAACCGCTTCGATAAGCAGGTTCGGAATCGACGCGTAACCCATACCCATACCGGCACCGAAGATTCCGGCGAAGATGATGAGCAGCGGCTTGTTGTCGTGAATGGTCGCCGTCAGGGTGAAACCGACTGCCATCAGAATCATTCCGATGATCATCAACAGGCGAGGGCGAATATTTCGGCCCACGAGGATGCCGACGATCAAGCCGCCCACCACGACCATACCGCCGATAGGCGCCTGGAAGATCGCGAATCCCTCTGCTGTGACACCGAATCCGTATCCCAGCCCGAGAACTGCGGGGGTCATCACCATCATCGGCAGCAGAATCGTGAATACACCCGAGGCGCCGTAGCAGAATCCTGCTCCGACAGCGGTGAGCATCACCGAACGCTTGCCGAAGTAGCGCAGGTCGATCAGCGGCTCACGGATAGCGCGCGCGGAGGCAACCCAGGCCACCAGCAGTGCGACACCACCAATCAGATAGGCCAGCGTCGAACCGTTCTTCCACCCCCAGGTCGGACCGAAGCTGACACCGACAAGAATTCCTGCGATACCCGATCCCAGGAGCACAGCGCCGATCAAGTCAACCGACGAGCGCAGTCGCACAGCAGATTCCGCCGTCGAAGCAAAGATCATTCCGCCGAGAATGACCAAGCCGACAACGAAGAACCAGAAGATGCTACGGAAACCGTGATTATCGATCAACCAACCGGTGAGGAACGGCGCCGGGATAGCGATCAGTCCCATGCCGGAGGTTGCAATACTGACTGCCAGCGCAACAGTTTTCGGCGGAAACACGTCTCGTATGAGGGAGTAACTCAGGAACAGGCAGGGCACGAGCAGACCCGTCAGCGAGCGGCCCAGAATCAGGACGGCATAGCTCGGCGCTATCGCCGAGATGAAGGATCCGACGGCCGCACCCGCGACCGCCAGGAGCAGGATCTTTCGCTTGCCGTACATGTCTGCAAGCTTGCCCAGTAGTGGAGACGCGACCGCGCCCAGTAGCAGGAACGACGTCAGCAGCCAGGCTCCCTGCGTCGTTTGATAGTGCACCGAAATTGCAGGCAGCGCAGTGGAAATCATCATGTAGCTCACCGCGAGCATTTCGAGCAGCAGAACGATCGACGCCAGCGAGAACACCAGTCGCGGCGTCCACCGCTCCGGATTCGATGTCGGTTCGGACAGACTGGGAGACGAACCGGAGCTGTGGACATCAGACGCCATGGCTGGAGATCCTTTCGGGAAATCTGCGGATTCGATTGACCCCCTGTCGGATACAACCAACCGGGGGCCTTGCTGGGAAGTGCGGTGAACGACAGCTACCGATCCCGGTAACGTGTTACCTGCATCACAGCCCTCGCGTCGAACGCGCGCTATGGCATGTTCCGCGGAGCGGGACAATCAGGACAACGACTGGCCAGCAGGCGAAACGACCCCCACAGACGACTGTGCGCCGTTTCGGTAGCGATAACTACCGAAACGGCGCACGGGCGCGAAGCGCCTACAGAACGATATTCACCATCTTGCCCGGCACGACGATCACCTTGCGGGGAGCGTTGCCCTCGAGCAGAGCAACAATCTTCTCGTCAGCCAGCGCGATCTCCTCGACGGCCTTGCGATCCGCGTCGGCCGGAACGCTGATACGACTACGCACCTTGCCGTTGACCTGGATCGGGTACTCGACGGTGTCTTCTACGAGCCACTTCTCCTCGACGGCCGGGAAGGGTCCATGTGCAAGCGATTCCGTATGACCCAGGCGAGACCACAGTTCCTCCGAGAGGTGCGGAGCCAGGGGAGCGAGCATCAGCACCAGCGGTTCGACGGCGGAGCGCGGAGCGCCACCGGGGAAGGCCTTGGTGAGGTGGTTGTTGTACTCGATCAGCTTGGCGGCCGCCGTGTTGTCGCGCAGCGCGGTGTAATCCTCGCTGACACCGGCGATTGCCTTGTTGAGGGCACGAAGCGTCTCTTCACCCGGAGCCTCGTCGGTGACACGGGGCTCGCCCGACTCCTCGTCGATGACAACGCGCCACACGCGCTGCAGGAATCGCGAAGCACCGACAACGTCCTTGGTCGCCCAGGGACGCGAGGTGTCCAGCGGACCCATCGACATCTCGTAGACGCGGAGGGTGTCTGCACCGAATTCGGCGCAAATCTCGTCCGGCGCAACGGCATTCTTCAGGCTCTTGCCCATCTTGCCGTACTCACGGTTGACCTCGGCGCCATCGTAGAAGTACTTGCCGTCCCGCTCGACAACCTCTTCGGCGGGCACGTAGACGCCGCGGGCATCGGTGTACGCAAATGCCTGGATGTAGCCCTGGTTGTAGAGGCGACGGTACGGCTCGCTCGAGGACACGTAGCCCAGGTCGAAGAGCACCTTGTGCCAGAACCGCGAGTACAGCAGGTGCAGCACTGCGTGCTCGACGCCGCCGACGTACAGGTCGACTCCACCGGGGTCATTGGGGCCGTGCAGCTCCGGACGCGGGCCGGTCCAGTAGGCCTCGTTCTGCGGATCACAGAACGTGTCCTGGTTGGTGGGGTCGATGTAGCGCAGCTGGTACCACGAGCTGCCGGCCCACTGCGGCATGACGTTGGTGTCGCGGTGGTAGGTCTGCAGGCCGTCGCCGAGGTCGAGTTCGACGTTGACCCAGTCGGTTGCCTTGTTGAGCGGGGGAGAGGGCTCGGAGTTGGCGTCGTCCGGATCGAAGGACACGGGTGCGTAATCCTCGACCTCCGGAAGAACCACGGGCAGAGCCGAATCCGGCAGTGCATGCGCGTTTCCGGCAGCGTCGTACACGATCGGGAAAGGCTCGCCCCAGTAACGCTGACGCGCGAAGAGCCAGTCGCGCAGCTTGTACTGGATGGTGCCCTTGCCGTGGCCGGACTCCTCGAGCTTGCTGATGACGGTGGCCTTGGCCTCCGCCACGTCCAGACCGTCGAGGTAGTCGGAGTTCACCAGTGCGCCGTCGCCGGAGTATGCGGCCTCCGAAACATTGCCGCCGGCAATAACTTCGACGATATCGAGGCCGAAGGCGTTGGCGAACTCCCAGTCACGGTGATCGTGTCCCGGAACTGCCATGATCGCGCCGGTGCCGTAGCCGGTCAGAACGTAGTCGGCGATGAAAACCGGGACCTTGTGGCCGTTGACGGGGTTGATCGCGTAGGAGCCGAGGAAGACACCGGTCTTCTCCTTGTTCTCCTGACGCTCGAGATCCGTCTTCGCAGCGATCGACTTACGGTATGCCGCAACAGCTTCCGCAGGAGTGGTGGCGCCGCCAGTCCAGCGCGCGTCGACGCCTTCGGGCCATTCGTCGGCAACAAGTTTGTCGACCAGATCATGCTCGGGAGCCAGCGTCACGTAAGTGGCACCGAACAGCGTGTCCGGGCGCGTCGTGAACACGTCGATGCCGTAGTCGCCGGCCGCAAAGGTAACCTCGGCGCCGTACGAGCGGCCGATCCAGTTGCGCTGCATGGCCTTGACCTTGTCTGGCCAATCCAGGTACTCGAGGTCGTCGACCAGGCGGTCGGAGTACGCGGTGATGCGCATCATCCACTGCTTGAGGTGCTTGCGGAAGACGGGGAAGTTGCCGCGATCACTACGACCGTCGGCGGTAACCTCTTCGTTGGCCAGCACGGTACCCAGGCCGGGACACCAGTTGACCATCGAATCAGACTGGTACACAAGGCGGTACGAGTCCACAATCTTGGCCTTCTCGGCGACGTCCAGCGAAGCCCAGTCGCGGCCGTCCTCGACCGCGCGCTCGCCGGACTCGAACTCGGCTTCCAGCTCGGAGATACGACGTGCCTTGCCCGCTGCCTTGTCGTACCACGCGCCATGGATCTGCAGGAAGATCCACTGCGTCCAGTGGTAGAAGTCGACGTCCGTCGTCGCCAAGCTACGACGCTCGTCGTGGCCCAGGCCCAGGCGTCGGAGCTGACGCTTCATGTTGGCGATGTTCGCCTCGGTGGTCGTGCGCGGGTGGGTTCCCGTCTGCACGGCGTACTGCTCGGCCGGCAGACCGAAGGCGTCGTAGCCGAGGGTGTGCAGCACGTTGTGGCCGTGCATGCGATGGAAGCGCGCAAAGACGTCGGTGGCGATGTAGCCGAGCGGGTGGCCGACATGCAGACCCGAACCCGAGGGGTACGGGAACATGTCCTGAACGAAGAGCTTGTCGGCGGGCACGCCGTCGGGGGAGGACAGCGGACCGACCGGATTGGGCGCGTTGAACGTGCCCTCCTCGCTCCAGCGGTCCTGCCAGCGCTGCTCGATCTGGCCGGCAAGCTCCGCGGTGTAGCGGTGCTGCGGGGTGGCGTCGACTGGTGAATCGGGGGACTGCGGAGACTCGGTCACTGTGGTCGCTATCTACTTGGCTGCCGTTGAATACCGTTAACCAGGGTAGAGCCTGCGCCACCCGGGCATACCATCAACTCCACTCGCGCCTATCCTGTATGGGTGATCGTTGTTGCTGTAGTGCTGTTCGTGCTCGCTCTTGCCGTTGGCGGAGTCGCTGTTGCCGGACTGATCGGCAAGCTTCCGCGTAACCGCTGGGCGGGTATCCGGACCCCGGATACGTTGCGAAGCGAAGAATCGTTTGCGCTAGCCAACAAGGTGGCAGGCCCGACGATGGCCGCTGCGGCCGGCCTCCTCGTCCTCGGCGGAATCGCCGCACTGACGATGAGCACCGCCATGGGCCTCGGCATCGCTCTCGTCGCCGTGGTGGGCGCAGTGTTCACCGCTGGCTTCGGCGGCAGTATCGGAGCCCGCGCGGCGGCAGCCCTGCCCGAGCAGAGTGGTTGCGGCAACGACTGCAATTGCGGCCACACCGAAGAACCTGCCCGAGCAGAACCTGCCGCGGAAACCCCCGAAGCCAAGGCAAATGCGGCCGACTGCGGCACCGGTTCCTGCGGTGCCTGCGCGCTCAAGGATGCTTGCCAGCCCGCTCATTGATTCACGTGAAACATCGTGTAATTGATCCAGCCGGAGCAGTCTTCGGCCTCCTGATCCCCGTGTTGTGCGCGCTCGGCGGCGTCGTACTCACACAACTGTGGGAACCCCGCCTCCCCGACAAGATCGCCACACACTGGTCCATGACATCCGCCGACGGCTTTGCGGCACCCATGACCAGCGCGTGGACGATGGCACTTCTGACGATTCTTTTCGGCGGTGGACTCTCGGCAATCGCAGCTCTTGCGCCCGCGACCCTGATGATGCGGCGATTCATGATCGTGGTCGGCCTGATCGTGGTGGGGATAATCGCCGGCGGTCAGATCGCTGCACTGCACGCTCAACTGGATGTCGTCGACCCGTCGTCCGTTCCCGCTCCCATCGGAGCTCTCGCGGCCGGAGCGCTCGGTGGATGCGTCGTCGGTCTGCTCGGAGCGTCGTTGCTACGCGACTATCGCCCGCGCACTACAGCAACCGAAGTTCCGAACCGCGCCTTGCCCCGCGGCAACGCGCCACTGCCGATCACCGACGACGTCGGGTTCTCCACCAAGGGTTCGGTCATCTTCGGGCTGATCATGGTCGCTCCCGGAATCATCCTCGGACTGCTCAGCTCGACCTGGTTCTCGGCGCTGTTCCTCGTGCTTGCCGTGTTCTGCGTGACCCTCGTTCGCTTCCGCGTTGTTGTCGACACCACCGAGATCACGGTATTCAACATGGGCATGCCTGCCATGACCTACGGCGTCGACGAGGTTGTCGGAGCCAAGGTCGCGGAGATCAAACCATTTGCGGATTTCGGCGGCTGGGGACTCAAGAGCAAAGGCCGTCGCAACTACGGCATTGTCACTCGCACCGGCCCCGCCGTCGTCATTACTTTTGCGGGCGGCGACAAGCTCACCATCACCACCCCGAAGGCCGACGACATCGCCGGCGCATTGAACAGCCTCGCCGACGCCCTGCGCAGTTAGACGCCCTGCGCAGTTAATCGACCGCGCTCGACCCGATCGCTTCCTTCGTCTTCTCGAGATAACCACACGCGGCACTGCGGGCTCGGTCGACGTCTCGGTCCGCGATGGCTGCCGCGACACCGCGGTGATGCAGCGAGGTCAATGACGGCGGGTGCACACCCTCCGTCACGTCGTAGGTAGCTCGAACGGTTTCGAGGATGCCGGCAAACAAGTCCTTCAGAACGGGATTGTGTGCGGCCTCCACAATCGCGATGTGGAAGCCGAGGTCGACCTCGACAAAATCGTCCCCGGCGAGGTCTCGTTTCTCCGCCAGCTCACGCAGGATCCGGACGTCCTCATCCGTTCGCCGTTCACACGCCAATCGGACCGCCTCCATCTCGAGCGCTCGACGCACCTCGAAGACGTACTTCATTTCCTCGACCGCGGCGTGCCGGCCCAACAGTCCGCCGATATCCGTACGCGCGCGGACAAAAGTGCCCGATCCCCGCCGGATCTCGAGAACGCCGGTGGATGTCAGAGTCTTGATTGCCTCACGGACAGTGTTTCGCCCGACCCCCAGGACACTCATCAGTTCCGGCTCCGTCGGGATTCGATTGCCGACGGTCCACGAACCGTCCGCGATCTGCGCACGCATCCACTCGAGGGATTGTTCGTACGCGGATTCTTTACGAACCACAGTTTCCTTGCGAACCACAGTCATCTGTCCATCCTCACAGCATTCGCGCCGTTCGTTCTACTCCCCTAGGATACGTAGGACGACCCATGTATTTTCAGGACGATGCTCATATCCGAGGAGGGGCTTCCCACGTCCACGACAGCACCCACCGCGCCCACTGCCACCCGTCGGACCAACCGGCACTTCTACGGTGTCGGCTACGTCCTCACCGTGATCCTGCTCGGCGCGAATATGCCCACCTCCGTCTACGGGCTCTACCGCAGCGAGTTCGGATTCACGCCCACAATCCAGACGCTCATCTACGGCGTCTACGTCGCGGGGTTGGTTCCGGCGCTACTGTTCTTCGGTCCACTCTCCGACTTTCTCGGCCGACGCGCCGTGCTCCTGATGTCCCTGGCTTTGAGCGTCGTCGGAACCCTTGTTCTCGCCTTTGCCGACGCCACCGTCTGGCTCTTTCTCGGCCGGATCGCACAAGGAATTGCGGTGGGCGCGGTCAGCGCGGCGGGCAGTGCGGCTCTCGTGGAACAGGAACCGGCGTTCGATCACCGGCGCGCGGCCCTCGTCTCCACCGTGACGGGTGCGCTCGGCGGCGCACTGGGACCCCTCGTCTCCGGCGCAATCGCGCAATACCTACCCCAACCACTGCGCCTGCCGTACCTGATTTTCCTGGTCGCGTTTGTTCCCGCCCTGATCGTTCTGTTGCTGCTGCCGCGCGGCACCAGGACCGCTCGTCCGAAGAGCCTGTTCCAGATTCCCCGCGTTCCCGCGGTCATCTCGAGCACGTTCTGGCTCAGTTCACTTGCGGTCGCGCTCTCATGGGGAGCGGTTGGCCTGTTTCAATCCGTCGTCCCGTCCTGGATGACCAGCCTGCTCGGCATCAACAACCTTCTGCTGGCCGGCGGCGCCGCCGCACTCGTCATGATCTGCTCCGTGATCGCTCAACTCGGCGGAAGCAGGATGGACCCCCTGGCGTCCACCATTGTCGGTCTCGGCATTCTTGCGCTCGGGATGATCGGACTGCTTGTCGTCGATATCCTTCCGAGCCTCGCGCTGCTGAGTGTTGTGACCGTGGTGGTCGGCGCCGGGCACGGATTGGTTTTTGCCGGCGGAATGAAACGAGTCAACGCCGCGGCGCGAGCACACGCCCGCGAAAGCCACGGCGCGATCCTCGCTGCGTTCTTCACCGTCAGTTACGCGGGCCTGGCGATACCGTCCATTCTCGCGGGCATCGCCATCACCATCCAGGGAATGCAGACCGCGATCATCGAACTGTCGATCATCGGAGCACTCCTGTGCCTGGTCATGATGATCGTCAACGCCCGCGCAGCCCGTCGTTATCCTTAGCCCTGTGAAGTTTCTGAACAGGTTCTACATCGACGGCTTCATCCTCGGCATCATCATCGCCGCAGTGCTCGGAAGTGTGTTCCCGGTATCGGGCACAGCGCAGACCGTGCTCGACTGGGCTACCAAGATCGCGATTGGCTTCCTGTTCCTGCTGTACGGCGCCCGCCTCTCGCCGCAGGAAGCGTGGAAAGGCGTCAAACACTGGCGGCTGCACAGCGTCGTGCTGGCGTCGACGTTTGTCCTGTTCCCGCTGATCGGCCTGGCACTGCGAATCCTGTCGCCGACCCTGATCAGCGACGAGCTGTACACCGGCATCCTCTATATGTGCCTGGTTCCGTCGACAGTTCAGTCATCGATCGCCTTCACCTCGATTGCCAAGGGAAACGTTGCGGGCGCGATTGTCAGTGCGTCGTTCTCCAACCTGATCGGCGTCTTCATCACACCGCTCCTAGTGGTCCTGCTGATGAACACCACGGGCGAGGCAACCGTCGATTTCTCGTCTATCCTCGACATCGTCGTACAGCTGTTGGTCCCCTTCATCGTCGGTCAGCTGATCCGGCCACTGGTTATCGGCTGGCTTCAAAAGTATGCAGAGCCAACAAAGTTCGTCGACCGCGGTTCCATACTCCTTGTTGTGTTTGCCGCCTTCAGCGAGAGCATGAACGAGGGCATCTGGAGCACCATCACGATCTGGCAGATCGTGATCCTGATGGTGGTGTGCTGCGTGATCCTGGCGGTAGTGCTCGCGGTAACAACGTTCGCGGGGCGCAGGCTCGGCTTCGACCTACCCGATCAGATCGTCATCATCTTCTGCGGATCGAAGAAATCCCTGGCGACGGGTCTACCGATGGCCGCTGTCCTGTTCGCGGGCCAACCCGTCGGCCTGATCGTGTTGCCGCTGATGATCTTCCATCAAATCCAGCTGATCGTATGCGCCGCGCTGGCGCAACGCTTCGCGAACCGTGATCCGATCAGTATCGGCTAGATCAGTTCCGCTCGACCTCGATGGGATGAGTGGCCAGCATGGCCAGCGGCAAGGGCTGGCGTCGTAGCACCCGGGCCCACACATCGATGCGCGACGGTGTCACGACGTCCGACGGCAAGGAAGCGGTCACCATCCAGTCGTCCCGCTCGAGTTCCGAATCAAGCTGTCCCACAGTCCACCCCGAGTATCCGGCAAAGATACGGATTCCCTCGACCAGCGGAGCAATCACGTCGGGATCGGAATCCAGATCCACCATCACGACCTTGCCGTCGACGCGGCGCAAACCGGCGACACCGTCGATGACGGCCCCGTTGCGCGCCGTGCCCAGGCACAGTGCGGAATCACGTTTTACCGGTCCGCCGACGTACAGGGCAGACGGATTGGCGGTCAGTGGCGCCCATTGCGGAAGTACGTTCTGCACGGCCGTCTCGCTCGGCCGATTGATCACGACGCCAAGACTTCCCGCGTCGTTGTGTTCGATCATGTAGATGACGGTGCGGCGAAACGCAGGTTCGACGAGGTCGGTAGACGACACCAACAAGCTGCCTGGCCCAACCTCGGGTTCGATCCAGGCCATACGGTCTTCGGGTTCTTCTGCGTGCGACACATCTACATCATCTCACTCCAACCCCGCCATCTCCGCGAGCAAAGCGAGGTGCCGCTCGAAAAGCTCGGCGGGTTCGGTGAAGGTATCCGATCCGTACTGCCCGAACACCTCGAAGTTCACAGAACCGAACAGCGACACCCACACCAAGGTTCCGCGGGTGATCGCCTCCGGCAGCAATTCGACGCCCAGCTCCGCGCGCACACGTTCGAGATCCGACATCAACGGTTCACCCACCGCTGCGTCGGCGAACGATGTGAGAGCACCCGCCCGATAGGCGCTGTCGACTATCGCGATCAGCCTGGTGACCACCCGCGTACCCGGCCCGGTGGTCTGCTCGCCGGGTGCGTTGTAGCCGGGCACCGGGCTGCCGAACAGTAATCCGTATCTGGCGGGCTCGCGGACCGCCCAAGCCCGGACCGTACGACCCAAAGCCAGAAACTGACCCCGATAGTCGTCTTCTCCAACAGCATTCACCGCAGCATCCACTTCGCCGCCCAGCTCGGTGTAAGCATCCACGACAAGAAGGGTGAGCAGTTCGTCACGGCTTGCCACATACCGGTAAACCGCCGAGGATACGACGCCCAGATCTCGCGCCACCGCACGCAACGACAGAGCCGCGGCTCCGACTGCCGCCAAGTGTTCCCGTCCGATCCGGGTGATGTCCTGCAAGGTCTGTTCGCGTGCACGTTCGCGGGGGGTACCGGCCATGGGGAACAGCTTGCCTCAATTCCGAGAGCAGAGCCAACAAACGAGAGCAATCTAAATAAAAGAGAGCAGTGCTCTTGACATTGCCACCTGCGAGGCGCATCCTAGAAATCGAGAGCAGTGCTCTCTAACTACGAACCTCAGGCAGGAGCCATCATGTCGAACCTCGAAATCGTCACCGGCGCAGGACCAGTCGGATCCACCGTGGCGCTACAACTCGCCGAGCATGGCATCAATGTCCGCCTCCTGACCAGATCCGGAAGCGGACCCAAGCACCCCCGTATCGAGCGTCGACGCGTCGATGTGTCGGATCGAGAAGCCCTGCGTACCGCAACCGAGGGCGCCACCGCGATCTACCACTGCATTCACGCCGCCTACAACGCCGCGGACTGGGAACGTGAACTCCCCGCAGCAGAAAAAGTCATCCTCGACGTCGCAGCTTCGTTGAATGCCGTCGTGGTGTTCCCCGAGAGCCTCTACGCCTACAACTCCGACACCGTGATGACGGAATCCGACCCACGCAACGTCACCGGCGGTAAGCGCGGAGTGCGCGCGACACTACTGCGCGCCCGCGAAGTCTCTGCAACACCCACCGTCAGTGTGGTGGCGTCCGACTTCTTCGGCCCCCACGTGCGCACAGCTCACGCCGGCGAACGCATGGTCCCGAAAGTTATGGCAGGAAAGAAGATTCGGGTGATCGGATCAGCAGATCAGCCGCACTCCTTCACCTACGTACCCGACCTCGCGGCGGCAATGATCGCCGCGGCACACAATCCGGAACTGTGGAACTCCGTCCTGCACGCGCCCACCGGACCCGCGCTCACCCAACGCACCATTGCCGAAGCCTTCGCCGACGCCGCCGGAGCCCCCGCCGCCAAAGTGGGAGTTCTCCCGGCTTGGGTTCTCGACACCGTCGGCAAGGTGCACACCGACACCCGCGAGCTGGCAGAGATGAATTACCAGTTCACCAAGCCTTTCGTGATGAATTCGACTGCCAGCGAGACCCTCCTCGGACTCGCACCGACACCGATCGATCAAGCGGCGCGCGAGACCGTCGACTGGTGGCGAGCAGAACAGGCCCGCATCGCGGCAGCCTGACGAGCACGCACCTTTCCAATGAATGGGATTTACGTTCCCACACGCTGCACCAGCTCCCTAGTGTCCACGTCACACCATGCGAGCACTAGAGAGGTACTTATGCCCACGCTTCTTCGAACGACCACTCTGCCTGCCGATCCCGACCAGATCTGGTCTGTGATCAAAGGATTCGACGAGCTCGCCTCCTGGCACCCGCGCGTTCCGCCCTCCGAAATGGAAGAGAACGCAGACCCGACCACGCCCGGCGCCGTACGCAGATTCATCGTCGACGGCAACGTCGTGGCACGTGAAGAGTTGATCGAACATGACGATCGTGGCCGAACCTACAGCTACGAGGTGCTCGACCAACCGCTCCCGGTCGACAATTACATCGCCCGCATCGAAGTAGTGCCGGCGCCTGACGGCTGTGAAGTTCGATGGACCGCCACCTACGACGGAGCCGACGACATCATCCCCGTCGTGGAGAACGCCTTCGGCGACAACGTGTACTTGGTGGGCCTCGATGCACTGCGGGACCGGTTCGACCGCCGGTAGTTCGGTTCCCGCTAGAGTTTCCCTACATGACCCCAGCCTCGAACCGCCGCGAGGCTTGGTCTCGGACGCTCCACACCGTGCGCGAATCCCCGGGCCTCGGACGGTTGGCGCTTGTCCGCTTCTCGAGCCAGTTCGGCGACGGGTTGTTTCAGGCCGCATTGGGCGGCGCGATCCTGTTCAACCCGGAACGCGAAACGGATCCGGTGGCCATTGCGGCGGGGTTTGCCGTACTGCTGCTGCCCTATTCGATCATCGGCCCCTTTGCCGGTGCACTACTCGATCGTTGGGATCGGCGCCTCGTCCTACTGTGGGCGAGTGTTCTGCGTGGTCTGCTGATCCTGACGACCGCTGTACTGCTCGCTACCGGGGGCGGGGACACTCCACTGCTGCTGTGTTCGTTGGCGGCTATCGGGGTGAGCCGATTTGTCGGTGCCGGTGTCTCGGCCGCACTACCGAAGGTGGTCCGGCAATCGTGGTTGGTGGCCACCAATTCCGTTCTCACAACCGCAGGTTCAGTGGTGTCAGCCCTGGGTGCAGCGGCGGCGGTGACCATTATCGGGATTGTGGGTGCCGGTGATCGCGCCTCCGCAATCGCCGTCGCGTGCGCTGCCGTCGGGTCGGCTGTCGCGGCTCTGGCAGCAGCACGGTTCACCGCCAGATCACTTGGCCCCACCACCTCGGAAAGAACCAGCACCGGTGCGCTTCATTCCGTCCTGACGGGCCTGAAAACCGGAGCCACCGCCGTCTGGCAGGCCCCCGGCGTCACCACCACGATGCTCGGAATCGGCGCGCACAGAATCTGTTTCGGCATCAATACCCTGATCATGGTGCTGGTGCTTCGGGACACGTCGAACGGTTCAGCGCTACCTGGCGGGATGGCGGGATTCGGTGTAGCCGTGGGCGCCACGGCCATCGGCATGCTGATCGCAGCACTGATCACACCGTTCGTGATTCCGCGGCTCGGTCGCTCTCGAACCGTCACCTACGCGCTGACAGCCGCGGTGATCATTCAACTCGTTCTTGTCACCACGCTGACGCAGGGATCACTCCTGATCGCCGCCTTCCTCCTCGGCATTGCCGGTCAAACCGTGAAACTGGCCGGCGACGCCGCGATGCAGATCGACATCGACGACGACCGTCGTGGCCAGGTTTTTGCCTTGCAGGACACCGTGTTCAACGTCGCCTTCATCGGTGCGATCGCCGCCGCGTCGACGATCATCGCACCCGACGGCAAGAGCGTCGGCTTGGCCCTTGCCGGTGCGGGCGTCTACGCCTGCGGACTGACGGCGGTGCTGATCAACCGCAAGAAGCGGGAGAGCTAGGACTGCTGAGCAGCCCACCACTTCAACAGCTCTGCCTCGGCCTCGTCCCGATCGAGGGGACCACGATCGAGACGCAGCTCCTTGAGGAAGGTCCACGCCTTACCCACCTGTGGGCCGGCCGGAATGTTCAGCAGTTCCATGATGGCGTTACCGTCGAGATCCGGACGCACCCGAGCAAGGTCTTCTTGCTCGGCGATGCGGGCGATCCGCTCTTCGATGTCGTCATACGTGGCCTGCAACTGCGCGGCCCGACGCTTGTTGCGGGTGGTGCAGTCGGCGCGCACCAACTTGTGCAACCGGGGGAGCAGTTCACCGGCATCGGTGACGTACCGTCGTACGGCGGAGTCGGTCCACTGCCCCTTGCCGTAACCGTGAAAACGCAAGTGCAGGAACACGAGCTGCGAGATGTCGTCCACCATCTGCTTGGAGAACTTGAGGGCACGCAAACGCTTGCGCACCAGCTTGGCACCGACAACCTCATGGTGATGGAAGCTGACGCCGCCGCCGGGCTCGTTACGCTTGGTGTCCGGCTTGCCGATGTCGTGAAGCAGTGCGGCCCAACGTAATACGAGGTCCGGATCGCCGTCCTCGAGGTCGATGGCCTGCTGCAGCACCGTCAGCGAATGCTGGTAGACGTCCTTGTGCTGGTGATGCTCGTCGATCTCGAGCTTCATCTGCGGGATCTCCGGCAGCACGTAATCAGCCAAACCGGAATCGACCATGACGTTGATGCCGTCCAACGGATACATGCCGAGCATGAGCTTGTTGAGCTCGGTTTGCACGCGTTCGGCCGTGATCCGCTCGATCTGCGACGCCATGTCCTTGATGGCGTCGAAAACGCGATTGTTCAACGTGAAACCAAGCTGCGACACGAACCGCGCGGCGCGCAGCATCCGCAGCGGATCGTCGTTGAACGAGTTCTCCGGAGCCGACGGCGTATCGAGTTCCCCGGCCAGCAGAGCGTCCATGCCGTTCAGCGGATCGACAAACGTGAACGAACCGTCGGCACCTATCGCCATGGCCATCGCGTTGACCGTGAAATCGCGCCGCACCAGATCGTCGGCAAGATTCTCGCCGTACCGGACTACCGGATTACGCGATACCCGATCGTAGGCATCCGCCCGGAACGTCGTGATCTCGATCTCCTGGCCGTCCTTGATGGCGCTGATCGTGCCGAAGTCGATCCCGGTATCCCACTGCTTGTCGACCCAGCCCTTGAGCAGAGCCTGCACCTTCTCGGGGCGCGCGTCCGTCGTGAAATCAAGATCACCGCTGAAGCGGCCCAGGATTGTGTCGCGCACGCTGCCACCCACCAGGTACAGCTCGTGGCCGGCCGCTGCGAAGCGCTCACCCAGTGGGGTCAACACATCGGAGAGCGTGCGCAATGTGTCGGAAGCGTCGGCAAGGAGCCGTGCACGGCGATCGGCATCGGAGGTAGGGGCAGTCACGTCGATTGAGCTTACTTAAGGTGCACAAATAGCAGAACGCGCATATCCGCGCATATCAACGCGAGTACCCGGTTTGCGCGGGTTACCGGCCAACTAGTCGAGGCCAACTAGTATCGATGAGGTGTCAGGTGCCGAACGAACGAACAGGAGCCGCCGCAACTCGCGGCGCCGTCCTGCCGTCGGCAATCCTGAACGATCCCCGATGCGTACCGTCCGCGAAACTTCGGCAGGTGGATTGGTCGTCGACGGCTGGGGCGGGCCGCCGGAACGCCTGTGCGCTGCACTGATCGGACGAACCGACCGCCGCGGTCGTCTGCTGTGGTCGTTGCCCAAAGGACACATCGAACAGGGCGAGACCGCCGAGCAGACTGCGATGCGTGAGGTCGAGGAAGAGACCGGCATCCAGGGAACTGTCCTCGCGCCACTCGGCAGTATCGACTACTGGTTTGTCACCGAGGGCCGACGCGTCCATAAAACGGTGCACCACTATCTCCTGAGATTCCTCGGCGGTGAACTGTCCGACGAAGACGTCGAGGTCACCGAAGTGGCCTGGGTGCCGCTGGCGGAACTGCACTCACGCCTCGCGTACGCCGATGAACGCAAACTGGCAGAACTTGCCGCCCAGATGATCGCCGAGATGCCCCAGGCACCCATGCTTCCGAAGGAACCGGACGCAGGATGAAAATGGCTCTACGGCGAGCGGGCATCGCCGCTCTGGTGATGGCCGCTGTCGGTGTGACGGGATCGCTCGGGGCCGGTCCGGCGCACGCACTCCCCACCTCGGACAACAGACACGTTCAGGCACCGCGCACCAGCACCGACGGCAAGTTCCTCGAGCTGTCCATCGAATCCACGACACCGACCACCATTACGACAACCAGCACTCCCACCGTGGTGGTGAAGGGCACGGTCAAGAACGTCGGCGACCGCCCCGTCGAAGACGTCGGAGTGCGGTTGCAACGAGCGCCGGCCATCGACAACGCCGCCGACGTACGCGATGCCCTCGAATTCGATCAAGCCATCTTCGACACGGTCGGCGAGTTCGACACCGTCGCCACCACCCTCGAGCGGGGTGAATCGCGACCGTTCACCCTCTCGCTGCCGCTGCGCAGCACTACCGGAACCTCACTCGAGATCTCCGAACCCGGCGTCTACCCGATGCTTGTCAACGTCAACGGCACCCCCGAATACGGCGGTGCGGCGCGGCTCGACGACGCGCGTTTCCTCCTCCCGGTTCTGGGCGTTCCCGGCGCGACCGCCACCAGTACGTCGAGCAGCTCCGCCACAGCCGTCGTGGCGCCTGATACGTCCAACCCCGTCGGCGTGACGATGATGTGGCCGCTCGCTACGGCTCCCAGCCTGGTCGGCGGAATCCCCGGATCCGTCAACGACCCCGTGCGTCTGATCAACGACGACCTCGCCACCGAACTCTCGGACGGCGGCCGCCTCGACGCGCTTGTCGACGCCGTCGAAAACGCCACGAAACCCGAGATCGACACCGACAACAAGGTGCGAGATTCACTGTGCCTCGCCATCGACCCTGACCTCGTGATCACGGTCGACAACATGACCCGCGGTTACCTGGTCGTCGACAACGCGGCAGACCCCACCGGCGCGGCCCACGACGGTCGCGGACAGGATGCTGCGTCCAATTGGTTGCAGCGAATCAAGACGCTGGCAGCATCGATGTGCACAACATCCGTCCCGTTCGCGCAAGCCGATCTCGCGGCAGTCGGTACCGTCGCCCATCCCGAACTGACGGCGACGGCCATCGACCGACCGGCCGACATCGTCGACACGATTCTCGGTGTGACCTCGCTCCGCAATTTCGTGTGGCCGGATTCCGGAGTCCTCGACTCCGTCACCGTCGACACACTGAGCACCCGGCCGACAACCACCCTCGTCGCGGCCTCGTCCGTGGATTCGAGCGAGGCGCAACTGTCGTCCCGCATCACCGACACTGTCGACGCACTTGCCTTCGACACGGCGGCGGCAGCAGCTTTTGCCGCGACCGGATCCAACCCGTCGACGCCGTCGTACATCGACGAGGACACCGCGCCGCAACTCGAAACGGAATCGCGGGTTGCCCGGCGCCAGGACGCACTCGGTGCCATGGCGTGGTCCGCGTTGACTCCCACCGCCGTGCCGCGCAATCAGATTCTGGCGCCGCCGCAACTGTGGAGCGCCGACGCGGACGACGCCGGCGCAATGCTGTCGATGCTCGCCACGCTCATCCGATCCGGCCTGGCGACACCACAGTCCCTTCCGGCGCTGCTCGGGACGCAACCAGGCTCCGCCGACACGGCAACTCTGGAATATCCGGAGCGGGCAACTCAGGACGGTCCGCAAACAGCCGTCATCGACACCGCACAGGCTCAACTACCGCGGATCGACGCTCTCGAACTCTCACTCGTCGACGACCCGCAGGTTCTCCTCACTCCGCGCTCCTTCACCGCGCCGCTTCGTGAGGATCTGCTGCGCGCGATGAGTTCGGCCAATCGGCGCGACATCAACATCTTGTCCGTCCGCAACGCCGAACGCGCTGCAACCATCCGCGCGAGCAATGTGACCACCAGCGTCAACGGCCTCTATCAAGCCGTCAGCGTCGTATCGCCGGGCGGCGTGTACACACTGGCGTCGGGGCAGAGCCCGCTGCTCCTCGTGGCACGCAACGAACTGCCGATCGCCATCAACGTCAACCTGCGGGTGGACGCGCCGCCGGAGATGAAGATCAGTGACATCGGTCCCAAACAATTGCCGCCGCGCGGTAGCCGACAATTGACTGTGCCAGCGGAAATGAACGATTCTCGCAAGGTGGTCGTGAACTTCTCGCTCACCACCACCGACGGGTTCCAATTGGGCACCCCGACCAGCGTGACCGTACGGTCGAATGCATACGGTCGTCCGTTGGCCGCTGTGACTGCCACAGCAGGAGGATTGTTGTTGTTCTTGGCCGGACGACGGCTGTGGCATCGATATCGGGGTCAGCCTGATCCAGCAGATGAAGGGTACAAACGTTCATGACCGGGAATCCGCCTGAGGGCAAACGGTCCGCGATCACGCGCCGGAACACCGCAACCGCGTCACATCCGCGCATGCCACCGTGGGAACGCGGGTACCCGATCCAGCCGGTCAACCCGGACGCACGTTTCGACGACTCACCCACCATGACCATTCCGGTGATCCGCGACTACCCGCGGTACCGGGAAGCGGAAATGGAGTTGGCCGGTCGGCCCGTCTCGGAGCCCGGCGAGATTGATCCCGACTCACACGTCGAAGCCGGCGACCGCAAGGAAACCAACTCCCGACTCCTCGCGGCTACCGGTTCCATCGCCATCGCGACGCTCACGAGCCGCATCACGGGATTCGCCAAGCAGTTGATGATCCTGATGGTCCTCGGGCCGGCCATCGCAAGTTCGTTCACCGTCGCCAGCCAGATCCCGAACATGATCGCCGAACTGGTCCTCGGCGCAGTTCTGACCGCAATCGTCGTCCCCGTCCTGGTTCGCGCCGAACGCGAGGACAAGGACAAGGGCGAAGCCTTCATCCGACGCCTCTTCACGGCGGCCCTTGTCCTGCTCGGCATGGCTGCGCTACTCGCGACCGTTGCCGCACCCTTACTCACCAAATACGTCTTCCTGTCCGAAGACGGCAAGGTCAGCACCGACCTGACGACCGCGCTCTCCTATCTGCTGCTGCCGGCAATTCTGTTCTACGGACTGTCTGCGCTGTTCACGGCGTTCCTCAATACCCGTCAAGTCTTCAAACCCGGAGCCTGGGCGCCGGTGCTCAACAACATGGTCGTCCTCGTGGTGCTCGTGATCTACCGCTTGACTCCAGGTGAGATCTCGCTGGATCCGGTCTCGATGGGCGACGCAAAACTGCTCACTCTCGGCATCGGCATCACCGTCGGCGTCATCGTGCAGGCCGCAAGCCTCATTCCCGCGCTACGACGCGAGAACATCTCGCTCAAGCCGCTGTGGGGTCTCGACGACCGTCTGCGTCAGTTCGGCGGTATGGCCGTCGCAATCGTGTTGTACGTCCTGATCAGTCAGATCGGCATGATCTTCGCGACGCGCATTTCCTCGCACGCCGACGAAGCCGGCCCCGCGATCTACAGCCAGGCCTGGCTGCTGCTGCAGTTGCCGTACGGCGTCCTCGGCGTGACGGTTCTGACCGCGATCATGCCGCGTCTGAGCCGCAACGCCGCAGCCGAAGACACTCCGGCCGTCGTCGACGATCTGTCCGTCGCGACGCGCCTGACCATGATCACGCTTGTCCCGATCATCATGTTCCTGACCTTCATGGGACCCCAGGTCGGTGAAGCGCTCTACGGTTACGGCCGCTTCGGCACCGAGCAGGCCGAGCGACTCGGTACCGCTGTCAGCTGGTCCGCGTTCACTCTGATCCCGTACGCCCTGGTGCTGATCCAACTCCGCGTCTTCTACGCCCGCGAACAAGCGTGGACACCGACATGGATCGTCCTCGGTATCACCGCTGTGAAGATCGCCTTCTCCGCTCTGGTTCCCCTGGTTGCATCCGATACCGATCAGGTCGTGATCCTGCTCGGTGCAGCCAACGGGCTCGGCTACATCACCGGCGCAGTCATCGGCGGGTACCTCCTGCACCGCAGCCTCGGAAACCTCCAGATGGCCAACGTCGGCAAGACCGTGTGGTCCGTCGTACTCGCCTCTCTGGCCGGTTCACTGACAATGCTTGCCGTGGACCGGGTACTCGGATTCCACAAACTCACCGAGAACCTGGGCGGTCCCGGATCCTTCATTCGCGTAGCCGTCGGCGGCATTCTCATGCTCGCCATCACCTTCACGATCCTGTACTTCAAGAAGATCCCCGAAGTGCGCTCGGTAACGGTTGCGGTCTCGCGCAAGATTCGTTCTGTGTTGGGTCGCCCCGAACCGGCATCGAAGTCGGCCACCGGTAATGCGGCTGCGCGTGACGACGATGCTGTAACCGAGCTGATCCCGGCCGTGCGAACGGAATCGAACCAGCACGAACGACCAGGTGCGCTGCCGTACCCTGGTCCTGGAACCACAAGGTCGCAACCCGCACAGAATCGGGGATGGGCAACCGAAAGTGAAGGAGCGAGGGTGAGCGACGACAAGGTCTCTGACGACAAGAATGCCGGAACTTCTGCCGTGAAAGAGTCCACGTCGGCCGGGGCGACGCCTACGGCTGCGCCGCGAGCAGAGGCTCCCCGGAAGCAGTCACCACAGCAGCAGGCGCCGCAGACACGTGCACTCAAGCCTGAGCCCCCCAAGGCCGTGCCGAACAAAGCAGTGCCGCCCGCCGGATCTGCCAAGACGCCTCCGGCTGCACCCGCACCCGCACCCGCATCTCGGCCCGCTCCCCGCGGACCGAAGCTCATTCCGGGCGCCTCGGTCGCCGGTGGTCGCTACCGTCTGCTCGCGCCGCACGGTGGAACTCGCGGACTGCAGTTCTGGGAAGCACTCGACGTCAAACTCGATCGCGAAGTAGCCCTGACGTTTGTCGACGCGGAACAGCGCGGCGACGACAACGCCCAGTCCGGTCCGCAGGCTGTGCTCTCCCGTACCTTGCGCCTGGGACGAATCAACTCGCCGGGCCTCGCCCGTGTCCTCGACGTCGTCCGCGGCAGCTCGGGCGGCATCGTCGTCGCAGAGTGGACGCCTGGCCGATCACTGCGTGAAATGGCCGAGACGACGCCGTCGCCCATCGGTGCGGCGCGCGCGATCCGCAGCCTCGCAGCTGCTGCCGAGGCAGCCCACCGCTCGGGTGGCGCCCTGTCCATCGATCACCCCGATCGGGTGCGCATCAGCATCAACGGCGACGCCGTACTGGCGTTCCCCGCAACACTGGCCGACGCGGATTCCACCAGCGACGTTCGTGGTCTGGGCGCCATGCTCTACGCCCTCATCACGGCTCGGTGGCCGCTGGCGCAGCCGTCGGCCGGACCCGTCGGCGGGTTGCTACCGGCCGGCCGCGACGCTTCCGGGAACCCCATCGAGGTGCGGGGAATCCGTCCGGAGGTGCCGTTCGACATCTCGGCAGTTGCCACGCGCGCCCTGCAGGCAGAGAGCGGAATCCGTACTGCCGCAACGGTGCAACATATTCTCGATCAGGCGTCCGTAGTCAATGACAAGACGGAACTGATTCCCGCTCTGCGCCTCGGACATCGGGACCCCGGCAACTCCGGACATGCTCTGACGGATCCCGAGGCCATCGAAGCCGAGAAGAAGAAGTCGACGCGCATGCTTGCCGCGTTGACTGCGCTGGGCGTCTTCACCGTGATCGTGCTGATCCTGCTCGGCGTGTGGGTGGCCAGCTTCCTTTCCGGTAGCAGTTCCAACACTCCGCTGAGTGAGCAGAGCTTCGGCTTGACCACGGAAGCTTCTGCGCCCGAGGAAACTTCGGCGCCCGCCCCGCTGGTTGCCACGGCTCCGGTCGGCGCGTCCGCAGTGGCTGTGTTCTCACCACAGGGCACCCCGGATCAGCCCGCCACGGCAAAGAACGCCATCGACGGGAACCCCGCAACGGAGTGGTCGACGGACGCGTACTTCCAGCCATTCCCGTCGCTGAAGAACGGCGTCGGCCTGATGGTCACGCTGGACGACGCCGCGACTTTGAAGAACGTTGCCATCACGTCCGATTCGCCGGGTAGCGTCGTGGAAATCCGTTCTGCCCCTTCTGCCGGAACAACTCTCGATCAGACGAAGCAAATCGGGACCGGAACTTTGAAGAACGGTGTCACGGAAATTCCGGTCACCACCGACAGCCCGAGTCAGTACGTTCTCATCTGGATTACCGAACTCAGCACGCAATCCGGACAAAACCAAACAGCCATCTCGGACATAACGTTCAACGCTGCTCGTTAGCCCGTCCCTGACCCCTCCCGATGCCCCACTCCTGGGCTAACATCCGCCCGTGCACACTTATCGGGGGGGCACCGGGGGCGAGGCAACGGATGTCGAATTACTGACAGCACATGTGGCGGGCGATCCACATGCTTTCCGTGAATTGCTGACCCGGCATCAGGATCATCTCTGGCACGTCGCTCGGCGTACCAGCTATTCGGACGAGGACGCGAGTGACGCCTTGCAGGAAGGCTTGCTGTCCGCGCATCGCAACGCGTCGAAGTTCCGCCGCGATGCCGCCGTGCGGAGTTGGCTGCACGCGATAGTTGTCAACGCGTGCCTGGATCGGATTCGGCGAAACAAGTCACGCCAAGCCTTTTCGCTCTCTGCCGACAATGTGGAGGAACCGCGCGATTCCCACGATCATGTCGAAGCGGTGGACATGAGGATGACCGTCGATCAAGCTTTGGCCCTTCTGCCACCTGAGCAGCGCGCTGCCGTCGTTGCGGTCGACATGGAGGGTTACCCCGTAGCCGAGGCCGCAATTCGGCTGGGCATCCCCGTAGGAACGGTGAAGAGTCGCTGCGCTCGCGCCCGCAAGCGTCTGGCCGGCGAACTGGCCGAATTCGGTGGCCGCGGGAACCGATCGTGACGTCGACTCTCGCAGCAAAGACCACTCGCAATGACTATCAGACAGCGCTGTCTATACGTCCTCGCTTGTGTTGGGTTTGCAGTATTCGGGTTTCATCTAGGGCACACGGCCGGGGTGGGCTGGATCGACGCCAACGGGATCTCCATGCTGAGGACGAGCGGACTGAACATCAGCGGCGTGGTGGGAGCGGGTGCAGTGGGCACTCACCGCGAGTAACTCTCCGAACGCAACAACGAGGGTGCTCGCCATCCAGATGCTCAATGCACTCTCGTCCAAGTCGGAGTTGGATGACGAGGACCGCGAGTTCGTAGAGCTCGCTTACGAACTGATCGTAGAAGAGGGCGCGGAGTTCGAGTTCGAGTTTCCCCCCGCCCCTGGGTCGACGCCCGGCCGTGATGACAACACGGACCTCTGATTCTGTGTCAGACTTGGACAGCAACCTGAGGGACGGTGAAACGTGAGCGCAGCCCACGAAATGAGGGAACGGACCCGCGACGAGCGAATTATCGCGGCTCGCGGGCTGTCAAAATGCGCGCGCGGAAAGGTATCCGTCCCTCGGTGAAACTACAGAGAATGGCGCTGGAACGTTTGTCATTCGAATCCCCGACAACTGAGGCATCGCGCACGGTTTCGTCACAGTAATTCGGGTGGCAGTTCTCAGTTTCAGGCAGCACCTCAGATCGCAAAGGCTGTTCGGCGACGAACCGTTGTGAGTTCGGTGGCCGCGGGAACCGATCATGACGTAGGCGCGTCTAATCCTTGTGAGCACCAGAACAGGTGGTCCTGTGCAGAAAGGGGAGGCTCGTGAACGACTCGTACGTTCCTGCCCCACCTTTCTCCGAAGACCTACTGGCCGATCTTCACGGCGGTGTTCTCGACCCGGAAACCAGTGCTGCCTTGTGGCTCGTCGTCGAAGAGGATCCGGAAGCACTGGCGTTCATCGGAAACCTCGACAACGTCAGCCATTCACTGCGCACGTGGGATGAGCGCTTCGCCGCGCACGAACCCATGCCGCCCGAGTTGGCAACGCGCATTCACGCCGTCTTGGATGACGAGTGGAAACAGCAACGCAGTTCCGATTCGACGGTGGTTTCCATCAATCGTTCGCGCCGTCGGATATTGATCGGCGGTGTTGCTGCAGCTGCCATAGCCGTTGTGGCCGTGTTGATTGCAGTCCGCCCCACCGAGTCGGGCACCGCCGTCACTGCTCAACCCACTCCCACCGTCAGCGAGAACCCGGCACCCGAGAGCTTCCTTGCTTTGATGGGATCCAAAGCTCTTGGACCACTGGAGGATCCACTCAAGCTGGCAGGGTGCCTGCAGGCAAACGGATTTCCTTCAGATGAGCCAATTCTCGGCTCGGGCGAGGTCACCGTCGACGGCAACCCAGCCGTGGTTCTCCTACTACGCGGCACACAGCCACGTCAGATCACCATTCTCGCCGTCGGTCCCGAATGCAGCGCCGACAACCCGAACACGTTGTCCGTCAACACTATCGGCTAGTTTATTTCTCGGTCTTCATTTCTCTGCGTTCATTTCTCGGCGGCAGGCAGCAACATCGCCAGGATACGTGCGCGGAGCGCTTCCGTATCATCCTCCACCGCAATGAGACTCGAAAACATCGCAGCTCCCGCTGCCATAACGAGCACAGCTTTTGCGTCCAACAATGCGCCGTCGCGGTCTTCCGAATCTTCCAGGAACAACTGAGTACTCGGCCCACTGAAACCACGCCACAATTCGTTGCGCAGATCGTCGTGATCGCGCAACGCCGCCAATAGGCCCGGCGCCGCGGCACGAACCTCGGGTCGGGAGAACAACTGCGCGCTACCGGCCACCACCCAGCGGATCCACCCTTCGCGATCCGTTCCCGCGAAAGGCGTCAGATCCGGGGTGGCGCCGAGGATCGATCCGAGAACCAAGTGAGCTTTCGACGACCATCGGCGCGACATCGACGCCCGACTGACTCCAGCTCGGGCAGCTATCGCGCGCAGGCTCAGTTGCTCCCAACCGACCTCGAGAAGCATGGTGCGGGTGACTTCGAGGACTGTGTCGTCGATGCGTGGGTCCCGGGGGCGACCAGATCCTGTGGTGTTCATCGTCTCGAATTGTCGAACAGATTTGGCGTCGGCGCTATATCGTCATATATACGAGTCCACTGGCATCGTAATGGATCCGCCGAAGCAGGAAGAAGAAAATGAGCCCCACGATCTTCGAACCGGCCCGTCTCGGGCCGCTGACCTTGAAGAACCGCATCATCAAAGCTGCCACCTTTGAAGGTGTGATGCCGCGGGGAGCGATCTCCGACGACCTGATCAACTTCCATGCCGAGGTCGCTCGCGGCGGTGCCGCCATGACAACCGTCGCGTACTGCGCCGTCTCACCCGGTGGCCGCGTCCACCGCGACACCCTCGTCATGAACGAACAGGCACTGCCAGGACTGCGCCGTCTGACCGACACGGTCCACGCCGAAGGAGCACTCGCCGCCGCGCAGATCGGCCACGCGGGACTGGTGGCCAACACCCTCTCCAACAAAACCAAGACCCTGGCTCCGTCGACACGCTTGAGTCCGCCGGCGATGGGTCTCGTCAAGGGAGCGACGCTCGCAGAACTCAACGGGGTTGTCGCCGACTACGAGCGCACCGCACGCATTGCCGTCGACGCCGGATTCGACGCCATCGAGGTGCACCTCGGCCACAACTATCTGCTCAGCTCGTTCATGAGCCCCAACCTGAACAAACGCCACGATCAATATGGCGGAACTGTCGCCAGGCGTGCCGAATATCCGCGTCGAGTGATCGAAGCCGTCCGGCAGGCGGCCGGACCCGCGGTTGCCGTCACCGCGAAGTTCAATATGTCCGACGGCGTTCCCAAGGGATTGTGGCTCGATCAGAGCCTGCCCATTGCCAAGATCCTCGAGGCCGACGGTCATCTCGACGCCATGCAATTGACCGGCGGCAGTTCACTTCTCAACGGAATGTACTTTTTCCGCGGCGACGTGCCGATGGCGGAATTTGTTGCGTCCCAGCCGAAACTCGTGGGTTACGGCCTCAAACTGTACGGCCCGAAACTCTTTCCGAAGTACCCCTTCGAGGAAGGGTTCTTCCTTCCCTTCGCCCGCCAGTTCCGCGAGGCTCTGAACCTGCCGCTGATCCTGCTCGGCGGGATCAATCGCGTCGACACCATCGAGGGTGCACTCGGCGAAGGCTTCGAATTTGTAGCCATGGCTCGGGCATTGCTCCGAGATCCTCAGTTAGTCAACAAGTTTGCGTCGGAATCGGTTTCCGAAGGACTGTGCGTCCATTGCAACAAGTGCATGCCCACCATCTATACCGGCACGCGCTGCGTCGTACGAGAGGCGCTGCGCCCGGCGACCACGTAGCCCGTGGCTCCCCACTAGGCTGTTCGACAACCGAGCAGCGTACGAAGGGAGTTCACGTGCCACGGATCAACGCCCCCACCGTCGGCGAGCATCGCGCAGCACAGCGTCATGCACTTCTGAACGCTGCCCGTGAGGTGCTTGCCGAAGGAACCGCGGACATCCCGTCGTTCGGTGAGATAGCCGCACGCGCCGGCCTGGCTCGATCCAGCGTCTACCAGTACTTCAACTCCCGGCAGGACTTACTCGACGCACTGGTCGAGGATTCGTTCCCGCGGTGGTCCCAGAAGTTGACCGAGGCCATGGCGGAAGCCGACGGGCCGGCCGGCCGCATCCTCGCGTACGTCGACGCCAATCTGACCTTGGCCGCCGATGGCGAGCATGCGATCGCGGCGTCGCTGAGCCAGATTGCATCCGGCCCGAAGTTCGACGAGAAGAGTCGGGCACTGCACGCCGATCTCGTCACTCCGCTGCTGCACACGCTGCAAGAGCTTTCCGCGGGCGACCCCACCGGCATGGCCGAGCTGATCAACGCCATAGTCCATACCGGTGTCCGGCAAATCGAACGCGGCACCGATCCGGATCTGGTGCGTCGAAATGCGGCCGCCCTGGTGGCGCCGTATGCAGCCGACCCCAGCTGAGCGCCTCGCCACTTTTGCGACGAGCCCGGGAACAACACCCCTTATCCTGGTGTTGATCGGTACGGCTCTCGGGAATCGACGGGCCTGCACTTAACTACTGGAAGGCTCGCATGACCACCCAGCTGGAAAACACGCCCGCGGTCCATGACGTCATCATTGTCGGTTCCGGACCCGCCGGTTACACCGCTGGTGTCTACACCGCGCGTGCTGAGCTCCAGCCCGTGCTCTTCGAGGGAACCCAGTTCGGTGGCGCCCTCATGACCACCACCGAGGTCGAGAACTTCCCCGGATTCCGTGAGGGAATCATGGGTCCGGACCTCATGGAACAGATGCGTGAGCAGGCACTGCGCTTCGACACCGACATCCGCACCGAGGACGTCGAGGAAATCGATCTGAGCGGGCCGATCAAGACGGTCGTCGCGAACGGCGAAACGTACGCCGCGCACGCGATCATCCTCGCGATGGGCGCGGCAGCGCGCTACCTGGGGATTCCCGGTGAAGAGCGTCTCCTCGGCCGCGGCGTCAGCGCCTGCGCCACCTGCGACGGCTTCTTCTTCCGCGACCAGGACATCGTCGTGGTCGGCGGCGGCGACTCCGCCATGGAAGAAGCAACCTTCCTCACCCGCTTCGCTCGCTCGGTCACCCTGGTGCACCGCCGCGAGGAGTTCCGTGCCTCGCGCATCATGCTCGAGCGCGCCAAGGCGAACGAGAAGATCCGCTTCCTCACCAACGCCGAGCCCATCGAGGTGCTGGGCGAGAACAGTGTCACAGGCCTCGTGGTCCGCGACACCGTGACGGGCGAGACCTCCACTCTCGAGATCACCGGCATGTTCGTTGCCATCGGCCACGATCCCCGCAGTGAGCTCGTCAAGGGCCAGGTAGACCTCGACGACGCCGGCTACGTCCGCGTCGCTCCCGGTTCCACCGCAACGTCCGTCGACGGCGTGTTCGCTGCCGGAGACCTGGTCGACCACACGTACCGTCAGGCCATCACCGCTGCCGGCACCGGATGCTCCGCTGCGATCGACGCCGAACGCTGGCTCGCCGACCGCGGCGACATCACCGCAAACACCCTCGATGCCGCCGGTCATGCCGTCGACGTCGTCGGCGCCCCCTGATCCCAGCTCGTTCACAACCCTCGAGGAGTAACCAGTGTCGAATACCGTCACCATCACCGACGATTCCTTCAAGCAGGACGTCCTGGGCAGCGACAAGCCCGTTCTCGTCGACTTCTGGGCAACCTGGTGCGGCCCGTGCAAGATGGTCGCCCCGGTTCTCGAGGAAATTGCCGGTGAGAACAGCGACAAGCTGACCATCGCCAAGCTCGACATCGACGCCAACCCGGCCGCAGCCCGCGACTTCCAGGTCATGTCGATCCCGACGCTGATCCTGTTCAAGGACGGGCAGCCCATCAAGACCATCGTCGGCGCAAAGGGCAAGGCCGCGCTGCTCAAGGAACTCTCGGACGTACTCTGAGTACCCTGTGAACGTGGGGGATTCTCGCAATCCCCAGGTTTTCTGAGATAATCGATCGATGTGCCTGATCAGATCCATTTCCAGGCACATCGATCGAATTCTTTTGCCGATCTGAGAGGTTTTCACGCATGCATCGACTCCGACACGGTGATCACGGCCCGGCCGTCGCCGAGATTCGGGGCACATTGACGAAGCTGGGATATCTGCATCACATCCCGTCCAGCATTCGACGTGAAAGCGGCGACGGTGCCCATTGGGTTGCGCCGGACGTCATCTTCGATCATCACCTCGACAGCGCCGTTCGTGCCTTCCAGCAGCAACGTGGGCTGCTCGTCGACGGCATCGTGGGCCCGGCAACGTATCGGTCCATTCGTGAGGCGTCGTACCGCTTGGGCGCCCGCACTCTGATCTACCAGCTGTCCGCTCCGCTGTACGGCGACGATGTGGCAGCTCTGCAGACCAAACTTCAGGATCTCGGCTTCTACTCGGGGCGCGTCGACGGTTTCTTCGGGCCGATGACGCACGAGTCGTTGTCGTCGTTCCAGCGTGAGATCGGCATTGCCGCCGACGGTATCTGCGGCCCTCAGACTCTGCGTTCTCTCGATCTTCTCGGAACTCGTGTCACGGGCGGTTCACCCCACGCGATCAGCGAGGAAGAACTGGTTCGTCGCAAGGGCCCGCAGCTGGGCGGCAAGCGGATCGTCATCGATCCAGGTCTGGGCGGACCGTCCACCGGAGCAATCGTGAACGGTATCTCCGAGTCCGATGTGTTGTGGGATCTTGCGATGCGCCTCGAGGGGCGGATGGCCGCAACCGGAATGGAGACGTTCCTCTCGCGCCCGCACAATGTCGATCCGTCCGAGGCCGATCGCGCATCAACGTCCAACGCGTTCGACGCGGACCTGATGATCTCGCTGCGGTGCGACAGCAACCCCAGCCCGTCGGCAAACGGTGTGGCGAGCTTCCATTTCGGAAATTCACACGGTTCGGTCTCGAAGATCGGTCAGATTCTCACCGGGTTCGTCCAGCGCGAGATCGTTGCCCGAACTCCGTTGCAGGACAACAGAACTCACGGTCGCACGTGGGAATTGCTGCGACTGACCAACATGCCGACGGTACAGATCGACCTCGGTTACCTCTCCAATGCGAATGATGCTGCGGTGCTTACCAATCCGCGCATGCGCGACACCATCGCCGAGGCCATCCTGATTTCGGTCAAACGCCTGTACCTGCTCGGGCAAGACGATCAGCCCACCGGTACGTTCACGTTTGCCGAGCTTCTTGCAGAAGAACTTTCGGTATCGGACCGCAACTGACGCGCGTTTCTCACACGCGCGTCAGTTCACCGACCTGAATCATCTCGAGGGCTGCAGCTTGTAGGAGTCGATCGAGGGCTTCCTCGACGTCGACCTTCCACTCGTGGTCCCGATTGAGTTCGAGTCGCAAGCGCGGGTACCGATGATGGGGCGCGACAACCTCGAAACCGTAATCCTCGAGGAAGTCTGCGCTGATCATGCATTCCTGGGGTGAACATTCCAGTGCCGCAGTTGCCGACGCGATATCCGAAGCCGACTCCTGCTCGTCTGTACGGATTCCGAAAGCTTCGAGCGCACGAACACCGCGGCGGACAAGATCGGTCACCACAGCGGAAATGAGGGCCGGACCGAGGCTTTCCTCGATACCCGACGGTTCCAGCCGAAGACTGGTCAGCAGAACAGCGTCGGAGCTGACCGGACTGGTGGGGAACATCTGTGCCCGCGGAATGCTGCGGGGAGGGGCATAGAGAGCACTGCCGAGTGGTTTTCCGTCCTTGACCGCAACCTGGCCGCAGGATCCCCATTCGAGCATGACCATCGACAGCCACGCTTCTTTTTCGAATTCCTGATCGCAGAATCCGCGCGCCTCGTGAAGCGCCGCCGGATCCATCTCCCAGAACACACAACGTCGAGCGTGGGCCGAGAGTTGATCGAGACCGTCAAGACGCAGCGATGTGATGACGTGAGTCGACACTGGCTAACTCACTTCCGTAGGTCGCGATCTCAATTTTGGTCTCTGTCGAACATGTAGATCTCCGCCGCACATTTTTGCCCCACCCGACGCGTTTTCCTTCTCCAGAATAAGCCACCACAACTCCGTTTGCGCTGTCACTACACCCGCCACATCAAAACCGTTGCAGTTCAATAGATTTCACTGTGACAGAACGTTCAAGGTCGCTATTTTGTCACAGTGACGAAACTAGCCGGTACGCCTGGATGTCAGCGTTTCGTCACTTGTTCGATTTCTGCGCTTCCATCATGCCCACGATGCGCTGAAGGTCGTCCACCGAGCCGAACTCGACCACAATTTTGCCCTTCCGCTTACCCAAACTGACCGTCACGCGAGTGTCGAACGAGTCGGACAACCGCTCCGCTACATCCTGCAGACCCGGCATCACAATCGGCTTCCGCTTCTGCGGGGGAGCGATCTCATTGTCCGCGCGGTTGGCCAAAGTGACGGCTTCCTCCGTCGCTCGAACCGACATTCCTTCCGCCACGATGCGCGCCGCCATCACTTCCTGAGCGTCGGCACCCGCCTCGAGGGAGAGCAATGCACGAGCATGCCCAGCCGACAGAACACCCGCAGCGACGCGTCGTTGAACAGCCACCGGCAGCTTCAGCAGACGGATCATGTTGGTCACAACCGGGCGCGAGCGACCGATGCGGTTCGCCAACTCCTCGTGCGTTACTTCGAATTCTTCGAGCAACTGCTGATACGCGGCAGCCTCCTCGAGGGGATTCAACTGAACACGATGAATGTTCTCGAGGAGCGCATCACGCAACATCGAGTCGTCATCGGTCTCACGAATAATCGCCGGAATCTTCTCGAGGCCGGCTTCCTGGCTCGCGCGCCAGCGACGCTCACCCATGACAAGTTGGTACTTGTCACCGTTGCGGCGAACCACGATCGGTTGCATCAAACCGAACTCGCGGATGGAATGCACCAACTCGGCAAGTGCTTCCTCGTCGAAAACGTGACGCGGCTGCTTCGGGTTGGTTTCGATCAAACTCGGTTCGATCTCGAGATAGACAGCCCCAGCGGGTGCCAGTTCCGACTCGAGTTCATCCGCAGTCGGCACTGCGGTCTTTGCGACTGTAGCTTTGGATTTTGCCGTTTTCGGGGCCGCGGTCTTCGGTGGGGGAGGGGAGGGGTTGGCCTTCGCGCCGCCGATTTCGCCGCTTCCCACTTCACCGCCGATGATGAGGTCCGCTGCTGCCGCGCCCAGTCCTGGTGCAGTGGCCGGACCGGTAGGAATCAGTGCGGCGAGGCCGCGGCCCAATCCGCCTTTACGTGCCTGGCTCATCTCACTGCTCCTGCGTCGTAGTGGTGACAGAGCGTCCGGCCAATTCGCGGCCGGCATCGAGGTAACTCATTGCGCCCCGTGAACCCGGGTCGTAGTCGAGAACGGTCATGCCGTAACCCGGAGCTTCGGAAACCTTGACGCTTCGGGGAATCACAGCCCGGAGAACGGTGTCACCGAAGTGCTTACGCACCTCTTCTGCCACCTGATCGGCGAGCTTGGTACGACCGTCGTACATCGTCAGCAGAACGGTCGAGACATGCAGATCGGGGTTCAGGTGTGCCTGCACCAATTCGATGTTTCGCAGCAACTGCCCGACGCCCTCGAGGGCGTAGTACTCGCACTGAATCGGGATCAGAACTTCCTTGGCCGCGACCATCGCATTGACGGTCAGAAGGCCGAGGGACGGTGGGCAGTCGATGAGGACAAAGTCCACGTCCAACTCCGCGAGCACCTTCTCGTTGAGCGCACCCTTGAGACGATTCTCGCGAGCCACCATCGACACCAGTTCGATCTCTGCGCCGGCCAAGTCGATAGTCGCGGGGATGCAGAGTAGCCGCTCACTGTGCGGGCTCGTCTGAACCGCGTCAACGGCCTTCACTTCGCCGATGAGGAGTTCATAACTCGAAGGGGTACCCGAGGTGTGAACGACGCCCAGAGCGGTGCTGGCGTTGCCCTGAGGGTCCAAATCGACCACGAGGACGGTAAGCCCCTGGAGAGCCAGCGCAGAAGCGAGGTTGACGGTTGTTGTTGTCTTGCCGACGCCACCCTTCTGGTTGGCAATCGTGATGACTCGACGGAAAGCAGGCTTGGGGAGCGTCACCGAATGTGGGTGCAGCACCTGGCTTGCACGGTGAGCCGCAGCGCCGATCGGGGTCTCTTCCGACGAGATTCCGGAATAGGGAGCCGTGAAGTTCTCGTCGTCATTGATCACGGGATCGGCGTTCGCGCTCGGCTGCGGTGTCGCTGTTTCACGTGAAACAGCGACCTCTGGCGACGCGACTGTTTCGGGCACAGTAACTACTTCCGGTGAAACCACGGCTTCAGATCGACCCGACATTGACTGCTCCTTCGATTGCGAATCGACCACTGCGTGCTCTCATCATGTGTACTTCCTTTGTCATCGCTGACGCTGTCATCGCTGACGCCGTTTCGGGAGACGCTCGGCCTTGACCACGACTGTGGGCGTCCGGAGAAATTTAGATCCGCACTCGAGTATTTCGAACTTGCCTGCACCGAGTTTGGTCAACGCGGTACGGTCTCGCTCGATCTCTTCCGCAGCACTCGAACCCTTCAGCGCAAGCATCCGGCCATGCTCGTGAATGAGGGGGAGTGACCAACGGGCCAGCTTTTCCAACGGCGCAACTGCACGCGACGTCACTACGTCGGCGCCGCCCGCTTCCTTCACGACACCCGATTCCTCGGCGCGGCCACGAACAACCAGAACATCCAATCCGTTGGATTCGATGAACTCGGCGAGGTACACAGACCGTCGTAGAAGCGGTTCGACCAAAGTCACTTTGAGATCCGGCCGCGCGATTGCGAGAGGGATTCCCGGCAGCCCGGCTCCACTTCCCACATCGACAACGGACTCGCCTTCGGCGATCAACTCACCGATGACAGCGCAGTTGAGCAAGTGACGTTCCCAGAGTCGCGGCACCTCGCGAGGACCGATGAGCCCGCGCTCGACGCCGTCCGTTGCCAAAGATTGGTAGTAGCGTTCTGCAATGTCGTATCGATCGCCGAACACAGCGCGCGCAGTCGCTTGTTCATCCCAGTCAACCGACGCCGCACCATTTTGTTCCACGTGAAACATCCTCCCGCGTATACCGCGAAATCAACAATCAAGACCAAAGTTATTATCCGTGTTATCGCCGACAAGTGTTCACTTCTACGCACCGACTCGCTGTGAGTCTGCCAACTCAATTGCGGTCGCGCCAGGTTTCACGTGAAACATCCTCCTCTAAGGAACGAACTTTCTCGAGAAGTATCATCACTGTGACGAAACTAGGTAGGGGTCCCGCCTGGGACGAATTCAGCGCTGAATTTCTCTAATTCATAGGATTTCCGGTGAGGTGTTTCACGTGAAACTATTCGGCGCAAAATTACTGCGGGATACATTCTGACGATGACGCTTAGCGACACATGGCTCGCGTACATGGCGGCGCGTCACAAACGAGCTCCGATCACCGCCGCCGCTGTGCGTCCACCTCGACCACTCGCCGACCGAGATGAAGCCGAACGCGCTACGACGGCGAGTTCCACTCACTTCACGACGTACAGGAACAGTCAACTGGGGGAGGGGACTTGATCGGCAGCTTGTTCCCGACTTCTTGCTCGGTCTCGACGAATTAGTCGACAACCACAAATACCGCTGCAGTCCGGACAATCTCCAGGACACCGAAGACCTCGGTGACGATTGGGGAAAGGTTGCTCGGCAGCAGCCGGCCGGTGGAATCGCGCACATGTTCGTCGACGCCTATCTTCCGTTCGCGGAAAATGGTTCCGGCGCCGTGTTGTATGTCGACACTCGCGGGGGTGAGCAACAAGGTTGCGTTCGCGACGTCGGTTGGGAAGGCGCGGATGAAGCCGATCCGATATCGAAGTCGTTGACGGACTACGTCAATTCGGTTCGCATCAGTATCGCGTCGGGCGCCGAACATTCCGGCATGCTTCCCGCCGTCGAGGATGGCGCACTGATTTGGGAGGTCGACTACAGCGACAGACAGCCCTCTGCGGGCGCCTCAGCCTGAGCCGATTGTGATTCGAAATCCATTCCCACTGACGAGCTTTTTGCCGTCACAGATCAGTCCCGAAGATGATCTGATCGACATCGACGGTGCCGTTTCACGTGAAACCGATAGTCGACAAATACAAAGAATGCGAGCCCCGGATTCAATCCGGGGCTCGCATTCATTTACTGCTGAGGGGAGTGTCAGTCCTTCAGGACAACCACTCGGCGTGACGGCTCAGCGCCCTCACTTTCGCTCGATACGCCCTTCACCTTGGCGACGGCGTCGTGCACGATCTTGCGTTCGAACGGCGTCATCGGCGCCAGTTCTTCACGCTCACCGGTTTCGAGAACACGTGCAGCAGCCTCGGCGCCGAGAGCGCTGAGTGCCTCGCGGCGCCCAGCACGCCAGCCGGCGATATCGAGCATCAGGCGGCTACGTTCGCCTGTGGACTGCTGGACGGCCAGACGGGTCAGTTCCTGGAGAGCGTCGAGAACCTCGCCCTTACGACCGACCAGCTTGGTCAGATCGTCTCCACCGTCGATGCTGACGATCGCACGATCGCCCTCGACGTCCAGGTCGATATCCCCGTCGAAGTCGAGTACGTCGAGCAACTGCTCGAGGTAGTCGCCGGCGATTTCGCCTTCTTCGATCAGATCGTCGTCAGAGTCGTCGATGTCTGAATCTTCAACGTCCGACTCTTCGACGTCGGTAACGGGCGCAGCGATTTCAGTGCTCACGTCTGCGTTTTCTCCATCCAAAGCGGTGTCAGCTTCACTGGACATTGGTCGTTCTCTTTCCTCGATCATCGCCGCTTATTGCGCTTGGGAGAGTTGCCGCGATTGCTCTGTGGCCGGTTCTGTTTGGGTTTCGACGAAGCGCCGCCACCCCCCGAACCGGTGGGCTTGGTCGCAGGCTTCTCGGCCTTGTTGAGGGATACCCCGGGCAACTCGGATTCGTCTGCTGATTCCGTCGCACTCAGCGCGGCCGGAGATCCCTTTTTCTTGGCAGGATTCGGGCGAGCACCGGGCTTGGGGGCATTGTCGTTTCGACGCGAGATCGCTTCCTGCTTCTTCGTTTCTTCTTCGGCGTCGATCTTGCGGAAGACGAGATGCTGCTGACCGTAGGTCCAGATGTTGTTCGACACCCAGTACAGCAGAATTGCGATGGGCAGGAACGGTCCACCGACCAGAACACCGAGCGGGAAAACGTACAGCGCGAGCTTGTTCATGATCGCGGACTGCGGGTTCGCTGCGGCGGCTTCGGACTGGCGAGCAACCGAAGCGCGGGAGTTGAAGTGCGTCGCGATGCTGGCGATGATCATCAGCGGAGCGGCCACGAGAATGATGTTCAGACGCGACGGCAGCTCGGGAACGTTCTCGGTGACGTAAGCCTGAAGCTGCGCGACCGGCGTCGTTATTGCCGCCGAGATGGGCGCGCCGAACAGACGAGCATCCAGGAACGACTGGACGTCAGTGGCCGAGAAGACGTAGTTCGGGGTGTTGAGGTTGTCCTCTGCGGTCATGCCCAGCTGGCCCATACCGGTGCCGGTGCGGTTGAACGAGCGCAGGACGTGGAACAGACCGATGAACACCGGTGCCTGAGCCAAGACCGGGAGACAGCCCATGATCGGGTTGAATCCGTGCTCCTTCTGGAGCTTCTGCATCTCGACGGCCTGGCGCTGACGGTCGCCCGAATACTTCTTCTGCAGTGCCTTGATCTGCGGCTGCAGTTCCTGCATCTGGCGGGTCGTGCGGACCTGCTTCACGAACGGCTTGTACAGAACCGCACGCAAGGTGAACACCAGGAACACTACGGAGAGCGCCCAGGCTATTCCGTTGTCCGGGCCGAGAATGAACCCGAAGACCTTGTGCCAGACCCACAGAATCGCGGATACCGGATAGTAAATGAAATTGAGCACGGCTCTAAGTACTCCTCTGTTCGTCCATAGGACCGCGGTGGCGGCAACCCGCATCACGGCCACGACGGGGCGGAACGGGGTCCCACCCTCCAGAATGCCAGGGGGCACACTTCGCCAACCGCACCACAGTCAAGAAAAGGCCTTTGATCGCCCCGTGCGTACGGAGGGCATCCACCGCATACTCGCTACAGGTGGGGGTGAACCGGCAGGTCGGCATCCGCAGAGGCGACACATACGTCCGGTACAACTCGATACAGAAGATAAGAACAGTGGCGGGAGCGCGACGCACAGCCTTCAAAACCGTCAGAAAACGGGAGGCTGGGGGAGTTTCGATCTGCTCATCGAGCGGAGTACTCATGGCTCTTCACTTACCGACACCAATAGATTCATTTTGCCCAGACCTGCGCGCAGTTGCTTGGCCAACTCAGCGGAACTGGCGGTCGCACTACCCGGAAGTGCACGAATAACCACATCTGTTTCCGGTGAAACCTGGTGCGCGAGGTCTGCACATATATGACGAAGCCGGCGTGCGACTCGATGTCGAATCACCGCCGGCCCGACAGCCTTGCTCACGATCAGCCCGAATCGGGGACCGTGATTTGTTACTACCAGCGCCTCTACTTGCTCGCGATCAAACGCGTGCACGACAAGGTCGCGTCTTCCCATACGACGACCACGTCGCACCGCCACGGAAAAATCCGAGTGGCGGCGCAACCGGTACGGCTCAGGCAACACCCCGAGCTCCTGATCTCAGAATCAGATCAGGCTGTCAGGGAATCGCGGCCCTTACGGCGACGCGCCGAAACGATTGCACGACCCGCACGGGTACGCATACGAAGACGGAAGCCGTGAACACGCGCGCGGCGGCGATTATTCGGCTGGAACGTCCGCTTGCCCTTGGCCACGGTCAACACTCCTCGAAGTTCATTGGCGCCTCCCGGCGCCCTCTAATTGATCGGCGCCACCTGAGCGCCTTGGATCTAACGGTCTTCTCCACCCGGCAAGCGGCTTGGATAATCCTTCCGACCTGACATATGTAGTCAGCACGAAACGATCACCACCAGCGGGTGACTGTTCGAGGTTACTTACCACCGTTGCCAAGGTCAAACCAGCGCATTCGACGGGCACTCCGCCGGAGAAGAAGCGACACGCCGAAAGTGCGCAAATCCCCGATTTTCGAACCTTGATGTGCATAGGCCGTTGACCTCGAGCGAGACCTGGAGTGTGACCTTGGCAACATTTTCGCAACGGTGCTCAGAGCATACAAAACCCGGTGTACGCAATTCCGGCAGAGAACCACTCGACAAGGCCTCATCAGCACGTTCGGTCCGAGCTTCGGGTTTCGACACGGAAACCCGAGTTTTCACATTCATCCACAGGGCTGTGAGTATCAACGCACCGCTACCGCCGAGTGTCCAACGCCTCGAGTTACGACAAAAGACCAGGTAGATCGACTTCGTGTTGGATTTTCGGGAAAAATTCCACAAATAGACCGAGTCGGTGCACGTTTGTCCACATCTGTGGATAATTGTGTGGAAACACAGTTCAGGTGGCATATTCGTAGGCTGTTACGAGGTTTCTCACCTCAGGTGGCAGACACACCAGCAGACATAACAAAAGTGTCACACCAGCGCACATCCCCACCACCGAACATCCATGCCGCAGCAACGTGCTCGGTAGCGCCAGCGCACTCGCTGTCGGTGAAACACGGAAGGAACCAC